>DXCM01000026.1 GCA_019116025.1 Candidatus Companilactobacillus pullicola | reverse complement strand
TGACAGTGTTGACTATTTTTTCATCTAACTCCATTTTGTCACCAAGCTCCCGAAATTAAAAAGGTTGAGACAATGTCCCAACCATAAACTTTATTAACTACGACGGCCACCGCGACCGCCACGTTTTCCTTCTGTGTTTTTCTTAATTGTACTTAAACGTTCTTCGCTTTCCTTCATAAAGCCTGACATCATATCATCAAAACTTTCAGGCTTATGTGGACGTGGTTTACGTTCATTACGCTCGTGAGAACGATGTGCCTGATACTTTGGCTTAGGCTTATCGGAAGCCTGCTTGATTGAAAGTGCAATTTTATGATCTTTTTCGTTAAGAACTAAAACCTTTACGGTATCTCCAACACTCAATACATCGTGAATATCTTTGACATAGCCATCAGCAACTTCACTGATATGTACCATTCCGCTTTGTCCTTCTCCAAGGTCAACGAATGCCCCAAAGTTTGTAATTCCAGTAACTTTACCTTCTGTTTTAGCTCCTACTTCAACTGTCATCTAATTAAAAATAATTCCTTTCCCTATTTTTGAATCGTAGTGGTCTTTACGTCACCAGGCAAATTATAAATTTGTTCGCCAGGTTTACTATACATATATTTTTCCCGAATATATTTTTCCAAATAATTCGTATCATGAAGTTGTGCAACTTCAAGTTTCAAATCACTTTGAACGGATTTTTGCTTGTTTAACTTCGTCTTACTAACTTCAATCTGTTCCATGGTATTGGCATAAGTTTTGTGTGCACTAAAAATCTGAACACCAAATACTACCAAAATAATTGCGAAAACAATACCTATCACTGCCATACGTCGACGATGAACCTTTTTGGCGTAATTATTAGGGCCTGGCTTTGGAGGCATTTGCGATTGTTTAGGCTTCAATACAGAAACATTGGAATTTAATTTATGTACTTCCATACCACTACTCCCCTAGAAATGATTACTTTGAGTATAACAAGTTTACGCAATTATTTGAATAAAAAAATCCTTAATTTTAATCTTATTCTAATTGTTTACTAAATTTCTTCGTACATATCTTCGGATTCGTTCTTCTTAGTAGTTTCCTTAATATTAAGAACTTTCACCTTCATTGTCTTTTCACCAAAATGTAATTCAATCACATCACCGATTGCTACATTACTAGACGATTTGGCTACATGACCATTGATGCTGGCACGACCATTATCGGTAAACTCTTTAGCTACAGTTCTTCTTTTGATAATTCTAGTAACTTTTAAATATTTGTCTAATCTCATTTTTAATCCTCTATTTTCATAAATCTCGTAATATATTTTCCCATGGGCAAAATTTCCCATTCTTCTTTAGTTAAAATTCGCCAACGCTTAGTTAATCTTAAATATACTAAAGCACCGACTGGTATCGCTATAACGTTTAACAAAATACTTATCGATCTAGTCATAACAAAGCCTGACGACAAAATAACAACCAACAGTTTAACAATGATAGCCATCGCTAAACCGGCTTTAATTAAATTCTTGATGAAGCCTTTATCAAGTGATAAAAAGCTCCGATTGAAACCATATATGATCATGATTCCAAACAAAATTACGCATTCGCTGAGTACTGTTGCTAAAGCTGCCCCAGCGATACCAAATCTTGGTACAAAAATAATATTCAATGCAACTTTGGCTATCAATGACATCCCAAACAATACCAATTTATGTAAGTTCTTCTCATCATCACCACTGGTAACCGCAATTAATAAATTAATAAAGGAAACGATGATAATTGAAAACATATAAATACTTAAAGTTCTCGAACCATTAGTATTAGTGAATAACATCGTATTGATCTGTGGCATTAACGCAATCAATCCAGCGGTCTCAGCTCCTGATAGCCATAGACAGACACGTACCATTTTAGAAATAGTCTTTTTATTCTGTTTTAGACGATTAGTTTCCTTTAATTGAGGCATTATCGTTGAAACAAAAGACAGTGATATCACAATTCCTAACTGTAACAACGGCTGACCACGATCAAAGACACCCTTTTGAATTTCAGCTTGGTCTAAAGAAATACCCGCATGCATCAATAAGCGAATCATTGAAAAGGAATCGATAAATTGATAAAAAATCGTGATTCCGGTAAACACAACAATCAAGACAATTTCCAAGGCTAAACCATGTTCCAATTCAATTGCGTCATCATCTTGTTTAGACGCTAAGAAATTATCCTTATTTTTCATAAAGGTAGCTATTAAAATGCCAACCGCTAATAAGCCACCTATAAAGGCACCAGCATTAGCCAGTGTTCCCATATGATACACATTAATAATATTGTGACCAAACAGTAAAGCACTGCCAATAATAATGACAATTCGCAAAAATTGTTCAGAAACTTGAGAAATAGCACTGGGTGTCATCAACAGGTCACTTTGAAAATAACCTCTTAAACTGGCCTCGAATGGAATCAACAAGAAAGTTAAAGCAACAGCTCGGACTTCTAAATAAAGTCGCGGATCACCCATTAAAAATGCTAAATACCGAGACGACGTCCACAACAAAGCAGTAATCACACAACTAGCAATCATTAACAGGACAAAAGTCCTCTTCAATAAATTATTCTTTGCTGCGTTATTTCTCTGCTGTGCAAAGGCCTTCGACAACACGACTGGTAACCCTGACAAAGCTAGTACCGAGAATATTCCATAAATTGGATAAACCTGTTGATAGATGAAGTATCCCCGATCACCTACAATATTTTGCAGTGGAATTCGATAGATTGCACTCAGAAGTTCTGAGAACAGTGAAGCAATCGTCAAAATCCAAGTCCCCTTTATCGCCCTCGACACTTCTTTTTGCATATTAGTTTTTTATTTTTTCTTTCTTTAAATTATCAAAGCCATCAGCCATTTTTTCTGCGAATACCTTCAATTGAGCGAACCATTCATCTTTTTTGACACTGTCAGCGTCTAAAATAATCATGAATTCACCATTCTTATTATTCACTTTGGCTTTCATAGTTGTGTTTGCCAAGAATTTAAATACCAAATCTCCGGTCAAATAGTCAGCAGCTTTACGTGAAAACTTAATCGTAATTTTCTTATTACGCATAACAACGCTATTTACCAATGACTCATCAAATGAATTCTTCAATAAACTGACATCAAGCAAGTTGGCAACTTCTTGTGGATAATCACCGAAACGATCCAACAATTCTGACTTAACTTCTTGATAGTTCTCTAGGGAATCAATCTGACGAATTCGTTTGTAAAGCTCAACTTTTTGTCGTTGATCACTAATGTAATCCTCTGGCAAATAAGCTTCCAAAGCTAAATTGATCTCAGAATTAGTCTTCTCAGCCTTAGTGTGACCACGTTTCTTTGCTACAGCATCATTTAACATTTGGGTATATAGATCAAATCCGACTGAATCAATGAAACCGTGTTGTTGTTTACCTAACAAGTTACCAGCACCACGAATTGATAAATCTCGCATCGCAATTTTGAAACCTGAACCTAATTCCGTGAAATTCTTAATAGCTTCCAAACGTTGTTCGCCAACTTCAGTCAAAACCTTATTAGGACGATACATCAAGTAAGCATAAGCTACACGATTAGATCTTCCGACACGGCCTCTGATTTGATAAAGCTGTGATAATCCGTAACGATCTGCGTTCTCAACCACTAAAGTATTGGTATTAGGCATATCAACACCTGTTTCAATAATTGTCGTCGTCACTAAAACATCATACTCTCCAGCTAGATAATCAGAGATCACGCCTTCCATTTGAGTTTCATTCATTCGGCCATGGGCTGTCGCAATCCTAGCATCTGGTACTAAAGCCTGTAATTGATCTGCCACCTGATCCATATCTTCAACTCGATTATGTAAGTAAAATACTTGTCCACCACGAGCCATTTCACGCTTAATTGCACCAGCTATGACTTGATAGTTTTGTTCCATTACATAGGTTTGAACTGGATAACGATTACTTGGAGCTGTTTCAATCAAAGAAAGATCACGCACACCCAACATCGACATGTTCAAAGTTCTCGGAATCGGTGTAGCCGTTAGAGTTAAAACATCGACATTACTCTTTAACTGCTTAATCTTTTCCTTGTGTTTTACACCAAAACGCTGTTCCTCATCAATAATCAGTAATCCGATATCGTGGAATTTAACATCCTTCGAAAGTAGACGATGGGTTCCCACAACAATATCAAGCGAACCGGATTCTAATTTCTCAATGGTATCTTTACTCTGCTTACGAGTTTGGAAACGTGACAATATTCCAATTTCAACTGGAAAACCATCAAAACGTTCCTTCATTGTTTCGTAATGTTGCTGAGCTAGTAGTGTCGTTGGCACTAAAAAGACTACTTGTTTGCCAGCTTCTACAGCTTTGAAAGCAGCTCTTAAGGCCACCTCGGTCTTACCAAACCCAACATCACCAACTAAAAGTCGATCCATGGGATGTGGTTTTTCCATATCACGCTTGATTTCGTCAACTGACCTTAATTGATCCGGTGTCTCCGGATATGGAAAGGCGTTGTCGAAGTCTGTTTGCATGGAGTCATCTTTAGGGAAAGCAAAGCCCTTTTCAGCCTCACGTTTAGCGTAAAGATCAATCAGGTCATCGGCGATATCCTCAATATTAGATTGAACCCGACGCTTAGTCTTTTGCCACTCGTTACCACCCAATTTGTTGATCTTAGGCGATTTACCTTCGGCTGATACATACTTCTGCACCATGTCCAACTGCGTAACAGGAATGAACAGGCGGCCATCGTCACGATATTCAATTGTAATGTAATCTTGATGCTTACCATCGACTTCCATTGTCTGCATACCGATAAATTTACCGATACCATGGTTAACGTGAACGACGTAATCGCCTGGTTTGAGTTCGTTATAACTCTTCAATCTTTCAGCATTAGCCAAGGTTTGATGACGACGTTTCTTTGGCTGTTTGTTGAAAAGTTCTTTTTCAGTAATAACGGCCAATTTTTGCTCAGGCATTTCAAAACCAGAACTCAAAGTAGCATTCATAATTTGGGTCTGATCTGCAATAACTTTATCCGCAGTCGTTAAGGTAGCTTTTATACCGAAATCAACCAGTGTGTTGTTGATAGCCGCAATTCTTTTTTCATTACTGATCGTTAATAAAACGGTGTACTTTTGCTTTTGCCAACGTTCAACTTCTGACTTCAATAGTGGCATCTGGCTGAAGAATTGTTGCATTGTTCTGACTGGTACATTCTGCAACTGATCCAAGCGGATATGTCCCATCCCTTGTTGGAAAGCTGACAAATATATTTGGGCTAATTTATTTTCTTTGATCAAATCAGCAAAATTTTGACGAATCTTTTGTTCTGGTAGAGCTTTACCAAATTCCAATTGACTAGCCAACCACGATTGGTTTTCAGCCTGACTGTCATTTGATTGCTCAATTAAGCGATTGTATTCATCAAATATGATGATATCGTCAGTATCCAAGTAATCTAACAAACTATTTGGCTTTTCAAAAAGATAATCAGCAATTCGTCCGATATTTTCTGGACGGATTCCTTCTGACAACTCTTCAACTGTCTGACCAAAATTAACTTGAAGATTCTCTTTGATATCTTTGTCATCAGATGACTTCAATTGACGATCATAACTTTTTTGTAGCTTAGCCAAACCTTTTTCAACTTGTTCATCAGTTACAATACGATCTTGAGCTGGCAGGATCTCAAGTGTCTTTAATTCTTCAATACTACGTTGTGTTTCCGTATCGAAGTATTTAATCTTTTCCACTTGATTACCGAAAAAGTCGATTCGCACAGGATTATCAACATTAAGTGGATAAATATCGACGATATCACCACGAATGGCGAAGTCACCAGGTTTGGCGACCAACTTATCTTTTATATAACCCATTTGAACGAATTGTTGGTTTAAGTCCTCTAAATCATATTCTTCATTTACTTCAATCTTTAATTGGGCAGACTTAAATAGCTCTTTAGTCGATAACTCATACTCTAAACCAGCTACTGAGGTAACTACTATACCTGGTTTATCGTCAGCTAAAAAGCTTAAAGTGTCTAATCGTTGGCTTAATTCATCTGGGGAACTGGTGGCCAACTCCGTTGAGATAGATTCTTCAACTGGGAAAATATGAACTGCTTCACTATCTAATAAATTTAAATCATCGTATAGCTTATTTGCATGAAAATTAGTATTCTCAACAATCAAAATCTTCTTATTTAATTGTTTTAAAGTATCCAATGCAAAAAGGGAAATTGTTGATCCCGTTAGGCCTGTTAATAAATTCTTTGTTTCAGGCTTAACTTGACTAATAAATTCCCCTAAATCTAACTTGTTCGTAATGAAATTTATTAAATTCAATTTTTGCCCCCTTTTAATTTTCTAATTGTATTTATTCATTAATTGATCAATACTACTGCCGGCAACCCAATCTTTAACCATATCAACTGCTTGGTCAATTCCAGATAAAGCCACTGGCTCTTGATCTTTACTAAATGGCGTCAACACCCAATTAACCACAGTTTGACGGTCAGGATGTTGTATACCAATCTTAATTCGTTTGAAATCTTTTGTACCCACAGCAGAGATTATACTCTTAATACCATTGTGACCACCAGCAGAACCCTTTGTCCGTAATCTTACTTTTCCGATTGGCATATCTAAGTCATCTTGAATTACCATTAATTCTTCAGGCTTAATTTGATAATATCCCATCAAAAAGTTTACGGCGCGACCAGATTCATTCATAAATGTAAGTGGCTTAACTAAAAAAACTGTTTCACCATCAACTTTGAATTTGCAGTACTCTGCTTCAAAATCCTTTTTCATTTGTGTTTGACCGTATTCGTCCATCAATCTATCAATGGTCATAAAGCCCATATTGTGCTTTGTTCGATCATATTTTTTTCCTGGATTTCCTAAGCCAACAATTAGTTTCATATTAATATACCTCATTTCGAACTTACATTATATCATGTCAAAAATACTATTTTTTCACTTTTTTCACAATCGGCTTGTTTATTTACCTTAATTATTTGTATAATGAGTCAGGAACATATTATTTTCGAAGGGATGATATTTTATAATGACAACTCCAACAAACGAAAAGAACCACCAAAAAGTACTTCTAGTTGGTGACGGTGCTGTAGGTTCAACATTTGCCTACGCTATGACACTTCAAGGTATTGCTCAAGAACTAGTTATCTGCGATATCGCTAAAGACAAGATTAAGGGTGACGCAATGGACCTTGCTGATGCAATTCCATTCTCATTCCCTAAGAACATTCACGCTGGTGAATATTCAGATGCTAAGGATGCTGATATCGTTGTTATCACAGCCGGCGCTCCACAAAAACCAGGTGAAACAAGACTTGACCT
>DXCM01000025.1 GCA_019116025.1 Candidatus Companilactobacillus pullicola | reverse complement strand
CAAGCCATACTGGGAATTGATTGATTGGAAAGATGAAAAATCGATAGACCATGGATTAAACACCATGATCTATGAAATTGCGAAAATCATCTTTGGTTTCGATGATAATTCAATCGATGATTTCCCAGATATCGATTTACCAGTTGGTAAAGCACCACAATTATCAACTGAAGATTGGGATAAGCTCTACATTGATGTAGATATTCCTGGTAATTTGATTTATGGTCACTTCACAGAAGATTATGACCACGCTAAAATGGTTAGAATCTTCACCGCTTTATTTCGGCCGCTTTCTTTAAAAACATTAAGCAAATTAATTGCTGAAAATGTTAATAAAGAATTTAAAACCAATGTTAAAGCAGATGAAGTAGTCTTCCCAACGTTAGAAAGATTGCAAGATAAAGAAGGAAAGGTTTGCATTGGAGACTCATGGATTTATGAACCTTATGAGTTTACTAAACATGATCAATTTGATAATTACTTCAGATTGATTCCCGAAAACCTTGTAACAGAAGTCTTGGAGTTTTTTGCTGAAAATGAAGAGCCCGATGAAGTGTCAAAAGAATATCAATCTCATGTTGATTTACGAGCAGAAAAAAAGGTCGTTGATCAACAAGTTGACGATTGGTATCATGATGACCCAGACATTGCAATTCGAGAAATCTTAGGTGGCGATGGGTTTGATTGGTATGAAATCGATGGTCAAAGTTATCTGATGACGGTGGATGACTAAAAGTAAAAACAACGGAACTTTTATAGCTCTGTTGTTGCGTTAAACATATTACTAACTGAAAAAACAGCGAAGTAGTGTGCTTAGTGCAGCAACAGAGCTGTTTTTATATTTTAAGGAGGAAAAATTATGGACAAAGAACAAATAAGAATGAATATGCTAGCAATTAACGATTGTCAGGACCATATGTTTAAACGCAAGGTTGGTTACTTGCAACGTTATGTAAAATCACTTGGCAAAAAGCTTTATCAAGAAATTCAAGAAAAGGGATTTTTTGAAAATGCTGGCCAAAAAGAAATCAGATTAGCGGAGGACCGTTTCAATAAATATCAGTTAGATCGTAATTATCAAATTACGACTGCAATCAAAGATAGCATTCGTCGTTACTTTGAAGATATTGGAGAAGGCGGGATTGCTGATCCTGATTGGAAAATTTTAGACTAACCAAATTAGAAAATATTGAAGGAGATAAAAGTCATGAAAACAAATGAAGTAATTGAAAGTTTATTGTTAAATTTAGAAGAAATTGGAAATGATTTGATCGCATCGATTGCTAAAAACAATATGAACAGTAAATCACTGACCTATGATGCTGATTTATTAACGTACGTTAAAGTAATCTACGATGGATTAGATGAATCCGATGTAACAAAAGAAATGATTAAACGCATAGCTCAAAATAATATGGAAATTACTAAGAAGATGATAATCGATACCATCAAAAGTAATTCTGTTAAATTTGATCATTTAGATAATGATCTCGAAATAGTTGATGTGTTCTTAACAGGAATTAAAAACAGTACATCATATAAACTAGTTGATAAGTTAGAAGATATTGTCGAAAAAACGTTGGACGATATCATTGATGGTGCAGAAAACCAAGTTATAAATGGAGAAGGGATCCATGGCTATCTCAACTTGCCGTTTGATGGTCGGTTATATTTATTGCAAGACTTTTTAGAAAATGCTGATTACTCAGATCAAGACTTGCAAAATAACTATCCGTCAATTGTCAAAGCACTAAAATTATCAGAAGGCAAAAAGAAGTTGGAGCAAGTTTTAAGTGACGGATTCAATAATGCATATCTGGATCGCCAGGATGACATTAATCCTAAAACTACACTTGCAATCGTAAATGAATTATTGGAAAAAGACTAAACAAAGAAAGAGGAATAAACATGAAATTAATGAATGGAATAAAAAAGGTATCTAAAGGAATTAAGTATTTATATCAGGATATGTGGTACGACGGAATGAAGGACAGCTTAACTGCAATGAGTGAAGGCAAAGATAAAACCTTTAATTTGTTTAAGTTGATTGTAAATTTTGTTGGCTGTGCAATTTTTACCGCAGCAACCATTTATATCATTGGTAGTTTAATACTTAAACTTCTCTGGTAAGATACATTAATTTAAATGTAAAAATTGAAAAAGAAAAAGGTAACCACTTTTATTCGTGTGAATAAAGAAAATGAGGTTATTTTCCTGTAGTAAAAGGGAGGTGGTTTTATGAGAAAGTACCAATCTTTTATGAAAGGAGAAACGTGGGGCAGTGCATAGCACTATGTGTCTATTAGGCTGTATCTTAGGTGTCCTAAGATCAGTTACTTTGTTACTCAAAGCAGCAACAAAGTTGTTCAATGCCGCAACAGCGTTTGCAAAAGTCATTGAACGCATCTTGAAGAAATTCAAGAAATAAAAAATAGGCACCACACATACCCATAACCAAAGTTTTTGTGGTGCCTGTACTAAACTACAGGTAATTAACCTTTTTCTTTTTCCAAGGTCTGCTATTAATTTAGCAGACCTTCTTTTTTTATTATAAATCATTACGAGAAAATACTCAAAGTTGGAAACGTACTTAATCGAAGAAATAGCGACATAGTTGTTCAATGCCGCAACAACGTTTGCGAAAGTCATTGAACGTATCTTGAAGAAATTCAAGAAATAAAAAATAGGCACCACACCTCAAACTAAAAACTCATGTGGTGCCTGTACTAAACTACAGGTAATTAACCTTTTTCTTTTTCCAAGGTCTGCTATTAATTTAGCAGACCTTCTTTTTCATTATAAAGCACTAGGGAAAATACTCAAAGTTGAAAACTAAAATTAAAGGCCCGATTAATATATTTATACGGTAATAACTACGAACTAGCTCTTAAAATGCGTCTCTCAGCATCACTAAAACTAGAAGAGAAAACAAGAATTGAATTCCTAAATCCCTATAAACAAGCATTTTTATTACAAATAATCATGAAGATTAAAATCATTTAATAAAAGCTTAGTTTACAGTAATCATAGATTATCATATAATAAAAAGTGAAAACTTATCATATAAGTTTTCACTTCGTTTTTCTAGGGATACCGCAAAATCTCGTTTAGAAAAAACAGAGGTGATAATATGACTGAAGAATATTATCGGAAAACCGTATCGAATAAGATACATAAGTCTTATCAGAAAATGAAAGACAATGAATCTTGGATTTTAAATGTTCATGCAATTAAAGATCCTGATAAGGCGAAAGAACTAATTATGCAATTGGAAAGTTCAGGGAAAGATCCAGATTTGAATGAGCGAAATTCATTAATTGCTATCTTTGGAATGACAACTGGAATGCGTATTGCAGACATTTTAAGTTTACGTGTAAATGAAATTTATCAAAAAGGGAAAATCGTAGATAGTTTTAAGCACGTTGATATTAAGACTAAACATACTCGTCAAAAGAGAAAAGCACACACTATTTATTTAAGATCAAAAGCTTTAAGAAGAAGACTTTTGCATTATATAAAAAATAGAAAATCAAAATCGGTTTGGCTATTCCCAGCAAAAAACACCAAATCGAAAAAGAGTAAACGATATATTCCTTTATCAGCAAATCGCTATTATCATATTTTAAACGGTGCTGCGCATAGGGTAGGGATTGAAAGCTCTGTGGGTACACATACGTTAAGAAAAACTTTTGGTTACTGGTTTTATCAACATGGAGGAAGTTTGGCTTATCTTCAAGACTTGTTTAACCACTCAAATAGTCAAATTACCATTAGATATATTGATTTGCAGGAACAAGAAATTACACAACAACTTGATAAAATGTTTAGCGCAACAAACTAAAGTAGGGACTGATTTAATTCAGTCTTTATTTTTTTACTATTGTCAAAATATTTTCAAAAACAATCTTTAAAGAATAGAAAGCCAAAACTTACGGTTATTTATGTATAAATTTAACAACATATAGAGTATATATTGTTCATATATTGTTATAGTATAGTTACTAGAAATACATAAACAATATTTAGAGCTTTATTTCGGATAAAAAAAGAGAAGTGATGACACTTCTCATTTTAGTTTATTCATTGCATCCCGTTGTTTCTTTTGATCAACGTGCGTATATAAATCAGTAGCAGACGTTCCACTTTGGCCAAGCTGTTGAGATACCAAAACCTGATCTTTTTCATTTTCAAAAATCTCTGAAGCAGTGGTGTGACGCAGTTTGTGAGCTGTCGTTGGCCGGCCAAACGCAGTAGAATATTTTTTAACTACATTATTAATTGAATCAGCAGTGATCCGCTTTGTCTTACCTTGATATCTAGTAAGAAACAATGCTTTATCTTGCTTAGTTGCGTGATAACGTTGCTCTCTAATATCTAGATATCTCTTAATATAGGGTAATGTCCAAGGAGCAATTGGAACAGTGTCCCATGCGCCACCTTTACGTAGCAGATCAACAAGGCCTTCATCCATATGAATATCTTTAACATCCATATTAGCTACTTCTGAGCGACGTGCTGCTGTACCCAATAAAGTAGCAATTAAAGCAATATCACGTTCTTTATTCTGATAAAATCCAGGCTTTGATTGAGGACTACATACATTAATGTAGTCATTCTCAATAAAACTAATTAACTCATGCTTCTTCTCACCACGATACATCTTAGTTTCAAGAATACGAGCACGGGCATTTAAAGTTTGGCCACTTTTAAGTGATTGTACCTTTAACATCACATTTCGATCAAAATAAGGATCACCATTCTCATCTTCAGCAACAACTGTTAAATAATGAAACAAAGAACGTAAGGCGTTTAATGAACGATTAATTGTCGCTGGTGAATTATTCTTACCTTGCTTATTAGGAACATGCTGTAAGTAATCAATATAGAATGAAATATCCTTAGAACGAAGCTTAGACAACGTATCTGTCGAAATATGCTTATTATCTGGTGCATCCGATATTCCAGCAGACCGTAACCAATCAAAGAAACGTCTAAATTCAGTTAAATACTGATATTCAGTTAATACGGAATGGTTAGTTTCGATTTGATAATCTCTAACATAGTCAGGCATCCGATTAACTTCTTCTTGAATCAAATTATTATAACGATCTTGATCACGATTTGAATTATCTTTGGCTTTTGTATTAGGCATTCGTGTCATCCTCTTCAAAGTTCTGTTTAGCAATTTCAAGGATTAAGAATAACATATCATTATAACGATTACTAATGCCTTTCCAATCATCTGGCTTCAATTTTTTTATAAGTAGATCAATTGATTTAACGTACATGATAACTAATTCCATTTCAACTTGCGTAACAGGCTTCTCTGGATCCTTACCAGGAAGATTATTAACGATGGTACTTAATAAGGCCTTAGTATCTTTAACACGTCCAGGAAGGTCATCAATGTACATATATTGACTTGGCATTTCATCTGAATTGCCAGTGATGATATATTGCATTGCATCCCCAACAGTAGACAGGGTATCAAAGATTTGTCTTAAATCGTCGTAGTTATCTGATAACAGTTGAAATTCTTCTTTACTTAACACTTTCGTGATCTTCTTTCCTTTAAGTATATGGAGAAAGGTTTCTATCAATTAGTGACGCATCATTTTCTTCAAATTGATCAAGAATGACATCGTACCAAAGACCAGCGATAAGCCCTTGATTGCTGAATTAACAACGTGGTTCCACTCTTCATCTTTAGAAGGGTAGGAGGGCTTAGTCTTTTCTTGTTCATTAGCAGCATATACAGCCTTTTTGTGCTGTTCAGTATGCTGTTGCTTTTCATTTTCATGAGCAGACGGCAACTCGAACTTAGGAACACTACCAGAACGCATCTCAGGGTTCATTTGTGGATAGTAAATATCCTTAAAGTGTTTCGGTAATTGATCGATAAAGCTATTAAGCTCATATACATAGTAAGTCGTTGCATATGTTGGTAAAACGTTATGTTGCTCAAAGAACTCATTTAAACGAACACTCGCATTGAATGTTAGTTTGCGTAATTGAACTGTTAATTCAATTAAATTGCTATCCTTTAAATCATCAAAGTAAGCTTCTTCAAGTCGATTAATGCATTGACGTTGAACATCATTCGACCATAGCATTTCAAGAATATCGCCGAACACCAATGAAGCATTTCGCAATTGACGTTTAATGTATTGGTCGGTGATCATTAATACATCATTAACAGTCAATTTAGAACCGGATTGCTTTAAATAATTAGCAAAGCTACATTTATTTAAAACGTCTTGGTAATGACTTTGACAATAATCAACGAAAATAATTGAACGAACAATATCGTCAAAATAATCGCCAAGATAATCATCATCATTACCAGTTGATACAAACAACGTACCCTTAGCAGCTTTAAATCCAAAGTTCATTGAAATGACTTTCTTTGAATCTGCGATAACATCCTTGATAGATTTAACGCAGAAATCTTTTAATGCTTGGTTGCAATTTGAAACGTCAAACTGTAATTGATTTAAGTTAATATTTAATCCACGTTTCATAATGGAAATCCTTTCTGAAGTACAAAATAGGGGGTATTAAATATCCTTTCCTTGCACTTATTAAAATTATACTTTTAATGAATGCAAAAAGCAAGACCCAGGAGGGACCTTACTTTACAGATTCAGCTATGTACTGACCTGTTAAAGCATTATATTTTTCTTTTGTTGAATAATAATGCTCAACCAACGAATCCAAAATAGCTAATGCAGACGGTTTAATCTCCGAATTCTTATCAGCACATAAACGATGAAGATATTCTTTATCGTGATCAATATCTTGATGTGAAATTTTATATCTAACGCTTGGGGTTGTTTCAAAATACTGATAAACTCTGCAAACTGTATCAATTCGCATACAATGTACATCAGTTGCTACGTGTAGCCATTCATAGATATTTCTACTGAATTCAATCATTACATATGCTAAATCGTACGCAAATCGGCTAATTTCTTTTTGATTCGCAGAATGCAATCTATTTAAATTCAACTTGAAGCCTTGTTGGCTTTCTATTCGATTAATCACACGTTGACACCGATCCAAAGGAAAATATTTAGTAGTAAATTGATTATATAATTTGGTATACAGTGCAACCGCCTGTTTTAAGGTTTCAGATAAATCATTCATGGTCTTAAAATTGCTACCATTTAAAAGCATGCTATGATACGGTAAAAACATCATATAATCAGTTAATTCGGATTGAAAACTCCAATTTCGAATTAAAATATCCCCAATACAGATAGCTGCTTCTCGATTCAAAATGTTATCGATCTGTTCGTCAGTCAATGCAGCTAATTCAATCAAAGCATCCACCTTCTTTTTGACATTTATTATGCTTTCAAATTCATTAGAGCATAGAACTTTTGCAATAACTGAGTTAAATTCTCAGTAACATTTTGCAAGGCTTGTTTAGGAGTAATTCTATTCATGTTGAAGTTGAGTTCAGATAAAGTTGATTCAGAGTCTTGATATTCTTTTTCTAATTGTAACAGTCGTTTTCTTGCAGGTTTAAGAAAAATATCAACGTCATCTTCAATGCGCTTTATAGAGCCAAATTTTTTCGACGTTAAAGCAAGATGATCAGACTCACCCTCAATGGTTTGAATAATATAGCAAATCTCAGGAACATTAAGGAAACCTTGCATGTAAAATGCTTTCATATACTGATAAAACTGTGTTACTAAGTCTAATACTTGAGTACCAAAAACATGTACTAATCGACGAACAGTTTTATCATTTGCAAATTTCTCTTTATCCTCGTTACTAACATCATCGAAAATATCAACAAGAATTGATTTTATATCTTTGTGAGTAAATTCATTAACAAGATTTTTAGAAAAATGATTCTTTAAAAAGATGGAAACTTTCACTGCTGCATTTAATCGACCTATAAAATCTCTGTTCTCTGGATCATAACGTTCGTCAGTTTCAAATAAAGGCTCGTACATAAGATCCGAGTCACTAACAAAATCTGAAATAATACCAACTGCATTAAAGAGTTGATAACGAGAGAAATAAAAATCTCCTCCTTCTAGAGTTTGACCGAACACAGTTAAAAACATTTCTTCAGTAAAATCACGAAGAGTTTCATGCACTTTCTTATCAGTTAAGTTAACCAAATAATCCATAAATTAATCCCCCAATTATTTAATTATCCGAGAGCCACCTTATAAGCGGCTAAAATCGCACCACTTAAGACAATTACAATACAGCACGATAAAATTGCTGTAATGGCTTTTTCCTTGTTAGTCGCATCAGTTGCAACAAACATAAAATATAATTTCCAAGTAAGAGCGAACCCTAAAATGAACCAAAGAATAAATAGTAAAGCTGTTCGCATTACCCTAACCTACTTCCTATTCAATGAGTTCACCTTGACGTAAATTATCATTCCACTCTTGCTTAGTGATTAATTTAGCGTGGCCTAATTTTGCCTGTTGTTTTAATTCATTAGCATATTTAAATGCCGTCCAATGTTGTTTTTGAATAGTTGGATCATATTTAACATCTAATTCATCGAAGAACCGAGATTGCTGATGAGGCACAAAATTTACAAATAAATGTTTCTTTGCTCGTGTCCAAGTAACATAGAATAGATGACGTTCTTCTTCGAAATCGATTTCAAAGTCAGCATAATCATCATTCTTAAGCATATCGTTATAAATGTTAGACGTTAATAATACGTCATCATTAACATCGACATAAAATACGTTATCGAACTCAAGTCCTTTAACAGCATGAGAAGTTAAAATTGTTGTTACTGGTCCTTCTTCTCTTGCCCAGTCACGTAATTTACGAGTTAGTAAAACATTATTTCTTTCAAACGTGGCAAAACTTAGTGGTTGATCATCATCGTCATATACCAATTCTTCAGTTAAATAGTGATTAATCTGCTTAATTAAAGACTTATTCTTTGAACGTCGATAATAAGGTTCCAATAAATCAATTGCCGTATTAACACGAGTCTCTGCATCTTTAGCACAATGAATTTCATCTAAAGCTAATTCAATTTCAGGATCAACATGACCATGATTTTGAACGACGAAATAATCGTAGGCATTATCTTTCTTTAAAACGTTCTGGTATGTAAAATTAGATGAAACCGTAGCGTGGCCAACCATAAACAATGGATAAACAAAATGTGCTAAAAGTTTAGTATCATGAGTATCCGCTAAACGAATAACATCCATCAAATCCTTAAAGTAATTATTTTCTAAAAGAAGTTCGTGTCGGTCCTTTGTTTTTACTTTGACACCAGCACGAGCTAATTTATCAACTAAGATAATCGCACTTGAGTGTTTACGAACAATAATTGCATTAGAATCATTGCTGTCTAATTGCTTGATTTTAGCGATAATGCTGCCATAAGTCTTTAAAACTGAAACATTACCACCTTCGTTATGTGCAAGAACCTTACCCTTTTGACTTACTAAAGGCAAAACTGGATTTAAAATACCACTTGGACAACGATAATTAGTTGTTAAATAAAATTTTTGAACGTCATCATGTACCTTATCGAAGTCTAGAATAAAACGAGAATCAGAACCACGAAATGCATAAATTGCTTGATTAGGATCACCAATTACACAAGTATGATTCCATAGTGATTCGCCATCATAATCAAACAATTCGTTTAAAATATGGACTTGCAATGCATTGATATCCTGAAATTCATCAATATAGCACTGAGAGAAAGCTTCATGAGTAACACGTCGAATTTCATCTGCACTAGATACACCAGATTCTAAAATGTCTAATAATCGTAATTGCATATCATCAAAGTCAATTGAATGATGACTTAGCTTTAACGATTGATAACGTGTGATAACGGCTTTATAATCATCCGAACTAAAAGGCTTTGCTTCTAAGATATGTTTTAAATCTAATTCTTGACCATCTTTACCAGTTATCCCATCATACGTTAAATCATTATTAACAAGTTTCCCGTAAGTCTGAAGGATATCGTCTAATATATCCCACTTATCAGAACCAGGGACCTTTTTTAAACAAAATTGTAATTTTGAATAAAATTTATGTGGATCGCAAAAATATACATGCTCATTAGCAATTCCAAGCAGATTTAAAAAAAGTGCATGGAAAGTCTTGAAACGAGGCTTTGCAATTCTGGGTTCAAAATTCAAAGCTAATTCATCATATCGGTGTAACATATCTTGTTGAGCATTTTTACTAAAAGTGATTGCTAAAATTGAGTTAGGTTCAACGCCTAATACATTAATTTGATAAAGCATTTTAATAATGATTGTTGTTGTTTTACCACTACCAGCACTTGCATTAACAACAGTTGCTCGATCGGCAGCTAAGATGACTTTCTTTTGCTCATCAGATACCGGGACCGGTAATTTTTCAAAAAATGTTTCTTTATCCATATTTAATATCTTTCTTTCAATTAATTTAATGTTGTTTATGGTGAGCCTCGTGTTGCTTAATATTAGAATGCTTTTCACCCCAATGGATGATTGCTAATCCAATAAATGCCACAGCAAAAATTACCAAAACCACTAGACCGTTAAAGCAAGTATAATTTTTCATTTAATCTACCTCTTTATACTTTTAATAGTTATGATTACGTTTAAAAGTACAATGACGAGTAACACATGGATTGTTTTCGCTATTGTCACGTAATTTAATCATCTTGTATTTAGTAGAACGGCCAATCGGTGTTTCTTTATATTCTTTAAATTCTTCTTGTATCTCATCTCTATACGAAACACCCAATTCGTAAAAAGCTGCCATTAATGCAACCCCAATTGCGGTTGCCAAAAGAAAAGCTATTGAAAAACTCATTTTTTATCTCCTAATTGATTTCAGTTACATACTTTGCCCAATCAACATTGTGCTTTAAATGACAATATTCTCTAGCAAACACTTTAGCGGCGCTAACAGCATCTTTCTGACTATTTAATTCATTAACTAACTCAGGATTGATTGTGTCCTTTAGATACAATTCTTGCTGTTCTAAAAGACTCATCTTGCGATTGCCGTTCATTGGAATAGGTTTCTTTTTCCATACCATTAGTCCATAACCATCTTTATTATGAAAATTAGGATCTAAGTTAGATTCATGAAACGCAACGGCACAAACACCAAGAATGGCATTATGATTTAATTTAGTATTCTTTGTTAAATACGTAACTAAACTTTTAGCAACTATCTGAGTATTTGTAGACTGGCTACTTGCTTTTACTGAACTAGAAGTTGCTTGAAAACTAGATTTGGTGATATTTACAGCTTTTTTTAAATCAGAGATATGTCGTTGATATGCTTCTTCTCCACGACCGCCACGGTGAAAGCCAGCATTTCCTTCATAGTTACGTTCAAAAATCAAAGCAGCATCAAATACTGATTTGCTTTTATTCAAATGAGTTACTAACTCATTACCATGTAGATTAATAGTTGCCTTTAAATAATGAAGCTGTGATTGTAAAGCATTGGTACTATTGTCAACAACAATACTTGCAACGCCATTCCAACCTAAAATTCCGTGGCCATTTAAATTATCGGCCGGATTGTTACCAGATTCATATTGAGCAGCAGAAATAATTCCTAAAATTGCTTTGCGATTCAACTTAGTATTTTTTGAAAGCCAATTATATTCAAAGTTGATGATTTCATTTTTACTAAGATTAGTTAAATTAACCGAAGTAGATAAAATTACAGAATTACTATTACTACTAATCGATTGAGCAGCTAAAACATTTGATGTTCCGCCTAATAAAATTAGACTGCTTAACGAAGTTAAAATAACTTTTTTATTTTTACTTTTCATAATTAACCTCCTAATTAATTTTTTTATAAGCCAAATCAATTTCAGACTGAATTCGATCTAAATCATCTAATACATCGTCATATTCAGCAGAAGTCCATATTTTTTGTTCACTATCGATCAAAAAAATAATTTGATCATGGTAACCGTCATAAAATAAATCACAAGTTTTTTCTTCTTCTGAGTAATTACTTAATGCATTTAACTTTTTTTGATTATTTTCAGTGTTAATGAAATCTAAATAGAGAGATAAAGTTTTTGAAATATTCATTTGATTAAGACGCCTTCTTTGAAATGAATGATTTTTCAAAATTCGAAATTATCTTATCTTTATCAGTTATCTTCTTGGCAACATCAACATAGTTTTTTAATGCTAAATGATGATGATAAAAGTAATTGCAAATTAAAACGGTAATGAAGTTGAATGGAATATCTACCCTTTCGCTTTCATCAAGGGTCATAAAGTAATAACTATCGTTGTGAAGATGAGAAAACTGAAATAGAAGTTTTAATCCATTAATATCCGTTTGATGATATGAAGCTTGTTTTAAAATCCAATATAAAGGGAGAATTCCTAATTCCTCCTTAGTTGAATTTTTTAAAAGATACTTACAGAAAGCAGAATAATGAAATGGCTTAGCAACGATTTCTTTTTCTTCTTCAAGAAATGAAATATAACGATTTAATCTTTTATATTCCAATTCGTAATGAAACAAGCTTTTTCTTTTAGCAATAGCCTTAACATAATGAGTGAAACTATTTTCTCCCTTAAAAGCAGCTCCATTAATCATCCAGATCAACTCGACTTAAACTATCAATCGAAACTCCATAACCATCACTTAATTCTGCGATTCCAGCATGAATTTCTTTGATTAATACAAGATGACCATTATGTTTTACTGTATCTCCAACTTTTAAATGTGAGTGAATTTGTTTTTGATTAGCTAATTGTTTAGCTTTCATTCGACGTTGTTTCTTTTTGATTGCGCTTTTCTTTTTCTTCTTTTTCATGATTATTTGTACTCCTTAATGTGATAAGTGTATAATAAAAAAAGTTAATTTATACTTAAATAACAGTATGATTTAATACATATTATACTATAAAACCAAGGTGATTTTTTATGAATGATGATAAAAATAATAAAATTTCGCCATTCCAAAAAGCGAGATTTTATATTTATCGATTCTTTCATTTTTTTACTTATAAAGATTATGGAAGTTATCTAAAAGGAATCAGATTTGCGCATGGATTATTAGAGATTGCAATTATTTGTTTGATTATTACTCCATTTATGGGGAAAAACTTTTCAATATTAGGCTTAAGTATGGCCTATTTATCAATGGGAGTAATTATCATTGTAACGATGAGAGGAAAACCAGTCGAAAAATCATCAAAAGTATTGACCCAGTATTTTGATTTGGCAAAAGCTAGATTGCATCTAAGGGTTTATGACTATGCCCCTTATAATGCAGAGAAAAAAGAAGCTAAAGTATTATTTAATTTATTTCCAGAAACCAATAATGTTTTAATGCTCTATCGCTTAATAGTTAAAGCAATAAAAAAACAGCCAATTTCTTATGGCCGAGAGTTTTTAAAAATCAAACAGATTATTAATTATATGAGAAAAAATCCAGAAAACGAAACTCACGATCAATATCAATTTTATTTAAACCTTCCAAATGAAAAAGAAACAATGGCCGAAGTCGAAAAAGAAGCAAAGCGTCAGCACTTTAAACTTGTGGAAGCTGATAATATGAAACCAATTCGACCGATTAATATTACAAGCTTATACTATACTGGATTTAGAAAACTCGAATGGAAAATCTATGAGATTCGATAGCAAGGTTGCTCAAAATGAGCAGCCTTTTTCTTTTTGGTATAAAAAGTAAATCATTTTTACAGTTATATTACATCGACTTAAATCAATGCTAAATTTCGTTGAAATCTTAATCAAAGTTCCCCAATAATCTTGGTATAAAAGTGGAACTTTTGCTATGGAACTTTTACTCGTGAGAAAAAACAGGAACTTTCCTTGTTTTCACGGACTCAAAGCGGCTTGACGGAAATCGTGACTTTAGTGTAATTCTAGGGGTCATTTTCATAGATAAAAGTTATTGATTTTTAAACTTGAAATGGATAGTTATTTATGAAATGAGGTATAAAAAGTAATGGAAAATTATGATCAGAATTCTAAAATTGGTCTAGTTGATAAAATTCAATGTCGGAATCCAATTACAGAAAATTATTTTAATTTAACTATGCAGCATATTAAACTGTTTCAATTAATTGCTTATCAAGGTTTTATGACCTTACAGCAAATGGATAAATATTTTGCTTTGATTAATAAAGATGATAATAAGCACATTTCAAAACATACCCTTTCACGTTGGGCAGCAGCACGAAAAGGTATTTTAAGTAAGGCAACTAAAAGCCATCACAATATGTATAGTTTGAATCCATGGATGGTTGATTGGTTAATTGATAATCAATTTATTTCAGATAATGATATTAGTAGACGACAACGCAATATCCATAATTTGTTATTGGTTGAATCTGTAACGAATGGAATTTATCAAGCTTGGAAAACATGTATGGAATCTGATTACTACCAAAGAGTGCAAAACAAATTAGAAAATGGATTTGCGTTATTAGCATTTGCAAGAAATGTAAAAAATAAAAAAGCATTATCCAGATTAATCAAAGATAGTAAAGACCACGTAACTGATATTAAGCAATTACAGCAGGATAATGGATTGCCTAAATGGTTATACGGATTAGATATCCGGACATACAACCGTCAATTAAACATTACTGAAGAACAAGCAATCAATTTAACGTTGAAGCCAGATGCCCTATTACGATTTAAAAGGACAACGATCTATGTGGAGTTAGATAACCGTAACGAAAGTAACTTTACTTTAGTTGAAAAGATCATGAATTATATTAGTCATGCTAGAACGCATTCTAAGATTGACATGAATTTGTTATTTATATTCAATGACGGCAGTTTAAAGAATGACCGGATCACTCAATATAAAGTACCTACAAGCAAGCTTAGTGCGATCTTACAATCTACTGTTGCTCAACAAATGAGTTTTGGTAATAAGACATTACAAGTCTTTAAAGCTTACCAACAAACACCAAACTTACACATTTATTTAGCGCCATTAAAAGAAAGCTATATTGATTTTTCTGATATTTTATTAAATGAGGATTTAAGGGCTAAATGCCTCCGTAGTTTAAAATATTGGACTAATAATATGCATCCCCGTTTTCACGCTTTATATAAGTTAAATGATAACAATAACCGATATGCTAATAATACAGCTGAGGGGCAATTATTATTGAATAACAGTACCCGTAAATCTCCTAAAGTTCAATTTATTTTTGGACAAGAACATTTAATGGATACAGCTATTTCAACTTTAATTGCCTTTAATAAAGCTAAATCTATCCATATGGCGCCTTTTATTATTCTTCCGGTAAGAAACCAAGAGATCACTTTAGCAATGTTTAAACGACTTATTAGACGCAATTTACGCAATTTAAAACAGTTTAGTTTTAATACTATTGCTTTACTACAACAAACACCCGACTATGATTATGAGCATCCAACAATCAAGGTCTTTAGTCATGCCTTAGCTAATGAGCAATCATCTATTCCGCTTAACAGTAAATTGATTAAATAAAGGGTTTACGACACGCCTTGGAAGTTTGTCTAAATCTGTAAGTTTGTTTCACCGCAAAAGACCTGATATCCTAGGTGGCAATCCAGTAGATCTATTCTAGCGAAGATAACCTAACTTACCACCAGATGTGCTTCAGTGTTCAACAGCACGAAGCAAAGTAAACGGCAAAGCAATTGTAGAATCTATCTCCAAGTAAACTGTAAATGGCAAATAAACGCCTTTAATCAAGTCTTGCTATCCTAAGGCAAAGAGAACAAAACAGCAAAGAAAGAAAACAAACTGTTACAAAATGAATACAATTTAGACAAAAGCTAGTCTATATGAACCTAGTAAAAATATAACGATATATACTAGGAATGAAAATACATCCAATAAAGCCTATCTGCATCCCGTAGATAGGCATTTATTATATATTGAGAAAGAATAAAAATATACTTTGCTTTATACATAGAAATACCTATTACGTTAAACATCTCCTTCTGTATTAAATCTCATCATAGAGAACATATCTAATCTATAGCAGTTTTAAAATTCAATAATTCTAACGAACACCTATTTAATAACTCATTTAACATAGTATTACGCTTCTACTATTCTAATTAGTCTTTCTATATATCAGATATCCTATACCTGATTACTCATACCATCGAATAAGTGGCGCTGTGCTAGTCAGATTGGCTTAAGATGAAATCAACGACTTATACTTGCTACCCTAGTATGGAGAACAAAAGCCAGACTGAGTAAGTCTTCTTGAGTAGAATCTTTTAAACAAAGTTTTCCAATAATGACCGATTGCTCGAACACTCGAACTTATATTGAATGGTAAACATATAGTTATATTTCGAATTAATTCAACTGGCATCGATATAAGCATCAAGGCCCCTTTTTCTAATGAGAAACATAACTGTATCTACTATTAGTCGATACCATTGGTGAACAATGCAGAAGTTGACGGTAATAACATTCAATAAAGCTATTTGAGTGTCTGAGAGCCTGTGAGAGCTTGTTATTAAGCTTTGTGTGTATTTACATGTAATGTAAGCTTAAAATGGCTCTGAGGGACATTCAATGACAAATAGCAAGGCATAGTGGAATTGGATGCTTGAAAGTTGGTAGTCAAAGAACTGACAAAGGCAAAAGTAATGAATAAAGCAAGTGAGTGGCCCAATACAACATTAATCACCCCAGGAGCATGAGCAATGGCTACTTTAATGAGCTGGATCTTAATTTTAATACCATCTTAATACCGGTTTCTTTAACAAACACCCTATTAATCGATAATGGATTAAAAGCAATAAGTCTAAAACAATAAACTTACTAACAGCTAATCACTTTCAAACGTCAAAGGCCTACTGAAGAACACCTCGAAAAGGATGCAAAGGCTGAGTTTGGGCTGAACGATTTATTATTGGAAAGCTTTTGAGCGATGGTTCGATAATAGCAATTATGTATTTAGAGCTTTTAAAATCGGTTGTCCTACTATGGGGGTTTATTCGATACGGATGCAGCTTATACACGCTCTGTAGGATTAAGTGCGGTTATTTATTTGAGATCGTCTTTGGTAGTTGAGGATTGAATGCATAATTGTTGTAATCATTGGTTTCATGCTGATTAAAGACTTGATAAAGGATCTGGTACGATACAAAGCAAACATAAATAAGCATTAATAGTATTAATTTAAGTTAATGCAATCTTGCGTTATGTTAATTGTTTGTTAACAAATGTTAACTTTATCCAATCAATTTAAGGCAAGTCATTGTGGGATGCATCCAATATCGTGTATAGAAATGTTAAGCATAAGTTAACTTAGTATTAACGTTTATTAACTCTCAAGGGGTTTCTTTAAGAACTATTGGATCCTGAAAGGCTTAGAAACAGGCATGTGTTGGTATTTGGCTTGCAGCAAGTGTGTATTTCTAGCAACCAGTGAAGTGTTGTGGAATGTTAACTCAAAGTTAATGCTGATTAAGTTGAATGGTCATAGTTATCCAAAGAACACTGGATAAGGGCTAAAGATAGTCTTTTGGCCTAGGATGGGATGCATCCGGATTTGTGATACCTAGGTCAGGTAAGGTGCTAGGATGCTTTTTGAAATAAAAAAACGTTCCTAGAATACCAGGAACGTTAATACATTGGATGCCAGGACATCCATTCTTATTAATCGTGTTAATGGTTGTAACAGGATTTCATTTAGAAACTTATCAGCCCTCCTACACGAAAACATAGAGCTACTTAAGTTCTAGACGGCTAATTGTTATTAGTATTTAAACGTTTGAGCAACAACTGCTTAGTAGCTGTTGCTTGGAGTTCTATGTCCCCACATTTTTATTATATCCCAGGAGCCAAGAAATTGTCATTTTAATTGTGACGCTGAGGATGCATCCCAGTCGATGATGTTCTTAATGTTTCGATCTTAGACCTCTAGTGCTCTAGCGTATTGTTTTAGTATCTTAACTGAAGGCACTGAACCCAAATTCTCGATCTTTGCTAGTTGTGATTGAGACATCCCGATTCTCTTAGCAAGTTCCGCCTGAGAAATTCCTTTCCTAACTCTTTCTACGTGTAGCAAAGCTAACTGATCGAGTAGTGACATTTCCGCTTGGTCGATTGAATTAATTTCTTTCTTGAAGTTATTCCACGTTGTCATTGTGTTTCTCTCCGTATGTTTCGTTCCACAAGTCAATTACATTTTGAGTTTTATATTCTTTTTCAAAAATTCGATAATTAGGTACTTGTGCTAGTAACTTTTTAAGATCAGCAACAATGCTTTGATTTAACGGTGAGTTTGGATTATCGAGTGAATAATTTTTATATTCTTTATCGTTAAATGCTTTGATTGCCGGTAAGCATTCGCCAGCGATTTTAGGAGATAAATTGTACCTTGGATTTTGATTGGCCGGATACATTGCAACTGAGGAATAGACATAGCCTGTTCGGAACAAGATGCAATAAATCGTTGGAACACAATCTTTGGTCTTGATTGGAATAACGACCTCTAAGGCATGATAATATGGATCTTCTTTTTCTTCTTGTGAGCTAGACTTAGTTAGTGCATATAAGCCAAAGGGTTTTTGGATGCCGTCGAGCTTAAGCGTGCTGACTTGCTCAATATGATCCTTTAAGATGCGTTTAATGTTTGAGTTATCATAATTCCTAAATCGAGGGAAATCAATTGCTTTGAAGAGTTCTAATGCTTGTGTCAGAATGAACTGTTTCGGTAGCATTGGTAAGATTTTCTCGAAGTTTTTAAGCTGTAAATCGGTTTGGAGCTGATGAACAGCATCCACGATCATCGCACAATGGTCAAAAGCAATTTGGTCAGTGTTCAGTCCTTCGATTACTGGTTGACCAAAGTAGTTTGTAGTAACGTCAAAGAACTTAGCTTCCTGGGCATCGTCACCAGCTTTTAAATTTAATTGATCATCAGGCGTAAATAGAATGATATTCGGATTCGTCATTACCCACATCCGAGGATCACGGTTAGGCGTTGATACTAGCGGTAGCAGCTGTATCCGGTCTTTATCGATATCAATGTTAGTTTCTTCTTTGACTTCTCGTTTAACGGCATCATAAGTCGTTTCGTTAGGCTTGATAAAGCCACCTGGTAAAGCCCACTTACCTCGTTCTGGATTAGCGATCCGTTTGACCATTAAGACCTGTAAGTGATTGGTCGTGGTATTGAAGCGTAACCCGATCAAGTCAACAGTTACGGATGGCTTTTCGTATTGAGATTGATCTTGCTTCTGGTACCATTCTAGAAAGTCTTTTTCGGATGCTTCACGTTCGTAACGTAGTTTAGAACCTTTAGGATATTTGATCATGTCCATTTCACCTTCTCAAATCTGATTATGTTGATGGTTATTACAGTTTTAGTTTAATGTTTTCGTAAATAAAAGTAAAGTTTACTTTTGCAAGAAAGATTAATGGCCATCATCGGTATTCTCCTCTTATTTTTAAGATTACAAGTGCTTGAAAATGTTGATATGACGGGCTTTATAAGGTATAATATAGATAACAGCGAAAGGCGGTTGTTGCTCGTCTCTATCGAGGTGATGTACATGAGACTAATCATGGAGAAACTTGAAGAAAGGAGTAACACGGATGCCAAGGCATCCATTCTTATTACTCATGTTAGTGGTTGTAACAGGCTTCATCAGAAGCATAGCAGCCCTCCTGCATGAGATCGTAGAACTTATTAAAGTTTTACGACAATAAAAAGAACCGCCTGACAGTTTGGTGACGCTCAGGCGGTTTTAACGTTTGTTTCTATCGTTTTGAGCAACAACTGCTTAGTAGCTGTTACTTTGAGTTCCGTATGCCAGTATGGAGCTCTTTTTCTTTACACATTTATTATATCTCAGGACATAGATTTTGTCACGGTGGAGATTATTATAACGTGATGCATCCGGTAATATCAGTAATATTCTTCGAGTGTTACAATAGAGTTGTTGTATCTGCAACACCAAAAACATTACTCACACACAGAACAGCACTTATAACCCCGTGCTGTTCTTTTTGTATTCGAAAGTAATAATTCGTTGTGGGATGCACTTCTTAAAAAAATAACAAAGTCTAATCGATCAAACAATTCAATTAGGCTTTGTTATCATGATTTTATTTTTCTTTAATAAGTCGTAGTATTCTTAGCAATTGAGTACTTATAGACTATCTTTTAGTTTCTTGTCTGCTTTATTAAGTGCTTCATTTACTGCATCGAAATCTTCAAAAGTTGTTTCGGCTTTACGGTTTTGAGCTTCGATAAGGGATTGTACGGTTTCATCGCCTAAGATGACCGTAGCTTCGTAAGACTTCCGGTTAAAAGGTAATTGTCCTTGTCTTACAAGTTGGGTCAAGGCCATCTTGACGAATTGTGATGTACTCATCCCAATATCTGCCAAAATCTTACTGCTTTTGTCTTTTAATTCACTATCAACCCGTACACTGATTGTTTTCATCATTTCTATCACCTCATTCACTGATAATAGTATATCGTTTGCATTACATTTGCAATATTATGCGTTTATTTGTGTAGAGATGTAATACATATTTATACATAATTGAATTTTAAAAGTAAAAAATAAAGTCTTCTAGCAGAAACACTAGAAGACTTGAATTATTGATCACTTATCGCTTTCCAAAACGAGAAATAATCATCCAAATTGCACAAATTAGTGCAACCAACATAACTCCAGCAGCACTAAAATAAAGTAATGCTTTTAGCAAATGCATTTATAATCACCTTTTTTATTATTCCGTTACCAAAGCTTATGTACTTCGAGAATTGCTAACGCAACCGCTGCAATCGTCCCTACGATTATCAGGAACACTGATTCAGGTTCCCACTTCTTATCAAGAAAGAGGAAGATGATCACGATCATAATTGCAATATTCATTAATTTTTTACTGAACAATATCTTTGCTTCCTTTCCAAAAAATCTTTTTACGCAAAGCGATTGAACATTACGCCTAAAAATCCAATGAAGAAAATAATGCTAGCCACCATAATAATTACAATTACTAATGCTTTATGATTAGCTTTTTTACTGACATATTGCTGATACCTTTTAACGTTTTGTTTACTGGTCTTAATGTTTGTCGGATGCTTCTTGGGCATCGATGAGGCTGTTTGATTATTGATGATTGTGTACCAGTACCAATACGGGACCCAGCAATGATTACGATTCGATAATGTGTAATCAGTCATTGGTTCACTTTCGATTGCACTAGGATGTTTAGCGAGAGTTTTAGCTTGGGTAGATGCATTTTCTTCCATTTGGTCATCGTCAGCAGCTACCATGTAATTTACTGTATTCTTTTCGTTATCGTTAGTAGCGTTAGTGATCTTAACCCCGTTAGCGACTGCTTCGCCCTCTTCAGCTTGGGTAGTAGTTTCTTCTTCTTCATTGTTGTTATTTTCTTCGTTATCGTTATCGTCATCATCGTCAGTGGTCGTAATGTCGTCGTCATCTTCAAGTGGCGCTGGATCATCATCGCCTACCGTAGCTGCTTGTTTTACAACGCCTGTGAATCCATCTGCGAACCCGGATGCATTAATGACGTGTGTCTTAACGTTGAAAGCAAACAGGAAACTCAAAGCAACTCCAGCACCTAATAACATTCTTTTTAGAACTTTGTTATTCATTTGTTAATCCTCTTTCCTACCAAATCTGATTATCAAATCACTGTACTGCAAGGTACAAAATTGACTCTTGTCATTGTTGTTCGTAACGTTATCAGATTGCTACATTTCAAGAAAAGTCTTTATACGAGAAACACTCGTAGTTAATGTGTTCGGTTAGTTCATTAGATTATCAAGTTACTCTCCCAAGATAGCAAAAGCAATTTTCAATATGCTTCACCTATTAAAAAAAGCCACCACCAACGTGATGACTATACGCAATCAACTTTTGAAAGTTGGTCGATTAACAAAGAAATATTATTGAGATAAGTGTAGTTTGGCTCTCTAAAGCCATAAAAGTATGTACCAAAGAGGCGCTGAACGTCTCTGGTATTAGTATAGAATGAAAATCTATTAAATTCAATATCAAATTATACTTTTATTTAAGCAAAAGTCAGTAATTTCTATAAACGTAATTATAAAAAATTTCAAGAAGCATTCCTTTTCGTGCATTTAGTACTCTCTTTTTAGTATTGCTTAGACCTTTTGTGTGCAAACAAAAAAAGCCGCAGCGAACTGTGACTTTTTATAAACGAGAAATAAAAATGATAACGTTTAGGCAAAAGCTAAAATGACAGTATTAGTCGCACGATTAGTTGTTTTGGAATCTGTATTGTAACAGTATTGAGATACATTTTAAAATGCCTAAACGTATTGCAACAGGATAAATCAAACGTTCGATAACGTTAAAAGGTGATTCATCACCAAATCAAGCATAACATTAACTAGGGTTGTCGACTACCCTTTTTCAGCAAAAAATGATAAAAAAGCAAGGATGCATTCACATTCTTGCTTAAATTACGGTAAGTTATATTTAAAAGTTCTAGCTTTAACCTTCGATTTGAAGCTTCTTTAAAGCATTTAAGGCTGCCGCCTGTTCAGCAGCTTTCTTCGAATGCCCCACGCCTTCACCGATCTCATCGCCATTGTTTAAGACTTTCATCTTGTACGTGCGGTTGTTATCAGGGCCCTTGCTCCAAACTTCTCGGTATTCAAGCTCACACTGACCATTTTGTTGTAAATGCTCTTGTAAGGCTGCTTTATGGTCGAATGACGGATCAAACCATCCCATTTCGATCTTAGGAAAAACAACTTGGTTGATGAATGTTTCAACTGCTGGTTTACCCTGGTCGAGATACAACGCACCAATAAAGGCTTCGAAAATATCACATAACAGTGATGGCCGCCGCCGAGCGTTATTCTTTTCTTCACCTTTGCCTAAGCGGATGAACTCATCAAAGCGACATTCGATGGCAAATTTACTGAAACTATCTTCACAGACCATGGCTGCTCGAAGCTTTGATAGCTCTCCTTCTCGTTTATCAGGATACTTCTTGAAAAGATATTCTGACACGCAGAGTTGCATAACAGCATCTCCGAGAAACTCCGTTCGTTCATAGAAATCGAGCTTTTCGTGCGGATGCTCATTGACATATGACTTATGCGTAAATGCCACATCATAGTAATCCATATTGTTGATTGTAATTCCATACTTTTCTTTTAAATATTGAGCTAAACCAACGATCATTATTATTTTCCTCGTACTTTCGTTTATGATAGGGTTCGCTCTTTTGATTATCAAAGTACCAGAACTTCAAAAATCTAAAATATCAGTATCAAGCCTATTTCGGCGTTCGTAGTATTACCAAATCATCATCCAATCAAGACGAGAACCTACGTCCATGTTGATTAGGGTCATAATGATAAATCTTGTTTTTTTCGTAATCTTATCCAATTATCGTACTGGCAAGCTTTCCTTCTATTGCTAGATTATTCTTGTTCGTCAGGTTATCAAATTCCATTCTTTCAAGACCCCCCCGACAACAAAAGAAGACGAGTTCGTTACAATTAGGAAATTGATCCATAGCGCTAAGCTAATTTTATCGTAACAACTTTAAAGTAATCTTATTCCGAGTGATTGTCAACGTAATTATTGCCAAATGTACTGTTATTTCAGTATATTTTATCAATGCTTGTAAAAACAGATAACAAAATATGGGATGCATTCCAACTTGTAATCTTGGCCAAACTCATTCTTCTGAGTATCTAATTATTCCCTGGTCACCACTGAACAGCCTTTTGTGACTATCGAATGATAGTGTCATTGCAGGATCAAACCTCTAAGTTCGAAATTTGGTTAATTATTGTTAGATACTCTTTGATGTTAATTTAAGTTAACTGCGTCTTAACTATTGTTAATGTTCTATTAACACTTATTAACGTTTAATTAGCGTGATATTTCAAAGAGCTGATGTTGCTTGTTTATCTTTTATTGACTTATGTTAATTCAGAGTTAACACCGTATTAACATAAATTAACCTTTTCCAGAGTAAAAAAAGAACCCTCAGTGAGAGTTCTATATTGCCAGAATATTATAATTTCAAGAGCTTTCTTTTTAAAGCGCATCGTGTTCTTTAGCCCACTTGAGATACCAAATAGACCAGCTCATGACAACGACACCGACAACATAAAGAATCGTTAATCCCTTAGCTGAGAACACCACTGGTTCAACAAGATGGTGTTTAGACTTTTTGTCGTGATGGTGATGATGTTCAGCTTGGCGTTGATGGAAACTGGCTGCTTCAACCTGTGGCTCAATCAATGATGAATGATTAGATGCGGTTGAATGGATACTGAGGCCACTACTGAAGAGTCCGATAGCAACTACTAGCAATGTAATTAACTTTCTCATAATTTTGAACTTCCTTATTTGTTTGAATTACTTTTACTAAAAAAGCCATGATAATCATCATGGCTAATTGAAGAGTTTTACAAATTATATAGAAAAAAGTTTTAACAACGTTTTAATAGCGTCTGTAATGTATCTTGTACATTACACTGTTATTATAGCATGTTTTTAAATTTAAGATACCCTTTTTTGTAAATTTGACATGCATCAAAAACAAAAAGCCATGCAATTGGGGATGCATGACTATTGGTAAATAACTTTAAGTAAGTTAAACAAACAAAAACTAAAGGGTATGTTTGCGACAGATGTAAGGTATCCATCCATTAAAGCCTATTGTAACGCACTAAATAGTAATTGGCTAGAAAATTTTAACAAAAAAGACTGTGAATGAATCACAGTCTAAAAAAGATTTTGAAAGAAAAGAATAGTATGATTAATTGATAAACGCCTGAATTAAATCGCACTGTTATTATAGCACTTATTTAGGAATCTAGAGATTTAATTATCAATTTATTTTAGGTATAAAAAAAGCTCCTCTTTCCACGGAGAAGCCCAAGGATGATCGTAAAGTTCTGACAAAGGTCAGATTGAAAAAATCATCGTGTTAAAATAAGAAAGTTTAATAAATAGTTGCCTTAGGACCAAACCCCTCCCAAGACACCTTCATTGTACAATTAAGACCCGTAACCTGTCAAAGGTTTCTTGAACTCTTTTCGAAAATGTTCCGAGCGGTCACGAATTTTAGGTGCAAATTTGAGTGCAATTTAGCATTAGCAATGCTCACTTTTGTACAAAAAAACAGGCAAAAGTCTTTCTGCCTGTAAGTAGTCTTTTTCGAGATTATCGTCTGCAATTTATCAAATCACTGACAAAACTGTTGTGTAGCTTCAGTCTCTTGCTCACTAATTATCAAATCACTATTTTGGTACAAAAAAACTCCTCTAATAAGAGGAGCAAACCAACTTTAATCATATAAAATTTTAATGCCGTCGCATTAAGCTTATCTTGACTTATGTATGGTAATTTGATAATTTTACGAACTCGATGAGGTTTCCCTCAACAATTTTTATTATATCTGAATAATGATAAATGTCAACAATTATTTTGAAAAACATTCTGTTATAACAGTAAGTTTTTATTTTGATATATGTTTTTAGACAAATAAAAAGCTCGGTGACCGTCATCACCGAGCAACCGTTCATAGACGTAATTGTCTTGAATGTATGGTAATTTGATAATCTTATGAACTCGATGAGGTTTCCCTCAACAATTCTTATTATATCTGAATAATGATAAATGTCAACAATTATTTTGAAGAAATATTCTGTTATAACAGTAAAAAAGGAATTTATTAACTGAATCATGATTGTCCCTCTTTTTTTATTCACGAGCATATCAATAATCAGTTAACGAAATCCAAGCATTTTGTTGGCGAATTTCCATATTCATTTTTGAAAAAGTGTATGATAAGGAAAGATTAAACGAAAGGATATGATCAAATGACAAATAATAGTAATGCTCCTGTACCAGACATAGAAAAATTATGGAAAGCTTTAGACTTAGAATCTAGCGGTTACGAATATAAGTATGACCAACCACGGAATACAACTAAGATTGATGAAAAGGCTGAAGAAGGAGATTTAGATACTTATGCAATTAAGAAGGTCTCTACTCAACAGGTCGTTGGAACTATTGTTATCCGAAAACAGAATGATAATGATAAAGAAGGAATCAACGAAAAGCTATTAGCAATTGGATTAGGTTCTAACCCCAGAACGGATAGTAACCCGGATCACAGCAAAGTTACTAAGCTTGAAGGTACTCGGTTAAACACCCTACTTTCCGCAAAAGAACTGATTAATCCCAATAAGGATGCTATGAAGCTTAATAAGAACGATTATCGATATGCTAAGTACCTATTACAGTTTGACATTTCAACATTAGCTTCTGACAATGACAGTGATTTCAAAAAGAACCATAAATTGAGCAAACCCGATTCAGAGCTAATTAAGGACTTGCAGCTTGCTTTTGAAACTTTTAAGTTCTTCATTCAAAAAGTTGAACAAACAACCAAAGAACAAAAGTTTCAAGATTATAAGATCATCCTGGGCTACGGTAAGATGGGCAAAGAATTATTGGATGTTCCAATCAATGGACATAAGAACGGTGAGCAATATCTGATGCTATTAAGCCATAGTCCCTTTAACAAGCATTTATTTAGGCCTGAGGAAAAGTATTACCCAAGACACATTAGCAATGCTAATTTCAAACGAATTGACCGAGTTGAACAAGGACGATTACATGATTATTTTTTGAGTTAAAATGTGGACTTTGACCGGTTATTTTTAGAGGAAAAGTTCCTATAAACATTGATATGACGGCATTCGTATAGTATAATTAAGTTAACGGCGAAAGGCGGTTGTTGCTCCGTTCTAAGGAGGCGATCTCTATGAACGTTAAGTCATGGAAAAACTCAAAGAAAGGTTGCAACTATTCGATGCATTCAGCATCTATCATTGTATTTGCAGTCATCTTAGTGATCGATGACGGTCCTAAGTGGCTCAATGCGATTGCAAATCTCATTCGGGCTTTGCGCAAATAAATAAAGCCGCCTGACAGTGCATAAGTCTTAGGCGGTTTAATATACTATTGTTAAATTTGTCTGAGCAACAACTGCTTAGTAGCTGTTACCTGAGCCCTGTGTTCCAGCACAGAGCTCTTTTTCTTTACACCATTATTATATCTTACATAACGGTGTTTGTCATCAGTTGAACTTGAATTTGTTTTTGAATTGATTGCATAATTTGTTGAATTTCATTCTTATATTCTTCGACATTAACATATTTAACTTTGTTATGGCGCACATCAAACATGACCAACGTATCAACATCTTGCCACTCTTCACCTGATGTGTCAATTCCATAACGTCCAAGAAGATAATCAACAGCTAACTTAGCTGAGTTATAACGATTCCACGGATCTTTAGAATAGAATTTGAAATCAATAATTGCGTTATCTGTTCGGAGGTCTCCACTATCGAAAAGACGGTATTTAGGGTCAGATGCAATTGCATAACCAGCTAACAGAAAGTCAGAATGTTTTTTCACAATTCTCAAAAAATTTAAGCAGCGTTCAACCATTACTAAGATATGCTTGTAATCGTTATCAGATAGTTGGGGAAGATTATTTAACATATACACGGTATAATCACACGGCTTTTGATAATAATTGCCTAAGCAAGCAGCAATTACAAAATCATCGATTAAGTCTAAGTTAATTTCTCGAGATTCTAATTTGATCTTTTCAATAGCATCCAATACATCGGTTTCCTTAGTATCTTGATAATATTTTTTGGCACCTAGAAATACTGGTTGAAGGATTTCTTGTGCTGGTTGATCATCAAAGAATAAATACTTGGACAAATAACTAACTATCTTGTCGATAATTTGTGGTTTAAGCGTTTCGTCGTTAACTGATATGATTTCCTCATCTAAGGCTGAATCTGAAATTTGATATTCATGATGTTTTTTCAGGTAACCACCTCTGGGCTGATCCAGGTGTTTTACAAATTGGCTCACGCTTTGCATCCATGTCACTCCCCACTATTCTCCAAATTAGAATCAACAATATAAATAAAACTTATCTATATTCCTAGAAAGAAAGCCGCCTGACAGTAATGTGTAAGACTCAGGCGGTTTAATAACATATTAAACATTTTGTTTGAGCAACAACTGCTTAGTAGCTGTTACCTGAGCTCTGTGTTCCAACACAGAGCCTTTTTTACACTCTTATTATATCTTGCATGACAGTGCTTGTCATCAGTTAAAATCACTCTTTTGAAAGTTTTTCGAGTGCATCCTTTACGACTGGTTCATTCAAGATCTTCTCCAAATTCTTTTGTTTCATCTTTTTGACCTGTTCTTTACTTAGGTGTTCGACCTTGCCTTGATAAAGTGATTTTAATTCTTCTTTAGTTGCTTTAATCATCGTTATTCCACCACTTTTCTTTTCCAACGGGTTTGACATTTTGCGGATCGTATTCCAAATCTCTGATTGCATCCTGATGTATTTGATCAATCTCTTGGCCACTTAATTCAGCATCCAAATCATCCCAAATGGTTGTCTGATTATCTTGCTGGACAGAGCTCTCTTTTTTAGAAGAATGCGAGCAATAATTTTCATCCAAAGAGAGCAAAAGCTTACTTGAAATTCCCAAAGTTTTTTCGACTTCAAGCGCTAATGACTTATCGAGGTATTTCTTTCGATTCAAAATCTCATCAACGGTCTTCTGACTTACGTTGAGCTTATTGGCCAATTCAGCTCGGGTTAAACGATGGTACTCTATTGCTTCTTTTATCATGTCAGCAGCTGAAGTCGTATGGTATTCTTTGATTTTGTTTTCTCGATGTAACATAATCAACACTCCTTAATCTTGGCCCAATTTAAAAGCCACCTGAGCATGGCTTTTCTGGCGTTTCGCCATGAGTCTTACACATTTCGAAATAATCATCGATTGCACCTTGAAATTCTGCTTTTAATTCATTCAAGGTTTTTCCTTCGTAAGAAATTAAACTGCTTATGCCAATAACTTGGCCATACAAAATATTACTTTCCGATGAACGCTTAACTGTTCCATGGTAGCCTTTGTATGACAGAGCTTTATCTTTGCTCATTAGCCTGCCTTCTTTCTTCAGACACTTTCAATTGTATTAAAAAAAGGATGCAACTGCATCCCTTTTTGACGTTCACGTTAGTTGTCATTGTAGTTTTGATTTTTTTACTATTGTTTATATAGAAGTTTCGCTTCAATGAAACCTTTATGATTAGCAATAATTAAAATTGCGGGTTCCTCATTCAAAGTTTTTCCATCCACCAAAATAAAATGATCGGCACGAAGTCCCATAAAGTAACCATCATTTAATATTAAAGAGTGTGTATGACCATTGGGATGAAACTCAATATTTTCATTATACGATGGAATTGTAAAATCTTTTAATTTGTATTCAGAGAACTTATCTTTAGAAATAGAATCATCTACCATGCTCAACAAATTAAAATCGTCTTTCATAATTCATACCTCTTTCTCATTGATATTCTAACTTTAGAGTACAACCTATATTTAATTATAAATAATTTATTTCAAACAGTTAAGACTTTTTAGTGTGATTTTTAAATAATAATTCAGCTTTTAGTTGAATTGATACGGAATTTGTAATTCTGTTAATTTAGCATATACATTTTCAAAATCATCCTTATGATGACACGCTAGAGATAAGTTTTCTAACATATCTGTTGGAATTTTAGTTTCCTGTGATACATCATAAATTGTTTTTATATTTAATCCATCTCCAATTTGTGCACGCATTAATCGACGATCTAATTCTTGATATGCCATAACATTATTAAAGATACTGTCCAAAGAGCGTTTAGGACTAATTAAATCCAATTCCAGGGCATCACGTACATCGTTAGTGGCTTTAGCATTAATACTTTTCTCATCGTCACTAATTGCACGGTTAATCGCCAGCACTTCTCTTCCAGTAGAAACTTGCAGACTTTCGGGAATAATCCCAATTTCATGAGTTAAATTGTATTCTTCATATAAATCATGTGTGCTTGTTGAAAAATGTACATAATCTCTAGTATGTTCACGATAAATCGAGATACATTTTGATAAAAAGCTCATAACTACTTGTTGATTTTTGACTTCACGTTTCCCATTTAAAACAAAGTTAGCCACCGGTTTGCTAAAAATATTATCTAAATCAAATGTATTATAAAAATCAGCAAAATTCTTTCTACTGTCTTTTTGCGTATTTTCTAATAAATTAGTCATTAAAGTCATAATTAATACCTCTGATTTTAATTTAACTGATATGGGATACTTAACTCAATTAATTTTTGATATACATCCAAGTAATCATCTTTATGACGACATGCTTGTGACAAACCTTCTAATACATCAATCGAAATTCCAGTTTTTTGCGATACATCATAAATAGTTTTAATGTTGGTTCCATCACCAATTTGGGCCCGCATTAAACGTCGATCTAATTCTTTGTATGCAATTACATTGTTAAAAATATTATCTACTGAATATTTAGAGTTGATGAGATCATAACTTAAAGTATCACGAACGTCGTTTGTTGCTTGATTATTGATGCTTTTAGGATTATTATTAATCGCACGTTTAACTACTGCCATTTCTCTTCCAGTAGCTGCTTGTAATCTTTCTGGAATAATTCCAACTTCATGTGTTACATTGTAATTCTCATAGAGATCGTGAACACTTGTTGAACAATGAACATAATCCTTAGTATGTTCACGATAAATCGTAATACACTTTGATAAAAAACTCATCACTAATTGATGATTTTTGGCTTTACGTTTGCCGTTTAAAATAAAATCAGCCATTGGTTTACTAAATAAAGAATCTAAGTTAAACGTGTTGTAAAAATCTGCAAAATTTTTTCTGCTATCCATTTTTTTATTTTCTTGAATTTGATCCATTAGAGTCATAATATTAACATTCCTTTCGTTTTTTGATATACATTGTATTGTTATATGCGTATTTAGACATAAATAGGATTTATTCTTTTTTATTTAAAGTTAATTAAAAATTTCCCAAAGCTCTGTTAATACAATATTTAAATGAATAATTATTAAACAACTTATGTATTTCTAATTAGAATACTTCATTATAATATCATGTTATACAATATATTACAAAACTTTTTTATAAAAAAATAAGGATGTAGTTGCATCCTTAAAGTTATATTCACAATCATAACAAATCAAATTCATTTAACTCTTTGCTAGTGTTGTACTAACTGTTTAACAGCTTGATTAACACTTGCATTAATTGACATGTTATTCTTTTTGGCAAAAATCAACTGTTCCGTGATATCCTTTGTAGGATAAAATTCTGCTTTCATTCATATTATAACTTACCCTTTTTCTTTAAGATCTCAATAACCGCTTTGCGTTGATATGCTAACAAAGTATTTCTAGGCTACAGTTTAACCACGTGAGTCGAGTTCAAATTGATGTTCGATTTTCTACATAGTTACGATTTATTTTTTATATCCAAGTTGTTTTTAGGATTCCAAATTAAATATATTAAATAAATTACTGAGCACAAAAACAATAATTCGATAGGCCAATCAAATTTCACCCAAAAGATAAACGAACGAATTCCAATTAGGAGCATAGTATAAGAATCAATAAGTAAAGCAGCACATGTAAAAAGTATCATCATCATTGATATTCCCATTAATGTTTCCGTTATCTTTTTAAACGTTTTATTTTCAACTCCATGTTTTTTTGAAACAAACAAACGTATTAAATTCAATATTATTGAAAAGAAGGATATAATACATGGAAATATCATGAATTTTAAAGCCATAGCATCCATACAATTATTCATTTTTCACCAAAACTTTCTTTCTTAATTTCCTGAGATATCTAAACTTAAGTATTTCTTTCTTAAACATGTTAAAGGTCAGCACACTAAAGATACCCCCCAAAATTGCCGCTATAACGAATGCAGGTAATGAATTTGAATTGGTAATTAAAACTATAATAGAAAAGCAGACTACAGTTAGCCAGTCAAATAAGTCATGTTTTTTATCTTGATAATTACTGTGCTCTGATACGTCAATATAGAACTTATCATTGTAACAGCTTCTTACGATACGTATTCCTAGAACCATATCTAATAATTGACTAACGATTTCAGGATCCATCATTTTGCCGTCTTTATCTTTTGGCCACCACCCTTTTAATTTGCTATCTGCTATGAAAAAGGAATCTTCCTGTGGATTACTTTCTACTTTTTGATTAATCAGTTCTTTGAATTTTGCGACAAAATTATTCCAGTAATCCAGATTATCGATCGGCTGTATATTAGATAATGAAAAAGTACCATCATTTAGTTTTTTACGCTTTTGTTTAATTTCTTTATAAAACTTCATTTTTAATGGACTCCTTTTTTATTTCCTGTTTTGTCCTTTCCTTTTTTCAACAAAAATAAGTATTAAAAGAAATACTAATAAGATTGTGCTAAACAATATAATTGAAATTAAAATTGGAATATGTAACCAAAAATCTAATCCTATCAGAATTGAACCAACCAAAGTTGCAGCAGCTAAGTTGCCTAAAGTTCATCCATTGCTTTAATCCTTTCTTTGCTTAATTAGTACATCATCAACATAGATATCAATGTTATAGTCTTTAGTTTGTCTACAAACTTCATCATTTAGTTTATTTTTCGCATCCGCACTCCATCCTGACACTGACGGTAATCCCATCAGGTTTGCATCGTATGCTTGCAAGTATAATTTATTGTCTTGGGTATTCTTTTTGTCTAAAAGTAACTCTACAGTTTTATAACCTCTGCCATACGCCAATCCACCTTTAAATATTTTAATTAGTTCTTGTTTATTCATCTGCATGTCTCTCCTTACTGTGTATCTCTAGATTTAATGACTCTACATAGGCATCTGGTCCATCATAAGATACAGATTGAAATTTTTGCGTAACTTTTATCATTAATTATTACTGTTATAATAGCATATCTAATGTTAATTTGTTTAAAAATCATAAAATTATTACAATTAGTTATCGACTAAATAATAGAAATTATGTCATGCTGATCTTTGTAGTATTACAATCTTTAATCATATTTTGTTATCTCTTTTAAGCCAATCGAGTATGATTCTTTGATTTGTTTATTTTTTGCTTTTGAGGTTAAAAAAATAAGGATGCTATCGCATCCTTATTTTCAAACTATCACATTTTAAGATTAAAGATGAGTCTTTTAAAACAAAATACCCATAATGAAAATTAGTGTTCATAAAATTATCAAACTATTATACCTTTAAAATATACTTTTTTAATTTTTAATCAAGTTTCTTTCCATTTATAAATAGCACTAGGAGCTTTTTTGAATTCATAGTCTTCAGTATTAACATTGTCTAGTTTGAAGTAAAAAAGATTTCTCTTTTCTCTGCCAGGATCATTCCAGTCCTCATTCAGAGGAAGAAATACATAGTGAAGCTTTTCATTTTGTTCGCTAGTTAAATATATGTCTATTTTTTTTATGCTTTCTGGTTTTTCTTTTCCTTTATTTTTTTCAAGGCGTTGTTGACATTGTATCTTTTTTATAGCTTCATCGGTATTAAAATTTGCTTTTTGCAACGCTTCCTTTCTCAATTCTTCAATTTGAATTAATTGACTTTCTATCTTATTTTGCGATTGCATGATAAAGATTTCTTTATTTGAGTCTAATACTTCAAAGTATGAACATTCAGAACGACTTTCAGAATATTTAATCTTTACACGCATAAGGATTGCTTTATTTTTAGAAATATTTCTTATTCTTATGAACCTTATAGTAGAGGGGCTTTCTCCTCTTTTAAGTAGTCTTAAGTAAAGATCTTCTCTGCATGTATAATCAGCATTTGGGGGAATATTCGTTTCAGTATTAGCTACAATTAAAATTGGACGATATTCTTCTTTGATTCTCTGTCTGTCTATATCTTTCTGAATAAATACAACGGCAATTGCTATTATTCCCGTAATCAATGCACCTAGCAGGCCTTGCCATTCTTTTAAGAAATCTCGATATATAAAAGCTATAACTATAGTTATAATTAATATAATTAATATAATTAGCTTTTTAGGTTTCCCTATATAATTTTTAATCCGATGTATTATATTTTCTTTATTCAATAAAATAATCCCCTTAATTAATTATTTTTAACTTTTAGTGAAAGGTGGTTATTGCTCGTCTCTATTGAGGCAATGTACATGAGACCTAATAATCATCAACCGTACTTTGAAAATCTTTTTTATTTACTTGGTAACTACCCTCTTTCTTCGGACATTTTCAATTGTATTAAAAAAGGATGCAGCTGCATCCCTTCTCCACCACATTTACAGTTGTGGCCAACTGAAATTATTTAGTTCACCGTTAACGGTCGTGAGGCACCGGACAAGTAAATTTAATTATGAAAAGACAACAAACTTTTACCTTTTTAGTGTACGCCAAAGCATATTATTTGTCACTATCCGGAATTATTTAAGCATTAACTCAATTCACTTATCAAATAATTGACACTTATAAGGATTAGTTCCACAATTGATTAATTGTTTCAACATCTTCATTAACCATTTTATCTGATAATTCAGGATTTGTTTCTTGTTGTGACTGATAATACATCGTAAATCCAATGTTGATACAAATTTGATTCAATATTGGAGCAAGTGCAAATTCATTTTGCATCCACTCGCAGTTTTGTTCCTTGTCCTTGTACTTCAATAAAGAATAATTGATTTTCTTTTCCCTAACATATTTCTTGAATGCAGGAAAGTTTTCTTCAATAGCATTCCAAGTAGTTTGTGAGTTGTAAACGATTTTTACGTGGCCATTTTGAAACATCGGGCCAAAAACGCAAACCCCATCGGATGCAAGATAGTATCCAAATGGAAGGCCTGGGATCCGATAAAAGTTTTCTAAAAATGTGTATGCGATATTTTCTTGATTCTTCTTTGACTTGCGATTTCCTTCAGTGACAATTCGCTTAATCTCGTTAACAAACATTTTGTTGTATTCCGGTAAATGATCTAATAGTCTATCCATTTTAGAATTTGCTCCTTTGTCTTTAATGCGATAACCCATATGTTTTAGGATCTCTACACAATCTTCAGGGCTGAAAAATCGTTTCAAATCGTCATCGGTATAATCAGGAATTAAGAAGCGTTTCAAAACTATTCACCTCCCTCATTTCACTTATTACATTCTTCAGCACTTAGGTCTGTTAAATTGGTGATATTTCCGATAGATGGTTGAATCATTTTGATAGCCTTTTTAATTTTTCTTAATTCTTCTAGTTTTGATTTATCTTTAACTATGGCATCAGCTATTGAGAAACTCGAAAACACAATTAGAATCATTGTAATAGTCATGAAAGTCGTACTTAAACACATAAAGGTGGCCATTATCATAAAAAGAATAACAAGCAATATGTGCCGTTTCTGATATTCTTTAAGAGTTGCGTAATGGCTTTTTTTATTTTCGTAAAATTTCAATTTTTCTCCATTTTGAGAATTGGCAACAACTGAAAAGCCTAACACAGCATCTAATATAGTTGCGATGGTCTCCGGCTTCACAAAGTAATATTGATGTTTTTCTTTGTCTTGCACTTCTGGCCAACATTGATTAAGTTCTTCTCGTCTAACGATGATGCACTCTGAGTCAGGATTAGTCATCATTTTCTTTTCAAGCAATCTTCTTAGCTCTTTAAGAAACTTGAGCCAGTTGTCCCGATTTATATAAACTGTTGTCTTTTCTTGTTCCTTTTTCGTTGACTTGCACCTTAATCTATCCAACGTGGTGAGCATCCTTTCCAAATTGGGTATCAAATTCATTTTGTTTAATTTGATTTTGCATATTAGTAGCACTCAATACATGGGGATCAATGCTGATTTTTTCACCTTTTTGATATAACTTGTTTGGATCATTAACAGCTTCCCAGCAATCATTAAAGATCTTAACGCCACTCTTATTTGGCAAAATTGTGATTGAATTATCTGGATGATAATTATTAAGGTCGTTAACAGCTTGTGTGATTTGAGCTTGGTTACCTACAAGATACAGAGCATCTGTTTGGTTAGGATTTCCTTGAACAACCGTAATTTTTTGCACTTGTTGATCTTGATGTTGACTTAAATATTGATATAACGGTTTCTTCTTGGCGAGCGTTTCTGCATAACTTTCTTGTGAAGCTTGTTCTTTGGCCGCCTTTTGTGAAGTTTGTTCCTGGTCTTTAGCTTGGCTTTTTTGAATCTGATTTCGAGCATACTTTTCATCAATTTTTTTCACTTGATAATTAGGACTGATTTTAAAGGCATCATAAGAAACATCAGTATCTTCTGTTGACATATCAATACTTTCTGTTTTGGTATTAATACGACGGTAATGAGTCTTTCCTTGATAATAAGCAGCAATGCATTCGTGACCATCATGTTTTGTTATTCCAAATGGGACAATGACTAATTTATTGTTTTTAAGGCATCCATAATACCAGACGCTATCTTTAGTTGTAATGTAATACAACACAGTATTGTTGCAGCTCACTGAACTATTTGGCGTTTTATTATTTTGCTCTAAATCCACAACATATGGGGCCTCGGCCTCAAGTGTTTGTCTTGTTGAACTACTTGATACCTTTTTAGCAGAACGTTCTGTACGTAAATTTGAGGTTGAACTTGCCAAAATTGGTTGTGTAAGTTCACCAACCGTTAAACTAGCCATGATTACTCCACTAACTTTGATAAGATTTTTAGTAACTTTTTTCATTGTTCTTTTCCTTTCTTAATTCAATAATTCTTCTCCAAGAGTTTCTACATTTAACTTTTAAATAAACCCGAGTCCGATAAAAAATAGTACAAAACAATAACCTAAAGCCATTAAAAGCGGAATGTAAATCGATAATTGGTAGCTTCCAATAAACTCTGCTATTATTGCCAAAATAAGAGTTCCGATTACGATTTTGCTAATTAATGATGAATTTGCATTAGCTGCACATCCTACATAAATGACACAGGCTATGGTAATTACAAATGCTGTTAAACTAATCAACCAACAAATTTTAGAAAACGTTGAAAGGCTTGCAACGAACTGCATGAATTGATGAATACAATCTTTAACAGTCACTGTCATCTACCTCCTTTTCTAATTCGTTCCAATTTGCAACACGGTTAATCACTTCAAGGTCTTGGGCAAACATTTGATCACATAATTCATCTGACAGTTTATGATCAATTACTTGGTGTGAACGATAGAACATCTTTAAGCCAAGTTTGATACAAATTGGCATTAGCATTGGAATTAGTGATAAATAGTTTTGCATTGCTTTACAGTCGAGTTGGATGCCATAATTCCAATATGCTAATGCATCATAATCGATTTTCTTTTTTTGCACGAATTTCTTGAATGCAGGAAATTCTTTTTCAATTTCGTCCCATCCATACATTTCGGGGAAAAATTCTATTTTATGATCGGAAATATACTCTGGGGTCATAACAAAGAGTCCAGCAGGCCTTAAGCAGTAACCAAGTGGAAGTCCAGGAATACGGTAACTATCCTGGATGTTATCTAAAAGGGTACCGTAGTCTTTTCTTGTTTCAGGATTTTGATAATTTGCAACAGTAGTTGATTCAACATCTTCAGAAAACATTTTGTTATATTCCTGCAAGTGATCTAATATGCTTTCGATATCGTGAACTAAAACGACTTCAACTTGCTGAACTTGGTGTTTTCGGATGTATTCAACAGCATCTGTATCAAAGAACACGGTCAGATGACGATTATCCTGGGGCCCGAATTCAAAATTGACATCTGGTACCTTCTCTTTATGATAATAAGCACCTTGGATCTTAAAAACTGCATCAATGGTTTCGTAGGTTGTGTAATGTTGGTATCTAAAAAAGTTAGGTGAAGAAGGATCTTGTGTTGCAAGGTCACTTGTATCGACCTTAAATGTGTACGTATTTTTTGTAATCATCAATGAACTATCCTTTCTTACTTATTTTTCAAGACGACTTCAATCTCTTTGACTTGGTGTTCAGCGATGTACTTGATGGCATCTGGCCCAACATTTACAACTAAATGACGATCGTCCCAATTAAAATGAACGCCAGGCAACTTTTCATCTTGGTAGTAAGCTCCTTGAGGTTTCCAATCATCATTGACAGTTTCAAGCGATGCATAGCTGAATGAGCTTAAGAATGGAATGATTGAGTTACCTTTTTTTTAGCGAGATTGCTTGTATCGAATTTCAAAGTTTTAGTTGTTTCTGTAGCCATTGTTAGGCTTCCTTTCCTAATTCGTTATTATTGGCAATATGTTTTATTGTTTGTTCGAGTATTCATGCGTGTTGCCAATAACTTCTACTCCTCCAGAAATGAATCCAGGAATCGAAGCATTTAAGTCCCACCAATTAACACCGTCAAGGCCATTGAGCATAAACCGGCCATCCGAATCATCCCATTCGACAACAAATCGAAATTTTCCAGATGTGGTTTGAATAATGTCTCTTTCGTAGATTGGTTTGTTTTTCCAATCTCGCCAACCAGTACAGTGTTCAAATAGATATTCGTTAGTACAACCTAAGCAAAAAGCCATTAATTCATATACATTGTTAGCCGAACCTTGAGTTTCAATGGTGATATCATCTTCATCTAGATACTTTTGTTCTTCTTGGCTCCAAACTCGGTATTTATACCGATCTGGAATGATAGTTTCGTCCATTTAATTTCTTTTCCTCCGATAAAATTCTTTTTTATATGGCCTACTTTTCATTTTTTGAATCCAATGTATCAAAAAATAGCTTGCCAACATTTATTTTGTGAAAATGTAATTCTGGATGATTATCCATAACGTAGTAAAATCGATTTTTCTTCTTGCTTTCTTCAACTGAGTAATCCATTATATGGAAGCCATCATCCAAAAAATCTGGATGTTTTTCACAGACACGAATTATAGTTGCATTGTAAACAGTATTATCAAAATAAGCATGATACATTGGGAAGCCTTGCTTGTGAAGCTCTTGATCAATATCAGAAAGAATTTCATTTTCAAAATTGCTAATTGAACCGTTATATTTTTTGATACCCAACATTACTGGCGTATTTTTGAAATCTGTCAAGATCTCTTGTGATAATCGAATACATTCGCTTTTGAATTGTTCAATACATGACTGAAATTGGTCCTGTACAGTTGTTGAAAAGGTCAATTCATAATTCCCCTCAGAGGAAATAACATAATTCGTGCGAGCAATTATTCGATATTCTGGATGTTTTGCATTATCCGTCTGAACATTCTTATACAGAACAAGATATGGCCAAGATACGCTCCAAATTTCGTCTAGTTTATCAGGAATGCTACACATTGGGTGAAATAAATTATCTGCAAAGAAGTCTGCCTTTTTGAAAGCATCTTTAGTTAAGATTGTTTCGTTATTAGCCAAACAAACAACTTCATCAGCTCCGTCCATATAAGGCATAGGCCACATTCGATAACTATTGTATTTTGTGTGGTTTAATTCATTGCACATGATTGGAAGAATTCTTTTGCAAATAAAGAATCGAATCAGATCATCATAGTTTTGAGGTATCTGCATCTTTTCTGATAGAAAATCATAATATGGTTCTGGTTTAAGAGAGCCATAAACGTCATAGGTATTAGCAACTTCCTCACAATGCGGATCTAGCTTTTCAAACTCCATCTTTTTTCCTCCGATAATATTCTTCTTTAGTAATGCCAAATTCTTGCGCCACTGCAATTTTAAAGGGCTCTAATATTTCTTCTTCTGTAGGATTGTCAGCACCTGCTTTCAACTCTTTTACAATTGCAACGATTGCTTTTGAAAGAGCGTCCGCTTCTATTTTCTCATTATTATTTTTAGACTTGTTAGAATAACATGTTAAACGAACAGTATCATTCTTTTTCCATTCCATAATAAATTTAGCCTTATTAGTATAGTGCCAACAAAAAGCTAACCAGCGATTACAAATCTTCTTTTTAAATCTCTTTATGACATTCATCATTGAACCTTCTTTTATTCATATGCCTTATATGCATTTCTCAAATCATGGAATGCACAGATGATGCATTGCAGCAATTCACTTAACCCGTTATTTACCTCAATGAAATCACCGTTAGAACTCTTTACGCTCATCCGATGATCAGTCTTTCTGCGTAATTCATGGTCAACATACTCGCAGCCGTATTCATGTGCTAATTCACTGAGGTACCGATCAACTTTTTGCTGATTCTCATCAGAATTGCCAATCATATCGAACTCATTAAAGGTCCACCCGTCATCAGTCACATAATGGTCTTGATAATTGTAGTAGACTTGAATTCCATCGTAGACATGATCGATGAATGGTGTATTAATCAGCAGATAAGGCTTATTAACATGTTCTGCTTCATACCACGGCAATAACAACTTTGTTAAGCCAGTCATATCGTTATCTTCGATTAACTCTAAATGGTCAATTTTTAAGCTCTGTTTGATGTTTTCAGTTAAGTAGTAGTCTTCCCAGTGTTCACTCCAACGTGCTGGTTTAATCGTAATCAAAGCATTTTCAACGTCTTTCCAGCTGTTAACACAGCCATATATAAAGTCATAAATTTCTTGAATGTCATCAGTGATTTCAGGATCTGCATCGATTTCATCTTGGAGATGACACTCACTTGCTAAATCATCTTGATTGAATTTGAATAATTCATCTTGATCGCATATTTTGCCTAAAAGCCTTAACAATTGATATTTAGCCTCCAATTGTTTCTTGGTTTCAACGATTTTAGGATAAACAGACTGTAATGATTTGCCTGACCAGCGTAATGGTGACTTACATGGATATTCATCTAACAAAATCCATGTTGACGTTCCTACAATAATGGCTTCAACACACGATGCATCATTAAAATAATAATGTGTATCAGGGTTAACTAACGTTAAATCTAAATATTTATCGTCACTCATAGTGATTGTCACCTCTTATTGATCTTCAAACCGACGAACTTTAGGCTTATAATACCCGGTTGCATTCAAGATATTTTCAACATCTTTGTTAGTTAGAACAAGCCGAGGATCATCGTCTCCTAATGTATATGCCTTGTTGTTTGCGGTGATACAGCTGATTAAATCCACGTTCAAATAAGTTCCGTTTTCAAGTTTTACAAAATGTGCCATTCTTAAAGCTTCCTTTCTACGTTATTAAAGTTTGAACTTAGGTTCACCTTCGAATTTGTCCCAGTTAACGTATGTGATCATGAAGATTCGTTTTTCTTCTCGTTCGTTGATGATGCACGTAATTCCTTTACGTCCATTTAGGTCTAGTAGACGATTACTGCTAATTAATCCAGCCCTTCTTAAGTCTCGTAAGGCCTTGATGACTCCATTAATTGTGTATTTAGTGAGTTTAGCAAGTTCTCGTTCACTGAAGAAGCATCCGTGTAAAGAGCTAAATTGCGAATACTTGATAATTTCTTTCAAGATTACTTTACGGCTGGGTTTCAGGTGACAACTATCAACAACCTCATCAAAGTTAGATGGCATGTAGATGTCTTCAAGTTCTTTGTAATTAATATTTTGCATATAGCATCATCTCCCTTACGTTTCGTTCAAATTATTATTAAAGTTTTTAATTGAGTTCTTGTTTTATTAAGTCGAAAAAGAGAGTTAAGACAGCTGCACACATATTTAACGCTGCTAGAATCAAGCCACCATAAGCAGCCATTTTCAACGCTTTAACAAAATCTGAAACCAATAAACAGCAACCAAAGTCTAGGCAATAGATTGCCATGATTGCTTCACAAAAACTGATCAAAATGGAAATTAATCCCAAGAAGACTCCCAATCCGATAAGGAAACGATCTTTGAAGGTTTTATTTGCCTTATGGTCAAATTTTTTCTCGTATAGATCGAAGACCGTATCTCTTGATTTAGACAATTCCCATACTTTATTAATCAGAAAATAAAAGTTAGCAATAAAAACTACACTGATCGCTATAAAAGAGAAGCTAAGCATTATTCTTACCTCACATTAAAGCCTCTTTAGCGCCTTTAAATCATTGATTGCATCAGATGCATTCTGCTCAATCTCAATACAGATCTTTTTAATTTGCTCAAGGCTTTGAAACTTCTTGGATGGAATTTTCATTTGGACAATGGATGCAAACAGCTTAGACACCAATAAATAAAGATGGTTATTAAGATCATGCGAGTATCGTTTGCCAATCTTCTTCGAAAATGGCCGGATATACGTTGACAAACTTGATTTAAATCCTCGTAAATCTTTGGCAGGCATTTGTTGATAAACAGTGATAACTAACTTCTTAGGGATGTTAACGACTGCAATACATTGACCCTTCTTAAAGTATTTACAATCTGGATCGCCAGTTTCATCACTGAGTTGAACTGCATCGTTAAGAAAACGTCTGACCCATTTACTAGATTCGTCCTTGGTCACGTTAAAACGTTCGTTCAAGCGTTGAATTGCATGGTCAGTTGCATGGAATTTAACCGGATTAATATTTTTCTTCATGTTTTACCCTTTCACTTGTTATTTTTACTTTCATTGATTGCGTCATTTAGCTCGTCAATCATTTCTTGACATTCGTCAGCATCATCGTCAGTCACTGTATTATCTAAGTCAACATCCAACCAGTCGATTAATTCGTTTGCTAATTCTTCAGTGATTTGTACTATTGTGTATTTCCTTTCTATGCTTTTAACATTTACCACTTAACACGCAATTTTTTAGGACCTGAAACCGATACTTCAAAGCCTTCATTTTTAAGGGCTTTTACTAATGAATCAGCACCTAAAACAATTGAAAGAATGAATATCTTATTGCGATTGTAAATCATATATCGGTTATCGTGTATTTTGTACTCTAGTGTTCTCGCTCCATCGTATTCCTTGTAGTCTATCAGTGAATTTGATTGGGCTTGAGCAAAAATACTTTCAAAATTCTTGATATCTTCTAGGCAATCATTAGCGGTGATAGCTTTGTCATTTTTCAATTCGCTGGACAGGTAATCATCAATTGAAATAATCTTTTTATGTTGCTTTTGTTTAGCTGAGCTAACTAAATCATTTTGAATGTCTTCTGGAATTTGTTCTTTTAATTCAGGCGCATAACGATCAAATATTGAATTTATTTTTTTGATTAAAGCTTCATCATTTTCTGACTTTTGATTAGCAATATCTCGCAACTTATCCGCAAAATGTTGTCCCATTTTGATTATCCTTTCTAGATTATTCTGTTCGTTTTCCTACTACGCTTTGATTGTGATTTTCATCTTATCGTATAAGCCATGAGGAAAAGCTTTACGTAAGGTGGCTTCGACGTAATCCTCCCATTCAGGAATCGCCCAGTAAGAATCACAAAACTCACCAATTTTAACGTTCTCATGCGCCTCTTCGCCCGGTTTAAACCAGCCTGCAGCTTTTAAAGCTTGGTCCATTTTGGCTTGGTTCCCATATAGATTACTAAAGAACTTGTACAAATCAGTTTCTGGACTGATGGCAAATAATGCACGGGGTTTAATACTTTTATCTTCAAAAACGTCGTTGCGTTCAATTTGTTTCGCTATTTGGTCAGCAAACATTCGAGCCTCTGGTGAACGTTTATCAGGATCATTAACCATCTTTACAGCATATCTTCCTGTTGCGTGAATGTTTTCTTTTTTAACGGTTTGCTCAATTACTGGTAAAAAGACATATTCATGGATTTTTGCTTCTTCTTTAGTATCATCGGGTATTAACTCCGTCCATGACATTAACTGGCTTACCAGCCATGATGTCTTATCAATTTTCATTTCAAATTGTTCGGTTGCTTCACACTCGAAATCTTTCAGCAAACCTAGATGCTTTTGAATTAAGTGCTTCGTTCGAGCTAATTGTTTTTGAGTGATGTTATATCCAAGACCATTTATGAACGCTGTTAATATTTGAGGATGACTGTTCAAAAATTCAGCTTGAACTTTTCCTTCATTATCAGTTCCATAAACGTAAACGTCATGAAGACCGTCATTGTTGCTGGTTAAAGTATATGAGATTCTTAAATGCTCAATGTCTTCAAACTCAAAACTTTTTTCTTCCCAAGCTATTAATTGATTATCGTCGTTGCTATTTTTTGAATCCATTGCCATATGATTACCCTCTCGTAATATATTTTTTGTAATCATCTCACGATGATTTTTCTTTAAAAATAAATTTATTACTTTATTTTTTAAAATGTTTCATCATACATGTTGTGATAGTTCTTTACGGTGTTTGACATAACGCCGTTAATTTCTTCTTGATGATAATGATGTTTTGTTAAGTATGAAGCAATATCAGCTTTAGTGCTTAGTTCACTATTTTTTATAAGTGTAATTGCTAAGCAGCTTAACGCAGCTCCAATAAGCGTTAAGATAATTGTCTTTTTCATTTATTTTCTCCTTATATGATCTCCCTTTGTATTAATTAATTATTAAAATGATATTAATGACGTTCTTTAGGCTTTGCTAGCTCGTGTTTAGCGATGCGGTAAAATGTCTTAATTATGTTGAAATTCATTATGTCTGCAATTTCACCGTTTGTTAATTTGGTGCCAGTTGTTGAACCGATGGCAAACTTTTCAGGATCCCAGTTTTCATAAGCGGCAATTCGGTATCCATTAATTATTAATGCTAATTCGTTGATACTTTCTTTTTTATAAGACAAATAATTATCAGTAATACTGATCGAAAGGTCTGTTTTTTCTTCAGTAATGTCATATTCTTCAAATTTTCGGTAAATATTATTAATTACATCTTTTTTCCATTTTTCCATATTAATTAACATTCCTTGTAGTTTTTGAGTCTTTTTAGGCTTTTTCTTTCTTAAAGCCTGATGTTAGCAATTTAATCGTGAAACCAGTCAATAATGCGATAAAGCCAATTTAGCCAATTTTTACTATCCATCCAGTCTAAAAACTTATTCAATGGTTTCACCAAAGCGGTCTGGCTTAGCCATCCACCAATTTCGAAAGTTAAAATATACGTGATAAGGTTATAAATGTTTACGAAGTCATTTACAGTATTGAGGTGATTGATTGAAAAAATTGCCTTTACAATTCCGCTGAATGCAAACCAGCAAGCACCGAATACTCCCCAACGTAAAACGTTCTTTAAGATTTTTTTCATTTGCTTTCCCCTTGAGACTTCTTGGTATTTTTAGACTTTTTTTCTATTAAGTAACAGTCTTTCGCAAAATTTAACATGTATACACATGCACCTAAGACCGCCTTTGCCATATCATCTAATTCGATGTCCTTAACCTTGCCCGTTTCAGCAAGTTTAATTACATCATCAGTATTTAATTGCATCGTACTTTCTCCTTAAATCGATTATCTTAATTGCTTTTGAGTAATGTTAAATCCATAATCACGATTTAAAAACTTTACAAGTAACTTAGGGTGATTGTTTAAAAACTTAGCTTGTAATTTACCTAAGCTGTCATTCCCAGATACATACACATCGTAAATGGTGCGACCGCTATCTTCACTGTTTTGACGGTACGAAACTGTCAAATGCTTTGTAAGGTTTAGTCCTTTCGTTTCTTGGGTAAAGACAAAATTATCTTTTGAGTTAGCCTTTTTAATACTTTCTATAGAAACAAATACGATTGATTCTTTTTTATTTACGTTAGGTTGTTGACTTGCGATCATTATTCTTTACCTCCTAATAATTTTCTAAATATTCACGTACTAATTTTTCTTTCTACTTTTGCGTTAAATCTGGCCAAATTCTTTTGGCAATCTTTCTAGAACACTTGTTATAAAAATTGCTTTTGTTGCTTTCATTCATCTCTTTGCCTCGATGAATTACCTTGTCTAAATAACCGTCATGTGAAAGTTGCGTGTCAAAATAGTCATATACTTCACGTAACCCTTTAAGTGTTTCAGGAGTACATTCAAACCATTCGTTCTTATAGCGTTTAGCTGCTTCATACTTCTTTTCAAAGACATAACGCACTAATAGTTCAGTATTGTACGGATCATAATCGATCGTTTGGAACAAATCCGATACAACAACTAATGATCTTGGCCGAAAATGCTTGTACTTGATACCATGATCAAAAATCACTGATTGGCTTTCAAAATCAACCGAAGAACCAATTTTAATTAAGTAGTCTTTTGACTCTTTGTCTTGACCAATCAAGGCATAAACCAGTGAAATATTTTCTTGTAAAAGGACTTCCTTTTTAGCATCCACTTTCCAGTTGTACTTTGCTAAAAATTCAGGAAATGACTTCGACATCAAAACATACTTGATTCGGCGATCATCGACCTTTTGTAAATCGTGTTCTTGTCGATGCTGAATGATCTTCTTATACGTCGCAACATCTTGCATGTACTCTGAAAGAAAGACCAAGTGGTCATATGTTTCGTTTTGGCGGTCAACAGTTTGCTGCATCATTTCGTTAGCATGATGCTTTTGATTGATCTCAGTTTGCAATTGCTGATTAGTGGTCTTAACTGCATCCAGTTGTTTAATCAAATCTTTGTTTCGATCTTGCTTCTCTTCAATTTGTTCTTGAAGCTCGTGTTTACTCTTGATGGCTGCTTTAGTTGTTTCAATATCAGTTTCGATTTCGCTTAAATCAGAGTTTAAGTAATCTAGATCTGCTTGAAGCTTGCTATGTTTCTCTTTGGTTTCTTCAAGGGTTTCAAATAACTGTTTATTTTCGGTTTGAAGCAAGTCTTGTTCATCTGGTTGTTCTCGATTATCTGAGTAACAATCTAAGGCTTTATTAACGTTTAACTCTAAGTTGGCTCCAATAATTGGACCATCATTTTTAGCTTTAAGAAACTTTGAGACGGTTTTACTTAATCTTCCTGAGCTGCCGCCGAGTTGTTTCCAGTCCCTATGGTCAAATTCGTATAAACGATAATTAGCGATCAGCTTGTTTGGCTTTGGTAAACCGTCAGCTGGAAGATTGATCAATTCAACTTGACTTGCGGCGTTCGCTCGAAATACATGAACATATTCTCTAACGTTGCCCGTATCGTCTTTAATTGGGCCATGGCGAAACTGTTCTAATTCAACGACGATCTTATAAGACTTTTTCTCCGTTAATCCAATTAATGGAACTGGAATAAAGTATGTATCCATCAAGACTCACCTTCTTTTTATTAATTAAGCTTGCTAACTTAAAAAGATTTGAATAAGTGCATCTCAATTGAGCCCAATCACGATTAAGAACATTCCTACAATCGAGCCAAAAAATAACCAGTTATATGTGCTCCCTAGACACTTTCTTAATCTTTCCCAGGTAATTTCGTCGGCCCCGTAGTTTCGCTTATGTTTTACCAACTGGTCAACGCAGTTGAAAAATAATAGCAATCCAATTATTGTTGGCACGGTTTGCATTAACTTATCACTCTTCCATAGACTTTATTTTTTCTATTAAGATTATTTGTTATGAATAAGAGCCTATAAACTCTTATCATTATTTCTTACTGTTATAATAGCATATTTTAGGTTTATTTGTTGGTAATTAATAAAATTGGTATGAAATATTATTGACTAAATAATCGGTAATGTGCCATACTAACTCTTGTAGTACTACACATTTTTTTGAATCATTTTTTTGTTTTCTCTTTTAAGCTGATCGAGGATGATTCCTTGATTGGCTTCTTTTTTTGCTTTTTTGAAGGTAAAAAAAGAAGGATGCAACTGCATCCTTAAGATAAAAATCAAGCTTATTCAGACTCTGCGAAAGTATTGAGCTGAAATAAAAGCCGCCTAACAGTTTGAGGTGGCTTAGTTATTATTGATAGTTAAACACATAAGCAACAACTGCTTAGTAGCTGCTGTTATGTCGCATTACAGAAATTATATCTCAGAATGAACTTGTTATCATTAGTAGCCTTCTAATTGTTGCTCCTTTTTCTTTGCTTCGATTGCCCGCTCGATTTGTGGACTGCAGCGCTGGATTTCTTGACGGAATCCCTTCGAGAAAACTGTCGATGGCGTGTACTGTGGTTTAAGCTTTACTTGCTTTCCATTAAGCGTCTTCGTTGTTTCCTTTAATCGGGTTGTTTGAAACTTGGTGAAATTCGAAATCACGACTGGTTCACCTGATTCCATTTTGTCTTTAATGATTTCAAAAACCATCATTAATACTGCATAATTTTTGAAAGAATTATACTGTACTTTTCTTTATTAAAGTGTACTATGTAAAAGTTATACTAATTTTATTTTGAAAAAATATCTTTTTTGTTT
>DXCM01000024.1 GCA_019116025.1 Candidatus Companilactobacillus pullicola | reverse complement strand
ATATTTACTTTTTGCGTCTTTAAATAAAAATCAGCGTAACTCAAGCCGTAACCAAACTCATATCTTGGTTTCACGTTGAAACTGTCAAAATAACGATAACCAACGTAAACACCTTCAACGTATTTAGGATTTTCCATCCCAAAGTTTTCAGAAGTTGGATAGTCATCATAAGAATAAGCCCAAGTATCCGTCAACTTACCAGAAGGAGTCGTCGTACCATCAATAACATCAGCCACAGCATCTCCTGTCGTCATTCCTAACTGAGAAACGAGCACAATACTATCAAGTAAAGGACATTCTTCAATAAAACTAGTATCGACCACACCGCCAACATTTAATAATAAAATACTGTTAGTGTAATATTCACTCATGCGCTTGATGTTAGAAAGTTCATTACCAGTTAGCTTAAAGTCACCAGCTTCATTCTTACGATCATAATTTTCACCAGAACTTCTCGAAACAACATAAATTCCAGTTAAACTATCTTCAAAATCCCCTACTTCAGGATCTTCGAACTTAAAAGCTGGAGCCAATAATGCCAAAGGATCATCTTTTAATTTTTGATCATGCAATTGTTTTTCTTTTTGATAATAACGATTTAAACGACTCAACCAAGACTTAGTAGTAACGTCAAATCCATGACTCTCTAATCCATCCAGAATTGAGACCACATTTCGTTGATTGACATCACCCGAACCCGTACCACCTTTAACCGTGGCAAAAGCCCCACTTCCATACAGAGCAACCGTCTTATTCTTGATCGGCAAAGTAGCATTCCGATTTTGCAGTAAAACGATTCCTTCTTCAGCGGCTTGTTTAGCCAATTCTTTATTTTCTAATTCTCTTTGTGAAATAACGTTTTCCATCGCGATACTCTCCTTTGGTGGAAATGTAATTACCTTAATTTTACACTTTTGAATAATTGATTAAAAAGTAATTTCTAAATCAATTGTAATATTCTGTTAATATCAACCGATGTGGTGTAAGTATGCCCGTCGGGAGTAGAAAATCTGTGGGCCACTGGAACGTAGCGGACACGGCTTGGAGCTAATAATTTTTCACTTCGCTAAAAATCATGGATCTCCAAGTCCGGTCTTCTACTAACCTTGCTTCGCAAGCTAAGTAGAATTTCGCTACTGAGGGCCCACAGATTTTCTACTCCCGACTATATTTCTGATTCTATTATTGGGTTAGAATCACAGTTATATGGTTCTTTCGGCCCAATGTAATCAAGCTGCGATTATAGACCATAATTCTAAAAACAAAAAAGATCAGACACTATTAATGTCTGACCTCCAGCTAATCGACTTATATTTTTAATACTCTCGTTTACATACAAATAATACCGAAACAAACATTTTTATTTGCGTACATTTTCTAAAACAAGGATAGCGGATGAAATAATTTATCACCAACAAAACAACAAAAGTACACTTTAGTCCGGAGGGAAAATTGGAAATGCCTTCAGCTGTGAAATCATTGTTAGTGGCTTGCCACTTACAATGAGGCCGACTTTGAAGATCCATTATTTTGCACGCAGTGTAAAATAATTAGCTCCAAATCGTGCCCACGGCGTCCCAAGGCATTTCCAATTTTCCCGGAGGACGGAAACCCAAGTACATTCCGCCTCAACCACGCTCTATTTCTATTTAAAGATTCGTTTCAAAACAAATTTATGAATAACAATCATCAATATAATTATCACAATACCAATAATTATTTCATTAACTATAAAGTTGCTTCCCAACACACCCTGTAGAAACTTCAACAACGGATCATTTAAAACAACAATTAACAAAATAACAATTATTATATCCAACGTATAAATATTCATGACCTCACCCCTAATAAGAAAATATTATCATACCTGTAATCATGTATAATATAGTAAGAAAAAATTTTTGAGGTGAAATTATGCTTAAGGATAAACATATCGCAATTTATGTTACTGGTGGTATTGCGGCTTACAAATCATTGAATATTGTTCGTGCACTGATCAAACAAGATGCACAAGTTCAAGTTGTCATGACCCAAGCCGCACAGGAATTTGTTACTCCACTGACCTTTGCCACTTTGAGTCAAAGACCAGTCATTACCGATAATTTTAAACCACAAACTACTAATGATGACTTTATCCCCCATATCAAATTAGCATTATGGACCGATTTAGCGGTCGTGGTTCCGGCAACGGCTAATATTATCGGTAAAATGGCTAATGGTCTAGCTGACGATATTACTTCCACTAGTCTGTTAGCGACTAAAGCACCTAAACTGGTCTTTCCTGCCATGAACACCGATATGTATGACAATCCTGCTGTTGAGCATAATCTCCAGGTCCTTGAACAAATGGGCGTGCAAGTCATTGAACCTGACACGGGCTTCTTGGCTGAAGGTATGACTGGTAAAGGTCGCCTACCTGAACTCGATGTGATTGTTGAAGCAATTCAAGAACAATTCTCTGAGAAAAAACTAAAGGGTGTCAAAGTCGTCGTAACTGCTGGCGGAACTAAGGAAGCAATCGATCCAGTTCGGTTTATCGGTAATCGTTCCTCTGGCAAAATGGGCTTTGCGATGGCTAAAGTTGCTCGTGACTTAGGTGCTGAAGTTACTTTGATCACAACTGTCGCTGCACCTTTTGGCGGCATGAATATTATTCAAGTACAAACCGCTGACGAAATTATGAAACAGCTAAAAGACATCTTTCCTGATGTTGATGTTTTAGTCATGGCCGCTGCTATCGCTGATTTCAAACCGGAACATGTGGCTAATCAAAAAATCAAAAAAAATGATGATGAAGATATCTTCACCATCAAATTAACTAAGAATCCCGATATTTTACAGACAATCGCCGCAACTAAAACCAAAGATCAATTCGTCGTAGGATTCGCCGCTGAAACTCAAAACTTACTTGCTAACGCCGAAAAAAAATTAGCTAAGAAAAATGCCGATGTCATTTTAGCTAACGATGTTGCTCAGGCTGACGCTGGCTTCAATGTTGATACCAATAAAGTCACTCTTTTGCAAAAAGGACAAGAACCACTAGTTTGGCCATTAATGTCTAAAGAAGATGTTGCCAAAAAATTCTGGAATTTCTATTTAAATAGATAATTAAATACCCTCTAAAGTTAGGTCGAAAACCTAATTTTAGAGGGTATTATTTTTATTGGGGATTCTCTGAATCACTATAATAGACCGGTGCCGGCACATCAAAATTAGTCTCTCGCAACCAAGAACTAATCTGGTTACCTAAATTTTGTGCCATTTGCGATGAAACCATAATTTGTTTTTTGGAAATATGGTTAACATGAACTCCCGCACTAATAGTGCAGCTTCCTGGCAAAAATGGTTGAATAATCTTGCCTACTCGAGTTGCTAAAACATCGTCTTTATGTAGTCGTCCGTCATGACTTGGATAACGCACCGTCTGCATCTCACTATCTTTAGTTAGAGTCGTGATAGTCCCAATATGGGGATTATCTCCACCCGTTATAGCGATGAATAAATCTTTTCCAATAACAGTAATATCAGCTGTCATAGTGTAATTTTCTTTGGTAACTGAGAATTTCATTAAATTCCCTCCCAACGTCCGCCAATTTCATTATCGATTCTTAAGGCATCTAGTTCTTTCATCGTTTGATGGTCAACTAGATCTTGAATGGTTTCAGGATGATTATAAAATGCCGGAATTGGTGGAATCATTTGCACACCCATTTTTGATAATTTAGTCATATTTTCTAAATGTATCGTGTTCAAAGGTGTTTCTCTTGGTACCATAACTAACTTACGTTGTTCTTTCAGTGTGACGTCAGCAGCTCGTGAAATCAGATTGTCACCAATACCTACGGCAATACTAGCAACGGTCTTCATACTAGCGGGAACGATCACCATCCCGTCAGTTAAGAATGAACCACTAGCAATCGTCGCACCTAAATCGTTGTCACTGTAAAAATAATCGGCCAATCCTTTAATATCAGCTAAAGACATTTCGGTTTCTAACTGTAAATTTTTCTTAGCCCAAGCACTGAAAACAACATGTGTTTCAACGTTTTCAAGAGCCTTTAATTTTTTCATCAAGTCAATCGCATAGATTGTACCTGAAGCACCAGTGACACCAATGACAATTCTTCTTTTACGAGTCATCTTCACACTTCCTTATTTCAAATATTTTTGCCAATCATCGACTTCTTTGAACTGAGCACGGATAAATTGATCTTTCATATCAAATGGTACAGTACCATCGATAATTGTCTTTGAACTCATTCCACGGAAACGAATTGACTTAGGATCATATTGTGGTCTCTCGGATGGATCTAAAGGATGATTTCTCATACCTGGTAGAACCATAATATCCTTATCGCCTTGGAATCTAGTATTCATTGTCCAAACAACATCGTTCATATCAAAGATGTCGACGTCTTCATCAACTAAAAAGACTGTCTTCAATTCCTTAAAGGCTGATAGAGCCAAAATAGCTGCTTGTCTTTGAATACCTTCATCGGCCTCATTGTCTTTATGAATTTGCATGATGGTCATCAACTTACCACCACCTGCTGGAGGATTATAAACGTTAACTACCTTACCAGGAATAGCCTTATCGACAAGTTCAAGGATACTTGCCTCAGTGGGGATTCCAGCCATGGAAACATGTTCTTCACTAGGACCAATTGTCGTTTGCATAATTGGGTTATCTTTACGATGAGTGATAGCCTTAACTTTTACCACATTAACGGCTGGATTGGCATCACCGTTGTAGCCTGGAAATTCTGGCATAGCTTTACCAGTATGAGTATTAATATCTTCTTGCATCGTTTGATTAGGCATAATTTCAGCTTCAACCACGTATTCAGCACGAGCAATCGCCTTTTCATCAATTGTCTTGGCATTAACAAGTTGAACTGGTTGGTTACGTAAAGCTCCAGCAATGTTCAATTCATCATAACCAAGTGGAGTTGTAGGTGGCTCAAAGGTTGCCCCGATGGTAATAGCGGGATCCAAACCAATATTGATTGTGATTGGCATAGGTTTATCTAGTTTTTCAAATTGTTTCTGGAAGTGTCCAATGTGACGACCACCAGGCATGATATACATACCAATTGTATCTTTGTCTTCCAAAACCATACGGTGAATCGTAACGTCAGTCATAGTCTTATCAGGATCTGAACCTAAAACTAATCCCATCGTAATATATGGGCCAGCGTCATATTCGGTATTGGTTGGAGCTGGCAAAATCTTTCTAATATGAAAATATTTGTCAGTAGCTTTATGAACAACTTCTTGTACCGGGGCTTCGTCAGAATCCACCATTACTGGAGCAACAGGATGTTCCACTGAATCCTTTAGAAGACGTCCCAAAGTCTTATAGTCATGATGCAAAATCATCCCATCACGCTTACGACTGGCCATTGCACCGATGAAAACACGCGTCCCCGGGAATCCTTTGACGTTATTGAACATCATTGCTGGGCCCTCTTTTGTAGGACGTTTGACAGTTCCACCAGCACCGATATAACGGTAAACTCCTGAAAGTTCTGCATCTGGATCAACCTCAACATCAGTTTCATGATATTGACCTGGTTCTTTTTTCAATTCATCAATAACTCTTCTTAAATCATATGGTTGTTCTGACATTTAATTGCCTCCTCTTTTTCTTAACAGTGATCATTATAGGAGGGATATTAGGTCCGAACAATTCATGTTAATTTAAAAAGCATTCCATAATGGAATGCTTTTATAGTAGTAGATTCAGTGCTTTAATAGTTTGTTCTCTGTCAGGTCTTATTTCAGCCGGTTTAACTTCTTTAAACCTTTGTAAAAAATCCCTATCATTCATATTACTTATCATCTTAATAAATTCTCATAACCGTTTCCTGATTTTTTCAGGTACTATTATCGGATCATATTTGATGTTTGACATTACTAACATACTCAATTGACAAACATCTTTAAAGTGTTTGGATTTATCGGCTCGATGAGTAATCACGAGTCTGTCTGAATTGATAACTTGTATCATTATACAATTCATCATTTAACAAAATAGATGCGGCATTACCTCCAATGATACAAAAACAATCGTGATAATCTTCAAAATAATTTACAAACTTCTCATAGAGCATACTTTTTCTCCCAAATTTTATCTAATAAATCATCCAATTCACCTAATAATCTATCATCTTTAGAATTTTGATACATCAAAAATAAGTGAATAGGATCAACAAAATTTGGGCGATAATCTGAGTATATTTTTCTAAATAACTCATTGAATATTTTTAAATTATAGCGTTCAGTCTGTAAATTAACTTTTTCTTTTATGTTACTTTTTAATTCCTCATTCTTCTCCAATCGCTCCTTTATTTGTTACAATAATTTATTTTATCCACAAATTTTGTCAATCCAAGTAAATAAATCCCGCAAATCATAATCGCCGCTATGTGGTACTCCCCAAGGCATGGCAAAGTCTACTTTATATCCTGAATTTTTCAATGCCGTTGCTAAAATTACTGGAATAGCAAAGGATGTATCACGATCACTAGCACCGTGACGAATTCTCCAATACTTAGCCGTATCAACTCCTCTATTACTTAAGTAGGTTAGCGGATTAACGGCTTCAACTAAAGTTGAATCGGCAACTTTAGAAGTAACGTGGCTATGCTCTTGAGAAAACTTTGTAAAATGCTTGCTTTCAATCTCCTCATCACCAAACAAATTAGGTTCAGGATTCTTTAAATCCAAATCATCAAATGCAGGCACTGTCTTCATTCTGGTAATAGAATGTAAATATTTAATCCAGTCAACACCAACAACCTTCCCAGACTCTACTTCTATTCCTTCTGAACCGGACAATTTTTGCCCACTATCTAAAGCTTTTTGAGCTGACTGTTTAATAAAGTCTTTTACGTAATTTAAAAATGATCCAGTTCCGTCACCATTCAATGATAAGTTTGATCCACTGTCATCTTTTAAATTCAATGAATTCACATATTCAATAAACTGTTGTTTTAATTCATCAGACAATTTCCGTTCTTCAACAGATAATTCACCCTTTCGATCTTCAAATACTGGTGGTTCACCGTTCTTTCCATCCCTAATGAAGACTTTACTATACCATGTATTGATGCCATTGAATTCCCATTCATAGGCTCCGTCCGCATTTTCTAAATTGTGAATTGGACAATAACAACTGGCAGCGTAAATAGCATCCGACTCATTGGCAGCACCAATTTTTTCTAGATATGGCTCAAAGTATTCCGCATTACCAGACATTCCTATAGTAGCTGAAGTTGCACCACCAGCACTGGTTCCATTGGTTATTATTCTTTCAACATTTCCTGGTATTAAGTTTTGATTATGACGAACGTAACGAATGGCAGCTTTCATATCAACTAGAAAGGCAGGTGCTTTACCAATATTTTTATCATCACTACTCTTCAAATTTCGACCACGCAAACCAGCTGAAACAACTACATAACCATGTTTTAAAGCTTCGATAATAGTTTTTGAATTACTAGGATAACCCTTATTTCCTGGATAATCACGTGGGCCTGGCATATATCCTCCAACAGTATTGGGCATAAAAGTTGGAGCAGTATCCTTATCATAACCATTAACTATTCCATCATGGAAATAAGCCAATGGTACGAAAATGTTCAATTTTTGAATATCAGATACCGGCTTCTCTACATATGGAATATCACGGAATTCACGATAGGCAAGTCCATTTTCACCCGATAATATTTGATCAGTATATCTTGATACATCAAGTTTTAACATTCTTAACAACCTCCTCAAACAACTAAGGTCAGTCTAACCAATTTCCACAATTAGTAATATGATTTTTCAGTTCAAAAAATGTCGAATCCTGCTTTCTTTTGCTGAATTTTATATTGATAAGGCGTAATTCCCAAATCCTTTTTAAAAGTTTCGTTCATCGATTTAACATTAGAAAATCCTACCATAGAAGCTATTTCTGTCATCGTTCTATCCTCATTTTGAATTATTTGTTGTGCGTGAACAGCTCGTAAGGAACTCAAATAGTTCAATGGTGACTGACCAACAGTCTGTTTAAAAACATGGCTAAAATAACTTTCTGATAACGAAATTCTTTGAGCCATTTCAGCAATCGAAACATCATTCATATAGTTTGAATTCAACCACTCCAAAATATCCCGAATATATCTAATTCTTTTCGAAGAATAATTATTTAAAACAAACGCGGTCTTTTTGGAAAAATAACGGAACAGTATGCCCAAAATAGCGGAAACCAATCCTATCTCCTCTGTGCGACTCAGAACATCTTCAGGAACGGTCAAAATAGAATACAATTCTCTAAATAGGGATTTTAAGAGTAAGTAATGTTCATTTTTGGAATCTATGATTCTATTTTGAATTTGTAAATCAAGTTTATTGATATTCAGATTATCCAAGAACAACAACGGAATCATTAAAGTAATCGCTACCCTATTTTCATCATTAGGAAGATTTAGACCATGTATCTGATAAGGATTGACACAAACAATTTCATTTGTTGACTGATCAAAAGTCTTCCCATCCAAGTAAAAATTTTGATTACTACTTTGAATCACATAATCAATTTCATAAGTATCATGCCAATGAGGCAAAATAATTTGTTTCGTTTTGTCCACTTGCAATCGACAGCCAAAAGGCAATTTTTTGTTATTTGGTTGAACTGGTTGAAACATATTCTTATTCATAACTCACCTCAACATAAAAAAAGATTACACCCTCAATCTGTGTAATCTCTATAGTTCCATTTTTTCTCGACCAACAGGTTTTAATTCACTAACTTCAGGAATAACCTGCAAATCCTCACGAAAATCGTGTTCAACGAATTCTGGAGTGCTAAATACATTTACATGTTTAGTAGAACCTTTTCTACTTTTCTCACTCATACCAAAGCCCTCACAATTTATTTCTTATCTTTTTTCTTAGGTAACTCCAATTCAAACACCAAAGGATTAGAATCCGGAGCAATTCTTAAATTCAATTCCTTTTGTGCTCTGGTAACCCCAACATATAAGAGACGACGTTCTTCTTCAATAAAAGCTGAATAATTCTCAATCTCTTTATACATTGTATAGAACATCTTAAATTCTTTATTCTTATTCAAAGTCTTATCCAGATTGATTGGATTAAAGGCATTGTTATTAGTAATGTCACGATATTTTTCAATATGTGCGGTCTTCAAAGCATTCTCTAAATATTTAAAGTCATGGTTGAAAACTAATTTCCACTTTTGTATGAATTTATCCATTGGCATTTCTGGTGGGAACCAATTATTCAAGATTTTACTGTTACGGTCAACTTCTTTATCGGTCAAACCGTAGAGATAAACATACTTGAATTCCAATCCCTTAGCTTGATGCAATGATAAAAATTGAATCCGATTATCTTGTTTACCCTGCTCAACTCGACTCGTAAGAATTTCTTTCTTATTTTCCTCGGCACTAAAGAAATCATCGATATTAGGGTACTTCTCCAACTCTTCCAACAGATACTTCTTAATATCATTAACTTCATTTTTTGACATGAAATTCTTTTCTTCCATGTAATCAAAATATCTATCGGTTAACTTAGTTGTAGCCTTATACAAATCTTTAATCAGGCTCAGTGACAATTTTTGCTTCGTAGCTTCATTATCTGACTGTTCCATCTGTTTTTTAAAGCGTTGAACACTGTTGAAATAAACTTTAACTCGTTCATCAGTCCGTTTGTAAGGTGTATTAGTTGTCGCGTTATACTTTCCGGCAGCTTTAAAATACTCACTCAAAGTTTCAAACTCATCCCCAGCTTGAACTTTTTCTGTGTGATCCTTATAAGCTCGAAAACCGATTCGATTAGCTTGATTACTGAAGTAAGAAAATTTATCTTGCCACAAAGATTTCATCAACTCGGTCACAATTCGATAAACAATATTATTCTGCAAAATAGCACCAATATTATTGATATCAGCGTAAATTTCTTGATTGGCCAACCAATCAGCCAACAACATTCTTGAAGAATTGTAACGGACCAAAATTGCAATGTCATCGTTATTGATTTTAGGATCATTGATCTGCTTAACCAGACGTCGTAACATCTTAGAATCGCCACTAAAACCCGATTTCTTAGTGCTATATAGGATAAATTTTCCCATATCCTTCTTGCCCGACAACAATTCCTTATCCAAACGAACATGATTCTTCTTGATCAGTGGAATCACCCGTTTCAAAATCTTCTCGCCCGTTCGATAATTCGTCGATAGATTCTTCTTCTGAGCTTGAGGTAAAAGTTTTTTATAGTTCAAAATAAATTGCGGGTTACTACCTCTGAATGAATAGATACTCTGATCGTCATCCCCAATCACAATCAAATGCTGCATCGTCTCGGGACTCAAAAGCTGTGAAATAATTTTCCACTGCAAGTTGTCGATATCTTGAAACTCATCAATGACAGCAATCTTAAAACGAGCCATGATTCGTTGATAATACTGCAAATATTCTGGCGTCTGCATACTCTTCAACAACAAAAGTTTCATATCGTTGAAATCAATATAACCGTTGCTACGCTTTAATTCCTGATACTTTTTGATCACATCAATATAATCTTCAAAAAAAGTTTCGTTATGATTCTGTCTTGAGTATTGACCCATGACTTTAACCGCTTCACTTAAAGGTTTGTCGACGCACTCATTAGGCAAAACTCCGTCACTAGTCAAATCTTGGTTAATCAAATAGTCGTTCAGATCAAACATTTCCGACAACATCTCATCTTTGGTAATAATATTGCTAGGATGTTTGATTTGGTCCGATAAATCTCGAATAAAATAGCGATAAGATGTTAGAACTTTTGCACTGCGGTATTCAGGATTCTGTAGCAATAATTGATAAAACAGTGCGTGAAAAGTAGTAAATTTAGGCTTACCACTGGACAAATTCAAACCACTGCCTTGCAACTGGTCAACAAAATTTTGATAACGTTGACCCATATCAATTTTTGATTTATGTGAAAAGGTAATTCCTAAGATTTCATTGGGTTCCGTCTTACCTTCGGCTATCGCAATCAAGGCCATCAGAATAAAAATAGTCGTCTTACCTGAGCCAGCACAAGCGTTGACTAACAGTGGTCTCATAAAATCATTATTCAAAATGGCAATCTGTTCATCTGAAAACTTCATCTTCAGATTCGATTCCATCAAATTAATTATTTCTGTTGTTGATAAATCTTGGATGTTGTCGTCCCCCAATTTCTTACTTTGCTTGTAACACGTTTAAATTTGCTTGGATATATTTCCAAAAGAGATTATTAGCACTGGAATGCTCACCCTTAGCACGGATAAAACATAACTCATTAGCAATATTCGTCGTCAGTGGAATAATTGAAAATTCATCACTGTCGAAATTTTGAGCCGTTTTTTGCATCATAATGGAAATTCCCATATTGTTTTGGACCATTTGCATAATTAAATCAACTCTTGTTCCTTCATAGGCAATTTTAGGTGTAAAGTGCGCCTGTCGACATAATTTAATCACCGGATCATATAGATTAGTTGATTTACCCAAAATCAGAAATGGATTATCTTTCAATTGTCCAATGGCCAGCTTCTTAGCTTGAGCTAATGGATGATTTTTGGGTAAGACTGCCACAAACTTATCGTTCTCTGTAACAATTCTTTCCAAATCAGGATCATCGAAATCAAAAGTTCGAGCAAAGATAATTTCACATTTACCTGATTTCAATGAAGTGATCAAATTGTAGCTTTCCTCTTCTCGCAGTTGAATGTGCACTTCCGGATGCTTCTGTAAAAATTGCGTTATTAAAGTGAAGCTTTGATAACTAGGCATTGTCGGAATGGTATGCATTTCAATCGTTAGATTCTTAGCAGCCTGAAAGTCGTTTAACTTATTACTTAATTCGTTATAATCCAGTAAAATCTTTTTCGCATAAGGTAAAACAATTTCGCCTTGTTGCGTCAATTCAATTTTGCGGTGGGCACGCTTGAACAATGATACACCAAGTTCCTTTTCCAATGCCATGACCTGTTTGGAAATATTACCTTGAGTGGTAAAAAGATTCTCGGCCGTATCTGTATAATTCAACGTTTTTGACAAATTGACAAAAATTTTAAGCTTTTGTAAATCCATTCCTCATGCCTCCCATTCCATTTTAGAATACTATATCACAGTTTTTGAATTGTTCATTGCCTTGCTAAATCTTAAAGTTGGAAATAGTTAAGTATTCGAAAGGGGTATTACGACATGCCAACTGGTGTTATTATCAATGCTGCCTCAGTCTTGTTTGGCGGCCTACTTGGTGGGTTTCTAGGCGATAAATTCAGTGAACAATTTAAGAATGATATCACCTTGATCTTCGGTGTTTGTTCGATGGGAATGGGTATCTATTCAATCGCACCGATGAAATATATGCCTGCTGTTATCTTTGCTTTAGTAATCGGAACTGGAATAGGTCTTTGGATGCATTTGGGCAAATGGATCAACAAAGGTGCCGTTGAAATGCAAAAGCCGATCTCAAAATTATTTCCTAATTCTAAGACAGAAATGTCTCATGAAGACTTCGTGAACACATTAGTTACTGTAATCGTACTTTTCTGTGCCAGCGGTACTGGTATTTACGGAAGTTTGGACAACGGGATGACTGGCGACACAACCATTTTGATCTCCAAATCCGTTTTGGACTTCTTCACCGCAGCAATTTTTGCCTGCAACTTAGGTTACGTAGTTTCTATTATTGCTATTCCGCAATTTATTCTCTTCTATATTTTATTCTTACTAGCACGTTTCATTTTCCCACTAACAACTCCAAATATGATTCTCGATTTCAAAGCTTGTGGTGGCTTTCTAATGCTAGCAACTGGTTTCAGAATGGTAAAACTCAAGATGTTCCCGATAGCGGATATGATTCCCGCGATGGTTATCATCATGCCACTGAGTTGGATCTGGGCTAACTGGTTCTTGCCATTACTATAAATCACAAATAAACCGTATTCTGTAAAATCTACAGAGTATGGTTTATTTTTTTGACGTCAAAATGAATCAAGCTTTCCAATATAGATGCCTATCACCTATTTAAATACGATAATATGGAAGAAACATACATGAAATATATAGATTGTCCATATAATTAAAAGTATCTATTAGGGGGACAAAATTTTGAAAAGAAAAGTGATGTTAATCTCCGCCATTCTAGTTCTGTTATTGGGTGGTTTCACTGTATACGCTGTTACCAGCAGAACCAATAATATTACTCATGAAAAAAGAATTTCTAAAGATAAGAAAGCCGCTCCTCCAAAGAAATTGAGCAAGGCTGAGGCTAAAAAGATCAATGACAAATTCTATAGTCACAAGCTCATAAATGATGGTGGACTAATGGATTTTGTTGGTTATCCTTCGACTTTCTCAGGTTTAGTTAAATCAGGCGACTTAACGGTTGATGGCGAAATAATAGATCTCAAGAGTTATGTTTCGGACAATCGACCCTATACCGTTGCAAAACTAAGAATTAATGATGTTTTAGATGGTGACAGTAAAAAATTTAATGGGAAGACTATCCGTGTAATGTTCCTAGGAGGAAATATAACTAGAAAAGAAGACGCAGCTTTTTCTCATTTAAAAGTAGAAAGCGGTACTGATCCTAATGAAATTATTACTATTGAAAATGGTAATAACCGGCTACCTATGGCCGGAGATATGGTAGCTCTAATACTTTCGAAGGAAACATCAGGGACAAATAACATCCCTGGCAAGTTTTGGAGCATAAGCTTTGCTTGTAAAGGTGCTTTCTTTCAAGATTCCGATGGAAAATATCGTAGAGTTCCAGAACCCCAAGGTATTGGTGGCGGTGGTGGATTTGAAGATCTTACCAGTCAAAAAGACGATGAGAAAATGAACGATGCTATGAATAGCCTAATCAACAAAACAAAAAATAAAGACTCCAAAAAGAATTGAAAAATATCTTATCATTCAGAATTTACCAATAATTAAAAGAGGTATTCATATTACTAAACCGGTTGATATGAATACCATTTTTATTTTTACGACTTATTCGTTTATAATTGATTATAAATAAATAAGTTGGAGGATTTAATTTGAAAAATATAAAATTAATTGCAACTGATATAGATGGAACCCTCTTTGATTCCAATCACGAATACAATATTCAACGTTTAAATGACTATATCGACAAATTGCATCAACAAGATATTAAATTTTCCGTAGCCAGTGGTAACAGTTATAGTCACCTTGAACAAATTTTTCAAGAAACAAATAATATCGATGCCATCGTAGCTGAAAATGGTGCTCAAATTTTAGTTGACGGTCAAACCATTTACGAAGATACCCTCGATAATGACACGTTATTCGATATCGATAAAGAATTAAACTCCAATCTGAACATCATCAGCCTATGCTTCTCCGGTGAAAATGGAACCTATGTCAATGCAGATTCACCTCAAACTAACGATTATTACATCAATAATTTAGTTCGACTCGATGATATGAATAACATTGACGATAAAATTTTCAAAATGAATATCAGAATTGACGACGACGATCTCGACCCTGCGGTTAAATATATTAACGACAATTATGGAGACACAATTCACGCTGCCGTAAGTGGTTTTGGTAGTATTGATATCATCAGTGACCACGTCAATAAAGCGGTTGGTATTAAAAAATTATGTGATTACTACAACATCGACACTCAAAATGTCATTTCATTCGGTGACAATAGTAATGATTTGGAAATGCTTCAAGAATCAGGTATTGGCGTCGCTATGAAAAATAGTGCTGAACACATTCAAGCAGAGGCTGACATGATCTCTGTCACTGATAATGATAACGATGGTGTTCTCAACACAATTGCAGACGTACTTAGTTTCGACGCATAAAAAAATCGACCTTATATTGGTCGATTTTTTTAATTTTCGTCTGGTTTTTCCATCAATAACCAAAGAATCAAATAGACAATGACTCCTGGAAATCCTGGGGTTAGGGTCAAGATGACATATAGCACTCGGCCAACTGCAGGATTCCAGTCGAAGTTTTCACAGAATCCGGCAATAACTCCACCTAATATTTGATTATCTTTAGATCTTTTAATTGGAATATGCACTATACTTTCCCCCTAATTTCTTAATTTTCTGGATCTTCCATTAACATCCAGAGTACTAAATAACCGATAATTCCTGGTAAAGGTGTTAAAGCTAAAAGAATCCACAATACTCTAGCAATGGTTGGATTCCATTGAAAGTGTTCTGCTAATCCACCGATTACTCCGGCAATCACCTTATCATTGTTAGAACGTTTAATTGGAATATGCATAATTTGCTTTCCCCCTTTGTTATGTTAAATTCATCTTAATTCATTCCTAAAAATAAGTACATCTAAATTGCTTACATAAAACTTACAATTATGTCACATGAAAATATTATTTACTGACAGTGACTTTTTTTATAGTCCATGTATAATATAAATATAATTATATACGTTTGGGGAAAAATTAATGAATCGCAGGAGAATCTACACTATTGTTCTATCCGCACTTTCAGTTTTAGTATTGGGGATCATTGTTTGGCATGTCTCGAGCACTTCAACTAAAAAGGCACAGGCCGAAGCTCAACAACAAGTCATCAAAAAGAAAAAAGCTAAGAAGCATTTGGAAAAGAAAAAACCTTCACCATTTAACGTTAAAGATGACAAACACATGGTTAAATTGGAAAGTTTTAAATATAACGATGCCTCTGAAAAAAAGGAATATCCTGACCTATACAAATATCCTAAGGCTTGGATTGACGTCGATATTACTACTCAACGTGTCTACATCAAAGATGGGAATACCAATTTGTACGAAATGTACTCATCAACTGGTAAACACGATACAACGCCTAGAGGAACTTATCACATTCAAAATGAACGTGGTGATTTCTTCTATACAGCTCCTTTAAAATTAGGTGCTTACTATTACGTTTCCTTCTTAAATCATGGTGAATATCTTTTTCACACTACACCAACTGATGAACAAGGTACCTATGTTAAATCAATTGCCAAAACTTTAGGTAGAGAACCTTCATCACACGGATGCGTCCACCTATCTGTTCCTGATTGCAAATGGATCTACGAAAATGTTCCTTCAGGAATGAAGGTTGTTATTCATGGTAAATATCAAACACAAAAAGCGTAATCACCTGAGTGATTACACTTTTTTTATGCTTCAATTAAATTTTTCAATGCTTTTAGATTCTGGTTAAAGGATTTTTTAGTGATTGGAACAATCAAAGCTTCTGGCAAACTAAAATTGTTCAACACATAGAAAATCTCTGTTACTAATACGTGGCCGTCAGTTTGGGAAACTTGAAAAACTAATTGATATTCCAGTTTTCCACCCCTACTTACGTAAACTACTTCATTATCATTTTGTTCAACCGTTACAACTTCATCTTGATTTACAGCTGGTTCATTACGGTGAATTGCAAATTTATCAGTACCAGCTTCGGTAACCTCTGAAATAGCATAATTCCACTTAGACAAAGTAAAAGCATTCGTTAAAACATCAGTCACTGCTTTAAGATTAGAGTTAATTTCAACGTTATTAGTAAACAATTTTTTCATAAGAATATCTCCTATCTAATGTATGAGGTTATCTTATGAAATTTGGACTTTAATTAAAAATCAGTATTCTGATATTTTAAAATTCTTCAAAAATATTTTCGCCGTACAATTCTGTAAACAAATCCTTACGTCTATTGGCTTCCAAACGTTCATCATCATTGTGAGCTACCAATGCCAAACGAGCCAATAGAAAATAACAATTAGCCAGCATATAGTGAGAATTATGCTTGGCAATAAAGCCAATTCCATCAGCTATATAGGCAGTCGAATCTTGATAATCATTTAATTTGAAATAAATCAAAGCTGCCAGATAATAAAGGATATTTTGATTTTCTTCATAAGAAAATTCATCCCAATTCCTAAAAGCCTTATTAATATACTCTTCGGCTAGATCTTTTTGATTCTGTAACCCGTGAATATATCCAATAACCATATATGCTAAACGTCCCAAAGTATTGGGATGTTTAGGATTTACTTCAGCTAGCGACAAATTCAATGATTGTTTAGCCTCAAAAATAGCATTTGTTTGTAACTGAGCCACACCTAAATAATAGTAATAGGATTGTACTTGCAGACTCGTCTTCAAATTGTTCAAAACTTTATCTTGCATCAAAAAATCATATAGTTCCTGATATTGATGACTATTACAAAGATCATCTACTTTATCGTTGAAGTTATACTTTGAACTAACAGGAAAATTAGTTGCTAAACTGATCTCATCTAAATTAACCTCTAGTTTGGTAGCTAACTTGATCAATAGATTGGCATTGGGAACATAAACGTTATTCTCAATGGCTGACAACATTGATTGCGCACAAATACCCTCTGCTAATTCTTTTTGTGTAAATTTCTTCTCTTTTCGCAGTTCTTTGATAACAGTCCCCAAATCTTTCATATACATATCCCTGACTTTGCTTTACTTGTTAACTTCATTTTAAAATAAATTTTGTGAAATGTGTTGTTTTTAGTTATAAAAAACGTCTAGAAATTATTCTAGACGTTTTTTGGGCAGTGGTAGTTTTCTTTTTTCGGGATAGTTGTGTGTGGTAGTTCAAAAACCTTCTCTTTTAATACTCAATGGTCTGCTGCTTTTGGTCCTTGGAGATTGTGGTATTTATTTTTATCCTCAAGTATGCGGCAAACGGGTTCCGAATGACAGATTCCTGTGCTTTGCTACAGACCTGGAATCATCCGCAGGTTCGGCGGATAATTCCAGGTCTTAGGCAAATGCTCAGAATCTAACCGTCATTCTCCACTCTCTCTCTAATTTAATACTTTATAATTCCAAGCTGGTTGTTCATATCCGTGGAATTCTTTTTTAATAACTTTAGCGATTTCTTCTGATTGATATGCTTTAACGATCTTCTTGTATGTAGGGTTATCTTTATCTTTCTTATTAGCTGAAATGATATTTACATATGGTTTTGATTTTGCTGTGATTTTTTCTCTATAAACCGCTGTCTTAGGATCTAGTTTTGAATCGTTGGCAACTCCACTATTAACTACTGAAGCTGTGACGTCATCCATTGATTTAGCTGTTTGTGCGGCGTCTAATGGTGTGATCTTTAGGTTCAATTTATTTTCGGTAATATCTTTCAAACCAGGAACTTTGGCGTTGTCCAACTTGATCAAGCCGGCGCTTTCTAGTAATGCTAATCCACGGGCTTCATTTGTGGCATCATTGGCAACGGCAATCTTGTCGCCGTTCTTGATTTGACTAACTTTCTTGATCTTCTTTGAATATAGAGCCATTGGTGCGATTACGGTTGAACCGATTGATACGATGTTTGTCTTATGTTTCTTGTTCCAATCATTTTGGAAAATAATTGTTTGGAAAGCATTTAGATCAATTTCTCCTTGGTCCAAAGCTGTATTTGGTTGACTATAGTCTGAGAATTCAACAATTTTAAGGTTGATTCCTTCTTTTTTAACTTTTTTAGCAACGGCCTTTAATACTTCATCATCAGAACCTGTAATACCTATTTTAACGGTCTTCTCTTTTGCTGAACTGGCTGATGAAGAACTGCTTCCACAACCCGCTAGCAAGAACAAACTGAATGTGGTAATAGCTAACAAAAAGATAGCTTTAATTTTATTTTTTTTCATGATGAAAATCCTCCTCTAATTTAAAACCCTATATACAAAAAGGCGCTCCTAACTAGGACGATCACTCGTCCAAGATAGAAGCGCCTTTTGCGCGGTACCATTCTATTTTAAAAGCAAACTCGCATCTGCTTTCCTTAATAACATGCATTGCATGTGTGTACGATAATGGGTACCGACCATCATCCCTTAAAAAATTCAGGGATACCAATCACGGATCATTTTCACTTACTGTTTTGTCCTCATCTCAGCACCTGAGGCTTTCTGTACAAAATCTAATAAGTTACTTTTCCGGTCAACTTGTTATCTAATGTTCAAGTTTACGGACGGCAAAATCGCCAAGTCCTTGAATAATAAACACTAAAACTAAGATAAATAACATAGATACAATTGTTACATCATTTTCGAATCGTTGATAACCAACGGAAATGGCCATGTTACCAAGACCACCACCACCAACGGCACCGGCCATGGCAGTTAAACCAATCAAACTGATAATTGTTAGAGTTCCTGAACGAATCAATTCTGGTAAACCTTCACGTAAGTAAACTCTAAAAATAATTTTAATTGGTGAAAGGCCGATTGCTTCAGCGGCTTCGATCACCCCATGATCAACTTCAACTAGAGCCAATTGAACTTGTCTGGCAAAGAATGGAGCTGTTCCAAGAACTAACGGTACTAATGCACCAGTAGGTCCAATTGTTTGTCCAACGATCAATCTTGTAAATGGTCCGATAACGGCTAGCAAGATGATAAATGGAATTGATCTGAACAGGTTAACCAACTTGTCCAAGAATGTGTACAAAACTTTATGTGGAGTAATTCCATCATCGGCTGTAATAACTAACAGAATTCCCAAGATAATTCCGATAATTCCAGCAAATAATGCACTGACAAATGTCATATAAAGTGTTTGCCAAATGGCTACGACAAAACCATTATCACCTTCCCAATTTGCTACAACGTTAGGAAGAAACTTATTTACTAAATCTGCCATGAATTATTCGCCCTCTTTCTTCAAAGATATTTCTTTAACATTAACATTCAAACTATTTAAATATTGAATAGCTTGTTCAACTTTATCATCGTCACCCGTCAAAGCGAATAACATAATACCAACAGTTGTGCTCTGCAATCTTTCAATATTACTGAAAAGAATATTAGCCTCAACTTGGAAACGTTTATAAAGTTCAACAACAATTGGTTCGTTAGTGGAATCGCCAATATAATTCAATTCGATCAAACGACCTGAAAGCTTATCGACAATGCCACTATCTCTAATTTCATCAAGTACTGAACCGATATGAGTAGATGTATTAACAAAATCCTTTGTAAGTTGTTGCTTAGGATTACCGAAGATTGTCAACAAACTGCCTTCTTCAATCAATTGACCATTCTCCATAACTGCAACACGGTTACATACTTGTTTGATAGCATCCATTTCGTGAGTGATAATCACGATCGTAATACCAAGTTCTTCATTCAAACGTCCTAGTAGATCCAGAATTTCTGTGGTAGTTTTAGGATCCAAAGCACTAGTAGCTTCATCTGAAATTAAGATTTCAGGGTCATTAGCCAAAGCACGAGCAATCGCCACACGTTGTTTTTGACCACCTGATAATTGTGATGGATAGTTCTTAGCACGGTCAGATAGACCAACTATATTCAATAATTTATCGATTTTTTGTTTACGTTCAGCTTTGCTTAGTCCTGAATCACGTAATGGAAAATCAACATTTCCATAAACAGTTAATGAATTCATCAAATTAAAGTGTTGAAAGATCATTCCAATATTACGACGTGCCTTACGTAAATCTTTAGCACTCAATTGTGTTAAGTTTTGATCATTAACGATAACTGTTCCAGAAGTTGGCTTTTGTAATAAATTAATTACACGAACCAAAGTACTTTTTCCGGCACCAGAGTAGCCAATGACACCATACACATCGCCTTTATTAACGTTAATGGAAACGTCTTTTACAGCTTCAATTGTTTTTCCTTCATTATGAAAAGTAACGTCAATATCTTTTAGCTGAATTATCCCGTTTTGTTCTGCCATTAATAATTACTCCCTTAATTTACCCAAGAATTGATCAAAGAAATCAATGAAGTCTAGGTAATCCTTAATTCTAATATTTTCATTAGGGGCATGATTGCCGGCCCTTGAATAACTTACACCTGTTGAAACAATTGAGGCGTGAGTATATTCATTCAACAAGTACATTGGACCAGTACCAGGACTTGATGGTAAGGCTTCAACTTTATCAGCTCCACCAAAGAAATCTTCAGCAGTTCCAATCAATTTATTTACGATAGGACTATCTAGATCCCAACGATAACCCTTTTCCCCTAATAAATACTTAACTTTAATATCTTTAAAACCTTGGTCGTTCAAATATTTAGTTAACTTATCAAATAGATCATGTGGATCCTGATTAGGTACTAATCTGAATTCCAATTTAGCCTTGGCAGCTTTAGGAGTAACAGTTTTTACTCCTTCGCCTTCCCAGCCACTGCTAATTCCTTCTATATTAATAGTAGGATTGAACGTTAAATTGTAGTTAACTGATTTGTTCTTCAATAATGGTACTTGTAAGTCCCATTTAGATTTCAAATCAGGTGTGGTAGCTTTATTAACTAAATCAATTTCTCTTTGAGAAGGTTCAACGACATCATCATAGAAACCAGGAATCTTAATATCACCTTCAGGAGTTCTCAAAGCATCTAGTGCTTGAGCTAATCTCCAAGTAGCGGAATCAACTACAGCAGCAAATGATGAATGTAGATCGATGTTGGCTGAAACAGCCTCTAATTCAAAACATAGAACACCTTTATTACCACCGGTGAAATTAAATTGTTCCTTTTCATTCTTGTATCCTGATTCCCAAATTATCAAATCAGCAGACAACTTGTCTGAGTATTTCTTCAAATAATCTTCTAGGTGACGACTAGCAACCTCTTCTTGTCCTTCAACTAAGAATTTGATGTTGCAAGGTAAATCACCATGTTCTTGACGATAAATCTTCAAAGCTGTAATTCGACTGATTAAATCAGCTTTACAATCTGAAACTCCACGACCGATGAACTTATCATCAGTGATCTTGAGTTTAAATGGATCTGAGTTCCACAGTTCCACCGGTTCTTCTGGTTGAACGTCGTAGTGATTGTAAATAAGAATTGTGGTATCACTTGGCTTCTTAGGTTTGATTTCGGCAAAAACAACTGGATATTCAAATTCATCCCAAACTGTTGCATCTGCTCCAAAGTCTTGTAGTAAATTTTTAAGGAATTCGGCTGTCTCAGTAATAGATTGATTCTTTGCTGAAACGGATGGTAGTGCGATATATTGCTTTAAATCTTCAATCGACTCCTGAATTAATGGATCTGATAATTTTGACATATGAAAACCTCCTCAAATTTTTAAAACATTTTACTTATTCCAAGCTGGTACGGCACTTTCGCCGTAAACCTTCTTGATTTCTTTAGCAACTGACTTTGTTTGGAAAGCTTTAACAACTTTCTTGTAAGTCTTGTTATCTTTGTTCTTCTTTTGAGTAACGATAATGTTGATCCAAGGTTGTGACTTCTTGTTAATCTTTTCAGTTACAACAGCTTTTGATGGATCAAGTTTAGCATCACTAGCAACGTTCCCATTGACGATTGCGGCATCAACATCATCTAATGAACGAGCTGTTTGTGCAGCATCAAGAGTTGTAAATTTCAAATTCAATTTGTTTTCTTTGATGTTCTTAGTTGATGGTAACTTAACACCACTATCAAGTTTCAAAAGTCCGTTAGCTTCTAGCAATTGTAATGCACGTGCTTCATTAGATGCATCGTTAGGAATAGCAACTTTAGCACCATTCTTTAATTGACTAAGCTTTGTGATCTTGTGTGAATATAAAGACATTGGTTGAATAACAGTTTTACCAATTGATACTAGATCAGTATGATGTGCCTTATTCCAAGAATTTAGGAAGAATGTATGTTGATAAGCATTGATATCAACTTCCCCTTGTACCAAGGCTGTATTTGGTTGATTGTAATCGTTGAATTCAACAGTCTTTAAGTTGATACCTTCACTCTTCACATTTTTCTTAACTACTTTCCAAATCGCAGCGTCAGAAGGATTGATTCCTACCTTAACTGTTTGTTCCTTGTTTTGATTACCACAACCAGCTAATACGAAAATAAATAATGCTGTAAAAGCTAATAGGATAACCTTACCTATTTTTCCAAATCTACTCATTTGTTTTCCCACCTCATTTGTTTCTTAACTAACTAAAAATATCTATATAAACAAAAAAGCCACTTCTAAACTGAACAACACTATGTTCAGATTTAGAAGCGGCTATGCGCGGTACCATTCTAATTCGGAATAAATTTACACTTATCCCCTTAACAACGTACAAAGATTCTATACGCGTGTACTATAAAGGGTACCAACCATTGCATCTTTATCCGAAAGGATTCAGCGCACCAATCACGGGTCATTTTCATTCAAGTCGTTGCCCTCATCTCAGCAAATAGAGGTTTTCTGTACAAACGAGGTTGAATTACTTCCCCCGATCAAATTGTTTAATAAATGTCTTTTGTTAATCGTTGGTTAGATAATACAATCTAATTTTTGAAATGTCAATCATGAAATCTTAACTTTTTTCATTTAATTTCTAATTTTTAAATTGTATGCCAAGTGGCATTTATAACATGACATTTATCGAATCCCTTTTATCTCAAGGCTTGTGTGGGTGCAACGATACAGCTTTTATAACGATAAAACACAATAATTTTAAAAATTAAAAATATTTAAATTGCCTTACATTTATCGTTTTACATTAGAAACATTAATAAATTATTAATTAAGTATAACGACTTTTCCTATTCCTTGATTCTTTTCCATATATTCATGAGCTTCTCTTACTTGATCAAAACTGAAAACTTTTCCTGGCGTTGCATCGACATGATAGTGAGTAATATAATTAAACATTTCATCAATTAAATCTCTACTTCCCATTTCCGAAGCAAAGGATGTTAAATAAACACTATTTGGAATTGCGTGAATTGGTTCAAAGTCTTCAAGTGTTGCTTGTCCACCCAAAATTCCTGTTTCACAAACGATTCCTTCTGGATACATTCTTGATAAAGTATCCTTAACTGTGGCAGGACCAACTAGCTCTAAAGCTTTGTCAAAATGACTTGCTGTTTGTAACTTACCATCTTTATCTTCCACAACTAAATCATATCCCATATCCAATAATTCTTGCTTTTTATCTAGATTTCTAACTGAAGCAGTCACTATATTTTCAGGATATTTAGCTTTGATCAAACGCATTGCTGCTAAACCAACACCACTACTACCTGCACGAATTAAAATCTCATCTTCGTTCTTAATGTGAAGTTGTTTAATTGATCCATAAGCTGTGTAATAAGTTTCCGGAATTGCGGCCAATGCTGACCAATCAAAGTCAGTGTCTACTGGATAAATTTGATCATTAGGAAGCAAAGTATATTCCGCGTACGATCCAGGGAGACTTTGACCCATTTCAGTCTTCATTAACACTACTTTTTGTCCTTCTTGTAAATCATCGGAAGTACTTTCAGCGATTGTTCCGACAGCTTCGAGTCCTAAGATTTTAGGCAATTTAACATCTGGCACAAGCCCCTGACGTGTGAGCAATTCGATATGATTTATACCGAATGCCTTAATTTTAACCAATGACCAACCCGGTTTAACTTCAGGTGTTGGAACATCTTCATAACTTAAAACTTCTGGTCCACCAGTTTCATGTATAACAATAGCCTTCATAGCGATTCACTCCAAATCTAAATATTTATAATTAACAAATTAAGTATATTATGTATAAAACAAAGAATTAATTATTAGGTCCTATATTTGAGCGACGAATCGTATACAAATTTTTGTCGTTTTAAATTCATTTCTGGAACAAAAAAAGATTGAAGTCTAATTAAAGACCCCAATCCATTTATTAATATTCAATTTTTATTAAGAAATTACTTCAACAGAAGCTGTAGTTACACCATATGAAGGAATTGATGAACTAGGCATAGCAACATCCAATTGTTGTGAATTTGAGTTAGCAAATGTTCCTGTATCATTAACAGTTCTGTAAAGTACGGTTCCGTCAGCTAAAGTAATCTTTAGTTGTGTACCCTTAGGGAATACTGAAAGGTTGGCAGCAACACCACCATAACCCATATTTGAACCTAGAACAGATGGATCATAGAAACTGATCTTAAATGTACCACTGGCTGTTGATGTTGTGCTTGTTGTTTGTGTAGAAACAGCTTGTGTCACAGCTTGTGAGCTTGTATCTGTTGTACTTTGAGTTGTTGATTGTTGAGCACTTGTATCTTGTGTTGTGTTTTGTGTATTAGCTTGTGAAATTGTATCTTGTGCTGTCTGTGTATTAGTATCTGTTGATGTTGTATTTGTTGGTAATACATTTTGTGATGATTGTGTTGTTGTATTATCAGTTGTAGTAGTTGTTGAACCAGGTAATGTAATAACATCTCCTGGGAAAATCAAGTCAAATCCGCCAACTTCACGGCCATTTGCTTGTTCAAGTGCGGAAATACTAATTCCGTTAGCTTCAGCAATGCTCTTGTAAGTATCACCTTTTTCAACTTTAACTTGGTTGTTACCAGTTGAAACTGCGGCTTGAGCAGTATTTGTTGAAGTGAATACTCCTGCTAATGCTACTGTACTTAATAAAGCGATAGATAAAACTTTTTTCATGAATTAATTACATCCTTAATTTTTAAATTTGTTTAGCTCTCATTTGCTATGGTGCTATACTAACAGCTCAGTGTTACATGAAAGCAACCACAAAGTTACAATTTAAGAGAATAATGTAATTTTAGTAATACTTATGAAACATAATTATTTATTTTATTTTTAGGTATCCAGTACCTTTACCTGTTCTTTCCTATATATTCATGGTATATTAGTATACATGAAGAATAAAAAGAGAACGTCCGCAAAACTACTAATAATGTTAGTTGCTTTGGAACTTATCGCATTTAGTCTTAATATGTTCTTCGAACCGCATAGTATAGCGGCTGGTGGTGCTACAGGTATCGCTATCTTGCTACAAGCAGGATGGAAAATCCCAACATTCATCTCGGTTCTTTTCATAAATATTGTGATGTTAGTACTGGCTTACGTACATTTAGATCGACAAACGACCGTCAAATTAGCAATTGGAAGTTTCACTCTCCCAATTTTGTTATATATCACTCCAGTTTATAATCTAATTCCTAATAATCGAGTAATCTCTATTATAGTAGGAAGTATTATTTTCGGAATTGGTTTGGCAATACTTTATACTCTTAATATGTCTAGTGGAGGGACAACTGTTCCACCGATGATCATCCACAAAAATTTTGGCATTGATAAATATATTAGTTTATTCATTATTGATGGATTTGTTTGTTTAGGAAACTTCGCATTAAACGATTTAATTTCTTTCCTACTAGCTGTTATGTCAGTTGGTATCTCTAGCCTCGCAATCAAAGGTTTCGGTATTTTCCATCAACGACGCATTGCACAACAATAAAAGACGCCCATATCAAAGCATTTAGTGTTTTGACATAGGCATCTTTTTTTATTTTGGCATAATTACTACAAGTTAAAAATGAACTCATCGCCCCATGTATATGGGGAACACTTAAATGTCGTAATTGATTGTGGAATATAAATAGAATCATCCCCATGTATATGGGGAGCACACTAAGAAAAGTCTGATACATCAACATTTCAAAATTAGAAATCCACTTATTTTTATCAACTTTAAAAATAAGATTACTGATCTCTTAAAGAATAACTTTTCCTTCATTTTTAAGCAACTTCGTTTTTGAAATTTTAGTAGTAAATACTTTAAATTCACAGTGTGCACCAAAATTAATTTTGGGATTTTTGACCGACCATTTGACCGACTAATTGATTCATTTGGTACTTCTAATACAATTTTATAAAAGCAAAAAGACGATTATATCAAGATTTATTGACCTGATATAATCGTCTTCTTTGCTTTATGGAGGTGAGGGGAATTGAACCCCTGTCCAAGCGTAATGCTATGCAAGCTTCTACACTCATAGTTGTATTATTTATAATTTCGCCACCATGAACGCCATACAACTCGGCTAGCCACAGCGGCTATCCTGATTAATCTCTTTTTAACTATTCAGAATGCGTAGTCAAACGTAGCCCAATTAATTTGAGACCCATTTCCAACCCTTGGGCGAAGTTAGACTGGATCACGCTTAGACTGTTTTTAGGCAGCTAATGCGTAAGAATTATTATTTTTTGCAGTTATAATAAACTGTGCGTTTTAAAGGGACGCAAGGCCCTAAGTGCAACTCACACGCTACTACACATGTCGAATCCAGAACACCCCCATTGGTGTCCACTAAATATAATATCTAATTTTGCTCAATTTAGCAAATTATAAGTCTACTTCCGTCATGAAAATTTTAATGCATCTAGAATGCCATTTTCAGTAAATACTAGTAAAATACTGAATATAGATGGAGGTACAGAAATATTGAGTGAAAATGAAAAGAAACCTTTTTACAGAAGAAATTGGTTCTGGATCACGATTCTTTCTATTATTGCTGTTGTATCAACCACTACATACCTCGCCAACAATTTCTACTATCAAGATGAGGCCGATCAAGCTAATCTTGAACAGCGAAAAGACCAGGCAGAAAGAAAACAGGCTGAAAAGAATCCTTCCTTAGTTGCTAAATATGATTCAATTAAAACTGGTAAAAAAGGTTATTCTCGAAAGAATGTTATTCAACTCCTCGGAAACCCTACGGAAACTCAAACGATGGATAAAAGAGGTAGAGACGTCATTGCTACATGGAATAAAACCAACAATAGCAATCAAGTGATGATTCAAATCACCTTTTTCAAAGATATTGCTAAATCAAAATCCATTCAAGGACTCGATATTGATCGTGAAAAGAGTTTAACCCTAGCGGACTACGAAAAAATTGAAAATGGCGACAATTACAATCATGTTATCAGTGTACTTGGCGATCCAGATGACTACTCCGATATTAATGGAGTTAGAACATTAACATATGTATCCGATTTGTCTGAAGCGGACCCTAGTCAAAATGCTTCAATTGATATTAAGTTATCCGATAATCAAGTCATTGCTAAAGCACAAGTTAATTTAAAATAAACCACTATAAAATGAAGAAACTCCCTAGTTATTAGATCTAATGATCTTAATAATTAAAGAGTTTTTTATTTGTCTAAATCACTTTTAGATTTTTTGTAAATACTAGATAATATTATCAGCAAGGACTGTATCCTAAGGAGCAAATATTGAAAAAATTTATCTTAGCATTTTTTACTATTTTAATCACAATCGTTTCGGTTCTCTTCATTATTCCTGAGATTTCTTACACACTTCAAGTCGAAAGTACTATTAATTCTGAACTGAACAATGGCAAACTCCTTTATAAAACTGCTAATCAAGAAACCAAATCCTTTTTACAAAAACATCATTACAAAAAAGTAAAGAACATCACTGACTTTCAGGGTTCGGATGGTAAAACAAGTTATCTAGTCGCTTCATTAGATGAGAAAAATAGTTTGGGTATTTTTATATCCTATAATCACTTTGGCCCCTATTTGTGGAATTCTCATGTAATTTCCATTAAACACTTTGATAGCTAGTTGTTAGTAAGTAATTTTTTATGACCGAAATGTAAAATAACTAGTGACACTATCAAAATACCTATCGCAACTAAATATAGTAGATTGTAAGAACCATTTTCCACAATCAAACCACCAACTAAAGGCCCAATTGCTCTGGCAAATGTCGATGACATACTCAACAAACTTTGATAACGCCCGGCTTCCGACTTAGGTGTCGATTCACTGACCATAGCTGGGATTCCTGGATAAACTAAGGTTTCCCCTAAAGTTAAGACGATCATTCCCATAACAAAAGCTAAATAAACTTTGGCACTAATAATTGAAGCAAACGCTGCAATGAACAAGACCACTCCAAGTGGAATCTGTATTCGTTTAAACCATTCTTTATTTTCAACTAACCGATTGATCAATGGCAATACTAAGACGATCACTACCGCATTAATGGTCCACAAAAGACTGTAGCGACTGACTGGAATCCCTAGATTAGTCAGGTGAGCTGATATATTACTGCTCCATTGCGAATATGCTAGCCACGAGGCCCCTAAGAACAAGGCAATCAGACCAACTCCTGGTTGTAACTTAGTTTTTCTTACCTCTCGAACTTCGTCTTGAACATCATTTTTTGTTATGACTTCCCGATTATTGTATCCAAATATTACTAATAGGAAGAAAAGCGTCAAAAAGAAAAAATTAGCCACAAAAACTAAGGTCATTTGAACTCCTGCAATATACCCACCTAACGCTGTTCCAATCGCATTTCCTAGGTTGGTCCCCATATAAATACTATTAAAAAGTTTATATCGGTCAACATCATCAATCTGTGCTGCAAATGAATTAATGACTGTAAAGGCACTTCCAACGCCAAAACCCAGGATTGGCAATAAAATTGGATAAGCTGGCCATCCATGGTCAAAAATAAGACCAACTAATGCCAATAATCCAATTAATGTACTAATAATAACGGTCTTGTGACCGCCCCACCGGTCAAATAGTTTTCCACCCAAATAATTTCCTAGAAACGTTAAAATCGAATTGAAGAACAAAACCGTTCCAGCGACTGCCAACGACTTGTGCAAATAATTGTGGATAAAAATCGTATTGATAGGCCAAATAAAACTAGCCCCGACTGACTCTAAGAACGCGCCTAGAATCAAAGTTTTAGCTGATACCTTTTTCATATTTTCCCCTTAAACACATTATAAAGTTGTGAAAATTTTATCATCTAATTAACCATTGTCAACGTATGATATTATTTTAAAGGGGGTAATTCAATGTCCGATAATAATCCATATTGTCATCAAGGGATGACTTGTTTTTCCACTTGCCACTGTTCAGGTAAAGATGGAATCTGTCACTGTTCCATGATCGACGATCAAAAATGTGCCTGCAATGGCTACTGCGGTCCTAAAACACCAAGTGCAATTTAATCAATAAAGGGACGTCCTTATAATGAGGACGTCCCTTTAAGTTTGTAATATTTTTATAGTACTTTAAATACTATCTTCAAAAGTCCAACGCAATTCGGTTTTATAATCGCCCGCTGTTGGTATTGTATCTCCGATATAAAGTAGGATACCGTCATCCCTATTCCAACCAATCGAAGAAATATTATCTTGATCAAATTTTTTAATTAGAATATCACTATCGGATAAATTAGTATAACTACCATTTTGGTAATAACGTAACGTCATTCCATTTCCTAAAGGTGCAGATTGAGATACTAAAACCTTCATGGCTTTCTTATCTCTTCTTTGATCACTAATATTAACCGTATTATTAGGCAGATTGTCATCATCTTGACGGTGATATACTTTATTCCTTTCGGAATATTCTATTGTCCCAAAGTTAATATCATTGACTTCCGCATTAAATTTATCATTTACATAATTTATTGTTTGCTTATCCGCATTTCTTTGATAAATTGATCCTCCATAGTCATTGCCATAATAGTAAGGCACTGATTCAAATTTTTCAGCATCGGTTATACCTGAAACGGTTGTGTCCACTTTTATCGTATGTGATTGCGCGCGCTCATCAAAATCTATCCCATTGATAATGATGTATGATTCTTTATCATCTGATTTATCGTACACAGTATAATCATCTGAACTTAATTTTTTTCCATCTAATTCTACATTATTTACAGTTGTCCCTTTATGAATGGGAACAACATAACTTCCATTGGCCAAAATTGAATATTCATTATTGTTTTTCAAATTAAATTCGTATGAAATGTTGTCATTGTTAGTTACTTTATTCAAAGTATCAGAAGTATTGCTTCCATCATCATAGGTATTATTTACAATCTTGCTAGAAATCGACACATCAGGATTATTTTTTACCGTTAACGTTGCTTTATTAGTCGTTAAACTGTCTGTCTGGATGAATCCCAACAAAGAGACTGTTATTTGAGCCTGATACTGTGTACCGTTATCATCCATCGTTGTCTTAGGAACAGTATAATCAACAAAATCTTTATAATTACTACTATTACTTGTCGCCACAGTAGTCTTATTTCCATCTTTGTCATATTTATACCATTTAATTTGAATACTTCCGCTAGTATTGGAGTTAGTACCATCAATACTACCATGCATACTGAAAGTTGCAGGTTGACCAACGTCAACAGTTTGATCATCAAGACCACCGCCAACTCTAACATCAGTATAACCGACCGTTGTTGATCCATCAGGATTTTGCATTTTAGCAGTTACCCTTACTGTACCGACAGCTCCGCTCTTAGCAACTAATTTATTTGTTGTTCCACCATTTTCAACATCTTGTGCAAAGCTAGCTAGCTCAGGTTTATCTACTGAGTAAGTGATCTTACCTGTTGCATCCGATGGTGTGGGGTATGCATGAATAAATGTATAATTCTGTGATAAATCTGAATCTGATTCATTATATATATAATTATTGTCAGCGCTTACTTTGAGACTAGTAGCGTTCACCGGATCTTTAACATGGACTGCTGTTACTCTGGAATAAATATGTGTCTTCAAATAGGGCGTAAGTAAAGTGTAGTATTGCGTATCAAGTTGGTACCACGTTGTTCCAGAACTCTTAGGAGTAATCGGAAAATTCATACGGTGACCACCATCAGCTTCAGAAACACTGCTCCAATTTTCACCATAATCCGTTGATTTAAACCACCTGTAATGAGGCGAATCAGCAGGACCCGTGAGGACTGTCCAAATAGACCTACTAGCTGAAGTATGTACCACAATTGATTGTCCTACTTGAGTGTAATAGTCAGTTTCCGGCTGTAAAGAGTATCCATTACTAAACCAAATACCCAAGAACACAATTGGATCTGAGGTTGGCGTCGCATATGGTTTTACAGTCTGGTCATCGGCCCTAACGGTTATTGAATCATTCCTTATATTAATAACTAAACAAGATAGTGTTACCAATAATAAAACTAAACAAAGTTTAACTCTGCTAAATTTTCTTATCATTATATTCCCTTCCTAATTTGGCCATTAATATAATATAATAATTTTTTATATTCTTAAAATAAAATGAATTATTTTGTATTTGATTTTTTATATAATAATTAGCAATATTAAGTAATATTATTGCATATAGGTAATAAATAAGCCCAATAACTCATCTCTGAATTATTAGGTCTATTTATTAGTTATTTTTACTAATAAAAAAATATATATTTTTTTATTCTTCAACTGTTAATTCATGCAATGTTTTTCCTGATGGTGACTTCATCTGCAACCAACTATTAGTTCCAGCAAAATAGAGAAACGTCCCTACTTCATTAACACTTCGTAAAATAATATCCTTTGTCAAAACGCTATCCTCTATCTCATCTTGATGTTCCTGGCGCAAACGTAATCCAAACCTACCAGCAAATCCAACAACACCCGATTTGGTCAACGGAGGTGTCCCTACCAAGATAGCACCTGCTTTGACTAAAAATTGATTCCGTTTTTGCCAATAAACTGTTGCCTTACTACCTTGATAATCAATTTCAAAAGGTACGTCTGCTAGTGATGCCATAAACTTGTGACGAGGTTTCCCCTTCTTAACCGGAGTTGTCCGCAATCCGAAAGCAGACAAGATCGGTAAAACTTCTTGCCAATATTCTTCGTACAATTTCTGTGATGCTTGTGAGATCTTCATCTTATAGTCAACGTTAATTTTATAACCTGACTGAACCATTCTTTCAGTTAAGAAATAAAAGAAATCTGTAACGATAAAGTTTTCCGGTACCACGACCTCAATATAGCTAGTTGCCGTCTCGGTATTGTCTAGATCTCCGATTCCTAATCCAATAATTTCCCGATTTTGCATTATTAAAAAAATAGACTCTTTACTGTATTCCTTGGGTTTTTGAAAATAGTAATTGATCGATCCCAAGTCCTTTAAATCAATGGTTACTTTTTGATCTGAATAATTTCCTATGAAATCTGACATGACAGATCCTCCACAATTTATTAACATTCAATAAACGAATTCTACCACAATATTATTCCTCTGAATAATATGTTACAATCAACATATGTTAAAAATAACATATAAAAGGAGAGAAAATGACAAAAATAAAAATAATTGCTCCAGATTTATTGGAAGAATCGCAAAAAATTCTAAAATTACTCAGTAATCCAACCAGAATCCAAATGTTAAACGTCCTAGAGCAACAAGAAATGAATGTTAGTGAACTGGTCGAACTATTAGGCGTTGAACAATCCGTCATCTCTCATCAGTTGGCACTTCTCAAGAACTACCAGTTAGTCAGTTCGCATCGAGTTGGTAAAGCTAATTATTACCAATTAGATGACCCCCATATTTTAGACGTTATCAATGAGACGCTAGAACATGCTGATCACGTTATGCGAGGTAAAAAACATGGTGAATAATATGAATGACGTTAAAAAGAGTCTGCAAATAGAATATCTTTCTACTATTTGGATGGCCTTTGAATTTATTGTTGGATTCTATTCTGGAATCAAAGCTGGTTCAATTCTCTTAATTGCTTTCGGTTTAGATAGTTTTTTAGAAATTATTTCTGGCAGTACTTTAATTTGGCGCTTGAAAAAAGAATTCAATAACGCACCTATTGAACAGATTAAAAGTGCCGAGAAGAAGTCCTCTCTGATTGTCGGTAGCGTGTTATTGCTGCTGTCAATTTATGTCATATCTGTATCAATTTTTAATCTGGTCACACACCAAACTGCCGATACTAGTATTTCTGGTATTTCGATTGCTATTGCCTCAGTTTTACTAATGCCTTTCTTCACTTTCAAGAAACGTTCACTAGGTAAAAAAATTAATTCTGACGCCTTAATCGAGGATGGAATGTGTAATATTACTTGTGCATATATGGCCGGAACTGTACTTCTAGGTGCTGTTCTAACAGCTCTCTTCAATTTATGGTGGGTCGATTCCATTGCCGCATTAGTATTAGTTTATTTTATTGCTAGCGAAGGTCTGGAATCATTTAAAAATGGACTAAACTAATATTAAATTCAAAAATTTGTGATTTTGGTTTACCTCTCATAAGATTTTACAACTCATATAAATTATAAATATAGACGATAAATTAAAATAATTAGTCAAAATATTAATTAATTATTTTAAATATAGTACTATAATGATTGTAAATACCAGTAAATTTTGGGAGGGGTTTATTATGAAAAAATTTGAATCTATTAGATATTATTTGATGTTTTTTATTATAACTTTTTTCATCATATTATTGCTCCCTATTACAAATGTTCGTGCTGCCGATCCTGACACTCAAACAAGTTACGATAAAGATATTACTTGGAATTCGGGTACATCTTCAATAAATTCATATCAGGAATTGGAAATTGCCCCTGGTATTAGTCTGGGATATGCCTTTGGTTTGACTCAAGATACAAATGGTAAGGTAAAATCCATGTCTGATGATACTATTGCAAAGCCCACGACCTTTAGCGGGGGTAATATTTATGGATCAAAAATCAATGTTTTTCTAAATGATAGTGGAAATTATATTAACTCAATCTTTCAAGGCTCCCATGACAGTACTGATTCATCAATTAATAAACAACAGGTTTCATTCACTTCTCCAGACTTTATAGTTTTACCCACTAATACAAATTTTGGCCTCAGTGGTGTAAATGCTAGTAAATATGCTCTTCTAGGTGGTACCTCTAATACTCCATACATGCAAAACAAGAAGTTCTATATTGGAAAAGACTCTAATGGACACGCTGCTTATAAAATTGTTGGTGACTTCATAAGAGGATCTGGAACCGGTAATGATGTTTTCGATTTGAAAGCAGAAATTGTTCTACGAGCTTCACCAACTAATTCTGCTATCGTCCAAAGAGAGCTGTTCTTATCCAATAATTCAAGCAAAACACAATCATTCCAAATTCTATATGGTGAAGATACTAAATTAGCAGATAATGATCGTGTCTTAGTAAAAGATTTGGGAAATTCTAACGGTCTGTATATTGAAAACGGCACTTATAAATTAATGGTTACCAACGAAATGCCAGACGGGTTTAAGTACTATGCTGGTCAAACGTTTAGTACTAACATGAATTGGATCAGTGGCTTTGATTCTAAAACTGGTGCTGGGGCTGAATCAAAGGGTTACAAATATGGAGATGCAATCGCCGGATCCACATCTCTCGCCGACTCCAGTTACACTTTAAAGTGGGATCCAACAACTTTGAATCCCGGTGAGACAGCACATTTTGGCTCAACAATGGGTGTTACCGCTAATCCTTATGCCTTACCGGTTGTAAGTAAAACTTACACTAACCAAACAAATACTAGTGGCACCAACAATATTGGTGACAATTTAAAATTTTCTCTAAAAGTTCGTAACAATGGATATGGAAGTTCATGGACTTACGAAGAACTTAAAGATACTATACCTGATGGTTTACAAATCGATCCTACTAGCATTGTTTTAACATATAATGATGGATCAAGTGTTCATATTAATGCTAGTGACTATAATGCTTCAACTAAAACTCTGACCATTCCACCAACATTGTCACTAAGCGATGGTCAAGAAGCTACCATTTCATATAACGCCAGTATCACTCGGGATGGTAGTGGAAAAACTCTCACCAATACGGCTTACTTTACTGGACACGATACTAAAACCTCCAGTAAAACTTATGATGCTTCAGTAGATATTCCTGTTAAGAAATCAAGCTTTAATTTCTCATTTAAAAAGTATGTTAAAAATGTTACTAATGGTGAAACCGGATTTTCAGAAAGTACAGATGCAAAAGTTGGTGATATTGTTGATTTTTACATGATTTATCAAGTTACTTCTGACAGTACAGACACTCTAAACGCTGGGACTAAATTAACTGATGATCTTCCTAATGGATTAGTCTTAGACGGGAAGGTTCACGTTAAAGGTCCCGAGGACACTACACCATATGAATCTAACCAAATAAATACTGGTATCAATGCTGTAAAACCTGGACAAACTGTCACCTTGGAGTTCAATGCTAAAGTTACTTCCGCGGCAGTTGGCCAAGTAACTAATGTTGCTACCGTTTCTGGTGGTGTAAGTTCCTCAAACGAAGTAATTGGTGATATGGTTTCTAACGGTGCTTCCGTCAATGTTCAAAAGAGTGATGCCTTTGTTGAAGTTCCTAGCCTTATAGATTTCGGCTCAACTAATATTTATGGTAAAAAAATGATTCTCAATAATGTAACTACTAAGGGAGAATTGATTGTTACACATCCTGATAGCAACAGTTTTAACGTTAATGTTTCGTATGACAATAATAATTCCAAGACTCAAATGAAAAATTACAATAATGATACTTTGCAAGCAGATGACTCAGGCTTATTATTCATTAGACAAAGAACCAACAAGTATACTGATACCGGTACTTGGCAGCCTCTCACCGCTAGTGGTGTATCAATTCAAACAGATACATTTCCAGGTAGTCAGGATAATTTGAATCTATCTGATTATGTTGGTGTGAATGATTGGCAAATTCATTTAGCTCCTGGAACTGCAGCTGGTGACTACACCGGTACATTATCGTGGAATCTAGTCGAATCAGTTTAAGGTAATCTGAAGAAAGTTTAAGTTTCCTTAAGAAAAATGTCACTTATGAAATAATTTGTTATTCTTATGAAGTAGGAATTAGTTGTTTTTAGTAAAAAAAGGACATTCACAAATTGTGAATGTCCTTTTTGCTTTAGATGGCCTTTGATAAGACCCAATCCTTAACATCACCATGACTCAAGTTAACTTTCTTAACTGAGCGTACGGCAAAATTATTCTTTTTATAAAATTTAACGTTCTTCTGTGTGTTGGTTTCCAAAATAATATTACGGTAACCAATCTTCTTCACGTAAGGGCTAATGTGATTGTTAAGCATCTTACTACCGATACCTTGACCACGTAGACTCTTATCTACAGCCAAGTACTCAACAGCACATTTCTTCTTACCTTTCACTAAGTCGAAAAGATCTTCAAACTTAAAGATATCGAATGCATTGAAACCATTGAATCCGCTCATAATAATCTGAGGTATCAACTTCAAACCATCCATTGAAAGATAGTCCCAGTTGCTTATCTGTCGACCTTGATTAAATTCAATTAGAGCAACTGCTCTAGGCTTTCCCTTTCCGTCAGCTCCAACATAAACCAAACCTTTTTTCATAAATACGTTAACTTCCAGTGCGAAGTATTTGCGTAACAACTTATCGAACTTAGCGCTAGATCTAAACTCTTGTTGGAACATGTTCTTAGTTGTAGTGTATTCTTTAAATGATTCTACTAGTAAATTTATTATCTGAGGCTTATCACTGTTCAAGCCACTTCGAAAATCCAAAATATGACCTCCTTATTAGTCATACCTAACATATTAATACCATCCATACGAAATGTCCATTTTTTACACCGTTTTAAATAAATTTATATGCCAAAAGTTATTTTTGTTATAAAAACGTAATAAAAAAGTTAACTCAAAGTATTAGACATTAATATACAATCATAGTAAGCTGTAAAGTAATGTGAGATTTCAAGTTCAAATCTAGCCGATATCTGAGTTAATTCTTAGAATATCGGCTTTCTTATCGTCAACTACTATCAGCAGATGGTAGTTTTTTTGAACTTAAAAATATTTATCATTAGGGGGGAAATATGGGAAAGAACAAAAAATCAATCTATATCCTTGTGGCTAGTAACTTTTTAATCTGTTTAGGAATCGGATTAGTTATTCCAGTCACACCATTTATCAAAAACGAATTTCACTATACTACATCACAGATGGGGGTCATGACGTCACTTTTTGCTTTTGCTCAATTTGTCGCCTCACCCATTGTTGGTAAAATGTCTGATAAGGTTGGACGTAAGCCCGTAATTGTTATTGGCCTGTTCACTTATGCCGTTTCGGAATTTATCTTTGCGGTCGCAACCAGTCTACCTATCTTTAACATTTCGCGTGTTATCGGTGGTTTAGCGGCTGCAATGGTTGTACCTACTTCAATGGCTTTAGGTTCAGATCTAACAACTCTAAAAGAGCGTGCCAAAGTTATTGGTTGGCTTTCTGCTGCCTTTAGTGGTGGCTTGATTCTAGGACCTGGACTTGGTGGGATCCTAGCTGGTATCACATATAAGACACCATTTTACTTTGCCGGAGCGCTTGGAATCATCAGTGCTATATTCACTTTATTCCTATTAAAAGAAAACAAAGAAGTTCTCGAAGAAGAAGCACTAGAGGCCGAAAAGAAAGCTCAAGAAAAGGGTTCTATCAAATCAATTCTGACTTTGCCAATGGTTATGCTATTCGGAATGATTCTTGTTTCATCATTTGGACTACAAGGTTTTGAAAGTATCTATAGTATCTATGTTAATCAAGTGTTCAATTTTGGTTTAAATACAATTGCTTTAGTATTAACTTTAAACGGTATTATTTCTTTGATTTTACAAGTTGCAGCGTTCAACTGGATCATCAATAAAATTGGAGAAATGCGTTTAATCAGTATCGCATTCTTACTGAGTGCTGTCTGTGTCTTCTGGATCACACGAGCACATTCACACATCGAAGTTATTGTAGCAACTTTGATCATCTTCTCATCATTTGATTTATTGAGACCTGCAATTACGACCCTTTTAACTAAGTCAAGTCGTTCTAATCAAGGTCTTATCAATGGTATGAATATGTCGCTAACTAGTATCGGAAATGTTATCGGACCTTTGATGTCTGGAGCATTAATGGATTGGAATACTCATTATCCATACTTAGTTGTAACTGCGATTTTAGCTGCATCATATCTACTAACCTTTATTGTTAGAAAACATCCACTTGTTCAAGCGGAGTAAAAAAATCCTGACCAATTAAATTGATCAGGATTTTTTACTATTTATTTCTTCTTTTGACAAAAAATAATACGATCAATTGGCACAGGCAAACAAAGATGAAGAAACCACCTAGGACTGCTAATGAAACCATTCTTATTTGTGGACTTTGGACAGCGCCCGCTCCATCAATTTTTCTATTTAAAAGATAAATCGTACCGATAGCAAATAGTATCAACCACGTAAAATTTACTCCCCACCAAATTTTCATGTTTATCCCCTTTTCCAAAACATTTGATATTCAACTTCATTAGTCGATTCATCCATATCCTCACGAACTATTACAAATTCATTTTGTGAGTAAAACTTTTTGGCTCGAATATTCTTAGCATATACGTCTAATGATAAATCTGAATATTTTTGTTTCAAATAATCTAGTAATTTCTTACCTACGCCATGATCTCGATATTCTTTTTGAACAAATATTCCAGCTAGATAATTTTCCTGTAAACCAGCAAATCCCTGTATTTTGCCATTCTCAACAAACACATATATATCGGCTTTTCCAAATTGCTCTCGTACAACGTTTAAATTATTAATCCAATAGTCTTTGTCAATGAAAGCATGTGCTTCTAAGTTTCCTTGTAACCAAATATTACTCACTGTTTCAATTTCTTCTGGTCGCATTTCTCGAATCATATTTGCCATTTTCCCCTGAATTTGCTATTATTTATAGAAATAATTATACACCGCCGGGTGTCAACTAAAAAAGTACTCTTATAAATTCCATTAGGCCATAGAAGGAATTTATAGGGGTACTTTATTTTTTTGGGAGGAAAATATTATGAATTGGATCTATTTAATTGTCGCAGGAATTTTTGAAGTTGTTTGGTCAACTACTATGAAACTAAGTCATGGTTTCACCAAAATCAGCTTTACCATTTACACGATTGTTGGGCTATTTCTCAGCATGTTCTTTTTAGCGATTGCTGTTAAGAGAATGCCTATGAGTTTGGCCTACCCGATTTGGACTGGTATCGGAGCTGTCGGATCAGTCATCATCGGTGTCGTTCTCTTTGGAGATAAATTATCACCGTTAACTTGGGTTTTCGTAGCTCTTCTCTTGATCAGTATTATCGGAATTAAAATTTCATCTGGAAGCTAGGATTTACTTCTTCGGTAAAGTAAATAAGTATAGTATCCACCAACTATCAGGAGTAAAACAGGTACTATCCAGATGGTTCTCAAATACAACCATTTTTGAAGTAACGCTGACATCACTGCTCCCGCAGCAAAGCCGATAACTAGTTGGAAATAGATCACCGCTGTCGTTACATCACTCTTACGTCCATGATAGAAATATTCAACAAAAGAAATAACTGCTTTTTTTAGATTACCGGTTGAAAAGACGTTATTGTAACCCATACCTTCAATTTGGCTGAAAGCTACGTTCTGCATTGCCATAACAAATGCCAAGGCCGGAACAATATAAATATTGGAGACCGTTTTAGGTAAGAATCCAACAATCAGACAAACTATGAATTCAGCAATCAAACTGACCAAACGCCAATAATGACTACGATTATTTTTATGTTTCATTATTTCTACGGCTACAATTCCTAAAACAAAGAATAGCATCGTAAAAACCTTAGTCATTATTCCTGGTAAATTTTGTCGGGCAATATCTACACTGAGGAAAACAATATTTCCAGTTTGGCCCGCAGCCAAAACTCGACCTCGTTGTACGTATGTGTATGCATCAATGAAACCACCGATAAAAGTTAAACCAATGGCTATTTCTCTTAATTGAAATAATTTAAAACTTTGAAATCTTTTCATTTGTATCCTTCTTTTTTAACAGATACAATTCTATCAAAAAATTGGATGATTTACTTATTACCTCTCTTTTATTTGCTGACAGCGTTGTCATTATGGTATATGCTGTAACTAATCAAGAGAGGATGCGATATTATGTTGTTACCAAAAGATGTACAAGAAGAAATCAATCATTACAATGAAGAAAGTTTCCAATTGCTTCACGATAATCCATGGCTGATTCCAGCAATCTTAGATTGCATGACATTACCCGCAGCTGTTTGTATCCATGGGTTCTGGAAGAACCAACAAATAAAGAAACAATTAAAAATTGAACGTGAGAAAACTAGACAATTAGGTTTACAAAATAAACATACTCACTTACTTTCACGTCATCTATAGAAGTGGCACCCATTTTGGGTGGCACTTTTTTTATGTTTCAACTATGATGGAATATATCATCAATAAGGGGAAAATTATGTTAAAAAAGAGATTTATTGCACTATTACTTTTTCTTACAGTCCTATTAGGATTACCTATTTCACTAACTAATGTAGCAGCGGCCGCAGCACCCAAAGCTAAAAATCTTACCTCTGTGACACAAAGTGTGAATCACGCTTCGCCTGAAACACCAATCATTTTTTCACATCGTGGCAGTCCCTATAATAATCCAGATCATTCCTTTAGTGGTTACAATCGTGCTATTAAGGATGGTACTCAATACATTGAGCAAGACGTTTGGCTCAGCAAGGATAATAAATTATACGTTTCTCACGATGATAATTTGAAAAAATCGACTGGTTCTAACGTCACTATTTCTGAATCCACATCTGCCAAACTGGACAAAGTTAAATTACGCAATGGTGAAAAATTACATCAGTTGAAAGATGTCTTTAATCGTTATGGTAAACGAGTCCATTACATAATTGAAACTAAAAAGAACGCTGGCGACAATACTGACACTGAAAAAGCTCTTGCTAAAGAAATCAAAAAGTACAATATGAAGAATAATTTAATTATGCAAGATGAAAGTATTCCTGGTATCAAAGCATTTCATAAGTCTTTAAAGAATGTCCCAATCTTATGGTTGTTAGATTCTGTAACTGAACGTCAGTACAGTGAAGAGATCGATAATGCACCTCGCTACATCAAATTTATCTCTATTCGTTTGGAACAGTGGACACCTAAATTGATTAAACTAGCTCATAAGAATGGCTTCAAAACTAATGGCTGGATCATCGATACTTATAATGATAATTACACTGCCCTTAATACTCTAAAATTAGATAGTGTCTTTACTAATAACACCAAAGAGACTTCTCATCTAATTGATAAATGGAAGTAGTAGTATGCCGAATCAAGAAATTTTTTTAAAAAATATTTGTTACACTCCACTAGTTTTCGAACGTTTCAATAAAAAATTAAAGCTGGATTTATCAGAATCAGAAATCAAACAATTAGTTAACCAAATCATCAGTGCCGACAACACGACTTTCCAAAAGTCTGGAAAAAATTATTACTTGCGTCATGAAAAAATAGAATTAGTGATTAACTCTTTTAACTATCGTTTAATCACTGCTAACCGTTTATAAACAAAAAGCTGAAATCATTATGATTTCAGCTTTTTAATTTGTTTCCTTTACCATTCTTGGCAAAATTGAGAAGATAACTAATCCTACTAAGAATAAGGCACTCAACGAAGCAGCACCGATAGTTGATTTACCTGTTAATTGTGTAACGATAGCTACAATAAATGGTCCCATAACTGCTGAGAATTTACCTAAAATATTATAGAATCCATAAAATTCACTACCTGACTCTTTAGGAATAATTTTTCCAAAGTAAGATCTGCTCAAGGCTTGTAAACCACCCTGACTAGTACCTACTAAAATAGCTAAAACCCAGAAATCTAAGCTAGATTTTAGGTTTAGTGCGTACAGACAGATCAAAAGATAAACTACAATTCCTAATAAAATACCTTTTCTAGTCGAAGTTTTATCAGCAAACCATCCAAATAGGATCGAAAATGGTACAGCTATTAATTGCACAACCAGCATAACAATCATCAATTCTGAAGTTTTTATGCCGATATCCATCCCAATGGCTGTTGCCATCGTAAAGATTGTATCAACACCATCAATATAAAAGAAATACGCTACTAAGAACCACGCAACTTGTTTATATTGTTTAATATGTTTAATAGTTTGGAATACTCTTTTGAAACTGCCCTTTAAAGGTGAAGTTGTCGATTTAACAGAATATTTTTGAGTGACGTTCTTTTGTAGTGGTAAATAAAATACCAACCACCAAATGGCTGCTATTACAAAACTCCAACGAGCAATTCCGGTTCCATCCAACATCCCAAAGCCACTGGTTAATTCCAAAACAAGGAACAGAATAAAGGCGATAACTCCACCTAGATAACCATAGGCATACCCGTAAGTTGATATTTTATTCATTTGTTTATCGTCAGCCACATCAGTCAAAAAGCTATCGTAAAAAAGATTACTTACTGAGTAACCAATCGCTGACAAGACATAGACTAACAACAATAGTCGCCATTGCGATGCGGGAACAAAAACTAATCCTAATGTTGTCACTATTCCTAACCAACAAAACATACTCAATAAACGTTTCTTAAAGTGAGGATAATCAGCTAACGCACCCAGAAACGGAGCCAATAATGATACTAATAGCGTACTGAAACTATTAGCATATCCCCAATAAGCAGTAGAACTAGCGGCCGAAACATTATTTGCTGAAGCCATTGATTTGAAATACACTGGCAAAACAGCTGTCGTTACGATTATTCCGTAAGCAGAATTGGCCCAGTCATACATGATCCAGCTCCACTGTTCTTTGTTGATTTTTAAATTGACACTTCTTTTATTTTTTAAAGAAATCATCAATTATTACCCCCATCCATTTGCGCAAAGGAAATAAATTTTTATAACGCGAAGGAATTATAGCATGGGAAAAGCTTCTCTAGATATACAAAACAATAACTCTCTATCTTGGATTTTAGACTGGTAATACAGGTTTTTAGGGCCTAATCATTATTTATAAATATCGGTTGCACACAAAAACAAGCAGTAACTCGAAATGAGTCACTGCTTGTTTTTTATTTAATAGTGAATTGAGAGAAAATCTCTGCAATTTATTGCTCTCTTATTTTTCGATTCCTTTACCAACATACATGTCTTCAAGGATTTGTTTCAATTCAGAAATTAAAGGTTCTTTAGGATTTGTGAATGAGAATTGATCTCCGAATGCTGCTTCTGATAATGAATCAACATTTTCATCAAATTCCTTCTTATTAATGTAGTTATCTTTAAGGCTTAACTTAATGCCGAGTCCATGAGCAAGATCAACAATCTTTTGAACTAAGGCATCTTTCAAAGCTCTATCATCTTTACCTGACAAACCGATGTATCTAGCAATAGATGCATAATCTGAATCAGCTCTGAAACTTTCGTACTTAGGCCACATAGTGATCTTTGTTGGTTGTTCGAAGTTATAATTGATTACTTGTGGTAAGGCAATGATTGAAGCCAATCCGTGTCTGATGCCATAAACATTTGTTAAAGCATCTGTGATTGAATGACCGACACCAGCAAAGGCATTACCGAATGACATACCTGCAAGTGTTGACGCATTGTGCATTTCTTCTTGAGCATCCTTGTCACCACTAGCAGCTTTTTCTAGATTGTCAAAGACTAACTTAATAGCTTGTAATGCATATGGTCTTGTGTAATCTGAAGCCATATTGGCAACATAAGATTCAATGGCATTGTTCAAAACATCCATACCAGATTCAGCGATGATGTCTTTTGGCATTGTTTCAACAAATTGTGAATCAATGATAGCAACATCAGGTGTCAATGCATAATCAGCGATTGGGTACTTTGTACCTGTTTCTGTATCGATAATTGAACTAAATGGTGTAACTTCGGCACCAGTTCCATATGTTGTTGGAATAGCAACGAATTGTGCTTTCTCAGGCTTAGGGAACTTGTAGGCACGTTTTCTGATATCAATGAAGCCTTGTTTTGCACCAAAGAGATCAACATCGGGATGTTCATAGAACAACCACATGTCTTTGGCTGTATCCATTGTTGTACCACCACCTAATGCAATAATTGTATCAGGCTTGAATAAATTCATTTGAGTAACACCACGTTTTACAACATCTGTTGTTACGATGTTATCAACGTCTGAGAACATTGAATATTCAACGTGGAACTTGCTGCGTTTCAATTCATCGGTAATAGTATCAACGAAACCAAGTTGAACCATGACAGGATCACAAACGATAAAGGCTCTCTTCATACCTTCAAGATCTTCTAGATAACGAACTGAAGTCTTTTCATAGTAAACTCTTGGTTGTTTAATCCATTGCATATTATTTCTCCGTTTTGCGATTGTCTTAATATTAAGCAAATCAAATGAAGATACGTTATGAGAAATAGAATTCTTCCCCCATGAACCAGTACCAAGAGTAAGTGATGGGATCATTTCATTGTAAAGATTACCAATACCACCAATAGCAGCAGGTGTATTTACTAAGACACGACTAGCTTTCATCTTAATACCAAATTCAGTAGCTAAGTCCTCATCCATTGTGTGAATACCGACTGTGTGGCCTAAACCACCAAAGTGTAATAGCTCATCAGCCTTTTCAAAGCCTTCCTTGTGTCCAGCAACTTTATAAACTGAAAGAACAGGTGATAGTTTTTCAGCTGAAAGTGGTTCGTCAGGACCAACCTTTGAAAGTTCAACACCAAGTACTTTAGTATCATCAGGAACTTTGATACCGGCTAATTTAGCGATAGCAACAGCTGACTTACCGGCAATAGGACCTTTAACTCCACCTTCTGGTCTAAACATTGCGTCAGCTAATTTCTTGTAATCTGACTTCTTAATGAAGAAAATCTTATTCTTTTCAAATAGTGATTTTACTTCGTCATAAATATCGGCATCAACGATGGCACTGTTTTCAGAAGCACAAACCATACCATTATCAAAAGTCTTTGATAGAACAATATCGTTAACAGCACGTTTGATGTTAGCAGTCTTTTCAATATATGCAGGGCCATTACCAGGACCAACACCTAAAGCAGGTTTACCAGTTGAATAAGCGGCTTTAACCATACCAGGACCACCAGTAGCTAATACACTAGCAACACCTTCGTTATTCATTAAGTAAGAAGTAGCTTCAATACTTGGCTTTTCGATCCATTGAATGACACCTTCTGGGGCACCAGCATCAATGGCAGCTTTTAACATAACTTTAGCGGCGGCAACAGAACAATTTTGAGCTTGGGGATGGAAACCAAAGATAATCGGATTACGAGTCTTCATAGCAATCAATGACTTGAACATTGCAGTTGAAGTTGGATTAGTAACAGGAGTAACACCTGCTAAAACGCCAAGTGGTTCAGCGACTTTGATCAAACGGTGTTCCTTATCATCTTCGATAATACCAACGGTCTTATCACGTTTGATTGAGTGCCAAATTTCTTCTGTAGCGTACATATTTTTAATAACTTTATCTTCAACCATTCCACGGCCAGTTTCTTTATAAGCTAACTTAGCTAATTCAAAACTAGCGTTTAATCCAGCGATGGCCATTTGGTGAACAATATGATCAACTTGCTTTTGAGTAAAACCATCCATAATATCCAAAGCCTTATGAGCTTTAGCAACCATGGCATCAATACCAGGTTTTACATCTTCTTTTTCATCTGATTTTGTAGAAACTTTTGTATCTTTGGAACCTTTCAACATCTGATTACCTCCAAGATTTAAAAATTCATATTTGTTAACTAATTCACGTTTTATCTTATCACTGTACAATCAATGTTCAAGCCATTTTGTTTAAAAACTCTAAGTAAACGTTTCCACGTTGATATATCAACACCTAAACAATTATCTCTACAAAAAAATTAATTTCACATCACTTTTTAATTGTGAATATTTCTTCACAATCTCATCATAATGCCTGTCTCATGTTGCTTTTTGATTCACAAAAAAAGAGCTGAAATCGGATTCAGCTCTTACTTGTGAAACTTTTTATCTTTCTTAATGAGATGTTTTGTCGTTTGATGTTAGATTTTATTTGTTTCCGATATAGATTGATTATAGGCATCAACCTCCCTTTTAGATGGGAATTTCGTTTAGGTTAGTTACTTTTGAATACATTTTGTATTGTGAAGGTTTTTGAGGTTTGTTTAAAATAATTTCTCGTTCCACATAAAATTATTTTTTCTATTCTCAATAGTTTTTCTTCTAACTCTAAATAACCATACCTCAAGACCTCAAACCATTCTTCTTGGCTGTTCTTCTCAAGTATGCTGCCTAAATGGGCTCCGCAAGGGCAACCTCCCGTGATTTGCTACAGTACTGAAATTGCACGCATAGTACGCGTGCGATTCCAGTACTTAGGCAAATCCTCAGAGGTCAAACGCCCTTGCTCCGCCCTCTCTCTATCTAAACATTGTCTTAGTAGCACGTGCCATTACTTTAGGATCTTTCTCGTAATGATGCATTGGTGTCATTTCTGACAATGGAATATTCAACAATGTATATACGGCACGTTGTGCTGCACGGAATGAATATTGTTCTGTAAAGACCATATCGAATGGTTGTTCACAGAATTGACTAATGAAGGCTAAGTTCTTGCTTCCCTTTGGAACTACATCTGGACGATCTCCGACGGCTCTTTGATTAAACATTGCACTTGCATATGGTAGGTGAACTGGAATTACATTGACAATACTATCCATAATTTCTTGTGTATGATTCTTGATATTGTCTTTGCTTGGGTCTACTTCTGCTAGATGTCCTAGTAATTCTTCTAGCATTTCTTTACCTGTCATTTCCATTACAGGCTTTTGAACGTAGTCACCGTTTCTTCTTGGATACATGAAGTAACCCCAGAATGTTGACTCATTTGGCTTTTGTGCCTTGAAGTGTGGTTGATGGTGTACAACGATTGATAACAATGGCGTACTGTTGATCCATGTATTCAAAGCATTTCCGGGTTCTTGTTGTGTGATACGTGAAATTTCATTTACTAAGAAGTGGCTGTTTGTTGTGACTGTGAAGCTGACCCATTCACTTTGTGTACGATCACCGAAGAATTTGTCAGGATTACCTAATGAGTAGAACTTTTCGGCTGCTTTCTTCCAAAGTGCTGCACTAGGTGCATAATCCATATTTTCCTTAAATGGTGTGTTGAAGTCGCCAAGTGCTGAACTATCAGTAATTGAACCATTAGTATCAAAGACTAGGTCGTTTTCGGCAATATCGATATGTCCTTCTTTGTTATCGTTATCAACTTCTTCGTACTTGAGTCCAGTAACGATAATATCATCTTGAAGTGGTGTGTCTTTGAATTCAAGGTCGGTAACCTTACGGTTGTTGATGAATGTTACGCCACGATCTTCCAAGTACTTGCGCATTGGCAAGATGATACTTTCAAATTGGTTATATGGACTTCTTGTAACACCTTCCAGTGTATTGATACGACTGAATTCAAGAATCATACGATTCATGTAACGACGTAATTCAACGGCTGAACTAGCACGTTTGAAAGCAAATGTTGTTTGCCACATGTACCAGAAGTTTGTTGTGAAGAAGTGTGGACTGCTTGCAAACCATTCTGCAATACTGATGTTATTTAATTTTTCTTCATCTTTTTCAGGCATCAACATCAATTTAGACAATAGGTAACGATCCTTGTTGTCAAATTGCATATGTCTGTAATTATCTTTATTAGGTTTTACACGTGGACCGTTTTCATCGATCAAACGGCCAACATCATGTGTTGGATGAGCGTGGTCAAAATTCAAAATGTCATCTGTAACTGTTTGTCCAGGATGGTCCAATGAAGGTACCGAACGCAATACATCCCATAGGTTTTCGAATGTTTCTTCGTTGAGCATTCTACCACCCTTTGCTAAAAATCCTTTGCTGTTCGATAAAGCTTGGTTACCATATTCTGTTTCATAGTCCTTAACTGCGGCACCATCGTTTGCACCGTGGTCTTCTAGACCCATCATAGTAATTTGATCGCCATTAAATCCCCCATCACGAATCAAATAAATACCAGCTGCTAAATTACCAACACCTGTACCAATCATGTAGGCTTTTCTTGTCATATCATGAACCTCCATTCCAAATTTACTCTTTTCTATACACCCTTAATATAACAGTAAAAATAAAAAAGTAAAGGCTTACATTGCATTATTGGCAACATTTTTAATCTATTTTTTAACATTAAAAAAGGAATCAAAACAACTTAAATTTGTTTTAATTCCTTGATTTTTTCATTATTTACTTTGTTAGTCTAACTACATCGCGAACGATCATCAATTCTTCATCAGTTGGAACAACCAAAACATCAGTTGTTGAATCTTTTGAACTGATAACATGAATTCCTTTGCCATTTTCATTAGCATCCTTATCGATCTTCATACCACGATAATTAAAGTGATTTACAATTTCTTCACGAATTGCGGCACTACCTTCGCCAACACCAGCAGTAAAGATCAACGCGTCAACTCCACCCAAGAGCGCAATATATGAACCAATATATTTAACAATTCGATTGACAAAAATATCGATAGCTAACTCGGAACGGTGATTTTCACTTCTTGTAGCTAACAAATCACGCATATCTGGAGATATACCGGAAATTCCTAGTAAACCTGATTTTTTATTTAAAATATTTACCATTTCATCTGGATCAGTGATCTTCTTCTTTTGCATCAAATAGGCAACCAAAGAAGGATCAATATCACCTGAACGAGTACTCATAGTAATACCAGCTAATGGCGTGAAGCCCATGGAAGTATCAACTGATTTACCATTCTTAATTGCATCAATAGATGCCCCACTACCAAGATGAGCTGAAATGATTTTAAGATCGGAGATTGGTTTCTGTAAATAATCAGCAGCCGCTTGCGATACATAACGATGACTTGTACCGTGTGCTCCAAATTTACGAACACCATATTTCTCATAATATTCGTAAGGAATACTATATAAGTAATTTACTGGATCCATCGTTTGATGAAACGAAGTATCAAAGACTGCCACTTGAGGAACATTTGGCAAAATCTTTTCAAATGCTTCAATACCAGTAGCTTGACTAGGATTATGTAGCGGAGCAAATTCAGAAAGATCTTTGATTTGCTTAATTACTTGTGGCGTTATTACGGCAGAATCTTTGAAAATACTACCACCAGCAACCACACGATGCCCTACTCCAGTAATTTCGTCATAACTCTTGATGATTTTTAATTCAATTAGTTTATCAAGCATTTTATTAACTGCAGTTGCGTGATCAGGAATATCCTCTTTTTCACTGATCTTCTTGCCGTTATACTTAATTTCAAAAACTGAATCTGGCAATCCCAAACGATCTACCATCCCTTTGGCAATAACCTTTTCATCAGGTACTGTATATAGTTTCCATTTTAATGTAGAGCTACCAGAATTAACGGCCATGATTTTAGACATTTAATCTCACCTAACCTTTAAAATTTTTTGCCCAGCTTTGCAACTGGTCTTTAAATCCCTTAAACGACTTTGGGTTATTGGTGTCAGGTATTGTGCCCATCAAAACATTTCCTACTTGTTTAGCATTACCGCCATGTTTTTGTAAAACTACGACTGCTTTTTGTGCCTCTTTAGAAGCAAACAAAGTTGCGGGTAAATCTAAAACAGCTTGCAAATAAACGCTTGAAACCATCCATTCAGATAGCTTCTTTGCTTGGTCAGTTTGGAAAATTTGTGAAGGTACAATAAATATACCAATTCCACCGTCATTTAAATTATTCATAGTTTGTTCAATCAACAAATGGTGAGCATATGAATGTCCCTCGTCTGATCTCGTCTTGAAGTTCTTAGCATTATCATCAATTGGATAATAACCAACTGGTAAATCAGCTACTGCCAAATCAATATCAGTAATATCCCAATCAGCGACACTATCTTGATGATAAGCATCCAAATTAAGATTCATTACTTCACTAAAGGCTTTAGTTAGTGAAACTAAAGCATCATCATTATCAAGTGCTGCCGCATTGATATTAAATTTGTCAGTCATATTCAATTGTTCAATGACTTCAATCAGTAAGTTACCTGTTCCAACAGTCGGATCGACTATGTTCACATCTTTCTTATTTTGAACATTTAATATTTCATAAGCAATTAAGCTAGCTATCAAGCCGATTGCATCTGGAGTCATCAACTTATTGACTTCAGTTTCATCTTCTTTTTGAGCTTTAATAATTGAAATTGTAATTGCTTGCTTCAACTGAAGTGGAGTTAAACTTAAATTCTTCATTTCCGTATAGATATTTTCTAGCTTGGCGACGGTTTCTTTATCGGGAACTCCGTTCTCGACGTAAACGCTACCATCGGAAATATCAGTCAATGTCTCAGCGAGCGATTCAATGTTACTAACCCTTAAAGCCCCTTTCAATAAAGAATTAGCTTGATTCATCTTATCAAAATATGTTTGCATATCTTTTTCTGACATGGTTAACCTCTTTGCCTAATAATTAGAATTTTAACGTTGTAAGCGATTTTATTCAAGGATTCGTTAATTCACAATAGTATATTTTATTACTTTTATTAAAACTATTGTTAATTTGTTGCTCATAAATCTCGTCTAAACGCCGGTATCCCGAGATTTGTTCACCAATCAAATTACTAGTATATCCCACGACTAAAATTGCGACCGATAATATTAAAATACTGTTCAATAAAACCGCGCCACTTCGTCTATATTTTTCGTTCATCCAACGTTAAGTACATTTCAGATTTTTCACCGGCTTTGTTCACTGTTGTTATGATAACTAAATTTGAACCTTTTTCAATCTTAATTTCTTTCTGATTCATCAAAATGGGTTCGTGTCCACCAGCAACAGCAGTCTTATATCGTAACATTTTATTACCCTCATTTCCAAAGATATCAAAAACAAAAGCCGGATGACTTTTGCCAAGCCACTCCGGTTTTGTATAAATTATATGTTTATTTGTTATTTCATCTATTTTTAAGGCGTGATCCAACTCACTTTGGAGTTTTTCTTGAGTCACATGCCAACGCAATTGATCTTTAAAAGTAGTGTGCTGTACTGTCCGCATTATTAATAATGACTGCTGTAAAATACCCAGGGTCATTAAAGTTATCATCAACGCTAAAATAGATTCATACAGAACAAAACCTTTTCGCTTAACTTTTGACTTGATAGACATGATTATTTACCTTAACTTGATAGACATTTCCAATCTGTTGATAATTGTAAATTCTGTTTTTTATCGTTACTTGATTGGGAACGTCCTTATTTTTTAAATGCAACAAAATTATTTTATGGGCGTTGACTCTCTGCTCCCACTCATTGATCAATTTAAACTGTTCACTAACGCAGATTGAGAGCATAAAAATAATCATCAAAGAGATTGTTAAAGAGGTCAAAGCTTCAACCAGAATAAAACCACTACGTCTTCTCAATGATTTCACCCCATCCCATTTGAATTCGATATTCATATTTTCGGTGTGTTAATTGAGATGTAAAAATGATTGTTCTAGGACCTGATTGTCCTGATTCCCCAATAAAGTAATCTATAGGACCATTAGTATTTTTTAAGGTTTTAGGCAAAGTCTTCTTCTTAAAAATTGTTTTGCCATTGGCTGCATATCTTATAAAAGTAATTTTATTTTCTCTAATCCTTAATCCAGCGTATTCATGATAAAGATAAGAATAATTCATCTCATTTTTAAAAGAATTTTTAAACCACTCTAGTCCCTCTTTTTCTTCAATTTGAGCCTGATAATCTTTAAGTTTCCACACTGATACAGCAATCAGACCGCAAACAATTGCTAAACCAATTACCGTTTCAATTAATGTGAAGCCTCTTTTACCAGTGTCCATTCTCCAGTGTCTTTATCTTTCTGCAAATTCAAATTTGATAATCTCTTAACTTGTTTTTCAGATATATAATTGTCTTTTTTTAAATTATCTATGGTTACATCATCATCTGAATGGTTCTCAGAATATAATTCAGCTTGATTAATGATTGTGGTCTGCAAAGCTTCATTTGATTTCTCATTGGCATTATCACGTTGTTTCGTTAAATTAGGAATCATAATCAAAAGCAACAGTGAAATTATGAACAGAACGATAACCATTTCAATTAAAGTAAAACCTTTTCTTATTTTATTCATCATGAGATTCCTTTCATCATTCCATAAATTGGTAATAAAACTATCAAATAAGTCACCACGATAATAATCGCGATAATGGCAAAGAGAATTGGTTGCACTAATCCTAGTAATTTTTTGAGATTACGTTGTGTTTCTTCAAATTTTAATTCCGACATTAACAAAATATCTTGAGCTAATGCCGTTCCACTCTCTCCCGCCTGTAAAATGATTTGTAACTGTTTTGGCAATAATGGTTCCTGCTCAATCAATGACAAGAGACTTTTACCACCAACCAAACTATTAATGAATTTATCTGCTAGATGTTCCTGAATAGAGCCTTTTTGAAAATGGTTATTCTTTTCACAGATACTGTACAGATTCATTCCGTTGGCTAACTGCATCCCTAATCCTTGCAGAATCAAGAAATAATAAAAGCTTTGATAAATTCTCCCCACGGAAGGTAGCTTCACAAGAAAAAGTGCTCGAGAATATTCATCCTTCCTCTTGAGAAAAATTATTAAGCCTACTGTACCCAAAATTATTAAAAATAATCCTAATAAGATTGCTCCTAGAAACAGATTTATCGCGCTGTCCCCACCTGAAACTGACAATTGCGGCACAATATAGAGTTTCATTCCAACTAACATTGTTATTAAGAACATCAAAATAAAGCAGGGATAAGCTAACAATTCTTTGAATTTATTCTTCTGTTTAGCCTGATCCTGTAACAAAATCCCAGTCTGTTCCAAAGCTTGTGCCAATTTTCCGTGGTCTTGCGCAATGATCAACTGGTTATAAACGACGGTGGGTAAATTAAAATGGATCAATGACTGAGAAATCATCTTCCCTTGACGTAAATCATGATAAATTAATTCGAATACTCCCACGTTATCATCCAACAAACGAAGACAATTAATTGAATCACCCAGTGAAAATCCATTCTTCAAGAGTTTACTAATCAAAATTAAATACTCAGCTTTTTTCGCCATCGTAAGTTTTTTAGCCATAAATATATTCCTGATAAGTAGTTTGATCAATTCGACCACACTGATACGCTTCTTCCAACATAGATTGCCAATGCTTATCGACAACTTCATCTTTTAAATATTTCTCAATTTGGGGTGCATCCAAAGTATCGATGAATAATTCTAATTCCTGAAAAGTTGGTACTAGCCGCTGATAGGAAATAAGATTTATCCCATTCAAAATATCGATTTCATCAATGCCAAATTGACGTAACCTCTGTAAAATTGAATATTTGGATTTCCCATGAATCGTTGACATAACGGTATAGCCGCACAGAGCCGCTTGAATGGCCTGCTGTGCTGTTTTCTTATCTCTGATTTCACCTATGATCAATACTTCTGGACGATGACGTAAACTCGTTTTTATCAGCTCTTCATAGGTCATTCCCGCCTCATCATTGACTTGTAACTGCAAGAAACTATCTTCAACAATTTCAATTGGATCTTCAATGCACATAACTTTTTTAGTAAGACTCAATTGACGACCCAAAGTGTACATTAAAGAAGTTTTCCCTGAACCCATCGGACCGGAAAATAACATCATTCCTTTTTGCTGAGCAATCGGCAGAATTTTCTGAATGATTTCTTCATCTACCACTGAGTTAAATTCCTGTGGATAAATTAACCGTACTACCATTGACTCACGATTCTGAAAATCACCAACTGCGGAAATTCGAATAAATATCCGCTTATTTTGATAATTAAAATTAAAAGCTCCCTTCTGTGAACGTCTACGTTCAGAAACATCCAATCCTCCGTTAAACTTTAAAAAATTCATAATGGCAAAACTTTCATCATTAGTTAGATCAGCCACTGTATAATTCTGGAAAGAATTACTGGCCTCGATATGATAGAAGTTGTCATGTGGAAAAAAATAAATATCTGAGATTTTATTAATGCATGCTTCCGTTAACAAATTATTGACCATCGATTCTGCTGTCATCGAATGACCCCCTTTCAGGTAAAAATTACGAAGAAAAGGATAAAAAAGCTTTCAGCAATATTTAGAAATTTTAGATTAAAAAACGGCCACTACTAGGTGCTCAAAGCATGTATATATACTTTGATATCTTAATAGTGACCGTTCGTATTTATTATTTAAATTTGAATAAGGAGGAGAAACTAGCCTAATTTAATTCCTGAATCTTTCAATGCCGCATCAACGACATTCATAACGATCATGCTGTGTTGCATTCTTTCACTAGCAGCTTTCGTATCATGTTGTTCAATCATTTGGTTAAAGTTTTTAAACTCTTCATACATACGGTGTGGATGAACTTTCTTATCTACTTGTTCAGACTCGGCACCATTTAATTGTTCGTTATAATCTTTCATCACGTTCGTTGGTCCATCAACGACAATTGATCCTTTATTACCCTGGATAGTTGAAGTAACCTGAGCTGAACAATCTTTAGCAGCGATGCAGACCACCTTAGTTTCAGGATAGTCGAGTACCAAAATACCAGAAGTATCAATTCCACGTGTCACATTAGCATAGTAGTGCACTGCTTTAGGAACACCCATTAAACCAATAACAAAATGAATGTTGTAAATATTCAAATCCATCAAGGCACCACCACCCTTTTTAGGATCGAAAACAGGTAAAATTTTTCCTTCTAAAAAGGCGTCATAACGGTGCGAATACTGTGAATAATTACATTCAATTACTTTTAAAGAACCTAATTCTGGTAAGGCATTCTTCAAGGATCGATAATTAGATAAGTATTGATTTGTAATGGCTTCAACTAAAATTAGATCCTTATCTTGAGCCAACTTATTCAGCTCCTCTAATTGAGTAGAATTCAATGTAAATGGCTTTTCACAAATAACATTTTTTCCAACTTCTAGAGCCATCTTTGAAAACTGATAATGTAAGAAATTAGGTAGTGCTACATAGACCGTATCGATCTCTGGATCAGCTAAGCACTCCTTTGCATCGGTATAAATTTTCTTGATTCCATCGTTCTTTTGCAATTCTTCCATCGTTGGTAAATCCTTAGGCGTCCCCATAATGGCGGTCAATTCTATTTCAGGAAGATCATGAATCATTGTGAGAAAGTCCTTAACGATCATTCCCGCTCCAAATATTGCTAATTTCATTATTGATTCTCCTTTTCTTCCGTAATTTCTTTTATACCAGTTTCAAGCATGTGCATTTGATAGATGGTCTCTTCATCTTTAACTGTCTTTGGTTGGCCGTTAATAATGGCATCGTACAATCCTTGATAAACACGACTATAATCGCCTACTTCAGAAACAACTTTTTCCTGATGATACTGATTATCGTCATCCAGATAAGTTAACATTCCATAATCCTCTGGACGATCCAAGCCAAAATCAGCATGATCTGGCATATAGAAATGTTTTAAATCAACTTCTTGACGATCCATATCCTGTTTCACAAAAACGCCTTTTTTACCATAAACAGTGAAACTAGGACGAGGTACTAGCCTGAAAAAACTCGATTTCACTGAAACTTTCATAATTCCGTAATACATGTCAATATCAAAGTAATCGTTCATTCGATTTTTACCCAACAATTGACGAATATCATAGTGAACCTTATCTGCTTTGCCAAAATATGAAATAATTTGATCTAATGTATGGCAGGCATGTCCGTATAGGAAACTATGTCCAACTGAAAACTCTTTTTCACCTTCAGGAATATACGGACGGAAATAGTCATACGTCGATTCAATTTCTAAGATGTCCCCAAGTTTTCCACTTTCAATTACTTTCTGAACGGTCAGAAAATCAGAATCATAACGACGATTTTGGTAACATTGAATTAACAAATGTTTTTCCTTAGCCAATTGGAATAATTCTCTGGCTTGAGCCTCTGTTTCCGTAAATGGTTTCTCCACTAGAACATTCTTATTATGATCAAGAACTTCTTTAGCGAGCTTGTAATGGACTCCTGCTGGAACTGATAAAACAACTAAATCTATTTCGGGATCGTTATAAATATCATTTACATCAGTTGTATACTGAATGCCGTCAATTTTTTTCCACACTTCATGACTAATATGACGAGCATAGATTGTTTTTACTTTAATTTGATCCTTTAATTTTAATGAAAATGGCAAGTGATATCGATTAGCACTCTTCCCATTTCCGATATATGCGATGGTCAATTTTTTCATAATAATTCCTCCTCGTATCCATAAATACACTCTACAGGCAAAATTATTTCTTGATAACCTTTTGCCATGAAACTGGTCACAATGAACAAGAATAAATATTAATTACACCAAACTCATAAACATTATGTTCAATAGATTCGTTATAATCAGTACAAAGGAGATTTACCCATGCTTTTTTCAGATAGAATCACTCACGTTCAAGATTTAACTGACAATGAACAACGAATTGCCAAATACATCGAAAATAATTTAACCGCCGTTTCCACTATGTCCATTCAAACCCTGGCTTCCAAGACTTACACATCCCATTCTGCCATTGTTCGTTTCGCCCAAAAGTTAGACTACAGTGGCTTTCGAGCTATGCGCCAAGACATCACTAAAGATGTGCAACAAAACATCACCAAGCTGAACGCCGTTGATGCTAATTTCCCTTTTTCATCAGAGAATACCGCCGTTGAAATTGCTAAAAATATTTCTGATTTAACTATCAATGCCGTCAAAAGAGCCTTAGCTCAATTAACTGAAAAAGAATTAACCGCTGCAGCCACTAAAATTATGAATAGTAATCGACTAGTCCTCTTTGCTATCGGTGATACTCAAATTCGTGCCCGGGGATTTCAAAGCAAATTAGTCAAAATCAATAAGTTTGCCATTATAGCTGAAGAATACAGCGATGAATCTTGGACCTCAGTTAATCTGAATGAAAATGATCTAGCCATCTTTCTCTCTTATACCGGAAACAGCTCCAACTATCTAAAACTGATCAAATTTTTACATCAACAAAAAGTCCCAACGCTTTTAATAACTGGCAATCCCGACAGTCAGATGATTCAATATGCATCCCAAACTATTTCAATCGTTCAAAATGAATATAATATCTTCAAAGTCAGCACTTTTGCCTCACAGATCACCTTTGAATATTTATTGGATACTCTTTTTGCCATTGTCTACGCTAAATCTTATAAAAAGAACCTGATTAAATTACAGAGCAACTACGAAAAACTAACTTCCAATGACATTCTTGATAATATTTCAGACGACAAAAAAAGATCGTAAACAAATTGTTTACGATCTTTTTAGTTAAAGAACTTATTATTCATCATCAGCATCTGCAGCAGCAGTATAAACTTCTGAAACATCTTCATCATCTTCAAGTTGATCAATCATATGTTGAAATTGTTCTTTTTTCTCTTCTGGAACTGGTGTTGTGTTTTGTGGAATCATTGTCAATTCTGAATCGGCAAGTTCATAACCCTTTTCGATTAAACCATCACGAACAGCTGCGAATTCTTTAGCTTCCGTATAGATTTCATAAGCGTCATCTGATGTTTGTAGATCATCGGCACCTAAGTCCATGATATCCATCAAAACTGTATCCTCATCTTGAGTATTCTTTGAACGATCCAAGACGATATAACCTTTACGGTCGAACATGTAAGCAACTGAACCACTTGAGCCCATGCTTCCTCCGTTACGGGTAAATGCAACACGTACGGCAGAAGCAGTTCTGTTCTTGTTATCTGTTAAAGCTTCTACTAAAACTGCAACTCCACCTGGAGCATAGCCTTCGTATGTAACTTCATCATAATGTTCATCACTGCCACCTTCAGCCTTGTCTAAGGCACGTTTGATGTTGTCCTTTGGCATATTAGCTGCACGAGCTTTATCTACGATTAAACGAAGGGCAGCATTATCGTTAGGATCGGCACCACCCGATTTAGCTGCCATGAATAACTCACGAGACAGCTTTTGGAAGATTTTACCACGTTTTGCATCTTGGGCATTTTTTCTACCTTGGATGTTATGCCATTTTGAATGTCCTGACATTTCTGTTTCCTTCTTTCATGATTATTGTAAACCGCATATAATTTTATCAAAGTAACACTGTTATTTCAATATTTGTAGCGTAAATAAACGCTAAAAAATAATATTTATTTGCCATATTGATGAGTCTTCCTGATATCGATTACAATTACCGTCAATATGCCAATCGTCATCCCTAAAATTGTTAGAAAATCACCACTCTTATTTCCCGCCTCAGGAAGCATTTTTACACTCGGTTGTAAAAAATTAGGATTGTATTTAGCAATACTAGATTTATAACTCGATTCTATTCTTAGTTTCTTTTTGGGCTCAACCGGACCTGAAATACTGTAGACGTTGCCAAACATTATAATCGTGCCCCGTTTAGGAAATGAGTCTTCTAATGACGGCTCATTGGCTTTATTCACAGCATTAGTACTGTCCTTCAAATCCTGAGTCAAGTTTTTGTTAGGAACCTTGGTATTTTGATCCACATTAACATCATTCTTGTTATCACCAGTTGTAGGATCAGCCGTCATAACAACATCATGACTGTTCAGATAAACTTTATAGGTTCCACTATATTCTTTTCCATCAGTTGTGGAATTCGCATCCCAATGAAATTCAAATTCCCTAGTACCAGCTGGAATAACAAATTTATCCGTTTTCTCATCATAGACGACATTATTGGTCAAATTGGAAATATTAATATCCTTATTAGAGATAACACCATTGAGATAATCTGAAATATTATCCTTTTTAACATCCGCACTGATATCCACTGATTCATCAAGTGAAGAATTACTTTTATTATCGTGTTCAGTACTTGGTGTCAAAAAATTGGTCACGGAGCTTGACGAGTTAACTTCTGACGTATTCAAATCATCAGCACGTATAACAACTACTTGGTAAAACAAATAAATAATCAAATTCAATCCGACCGCTACAATCACCGCTAATCTTCTATCAATATTTATATTTGTCATACTACTAAACCACCTTGTAATTATGAAACCGTATGCATATATGTTTAAACATATAATACAACTTCTATCACAAGTTTTTATATTTTTTGCCTAAAAAAACGCAATGCAGGAATTTGCATCACGTTAAAAAAATCAATTATCTTTCAAGATCATCAACCTTCAGAGTTTCCGTTTCTTTAACAGTATCAGTAGCGGCAATAACTGAGCTAGCAACATCATCAACTAACAAACTACGATGTGGACCTTCACCCTTTTTGTATTGATCTGCTGGATACATAGCCGATGGACGCGCCAAGATAGAAATAAAATCACGTTGTTTCAAATAATCTTCGGCATCCCGTTTAGTTGTAAAGAGTCGACGGTCTGGAAATGCAGGATCATCGTCGATGGAAATAAAAACAAAGATAGGAACTTTTTGTCTTTCAGCGGCATCGGCAATATTTAAAGCTGTTTGATAATTGACCTTCTCATACGTCATACCTTTATCAAGATGTTCCATGTATTCACCCACGGTATCAACTAAAATATCAGCACCAGCTAAATATTTTTCCCAAGGAGCATCTTTATCCAATGGATCACCCATTTCCCAATCAATTTTGTCATACCAATCGACATCTTTATCTGGACGTCCTGAGCGGGAAATACTTACTACACTGTCGCCTCTATCGAGGAATTGTTTTGCAAAAACTCCTCCCACATAGCCGTTTGCACCTAAAATCACTACTTTCTTTGCCATAATGATCACTTCTTCTAAATTTATTTTTTATTTAAAATCACTAAAAGCTGTATCAATCGCTTGATAATCTTCTTTACTTAGATGGATATCCCAGGACTTAGCATTTTGTTCCACTTGCTCAACAGTTCTAGCACCTGGGATTACGATTGAAATATCTGGATCCATCATGTACCAAGCCAACAACAATTGCGTGACAGTTGCGTCATACTTAGCGGCAATTTTTTTAACCGGATCAAGTGACGTTACAATTTGTCCAAACTCCTCTTTTGAAAAACGTGGAACTTTGGCATAATCACTTGCTTGATATTTTCCGGTCAAAGTACCAGAAGCCAAAGGAAAGTATGGTACGAATGAAATATTGTTTTCACGTAAATAAGGAAACAGCTCTTTTTCAGCATTGCGATGAACCAGACTGTAATTATCTTCTACAACATCGACGAAACCGTCTATATTGGCTTCTTTGATTTGATCTAAAGTAAAGTTAGAAACCCCAATGGCTTTGATCTTATCAGCTTCACGCATATCTTCCAAAGCTGAGAGAGCTTCAGCCTTAGGTGTATCTTTATCTGGAAAATGTATATAAAAAATATCTATATAATCAACTTTTAATCGTTCAAGAGCTTGATCCACAGACTTCTTTAAAAACTCCGGGGAATTATTAATAGCATAATCACGCTCTGGATCTTGAGCAGCCTTGGTCGCTATTACAATGTCACTACGATCATAATGCTTAATAACGTCACCAATGATTTCTTCCGAACGACCTTTGCCATATGCATACGCCGTATCAATAGTCGTCATTCCCGAATCGATAGCTTTTTTGACAAGTCCAAAGCCATCGGCATCTTTAACGTCTTTGTAGATATCACTCTTCCCAACTTTGTTAGTACCTAGGCCCATTTTACGACTCAATACTGACGTTTCACCGATCTCTACCACATCGTCATCCATGTTCATAAGCCCGATACCTCCTTCTAAAAATTTTAACCACATGATATAGCATTTTGGGCAAAAATAATAAGATTATGCTTTCGCATAATCTTATTATCTGGAGCTTATTTAATTGAAAAAATTTTATTCTTATCCTTATGTTTTATAACAAAATACAGTATCAGTACAACGACAACTGAGCCCAACAAAGCGCCCGAACTATCAAGGATTACGTCCACTACTGAAGGAGTTCTACCTCCAGTTAAACCTTGGTGAAATTCATCAAAAGCGGCTAATCCCGTTGCAGATAACCAAGGAATAATCGTTTGTAAAAGCCAGTTATCTTTAAAATATGTATACAAAGCTAAGCACAAAAATACTCCTAGAGCCAAATAAATACCGAAATGAGCTCCCTTTCGTATAAAGAACTCGACAAAATGGTAATAGCCATCATTCTCAATCGATTGAACCTTACCACCATAGGTAAAATGAATTCCTTTTAAAGCATTAGCAAAAGGTCTTCCGGATAAATATTTTTCTAAAAAAGGCACTGAAGTCTGTTCCTTATAGGTCATTGACGAACTGTAGAAAAGAATAGCTTCAATTAAAACTACTATTCCCCAGAACCATTTTTGTTTTGTTTTCAAACTATTCATTGACTAATTATTTTCCAACTTAACTGTTGCATTGATCTCTTTAGCATCATCGAAATAACCAGAATAATACAATGAATGAGTTGCCCAATAATACATAACAGTTGAGAAAATCAATATAACAACGAAATCCATTGGATACTTAATCAAATTCATTCCACCAAAGTCTGATCCACCAATCCAAGAAATAATTGATAAACCAAACAGATGAACTATCAGCCACAAACTGGCATATAATTTCTGCTTAAACTCTTTAAAACCACGACGATAATCGTAAACAAAATAGATTGGCAAACCAACGATAATGATTACGATAACCTCTACGGTCGTTGGGAACATAGCCCAATAAATTGCCAAACTAATTAAATCAAAAACAACTGGAGCTAGAATTTTCATTCCTTTAATTTTTGTTGGTCGTCTTAATTCCGGACCCATTTTACGCAAACTTCCTGCCACAACTGGACCTGATAGCAAGGAAATCAACGTTGATGCTGCAACTACACGTGATAGTAATGACCAATTCTTAAATAGTAAAATCAAAATGAAACTGACCACAAAATCGACCATTAAAGCTATCCGTGGCGAATTGTATTTGTTATTCGAATTGCTCAAGAACAATGGCAAATGCTTATTCTTAGGCATCGATGATAATGATTTGCTTGCTGAAGATGCAAAAGCAATTCCGCTACCGACCGGTGAAATAAAGGCTGTGAAGTAAACCAATGTCGATAACCAATAAATATTCAACAAGATAGCCAAATCAGCAAATGGTGAATTAAAGTTGATCTTTGACCAACCACCATTAACAATTGACTGTGGCAATGCTCCGATAAAGACAATTTGTAATGCGATATAAATCAAAGCACTGATCAATAACGATAAAATTATTCCTCGTCTGATATTAACAGACGGTTTTTTAATATCATTACTCAAATTAATGACCGTTTGAAAAGCCACGTAAGAGTAAATGATTCCGGCACTACCAATAGCTACAAATATTGATGCCGTACCATTAGGCATAAATTCACTAAATGAACTACCCATATTATTAAAATCGAAATGTGCCGTAACCAAGGCAATCATTGTGATTATTGGTACGACTACTTTTAAAACTGAAATGAAGTTATTAAATTTGGCCATAATAGCGACTGACCAATAATTAATAATTGTAAAGATGAACAGCATCACTGTTGCCATCATAATTCCTTGAAAACTAAGCTGTCCGCCCTTCATAAATCCATGCGTCCAATTAGCCCAAGACCATGGCCAAGTGCTCATATACTGAACTGAGGCCACTGCTTCAATTGGTAAAATTGCTAATAATGAAATCCAATTAGCCCATGAGAAAATATGTCCTAACAACGAACCATGAGTGTACATCGTAAATCGACTCATAGCTCCCTCTTCCGGAAACATCGTCCCAATTTCGACATAAACCATTGCAATCATTGCTACTAAAATTGCTCCCACAATCCACGCAATAATTGCTGCTGGACCGGCTATTTGCGCCGCCTGACTAGATCCAAACATCCAGCCTGAACCAATAATCGCACTTAGCCCAAACATTACTGTTGAGAACAAATTTAATTTTTTATTTCCCATAAAACCACCAATCTATAATTTTTATAATAAAAAAATAGCCTTCATTACGAAGACTATTATATATCCATTATGTAAATTTAGGCTACTCTACTGTGACACTTTTTGCAAGGTTACGAGGTTTATCGACATCGTTTCCACGTGCCAAACTTGCGTAGTAAGCAATCATTTGAGCAGGAACAATACTAATAATTGGGGAAATCAATTCATCAATTTCAGGAATAACAATTTGATCTCCTGCTTCAGCATATTTTTGACTAGCAATAACTAGAACATGAGCTCCACGTGCTTCTACTTCTTGGATGTTACCACGAGTATGACTTGCACCAATACCATCATTCACATAGGCAAAGACAGGTGTATCTTTTTCAATCAAAGCAATTGTTCCGTGCTTCAATTCTCCGGCAGCAAAGCCTTCAGCGTGAATATAAGAAATTTCTTTTAGTTTAAGAGCTGCTTCTAGTGATAGAGCGTAATCAACACCTCTACCGATATAGAAGGCATCTGATTTACCTGTTAAGTAATCAGCTGTTAATTCCTTAATCTTATCTTTTTCATCAACAATAGTTTGAATTCCGTTAGCAGCCAAAGCTAATTGTTCTTTAAGATCAAATTCTTTAGCAATTGGTAAATTCTTAGCTTCACCCAAAGCCTTAGCCAACACCGCTTCAACAGCAATTTGTGCTGTATAAGCTTTGGTTGAGGCAACGGCAATTTCTGGTCCAGCTAACAATTCCATAGTATATGTAGCTTCTCTAGAAAGTGTTGAGTTAGCAACATTTGTCATTGTTAAACTTGGTAATTTCATCTCATTAACTTTAACCAACACTTGACGACTGTCAGCAGTTTCACCACTTTGTGATAAGAAAATGAAGAATGGTTTCTTAGAAAGTTTTGGCATATGGTAACCAAATTCGCTTCCCAATTCAACATCTACAGGCACATCGGCAATCTTTTCGAAAATATTGCGACCAACCAAGCCGGCATGATAACTAGTTCCGGCAGCAACAATATATAAACGATCAGCTTTCTTGATTTCATCCAAAAGGTCTTGTTCAACATTCAATGAACCATCGTCATTGATATAATTTTTAGAAATCTTTCTCATGACATTTGGTTGTTCGTCAATTTCTTTCAACATGTAGTGGTCATAAGTACCCTTAGAAATATCATTCTCATCAATGTTGACCATATAAGGATCTCTTTGTACCTTAGTACCGTCAATCTTGCTAATTTCAACAGAATCTTTCTTCAAGATAACAACTTCACCATCATGAATTTCAACAAATTTATGAGTTTGGTCAAGCATAGCCATAGCATCTGAACAGATAACGTTGAAGCCGTCTCCCAAACCGATGAGAAGTGGACTCTTATTTTTAGCAACGAAGATACGATCTGGTTCTTCTTTATCGATCATAGCAAAAGCATATGAACCTTCGATCAAACTGAGTGCTTTTCTAAAAGCAGCTTCACCGTCCATACCCTTTTTAGCAAAATAATCAACTAATTGTACGGCAACTTCAGTATCAGTTTGACTTTCAAATTTGAAATCAGCTAAGTATTCTTTCTTCAACTCATCATAATTTGTGATAACACCATTATGTACTAAGTAGAAACGGTTATCTTCTGAAAAATGAGGATGAGCATTTTCAATAGTTGGCTTTCCGTGCGTTGCCCATCTAGTATGACCGATCCCGGCTAGGCCTTGAACATCACTTGTAACGGCATTTTCTAATTCACTAATTTTACCAACTTCTTTAACTAAGAAGTCTTTGCCCTTTTGATTATTAACATAAATACCGGCTGAATCGTAACCACGGTATTCTAGTTTTTCCAATCCATTTAATAAAATATCAGTTGTATTATTATTTCCAATTACTCCGACAATTCCACACATAATAATTATAGCCTTTCTCAATTGGTATAGTTTATTTTGTTGTAAATGGTATAGGTCATTTGAACTATACTTATTACCTTGCGACAATGACTAGAATACTAATTAGTTATCATTATGTCAAGAAAGTTTTAATATTTTTTATAAATGGTATAGGTGGTATGTACCGATTGTAAACATTGGTATATGTCATGTAGACCAATGTTATTTAAATTTGCTTAACCTGCCGTCTTCCGCAAAAAATCTGTGGGCCGCTGGAACGTGGCGGACACGGCTTGAAGCTAATAATTTTTCACTTCGCAAAAAATTATGGATCTTCAAGTCCGGTCTTCTACTAACCTTGCTCCGCAAGCTAAGTAGAATGTCGCCACTGAGGGCCCACAGATTTTTTACTCCAGACTAGATTCTGCTTTGATTTTTTTGTTGGTAAATAATTAAAACTTTAATTCTTCATCTCCAAAATAAAAAATGTTTATATCAACTACTAGTTAAGTCGATATAAGCATCTTTCTCTTTTAATTATTCTCTCTTCAAAACGTCTAAGCATTATCTATTTAACCGAAAACAACAAACCTGATTAGTCTCAAACTATAAAATCTACTTAGTATCAGTCCTTAAATAAAATAATAGAACCACTCTTTAGTCCGGAGCAAAAATTGGGAATGCGTTCAGCTATGAAATTATTGTCATCGGCTTTGCCGATTACAATAAGGCCGACTTCGAAGATCCATTATTTTGCACGAAGTGTAAAATAATTAGCTCCGAATCGCGCCCATAGTGTTCCAACAGCATTCCCAATTTTTGTGGAGGACGGGAAATTACTCATATCCCCAATCTATACAAACCAAAAAAGCTGATGATCTCATTTTCGAAATCATCAGCTTTATTTATTTGTCTTAATTTAACTCACTTTTAACGACTGCAACGATTTGATCACAGTATTCGTTAACTTTTTCTTCAGTTGAAGCTTCACACATAACACGTAGTAAGGCTTGTGTACCACTAGGGCGTACTAGAACACGACCATCCCCATCCATTTCGTCTTCGACTGTCTTAATGACATCAAGGATTGGTTGGTGTTTGTCCCATGAATTCTTGTCCGCTACTGGAACATTAACTAGTTTTTGTGGATAAACTTTTACAGGAGCAGCTAATTCAGCTAGGCTCTTGCCTGTTTCCTTCATAACGTGAAGTAGGTGTGTACCTGTAAGCATACCATCACCAGTGTTCATGTATTCATACAAAACAACATGTCCTGATTGTTCACCACCGATGTTGTAGTTATTCTCACGAATTTCTTCAACAACGTGACGGTCCCCAACTGCTGTTTGTACAGAGTTCATGCCATTGGCTTCAATTGCCTTGTACAAGCCGATATTACTCATAACAGTAGTTACAATCGTATCTTTCTTTAAACGTCCACCATCATGCAAATATTTACCAAGAATGAACATGATCTTATCACCGTCGACAATGTTTCCATCAGCATCAACTGCAATACAACGATCTCCATCACCATCAAAAGCTAATCCAGCTACGGCATCCGATTCTTTAACACGTTGAGCTAATTGCTCTGGATGTGTTGAACCAACATTCTTGTTGATATTGATTCCATCTGGATGTGATGCCATGATTTCAAAATCAACATTCAAGTCAGCAAAAAGTGTACTTGCTAAACGACTTGTTGAACCGTTAGCAGTATCTAATACGATCTTCATGCCACTAAGATCATCAGAAAGAGTTTGTTTCAAGAATTGTAAATACTTTTGGGCACCTTCTGGATAGTCTGAAACGCTACCTAAACCTTCAGCAGATGGTCTTGGCAATGTATCTTCTTTAGCGTCTAATAGTTCTTCGATTTCCTCTTCAACATCATCTGGTAACTTGTAACCATCTGATCCGAAGAATTTAATACCGTTATCTTCAGCAGGATTATGTGAAGCTGAAATCATAATACCAGCATCAGCTGAAACGGCACGAACAAGATATGCAACGGCTGGAGTTGTAATAACATCTAAGTTTAAGACTTCAATACCAACTGAAAGCAATCCTGAAATTAAACTATTTTGTAGCATTTGACCAGAAATACGTGTGTCTCTGGCAACTAAAACACGTGGATGTGCATTCTCATTATCTGAATGTTGTGTTAATACATAACCGCCACAACGGCCTAATTTAAAAGCTAGTTCTGGACTTAGCTCTTTATTTGCAATACCTCTTACTCCGTCTGTTCCGAAATATTTTGTCATGAAAAATATACCCCCAGCGTTTATTCGCTATCATTGTTATCATTTGTTGAATTAGTGCTTGATGAATCCGTATTACTGCTTGTTTCATTCTTAGAGTCTGAACTAGTTGAAGCTGTACTGTTTCCAGTTGTATTGGATGAACTAGTACTTGAACTAGAATTAGAATGACTTATCGTAACACTAATAGTACCTGGATCGGTAAAGGTTACTTTGTTACCCAAAGCGTCACCCAGGTCGACATTCTTCTTTGTACTATTGCCGCTTGCATCAGAAACATCAACCGGTATGTCGATTGAATCGCCGATAGCATCAATCTGACTCTTAGTACCA
>DXCM01000023.1 GCA_019116025.1 Candidatus Companilactobacillus pullicola | reverse complement strand
CAACTAAGGAAATTTTCCACAAGTTGAAAAATCCTAATCTCATTTTAGCAATGTTTGTCACAACCATGATCATTCAGACCTCTAACAATTCGATCAACCCAATCATTAGTTTGTACATTAAGCAATTAATGCACAATTCTAGTCAGGTCACATTGGTTGCTGGGGTCGTTGCGGCGATGCCTGGTATTGCTAATATTATTGCGGCACCAAGATTTGGTGCTTTAGGTGACAAAATTGGAACGGGGAAAATTTTAGTTGGTGGATTAATTTTTGCCATCTTAGTTTATATTCCTCAAGCCTTCGTCACTAACGTTTGGCAGTTGGCTGCTTTAAGATTCCTAGTTGGTGTCTCTGATGCCTGCTTGGTTCCTCAAGTTCAGACAATTCTGGCCAAATATACTGATCCAAAATACACTGGTAGAATCTTCGGTTATAATCAGTCATTCCAATCAGTTGGTAATGTCTGTGGACCACTTCTCGGTTCTTATATTACCAGTGCCTTAAGTTATTCCGCTGTCTTCATCAGTACCAGTGGTTTAGCTTTGATCAACTTCATTTGGGTCTACACACATTTGAAATCAAAGAAAAGTAAAGTCAAAATATAAAGCTTTTCAAAAAAAATAAGCCATCCATTCGGATGACTTTTTTTTACTTGTTTGACAAGCCATATTTCTTGTTGAAACGGTCGATACGTCCATCTGCTTGAGCAAACTTTTGTTTACCAGTGTAGAAAGGATGTGAATCTGATGAGATTTCAACACGAATTAATGGATATTCGTTACCTTCGTAATCAGTTGTTTCTTTTGATTGAACAGTTGAACCAGCTAAGAACTTCTTACCTGTTGATGAGTCCATAAAGACAACTTGATGGTAATCTGGGTGAATTCCTTGTTTCATTCTATGTCGCTCCTTTGCCATAAATCTTTTACAGAAATATAGATTAAATTACTAACAGTGTCTAATAATATCATGAGTTAGACAATTATTCAATACAATTCTAGTAATGTAAATTGACTTTTCCACTAGATACCGCATCAATTAGATCTTGATCATGATCAATCAACAACATCGTTGGGTGTTGTTTTTTTATTGCATCGATAATTTGTTGACGAGTAATTACGTCTAAATAATTCAAAGGCTCGTCCCAGAAATAAAAATTAGCTTCTTCTGACAAACTAACTGCCAATGCGACTTTTCGACGTTGTCCCTGACTCATTTGTTCAATCAGTTGTTCAAAGAGATAGCGTTCAAAGCCTAACTTACGTAAATTGGAAAAAATCAATTCAGGTTCGATTTGTTTTTGTTCCGCTAACTGTCTAATAGTGCCTTGTAATTCATTATCTTGACGCAGATAAGAAATTTTTAACCCTTTAGCCAATTGGATATCTCCACTCTGTTCAAAAAAATGAGACAATCCTAAAATACTTTTGACGATTGAACTTTTTCCAATTCCATTGGGTCCCATAAGTGAAACGACTTGATTCACTTCTATTTTAAAATTAACTTTAGGAATTATTATTTCACCTTTTTTTAAAGATAAATCAACTACTTGCAGAAAAACCTTAGGATACTTTAATTCTTGATAATTAAATTTTAATGGATCTTCAATTTCAATATTCTTCAATAAAGACTGCTTCTCACTTACCGATTTATCAATTCGTTTCATAACGTGTTGGGCCTTCTTCATCATCTTTCTAGCAGTACTATCAGGATTAACTTCCGATTCCAATGCCCAATTTTTTCGTTCATTAGCCGTGACTTTTAAACGATTAATATCTTTTTGCAACTGATTCTTTTGAGATAATTCTCGTTCATCTTGATAATTCTTTTACTGTTGCCAAGTATCAAAGTTTCCTTTATAAACCGAAATTTCATTTCGATCAATTGATATTACGTGATTAATCACCGGATTTAAAAAATTTTTATCATGACTTATAACTATAAATCCCTTTTTACCTTTTAAGTATTTAGCTACTGTTTTTCGACCTTCAATATCTAAATGATTCGTCGGTTCATCAAGCAATTGAAAACCTGATTCATCAAGAAATAGAATAGCCAGCAACACTTTAGTTTGTTCACCAGGACTTAAATTAGAAAATTTTCGTTGCAAAACATCCGCATCAACTTGCAACTTTTCTAATTCAATCTCAATTCTCCAAAGGTCGTAATCTTCTAATTGCGCTAAATTCTTAACAACTTCAACAGTTAACACATTTTTATCAACAACCGTCTGTGGATAATAATAAAAGTTCAGATTAGAAATTATTTCCCCTGAAAAATTTAATTGCCCCATTATCATCTTTAATAAAGTCGTCTTACCTCGACCATTACGCCCTATCAGGCCCAATTTCCACGACTCATCTATTTTCAAATTGATTTTGCTGAAAAGATCTGTTGCCATTTGATCATATCTAAAACTAACATCTTTTATTTGTATTGTTCCCATAAGAAAAATACCCCCGATGTAGTCAAAGGCTTACTTGGACTACATAAATTTATATGATGAATTAAAGAATTTTTTTCTCAACTTTAAAACTCCCTTTCGTTCCCACATGATTATTTATGTAGTTCAATTCTTTTACTAGAAACTGAATCAATTAGATCTTGATCATGATCAATTAACAACATCGTTGGGTGTTGTTCTTTTATTGCTTCGATAATTTGTTGACGAGTAATTACGTCTAAATAGTTCAACGGTTCGTCCCAGAAATAAAGATTGGCTTCTTCTGACAAACTCACTGCCAGTGCGACTTTTCGACGTTGACCTTGGCTCATCTGCTCGATTGGTTGTTCAAAGAGATAGCGTTCAAAACCTAATTTGCGTAAGTTGGAAAAAATCAATTCTGATTCAATTTGTTTTTGTTCCGCCAATTCTCTGATAGTTCCTTGTAATTCGTTGTCTTGACGCAGATAAGAAATTTTCAAATTATTGGCAACATGAATTTGCCCGGTCTGTTCAAAAGGCTGTGACAAACCTAGAATTTGTTTAAAGATCGTTGTCTTACCAATTCCATTAGGTCCAATCACTGACACTACTTGATCTCGTTTCACTTTGAAATCAACTGTTGGTGTCACAATATTCTCATGCTGCAAAGTTAAATTCTCCACCTGTACAAATACGTCAGGATGCGATAATTCTTCGTAATTTAGTTCGATAGGGGCTTCTATTTCAATATTTTTTAATAAGGTTTTCTTCTCATCAATAGCCGAATTAACTCGACGTTCAGCTGTTTTAGCCTTTTTCATCATCTTAGCTGCCTTGGTACCAATGAAGCCCTTATCCAAATGCACTTTTTCAGTATAATGTTTCTTATTCTTCTGTGATTCAGTTTGTCTGGACCAATTCTCACGTTTAACCGCTGTTTCATGAAGACGACTAATATCTTTCTTTAATTGTTCTTTCTCAGCTAGTTCTGATTGATCTTGACGTTCCTTTTGCTCTTGCCAAGTATCAAAATTCCCTTTATAAACCACCACATCGTTACGGTCGATTGAAATAACATGATCGATCACTGGATTCAAGAAACTCTTATCATGACTGATCACAATAAAACCTTTCTTACTCTTGAGGTAATCTGAAACGATCTTTCTACCCTCAATATCCAGATGATTGGTTGGTTCATCAATTAATTGAAATCCTGACTCGTCAATGAACAGAATTGCCAATAATACTTTAGTTCGTTCACCTGGACTCAAGGTTGAAAACTCTTGTTGCAAAACGTCCACGTCAACTTGTAACTTTTCTAATTCGATCTCAATTTTCCAGAGATCGTAATCCTCTAAATGTGCTAAATTCTTAACTACTTCAACAGTTGGCACATTTTTATCAACAACTGTCTGTGGATAATAATAAAAATTCAAATTGGAGACGATCTGGCCTTGATACTGCAATTGACCTAACAACATTTTCATCAAAGTTGTTTTGCCACGACCGTTACGTCCAATCAATCCTAATTTCCAACTCTCATCAATCTTTAAATTCAAAGCATTGAATAAGTTATCCACCATTTGATCATATCTAAAACTTACATTTTCTATTTGAATTGTTCCCATAAAACAACACCCCACTTAAGGTGTGGGTCAGATCGACTTGGTTTGTTCATTCTTTTCGACAAAAAAAGAGAACGCTAAACAGCGTTCCCTAATTATTTTGGGAAGCACTGTTGAGAATTTAAGCCGAGCCAAACTACACACCATATATTTCTATATTTGTATAATTTTGAACTCTAGCTTAGTTTCTCAACGGCGCACTTCCTCTCTTGTATTAAACTATCACTTAATCTACCAATTTAAATCCTTAATGTCAAGACTCAACTAAATCATCTTCACCGATCAATTTAACATCAGCATTCAAACAATGTAGCTTCCAAACGACTTGATCATAGCCACGTAGAATATTTTCAGCATGACTAATAACGGTTTGACCATCAGCTAATAAACCAGCAATCATCAAGCAAGCACCAGCTCTGATTTCATCTGCACTCACATTTGCACCCTTTAATTGGGCTCCGCCATGAACAAAAATCAAATCATTTTCACTAGTGATATCGGCACCCATCTTCGTCAATTGAGAAATATGTTTTACTCGTTTGGGATAAATGGTATCAATAATCATTGCTTCACCACTGGCTTTCATTAGCAATGGTGTAATTGGTTGTTGTAAATCTGTGGCAAAACCAGGATATGGCATCGTCTTGATATTAACAGCTTTCAAGTTGGGAGATGGTTTCACATAAATACTATCTTCACCAACCTCAAGATTAACGCCCATCTCGTCTAGTTTAGCTAAAAAAGCATCCAAATGTTCACTGATGATATTTTTCACCAAAATATCGCCACCATTAGCTGCAGCTAAACTAAGATAAGTTCCTGCTTCAATACGATCTGGAATAATCGTATGAGCATTGTTTGAACGTAATGTATCAACACCTTCAATACGAATGGTTTCCGTCCCAACACCACGGATGGTAGCACCCATATTGTTCAAAAATGTTGCTAAATCGATGATTTCAGGTTCCTTAGCAGCATTTTCAATTATAGTTGTCCCTTTAGCTTTGACGGCCGCTAAGATAACATTAATTGTTGCTCCAACTGAAACCATATCTAAAAAGATCTTTGCTCCCTTTAGGCCTTCTTCAGGAGCTGTAATAATGATTTGCCCGTGTCTGTTCTCAACGTGTGCACCTAGTGCTTCAAATCCTTTAATGTGTTGATCGATTGGACGTGGTCCGATATCATCCCCACCTGGGAAACCGACAACAGCTTTACCAAAACGGCCTAGCATTGCTCCCATAAAGTAATATGAAGCTCGCAAACTACTAACTTTTCCACTAGGCAATTCAGCAAATTGGATTTTAGTTGGATCAATTTTTAATACATCATTATTCATTTCAGAAGTAACGTTCATATCTTTTAAAATTGAACGCAAATTTTTTACGTCTCTAATTTGTGGTACTGAATCTAACACTACAGGTGTATCAGACAAAATAGCAGCTGGAATCAAAGCTACAGTACTGTTCTTAGCCCCGCCAATTGTTACTTCACCTGATAATTTCTTTCCACCGTTGATTACAAGTTTTTGCATAAGCTTTTTCCTAACTATATTTGACTACTTCAAGAGAAGACTACATGTTGTCTTCTGCAAGGCCTGAAGCTGCACCGATAAAGGCTTTGAATAGGCCTTCTGGCTTAGTAGGTCTTGACAAGAATTCTGGATGGTATTGAGCAGCGATAAAGAACTTGTTTTCAGGAATTTCGATAACTTCAACCAAGTGGTTATCTGGTGAAACACCTGAGAATACTAGTCCAAGATCTTCAAATTGCTTACGATATTCATTGTTAAATTCATATCTATGACGATGTCTTTCTTGGATAACTGATTGATTGTCATATGCAGCAGCTGTCTTTGAACCTGGTTTTAACTTACATGGGTATGCGCCTAAACGTAAAGTACCACCACGATCCTCAACATCTTTCTTATCTGCCATGATATCAATGATCTTGTTTGCTGCATCTGGATCAACTTCACCAGTTGTAGCATCCTTGATACCAGCAACGTCTCTAGCAAATTCAATACTTGCCATTTGCATACCTAAACATAGTCCAAGATATGGAACATCATGTTCACGAGCATACTTAATAGCAGCAATCATTCCTTCTAGACCACGGCTACCAAAACCACCTGGTACTAGAATACCATCAGAATCTTTAAGATAATCAGCAACGTTGTCATCATTGATAAGGTCAGCTGAAATCTTTTCGATTTCTATCTCTGTATTATATACATATCCAGCAGCACGAAGTGCTTCAGTAACAGAAATGTAAGCATCTTGTAATTTAGTGTATTTACCAACTAGGGTAATCTTTGTCTTATGTTTCAAATTGTGAACACGGTCAACCAACTTATGCCAATCTGTCATATCAGCTGGTTTTGTATCTAAGTGCAAGTAACGACATACAATGTCATCAAAGTTTTGAGCTTGTAAGTTCAATGGAACATCATACAATGAGTTAGCATCACGTGATTCAATAACAGCTTCGGAATCAACATCACAGAATGATGCAATCTTGTCTTTCATATTTTGTGGCATTGGAAGTTCAGTTCTAACAACCAAGATGTTAGGTTGGATACCGATACCACGTAATTCTTTAACACTGTGTTGTGTTGGCTTTGTCTTCATTTCACCAGCTGCCTTCAAGTAAGGTACTAGTGATGTATGAATATAAACAACGTTTTCTGAGCCAACTTCAGCTTTCATTTGACGCAATGCTTCAAGGTATGGTTGTGATTCAATATCACCAACAGTACCACCAACTTCAGTAATGATAACGTCTGAATCTGTTGTACTTGCAGCACGCATAATCTTTTGCTTAATCATATCTGTAATATGTGGAATAACTTGAACAGTTGCACCGTTATAATCACCACGACGTTCGCGACGAATAACTTCTGAATAGATTTTACCTGTAGTAACGTTTGAATACTTGTTCAAATCATTATCGATAAATCTTTCGTAATGTCCAAGATCGAGATCAGTTTCTGTACCATCATTTGTAACAAAAACTTCACCGTGTTGATATGGACTCATTGTTCCTGGGTCCACGTTAATGTATGGATCAAATTTTTGCATTGTTACCTTAAGTCCGCGATTTTTTAGTAATCTACCAAGGGATGCGGCAACGATTCCCTTACCTAATGATGAAACGACTCCACCTGTAATAAAAATGTATTTAGTCATAACTTCCTCCACATATTAATTCTAGGGATTTCTTAACTCACAAAAATAAAAAAGTTCCCTATTCAGCATGAACAGGGAACTTAAAGTTGTCTATCTAATAGAGCCCGAACTATATAATACCGTGATATGTTCGAGTCGTCAAACTTTTAATTCAAAAAATTAAACTTAATTTTTATCATCGTCATCTTCGTCGTCGTCATCATCTTCATCATCGTCGTCGCTAAGATCGATGTCTTCGTCGTCATCATCGTCTGCGTCGAATTCAGATAATTGACCTTCAATACCGTCGTCTAATCCTTCATCATGAGGATCATCGTCGTCATCGTCAACGGATGTTAAATCTGAGTTAGTGAACTTAGATAAGTCAGGTCCACCTTCTGAACCATCGCTCTCATCATCGTCGTCATCCATATTATTAACGTCCAAATCAGCGTCATCATCATAATCGACAACATCATCATCTTCATCGTCATCACTCAAGAAGGCATTAACCTTTTGAGCTGCCTTGTGAGCATTTTCTGTTCCGTTATCCTCAGGATGATTTACTTCTTCATCAACGGAATCGTATGGATACCACTTACGTAAGCCCCATACATTCTCACCAAGTGAAAGAAAACTACCATCATTATTCAAATCTGTGTAGAATTGTGGAAGTGATTCCTTGATGTCTTCATCAGACTTGCCTAAGTAGTCTTGTATTTCATTAACGATATCAGAAAAGTTCATAACTTTTTTGTTATTTTCGTTAAGAATCTCGTATGCAACCTCAATCAATGAGAGTTCGTCTTTATTTTGATCCTTGAATTTATCAAACTTCAAACGTGTACACGTCCTTTCGCAGCGTCTTACTTATAATCATATCTACCTATACGCCAAAAATCAATCTAAACTTATAATTACCTATTACATTATTGTCGTAAATCAAATCATAATCAATGTTTATTTTTCCAGAAAGTGGTTTACTTACAATTTCAACCTTTGAATCCTTGGTAAATGTATCTAGTGGTAGAACACCATATTCTGTTTCCAATTGTCCATTATTGTGCTTCTGATGTGTAAAATATAAAAGTGAGGATAAATTAGTCGACTTAGCCACACGTTTAATGTGTATTTCGCCGTTTGCACCAACTTTTACCAAAATGGATGCACTTGCACCATTTTCCAAGCTTTCATTAAATTTTAAATAAATCGACTTACCGATTTGAGTAAACTTGCCCGGCTCAGAAATCTTTGTCCGAGTTAATTCACCTGACTGTAAAGTCTCAATATTCAAATCCACATTTATATCAATACTATTATTTTCCAATCCTTACCGCCTCTGCATGATAAAATTATATTAATTAATTAAAAGAAGTGATTAAGTGAACAATACTATTATATTATACGACCAAAAAATAAGCTCTAGCAAAGATCTGCTCGTTCCTTTTTCAGATACTGGAGCTATTTTAAAATTTGTTTCCGCAAATAATCAACCCGTAATCCACTTTTGGGTTACCCCACCAACCGTTATTTTGGGAATGCAGGATAAACGTCTCAATAATTTATCAGCTGGCTTAGAAATGTTATCAGAAAAAGACTATCTTTTCTACCTTCGCAACTCGGGAGGATTGGGAGTCGTTACCGATGCCGGTATTCTCAACTTTTCTATCTTTTTACCAGACAAAGATAACTTGTTGATCGACGACGCTTACGAGAAAATGTTTACCGTTCTCAAAGAAAGCTTCTCTTCCAAAATAGAAACTGGCGAAATCAGTACCTCCTATTGTCCTGGAACTTATGACCTCAGTATTGATCAAAAGAAATTTGCTGGGATCTCCCAGAGACGATCAGGTAACGCCGTTGCCATTATGGCCTATATTAGCGTCAATGGAGACCAAAAAAATCGCAGTCAGCTGATGAAAGATTTTTATGAAGTCAGCAATTATCCATTCAAACCTGGTTATCCACAAATTGATATCCGTTCAATGGAAAATCTAGACGTCTTATTAGGACGTGAGCTTTCTATCGAGCAAGCTAAACAACAAATCATCGCGACTTTGGCAAAAAAGTATACGATCGACAAGAAGGAATTCTTTATCATCCAAAACTCTTTGCCCTATCGCGAAGCTTACAATACAACTTTAAAAGATCTAATTAAACGTAATCAACAAATATTGGGGGAAAAATAATGTCATATAATATCGAAATGTTACCACGAGAAAAAGTTTTCCGTGATCCAATTCACAACTATATTCATGTTCAACATAAAGTCATTTTAGATCTAATCAACACTAAAGAATTCCAAAGACTTCGTCGTGTTAAACAATTGGGAACGGCTTCCTTCACTTTCCACGGTGCTGAGCATTCTCGTTTTGGTCACTGCATTGGTGTCTACGAAATAACTCGTCAAATCTGTGATAATTTTCAAAGAAACTATTCCAGTAAAACCCCTGGTGACGGTCTTTGGGATGATAACGAACGAATCGTCGCTTTATGTGCCGCCCTTTTGCATGATGTTGGACATGGACCATATTCACACACTTTTGAACACATCTTCGATACCGACCACGAAATGTGGACTAGAAAGATCATCACATCACCCGAAACTGAGATCAATCAGGTTTTAAGACAAGTTTCCGACGATTTCCCTGAAAAAGTCGCTAGTGTCATTTCTCACACTTATCCCAATCCCCAAGTTGTGCAGATGATCTCTAGTCAAATTGACGCTGACCGTATGGATTATCTCCTTCGTGACGCTTATTTCACAGGTACTAAATATGGGATGTTCGATTTAACGAGAATCTTGAGAGTAATGCGTCCTTATAAGAATGGAATTGCTTTCGATTACGATGGGATGCATGCAGTTGAAGACTATGTTCTTAGCCGTTTTCAAATGTATCAACAAGTTTATTTCCATCCTGTTTCTCGAGGAATGGAAGTAGTCTTAACAAAACTCCTACAACGTGCTAAAGATTTATACGAACATAACCACATGAACGGCTTTGAAATGCCTAGTCTGTTGATCCCATTCTTTGAAAACAAAGTCAACATCGACGACTATCTACTTTTGGATGACGGCATTCTTAACACCTACTTCACACTTTGGCAAAGCTATCCTGATGAAATACTCAAAGATCTATCTTACCGATTCCTAGCTCGTAAACCATTTAAATCAGCCAAGTATGACAAAAAGACTAAACATCTGTTGCCAGAAATAGCTGATATTGTCGAAAGTGTTGGTTTCCAAAAGAAATACTACACAGCTACTAATACTAGTTATGACTTGCCATACGATGTCTACAACCCTAATTCTAATAAGAGTCGAACTCAAATTGAGATCATGCAAAATGACGGTTCATTGATCGAATTGTCAACAATCAGTCGCCTAGTCAATGCTCTAACCGGTAAGATTTCTGGTGACGAACGTTTCTACTTCCCTAAATCAATGTTATTAGAACACAATGACGATATCTTCAGTGCTGAATATGAAGAATTCCAAAAACACATTCACAATGACAAGATTATTTAGTCGTAGCGCTTTCAAATTCCCCAAAATTTAATTAAAATAAATGTATTAACTATTCGATTCACTCGTGCAATTCTTATTTAGTGAGATTATGATTATTTTAAATTAATGATCATTGTCAAACGATTGGAGGGTACCATGAAGGAATTTTCAAATAATACAAGAACCAACAATCTACAAGATATGCAAGCTAATGAACTAGATCTTCTCGTTATCGGTGGTGGTATTACTGGTAGCGGTATTGCTCTAGATGCTCAAAGTCGACACATTCAAACTGGTTTGTTAGAAATGCGTGACTTTGCTTCCGGAACTTCTAGTCGTTCGACTAAATTAGTTCATGGCGGTTTGAGATATTTGAAGCAAGTGGCCATTAAAGAAGTCCATGAAGTCGGCAGTGAACGTGCCATTGTTTATAACAATGCTCCACAAATTACGACACCACTAAAGATGATGTTGCCCTTCTATGAAGGCGGAACTTTTGGTCCATTCACAACCGCTGCTGCTTTGGACGTTTATGATCGTTTAGCAGAGGTTAAATACTCTGAACGCAAATACATGTTAAAACCTCGTGACGCTATGGAACGTGAACCTTACTTGAAATCAGAAAATCTTAAAGGCGCTGGGGTCTATGTAGAATATCGAACCGATGACGCTCGTCTAACTTTAGAAGTTTTGAAAAAAGCTAATGACTTAGGTGCTAAGATTGCCAACTACGTCAAAGTTACTAGTTTACTCTACAACGACAATAAACGTGTCTGTGGTGTAACTTACGAAGATCAAATCACAGGCGATATTGGTGAAATTCATGCTAAAAAAGTCATCAACGCTGCTGGTCCTTGGGTCGACGAAATCAGACAAATGGACGATTCCAATAAAGGCAAGCACCTTCATTTAACCAAAGGCGTACATCTAGTCATCGATCATGATAAATTCCCTATTTCCAATTCAATTTATTTTGATACACCATTTCACGATCATCGCATGATGTTTGCCATTCCACGTGAAGGCAAAACTTACATTGGTACAACTGACACTACTTGGACAAAAGATCCTAAGGAACCAGATATTACAGCAACTGATGTTACCTATATCTTAGCTGCCGCAAATCAAATGTTCGACTTACCTCAGTACCTAACACCTGACGACGTTGAAGCTGGTTGGTCCGGAGTTAGACCTTTAATTCAGGAAGAAGGCAAATCACCTTCAGAGATTTCTCGTAAAGATGAAATTTTCCAATCTGATAGTGATCTATTATCAATTGCTGGTGGTAAATTAACTGGCTATCGTAAAATGGCTGAAAAAATCGTCGATCGTGTAGCCGAACAATTATCAGTTGAAACTAATTATGATTTTCAACCAGCACAGACCAAGAATCTCACTCTTGGCGGTGGAGACGTTGGTGGAGAAGAACATTGGATGGATTTCTTCGATAAAGCCGTTCATGAAGGTGTTACTAATCATGATCTAACTCGCAATCAGGCCGAAAAATTAGTTCAACGTTATGGTTCAAACGTCAATGATATTTATCAACTACTACCTGAAACCAAAACTAAGACCAGATTGCCTAGAATTGACTGGGCAATGCTAACTTACGGCCTGGAACACGAAATGGTTGAACACCCCATCGACTATCTCTTACGTCGTAGCAGTCAAATGTTATTCGACATGAAACACATGCGTTCAATCAAAACACCTGTTATTGAATGCATGGCTAAATATTACGGTTGGGACGACGACACAAAACAGGCAATGACCGATGAAGTCGACGCCAAGTTAGCCCTTACCGATTTAAGAGATATTAAGAAAAAGTATGCACAATATATTAACAAGTAAAATTAATAACGGTATTATTCAGAGTTAATTCTAAGTAATACCGTTATTTTTAATGTGTAGGTATTTCTTAATATATTAGATAGCGATAGTAGCATTCTAACGAGAGACTCAAGCATATCTATATAGTTAGATTTCCTTTCTTAATTTATTCTATTGTCTGGATAAACTATTCAAACACTGCAATTCATCCAATAATAAAACCGGAAACACAGTTGGTAGTAGAAAATCTGTGGGCCCTAAGTGGTGAAATTCTGGTTAGCTTGCGAAGCAAGGTTACCAGAAGACCGGACTTGGAGATCCATGATTTTGTGCGAAGTGCAAAATTATTAGCTTCAAGCCGTATCCACCACGTTCCAGCGGCCCACAGATTTTCTACTACCGACGGGCATCTTTCACCACCTTAGTTAACATCAAACATGATAATTCCATTAAATTTTAGCTAAATATCTATGTCGCCTCTTTCATTTTTTCCAAAATATAGTAGAGTGAGTCTTGTACTTTGAAAAAGGTAAAATCAATGAAGGAGATTTGGCGAAAATGTTTAAGGAATTCCAAGAGTTTATTTCCCGTGGTAGTGTTGTTGACTTAGCCGTCGGTGTTATCGTTGGTGCTGCTTTCAATAGCTTGGTATCAGCGCTAACTACCTACATTTTAAATCCGCTAATCGGTCTCATTATTGGACAAATTGATTTATCAGATATGAAGTTCCAAGTTTTAGGAGCAAACTTCCTAATTGGTGACTTCATCAATGCTTTAATCAATTTCTTGATCATTATGTTCGTTGTTTTCGTAATTGTTAAAATGATGAATAAAATGCGTCGTGACGGTTCACGTAGTAAGTTTGATAAAAATGGTGAGGAAATACCTGACCCACAAACTGAATACTTGCAACAAATCCGTGACCTATTGAGATATCAACAAAGAAATAACAATAACAGATACTAGACGAAAATTATCCAATTTAGTAAAGCCCCGGCATGCCGGGGCTTTTTTATTTTATATATACTCAATAAGTTTCTATTTTTGATTCTCCAAAAAATCAATTTTTTCTTTTAGATATTTAATGCTAGCAGTAATATCTTCTTGTTTCTTTTGTAATGTTACAATCTTCTCATTCATTAATCGCAAGCGAGTTGGGATGGTCTCTGAACCCTGTCCACGATAAGTTGTATACACGTATATTTCATCCAATGTAAAGCCAGCTGCCTTTAAACGTAATAACAAAGCAACATGTTTTACCTGTTCAGGGGTATACAATCGTAATCTTCTAGGCCCGTGATGTGGATGAATAAGTTGTTTCTTCTCATAAAATCTGATTGTATCTGGGCTTATTCCTGTAATTTGTGAAAATTCTCCTATTGAATATAATTTTTTATTTGACATGGACTCAACTCCATTATGTAAGATAGGTTCTGTTGTTTTCAGAAAATGGAGGACATAATATATTGAATACAAACAATTCACTTTTTAGTCGTGACTTTTGGCTATTAGCACTAACTAATTTCTTTGTAATGACTGGATATTACAGTCTTATGGTAACTATCGGTTTATATTCCGTAAATCAGTTTCAAGCACCAACTAGTATTTCAGGATTGATTGTTGGAATCACCGTAATTGGTATCCTTATCTCACGGTTTTCCAGCGGTTATTTAACCCACATCTTCAGTAACAAACAACTGATGGTTGCAGGTACAATCCTACTTGTTCCTGCTACTTTATTATATCAGTTGGCAGGATCAGTTTTTTTCTTAATTCTTGTTCGACTTATTCAGGGAGTTGCAATTGGACTTATTAGTACTGTGACTAATACTGCCGTTGTTCTTTTATTCCCCAAGGCCCGGACCGGCGAAGGCATTGGCTATTTCAGTTTAAGTACCATTTTAGCAACTGCTATAGGTCCATTTGCAGGACTATTAATAGAACAGACTTTCGGCTTCAGTGCCATGTTTATCATGGAAACTATTTTAGCAGTTCTAGCACTACTTTTTTGCTTACTAGTTAATGGTCAAAAGATTGCTTTTCACTTTACTGAAAAACATCCCAAAATATCGATTCAAAATTTTATCGAACCCAAGGCATTGCCGATTGCCAGCACAATTTTTATTGTAGGATTAGGATATGCTGCTATTCAGGCATATTTAAGTTTTTATTCTACTGAATTACATTTAGCAACTTATTCCTCAATTTTCTTTTTAATTTATGCCTTTGCCATTCTAATTTCTCGCCCTTTCACTGGTAAGGCTATTGATCGATTTGGAGAAAATGCTATCATTGTCCCTTCTGCTATTATCAATATGTTAGGCCTATGCTTACTAGCAATCACTAATTCAGGTTGGATGATGTTACTTTCCGCTTTCTTAATTGGTTTAGGTTTTGGAAACTTTCAGTCAACTTGTCAAACTGTCGCTGCCAGAAGCGTTCCGATTGAACGACTCTCTCAAGCTACAGCAACCTATTTCATCCTTTTTGATTTAAGTTTAGGTGTCGGTCCTTACGCATTAGGAATAGTCGAACCATTCATGGGTTACCGTGGACTCTTTGGATCAATGGGTGCCATGGTGATAGTCGGATTGATTTGGTACTTATTAATTCATGGACATAAAAGAAAAAATTCTAATATAGTCTTACCATCAGAAACACTAAACAAGGAATTGGACTAAAAATTTAAAAATAAAAAACCCAATAACTCAAATCGAGTTATTGGGTTCTTTTATTTTAACTTTATTTCTTATTCTTGAAACGTGTATTGAATAATGGACTGACAGGTTCATTTTCGTGGACACGTTGAATTGCTTCACCGATAAGTGGTCCAACTGAAACTTGAACCATCTTGTCAATAACTTTTTCCTTAGGAAGATTGATTGAATCTGTAACAACCAAAGTCTTGATTGGTGATGCTTCAATTCTTTCGATAGCTGGACCAGAAAGAATTGGATGTGTACAGCAAGCATAAACTTCAGTAGCACCGGCATCAATAAGTGCTTGAGATGCTAGTGAAATTGTACCGGCAGTATCGATCATATCATCAATAATGATGGCACGTTTGCCTTTAACATTACCAATAATGTTCATAACTTCGGCAACATTAGCACGAGGTCTACGTTTATCGATAATAGCGATTGGTGTCTTCAAGAATTCAGCTAGTTTTCTGGCACGTGTTACACCACCATGATCGGGTGAAACAACAACGGCATCTTCTTCTAGATGATTTGATAGGAAGTAGTCAGCCAATAATGGAGCACCCATCAAGTGATCTACTGGAATATCAAAGAATCCTTGGATTTGTGCAGCATGAAGGTCAAGTGCAAGGACACGGTCAACACCAGCACGTTCCAACATATTAGCAACTAATTTAGCTGTAATAGGTTCACGTGAACGTGACTTACGATCTTGTCTTGCATAACCATAGTAAGGCATAACAACATTGATAACACTAGCTGAAGCACGTCTTAGTGCATCAACCATGATCAATAATTCCATCAAGTTGTCATTAACTGGTGCTGAAGTTGATTGAATCAAGAAAACTTCTGAACCACGGATACTTTCTTCAATGTTAATTTGGATTTCGCCATCACTAAAACGTGTAACTGATGACTTTCCTAGTGGTATTCCTACAACCTTAGCAATTTTTTCTGCTAAAGGCTTGTTAGAATTCAATGCAAAAATTTTCATTGGTTGTTCATTATTTTGACATGACATTAATTTATTCACCCTTATTTCCAATCTTCACTTTTTGATAGTGGTAATCTTTCCCAAAAATCTTCTTTATTGGTTTGTCTTTCACGTGCAATAGCCATTGCATGCTTTGGAATGTCTTTAGTAATAGTTGAACCGGCAGCAATAAATGAGTGATCAGCCATTTCTACTGGAGCAATAATATTTGAATTGCTTCCAATAAATGAATGGTCACCAATATCACTGTGCCACTTCTTAACACCATCGTAGTTAACAAAGACAACTCCACAGCCAACGTTGATATCAGTACCTAGAGTTGCGTCACCAACATATGTTAAATGACCAACTTTAGTTCTGTCACCAATTTTAGCATTTTTAACTTCACAGAAATTGCCAATGTGGACATCGCGTCCAATTTCAGCTTTAGGTCTTAAATGTGAGTTAGGTCCAACATTGCTACCTTTATGCATAATGGCACTTTCGATTGTAGAACTGATTACTTCAACATTATCTTGAATCTCTGAATCAGAAATTCTTGATCCAGAGCCAATAACACATTCAGATCCGATAGTTGTTTTACCAAAAATCTTTACGTTTGGTTCAATAACAGTATCGTTACCAATTTCTACATCAATGTCGATATATGTATTATCAGGATCAACGATTGTAACGCCATCACGCATATGAGCTTCGTTGATTCTTCTTTGCATAAGTTTTTCAGCTTGTGACAAGGCAACACGATCATTAACACCTAGTGATTCGCTTAAGTCAGCCATTTCATAAGCTGAAACTTTTTCACCTTGTTCTTTAAGCAATGAAATTACATCAGGTAAGTAATATTCGCCTTGAGCGTTATCGTTGTTAACTTTATGTAAGTTTTCAAACAACAATTTATTGTCAAAACATAATACACCAGTATTAATTTCTTGTATTTCTTGTTCACTTCTTGAAGCATCTTTTTGTTCAACAATTTTTTCAACGTTGCCACCATTATCACGGACAATACGACCGTAACCAAATGGATTATCAGCATGCGCTGTCAAAATTGTAACGGCTGCTTCTTCTTTTTCATGATAATCTAACAAATTTTCAAAAGTCTCGGCAGTAAACAATGGTGTATCACCATTAACTATCAGAGTTATTCCCTCTTTATTACCTAGATCTTTTTCAGCTTGCATTACAGCATTTGCTGTTCCCAATTGTTCCTCTTGCAAAGCATAGTTAGTTCTGTCACCAAGTAGATCTCTAACTTTATCGGCACCATTTCCAATAACAGTTTCAATCAAGTCTGGTTCGATCTTTTCAACTTGTGTTAAAACATGATCAACCATTGCTCTACCAGCAACAGGATGCAATACTTTGTATAATCTCGACTTCATTCTTGTACCTTTACCGGCAGCAAGAATTATTACATAACGATTCGACATCAGAAACTCCCTTCAGTCATTCAAATATCCTTATATATAATAGCATTATTATATAGAACTGCTCAATCAAGAATTTATTCAAAATAACTGAAATCGGTATTTGCTAAATAATTTCCCGGTTCCACATTTAAAACTCGATTCTTGGTATCAATTTTTGTAACTTTAAAAATTGAAGTTACATCTGAATCACCAAATTGACTATTGATGTTAATATTTTCTGCAAAAACAGTTGCCCCAACAAAAATAGCATTGAATTCAGAAATCAAACTGCGCAAGCCATTGATGGTCCCGCCGCCTTTCATGAAGTCATCAACTACTAATACACGTGATCCTTCTTTCAAACTGCGTTTGGACAATTCCATTTTTTCAACTCGATCAGATGAACCTGATGCATAGTTGACACTAATCGTGGATCCTTCTGTGATCTTTGAATCGCGACGAACGATCACAAATGGAATATTCAAGAAATTAGCGACACTTTGGGCAATTGGTATACCCTTAGTAGCCACCGTCATAACGACATCAATTGAGCTTTGTGAATATTGAGTAGCGATCATTCGACCAACATTTCTCAATAATTCAGGATCAGCCAATAAATCAGTTAAATACAAATATCCCCCCGGCAAAATACGGTTGGGTTCAACTAATTTTTTAGATGTTTCCTCGACAAATTCAGTTGCTTCTTTCTTAGAAATTCCAGGTGTAAAGATCACACCGCCACCAGCACCGGGCAATGTTTCTAGAACACCAATCCCTCTGATCATAAATGTTCTTCTTAAAATTCCTAAATCCTCAGATATTGATGACTTAGCTGATTCGTAACGATCGGCAAAAAATGCTAAAGAAATTAGCGTATGTGGTCGTTCAAGTAAATAGCGAGTCATATCAATTAAACGTTCGCTTCTTCGTGTTTTCATCTTTTTTTCTCCTAAAACATATCTCACTACAAGATTATAAAGCAAAACAATGAACAATTCATGTTTTTTTGGATGTATCCTGTATCATTCCACAAACTTTATAAATTTTTGTATAAAAATTACTTGCCGTCCTCCGCAAAAATTGGGAATGCTGTTGGAACGCTATGGGTGCGATTTTGAAATCCATTATTTTACACTTCGTGCAAAATAATGGATTTCAAAAGTCCGCCTTATTGTAATCGGCAAAGCCGATAACAATAATCTCATAGCTGAACGCATTCCCAATTTTTGCTCCGGACTAAACAACACTTCGATTTCTTATCTCCAAAAATATAATCTAGCCATTTTTCGTCTCGACAATATTTTTGAATCAAACAAATAATTCTATCACATATGTAACGACGTTCTAAATAAAGAATTAGTTAAAAAAATAGGTCACGATAATCAAATCTGATTACCATGACCTATTAGCTTTTGGCTTTGGAAGTTGAATTTACTCTATTCAACTATCCAACTAATGAATTCTTATTATTCAGCTTCTGCCTCAGTCTCTGAGTCAGAATCAGTCTCAGTTGCTTCTTCTTCATTATCAAAATGAATGTCAATTGATTTTGTTAGTAGATCTGCGTAACTATATGAAACTCTTTCAAAAGAATTTTCATTTTGATCCAAATCTACTACAAAAACTGAATGGAATGTTTCTGATAAAGTTCCGCGACGGCGGATTACTTTCTTACGACCTGCTTGTGCGACAATGGTCAAATTCTCACCTAAGTGTGAATCCAAACGACTCTTAATTGTCTTCAATGATGTTGGCATTATAATAATCACTCCTTAGGAGTGAAATTTTACCACGTTTTATTGTTTTTTTCAAGAAAAATATTCACTTGGCATAAAATTATTTTGGATGCCGTCCTCCACAAAAATTGGAAATGCTGTTGGAACGCTATGGGCGCGATTCGCCCTCTATTTATTATTCTAAATATTTATAACAAAAATAGCAGTTCTATTCAGAATGGTTTAATACTCACTTATCTTTAGTGAACATTGAACTCTGAATAGATACTGCTATTTAATTTCTATATCTTTCGTAAACAATAAAAAATGGAATTTAGTCGGTAGAAGAATTTCTGTGGACCTTCAGTGGTGAGATTTGACTTAACGATTCATCGTTTAGTCAAAAAACCGAGCTTGGAGATCCATAATTTTGCACAAAGTGTAAAATTATTAGCTTCAAGTCGCGTCCACCACGTTCCAGCGGTCCACAGAAATTCTTCTACCGACGGCATCTATCACCAACAAAACTAGAGAAATACTCTATTTTGCAAACTCTATTGCCATCTGTTTAAATTGTTCGATTGATACTTCTTCAGCTCGAGCATTCTCAGCAATATTGCATTTTTCAAAAACTGCTTTGATTTTTGCACGATTATCATCAGTACGACCTAACCAGTTCAACATATTATTCATCAAACTCTTACGTTTGTGGGCAAAAGCTGAACGAACTACTTTGTTGAAAAATGCTGGATCACTGATGTCTACTTCTTCTTTGGGTAAACGATTCAATACCGCAACGGCTGAATCTACCTTTGGACGTGGGATGAATGAATTTCGACCAACGATACGGTCAATTTTTGCATCCATTTGTGTTTGCACAGCAATAGTTAAAGAACCATATTCACGATGCCCCGGATTGGCCGTGATTCTTTCAGCTACTTCTTTTTGCATCATCAAAACTAATGATTGGAAAGGATAATCACTGTTGATCAAGTTCAACATGATTGGTGTTGTGATGTAATAAGGCAAGTTAGCAACGACTTTAATCGTCTTACCTACCAAATCATGTTCCTTTACGAATTCATCTAAATCAACTTTCAAGATATCTTGATTGATAACCTCGATATTATCGTAATACTGCAACGTATCTGCTAAAACGGGAATCAAGTTTTCATCAATTTCGAAAGCATAAACTTTTTCGGCAACTTGTGCTAGCTTTTCAGTTAAAGCACCGATACCAGGTCCAATTTCAATTGCAATTTCATCTGATTTCAGACCACTAGCATCCACAATTCCATCTAGAACTTTTTCATTCGTTAAAAAATTTTGACCCAAACTTTTCTTAGCACGTAATTTATACTTACGCATTATGTCATTGGTGCGAATAGGGTCAGCGATACTTAATCTATTTTGTGTCATGTGTACTTCCTTTATCAAATTTTTCAACTACAGCGACTAAATCTTGTGGTGCTATTTGAAACATATTCAAGCGATTCAAAAATTGTTTAGCATTAGTATAACCGATTTTTAGTTCTGAACCGACGAATTCACGACGTAAATGCGAATCACTTTGTCCAACTAAACCAAGGTTTACCATGTCATCATGATCGTAATCTTTAAAATCATTATCTACTCTGGTATAAACAGCTGCTAAAGCGGCCTTGATATCAGTATCATTGGCGTGTTCTATTCCTAAACTGCCATCACTTTTCTTGGGAACGGCTTGGGCCCTTGGTAAAAAGGCCTGTTTAGCATTCGGAACTGCTTTTTGGATAATTGTTCGAAGCCTGTTTCCATTGAAATCTGGGTCGGTAAAAACAATCACGCCACGTTTTTCTTGAGCAATCTTGATTCGATCAATCGTCTCTTGATTGAGTGCTGAACCGGTTGTCTCGATAGTATCAATATCACCGAAACAATCTTTCAACCGGTTCGTATCTGACTTACCTTCTACTACTATAATTTCTTTTATTCTTTTCATGATTATAGATTATACACTTTATGGGCATTATTGAAGGTATGTTCAGCCACTTCATCGGGGGAAATATCTTTATACTTGGCAATTGCGTCGACGACATATCTTGTGTAAGCCGGTTGGTTAGAATGACCACGATATGGTTCTGGTGTCAGATAAGGTGCGTCAGTCTCCACCAACAAACGATCAAGGGGTGTATTCTTAGCTGATTCATGAACTTCAGGTGCGTTTTTAAATGAAACTACGCCACTATATGAAATCCATAACCCTAAGTCTAAGAAACGGTTGAGCCACTTAACATCCCCGTTGAAACTGTGCATGATGATACCTGACTTAGACATATCATGATTCTTTAAAATCTCGTACATATCATCAAAGGCATCACGACAGTGAATCGATACGGGCATATTGTATTGCTTAGCAACATCCAATTGTTGAATCAAAACTTTCTGTTGGATCTTAGGATCAGGATCTTCTTCCCAATGATAGTCCAATCCGATTTCACCAATACCAACAACTTCAGGCAACTTGATCTGATTGACCAATTGTTCTTCATTGTATTCTTTAGCAAACTCAGGATGCCAACCGATCACTGCATGTAGCGGTTGATAGTTTTGAGCTAAACGAATGGCTTCAATATTGAATTCTTCATTAGAACCAATGATAGCCATCTCTACAACGTCTAATTCTTTAGCATTATCGATAAACTGTTGGGTCTTACCAGCAAAGGCTTCATCATTTAAATGTGTATGCGTATCAAAGATTTTCATTATCCTAAAATAGCTCCATTTTTATGTGAATTATCTACAATGGCAAGTTTTACCTCGTCACCTTTTTCACTGGATAGTAACATTCCATTACTCCATTCACCAACCATCTTACGTGGCTTCAAATTAACAACAGCAAGGACTTTCTTACCAATCAATTCTTTGTAATCAGGATAGAATTTATGCATTCCTGAAAGAATTTGACGTTCAACGCCTGAACCATCATCCAACTTGAATTGAAGTAACTTGTCTGACTTAGGAACTGGTTTAACATCAAGAATTTCAGTTACGACCATCTTAACCTTAGCGAAATCATCGAATTCAATTTCCTTAGGAAAATCATCTTCAGAAGCTTCTTGAGCTTTAGCCTTAGCTTGTGCAGACTTACTTAACTTACCGGCACCATTCTTAGCTTGTTCTTCAGCCATCTTATCTTTGATGTACTTAACTTCTTCTTCAGCATCCAAACGTGGGAAGATTGGTTCTGGCTTAGCAGTAACAGTCTTACCAACTACTGTGTCGCCAAATTCGAGTGACTTGTCACTATTATAGTCAAGGCCTAATTGAGCAAACATCTTAACTGGTGCTTGTGTCATAACAGGACTGATCAATAGGGCAATCAAACGTAATGACTCTGCTAAATGACCTAAAACGGCTTGTAACTCAGCTTTCTTACTGTCATCTTTAGCAAGGACCCATGGTTGTGTTTCATCAATATATTTATTAGCACGACTGATAAATGACCAGACACTAGCTAAAGCGTCAGGGAATTCAAATTTATCCATGTGTTCTCTGTAAGCTGACAAAGTTTCGGCATATGCTTTTTCAAGATCCTTATCAAGATCTGTCACTGCAGCGACGGAAACAACTTGACCATCGTCATATTTATTGATCATTGAAACACTTCTATTTAATAAGTTTCCTAGATCATTAGCCAAATCGTAGTTGATCTTATCAATGTAATCTTCAGGAGTAAATGTTCCATCGCTACCGAATGGCATTGCACGCATCAAGTAGTAACGAAGTGAATCTAGGCCATATCTAGAAACTAACATTTCTGGATAAACGACATTTCCCTTAGACTTAGACATCTTACCGTCTCTCATCAATAACCATCCGTGACCAAAGACTTGCTTAGGCAATTCAACACCTAAAGCCATCAAAATAATTGGCCAGTAAATAGTATGGAAACGAACGATTTCCTTACCAACGAATTGAACATTGGCAGGCCAGTATCTCTTGAAGAGTGAATCGTCGTCACTTTCGTAACCCAAGGCTGTAATATAGTTCAACAAGGCGTCGACCCAAACATAAACCACATGTTCAGGATTACTTGGAATCTTAACACCCCAATTGAAAGTAGTTCTTGAAATAGCTAAGTCTTCAAGACCTGGTTTGATAAAGTTGTTGATCATTTCATTCTTACGAATTTCTGGTTCGATGAAGGTTGGATTGTCCTTGTAATATTGCAATAGACGGTCAGCGTATTTACTCATCTTGAAGAAGTAACATGGTTCCTTAACAAGTTGAACTTCGTGACCTGAAGGTGCCTTACCACCAATGACTTTACCATTCTCATCATGATAAACTTCAGCCATTTGTGATTCAGTAAAGTACTCTTCATCGTCAACTGAGTACCAGCCAACGTATTCGCCTAAATAAATGTCCCCTTGTTTAATTAGACGTTCGATAATTCTTTGAACCGCTTTAACGTGATATTCATCAGTTGTACGGATAAATTTATCATTAGAGATATCAAGCTTCTTCCAAAGCTCTTTGATTCCTTTAGCCATCATATCAACATATTCTTGTGGTTCCATATGCTTTTCTTCGGCTTTTTGTTCGATCTTAAGACCATGTTCGTCAGTTCCTGTTAGGAAGAAAACGTCATAGCCTTCATTACGCTTGTAACGGGCCAAAGTGTCCGCTGCAATCGTTGTATATGAGTTCCCAATTGTTAATTTTCCTGATGGATAATAAATGGGTGTCGTAATGTAAAAAGTTTTTCTTTCTTCAGTCAATATATTAACCTCCACCGCTTTCAAATTGATATTAAGTATAGCATTTTTTTATATTTGTGAAAAAACGTTCGTTGCATCATCATCAATTGCTAAAATTGACGAATCGATATTTAAATCTTCTTTATTGATAACCACTAATTTAGCTTGTGGAGAACTATATCCAAGTAATCCTGCAAAAGGATAGACTTTGAAACTGGTTCCCACTACCACTAACAAATCAGCTTTTTGAACTGCCAAGGCAGCATTTTGAAAGTTCTTTGGGTTAATATTCTCTCCATACAAAACAGTCGTACCAGGACGGATAATCCCGTTGTCTTCGTGATGTCGATAATCTTTCAAATATTCTTGATAACTGAATTCTTTTCCACAAGTTAAGCAATGAATATTATCATACAAATTGCCATGAAACTCTACCACATTTTTGGCTCCTGCCTTTGTATGAAGTTTATCGACATTTTGTGTTACGATGGCACCCTTTTGGTTACTGATCTCGGCCATTTTTTGATGGATGATATTTGGTTGTGCATCAGGAAAGTACATATTGTGAACTACGAAATCGTGAAAAACATCGGGATGTTCAACTAAATTATCGTGGCTCAACATATATTCTGGTGGAAAATCATATTTTTCACGTTTATACAGTCCATTTTTAGAACGATAGTCAGGAATTCCTGACGGTACAGAAACGCCTGCACCGGTTAGAAAAGTCACGAAACTAGCTTTATCTAGCAATTCTTTAAACTCTTCAATTTTATCTTGCACAATATTCTCCTCTTATCTTATTTAGAATCTGGTTCAAGTTCAGTTATAGAGTAATTACCCGTCCTCCACAAAAATTGGGAATGCATTGGAATGCTATGGGCACGATTTGAAACTAAATATTTTACACTCCGTGCAAAATATTGGATTTCCAAAGTCGGCCTTATTGTAATCGGCACAGCCGATAACAATAATTTCATAGCTGAACGCATTCCCAATTTTTGCTCCGGACTAAAGAGTACTTCTATTATTTTGTTCGGGATAAATTATTAATCCGGTATCTTTTCTATTTTAAAAATTACTTTTAACCGATTTTTTTAAGAACCAACAAATCAATCCCCAAGTAAAATTTTAAACAGACTTATGTACTTAATAGATACCGCAATTTTAGTAAATAATAATAGAACCAGAAATATAGTCGGTAGTAGAAAATCTGTGGGCCCTCAGTGGTGAAATTCTACTTAGCTTGCGCAGCAAGGTTAGTAGAAGACCGAACTTAGAGATCCATGATTTTGTACGAAGTACAAAATTATTAGCTTCAAGTCGTGTCCACCACGTTCCAGTGGCCCACAAATTTTCTACTACCGACGGGCATCCTTAATTCACATCTGTTAATTTAAGCCAGAACACCTTATCTTGTTAAGTACTTAACTTCTTCCTTCTCAAAAACATCAATAATCTTATATTGATAGAATGCTTTATAAAACTCTGGTGTCACTTTAGCAGGATCGATGTCTAAGGTTGTCACACTTTGACCATCATTGATACCTAACAGTACAAAAGCATCTTTACCTGTAGCACGATTCTTAAAGGCTGAGTGTTTTACTTGGTAAACTTGATTCAATGACAAACGTAATTGGCGCTCTGACAATACTGGTGTGATGTTCAAGAATTCATGATAACCCAAGCCTTCGTAGCCGTTTGATAAAATGATTTCATTATAAGCATCTAATGCATTGACCAAGGCACGTCTGAAATGGAAGGCGTCCGATAAGTCATGTGCTTCAGCGATTTTAACCAATTTATCGGCATACTTAAATGAGGTGGGAAATTCATCTTTCCACTTATCATCTTGGGCATGTTCACCAAAGATAATACCATCAAATATGATTAGAGTACGGTAAAAGCGCATGTTAGCTAGGTCTAATGAAACTTTGGGATTAAGTGCTACTTCAATACCTTTGAGGTATTCTTCTTTAATTTCATCTGTATAAGTACCATCAGCTTTTTGTGATTTCAAAACGGAGATATGTTCTAGTGTTTCAAAGACTGAATTGGCAATGGCTAAAATTCGTCCATCATAATCTGGTTTACCTGATGTCACTGCACAAGAGATACTTGGTTCGTCAGATAGCTCTAACGCAATATGATAAAGCTCATGTGCTAAGACAAATTCACTGTACTTTTCATTAGTAATAATAACTTTAACTACGTCGCCTTTAATCTCGTGACTAGCTTGATCTAACGTCAAATAGTCATGTGCTGAATAATCGGAGTAAATTTCGATTTTCTTATTATATTCTTGTTCAATTTTTTGAACCTGCTCTACAATATTAGTAGATAGATTACTTTTTTCTATTTGTTTCATTACTACACCTCATCTTAAAGGAGATTTTTTTATGGATGTCAATGTATCTTTACCGAATAACCTCTTGCCTGACAAATACGGCAAATATGCTGCTCCTGAGGATATAAAAAATGGGAAACCTCTAATTAGTTTCCCAATTCAATTATCCAATCTACCGGCAGATACAAAAACTATTGCTTTGACTTTTACTGATCCTGATTCAATCCCTGTTTGCGGATTTGAATGGATTCATTGGACAATGGCAAATATACCTAGTTCTCAGCTAGAAATTCCTGAAAACTTCAGTCGTCTTGCTAAGCGTCCGATTGTTCAAGGAAAGAACAGTTCAGCCAGTCCATTACTTGATGGCCCCAAAGATTTGGCCACTGGTTACAATGGACCTTATCCACCAGATCAAACCCATGATTACATTCTCAAGGTGTTTGCTCTAGATGATAATCTTAACTTGGAAAATGGTTTTTGGATGAACGAATTATTGCACCAAATGGATGGCCATATTTTGGACAGTGCCCAAATAACCATCCCAAGTCGCGCATAATTGTTTACTCTTTTAAATGCATCTTGTGGAAATAATTAAAAACATAGCCTTCTCTAACTCCGAAATTGGAAAAACGAATCTCGGTAGAGGGGGTCTTTTTTATTATCTCAGAAATTATTAGGATTCCACCTAATATAACTTCATACCTACCATCGCTTAATTCTTTGATCTGGCTTCTTTCTTCTAAGGAAGCATGGATCAACTGATTAAATAGGTCATCAATCTGATCAACCGTAATGACAGAATTGTGAAGTGTCTTCTTTCTTCTGTTGTCACGGTTCAAAATACTAGTTACGGCTCTTAACGTGCCACCTAAACCGACAAAAGTAGCTTTGGCTTCCATCCAATTAAGTCGATCTAAACGTTCACTGATATCTTTTCTTGCCGCTTGTAGTTGTTCACTTTTTATTGGATCACTTGCTAAATACAAATCCGAAATTGAAATAGCACCGATTGGAATACTGAGACCGTGTTTTAAGCGACCTTTTTTAGCCAAACTGATTTCACTGCTACCACCACCGACATCAACAATTAATGCATCCTTGATTCGCATAGTGCTGCGTACAGCCACGTAATCATAATAAGCCTCTTCTTGCTCATTAATGATTTCTAATTGCAGACCAGTTTCTTTAAGTACAGCAAAAATCAATTGTTCCTGATTCTTAGCCATCCTAACCGCTGCAGTGGCGATTAAACTAGTTCGATCTACTTGATACCTTTCAATTCGAGTTTGAAATTTCTTTAAAACATCAATGGTCTCTTCAATTTGATCATTAGTTAATAAACGACTTTGAGCAATCGATTTACCTAGTCGAACTGGCTCACGCCAACGATCCAAAGTTTTAAAGCGATTCTTTTTTGAAGATCGATACACCGATGTTCTAATGGAGTTAGATCCAATTTCAATAACTGCTAACTTCAAATTTACATCACATCCCATTGTATCAATTATATAAAAAAATAGGCCTATATAGTAGACCTATTTTTCACAAAGTTAAGAAATTAGTTCATTCTTTAATTGTTTTCTTTCATTAAAGAACTGACGATAACCTAAATAACACGAAATAATCGAACCAATACTAGTGGATGCCAACAGCATAAAGGTAACCATGATCTGGTATTTAATTGCTTTAACAGGATCAACTCCGGCAAAGATCAAACCGGACATCATTCCAGGCAAACTGACCAACCCTAACGTCTTAATTGAATCGATCGTGGGTTGCATACCACTCTTGATGCTATCTCGCAAAATATCGAGTGAAGCCAGTTTAATATCTGCACCTAAAGCCAATTTCTCCAAGATTTGTTGATGACGGTCGGTAAATGTCTGCATCATATTACGATAACAAAGTCCGATTGCGACCATGACATTACTAGCAATCATTCCGGTAACGGGCACGATCTGTTCAGGAATAAACTTGATTGAACCAGTCAAAACCAAGGTTCCCAAAGTAACGATCGTCCCTACAGAAATTGCTAAGAGTGATGATTGAAAGGCTTTGGGGATTCCGTTGCCACGCTTGCCGGCGTTATACGAAGCGTTGATTACAATGATCACAAAACAAGCTAAGGTCAACCAGATATCGTTGGCTTTGATAACGAATTTCAAAATATAACCAACAATTGACAGCTGAACAATTGCTCGGATAACACCGATTATAATATCTTTATCAATATGTAACTTTTCAATATAACCAATTATTAAGGCTACAAGGACTAATACGAAGCCCAACATTAAGGTTGAATTAGAAACTGTTAAATTAGCCATTGTCCACTACCTCCCCATCTTTGATCGTTATCTTGTCCTGCGAAGCTTCAATCTCTGACTCATCATGTGTGACACGCAAAATTGTTAAACCACGTTGATTGAATTCACTTAACATTGAATGAACGATATTTTTATTTTCCACATCCAAACCGGCAGTAACTTCATCAGTTATCAACACTTCCGGTGGAAAAATTAGATTGCGCAACAAGGCTATTCGCTGCTTCTCCCCACCAGAAACGTCATTAACGCTTTTATCTAGATAACTTTCATCCAAATTGACCATCTTCAAATACTCTTTAACCTTTTCTTCATCAAAAGTTTCATTACGAACTTCGAATGGAAAAGTCAAATTGTCTCGGACACTTTTGCCAAATAAAGTTGGCTGTTGAAACGCATAAGAAACTCTTTGACGGTATTTTGTTGGCTCATAGGAATCGATTGATTTGCCTTCAAACAATACTTTCCCCGAAGTGGGGCTGATCATCGAAGCCAAAATCCGCATGAAAGTACTCTTACCACTTCCTGATGGTCCTACTACGGTAATATACTTTCCCTTCTCAACTCCAACGCTGATATGCTTTAAAATCTCTTTATCCCCGACCTGATACGATAAATCCTGTACATCAAAAACCTTTTCCACAGTCATCTCACCTCTTCTATAAACTTATTAACCATTATCAACATGCTTATCTATAATACATAATAATCGGCTTATAAATAAAGTGATAGGCAATATGATTATTTTCTTAAATTGATTTTTGATAAATAGATTTAGATTTCCGTCCTCCACAAAAATTGGGAATGCTGTTGGAACGCTATGGGCGCGATTTTGAACTAATTATTTTACACTTTGTGCAAAATAATGGATTTCAAAAGTCGGCCTTATTGTAATCGTCAAAGCCGATAACAATAATCTCATAGCTGAACGCATTCCCAATTTTTGCTCCGGACTAAAGAGTACTTCGATTGTTTAGTTCGAGAAAAATGAAAGATAGTTAATTATAACTATTTTAATCAAACCTTTTAAGAACCAATTATCACTGAGGTAAATTTCGTTGCTGAACCAATTCCCTTGTTACTCCGGATTATTTCCCATTCTTAAGTCTTCAAGACAAAAACAACACTCATCTAGAAGCCTACAAAATACGTAAAATTACGTATTTTGAGTTCTAAATAAGTGTCTTTATTTTCTTGTACTAAATCTATTATTTTTTATCTGACTACATGAAACTAACAACTACTCTAACACTATAATCCTAACAAATAATACATAGAATCCGGATTATAGTCGGTAGTAGAAAATCTGTGGGCCCTCAGTGGTGAGATTTCTTAGCTTGCAAAGCAAGGTTAGTACAAGACCGAACTTGGAGATCCATGATTTTTCACGCAGTGAAAAATTATTAGCCTCAAGCCGTGTCCACCACGTTCCAGCGGCCCACAGGTTTTCTACTACCGACGGGCATACTTCCACTACATCAGTTGACATTTGCTACGATTCAAAATTGAACATATTCTATCCCAGTTGATAATCTTAATTAAGCAAATACACGTTTGACACCGGCGATGTTCCCGCGTCCCGAATAAATCGAGTGTACTTGTACGGAACCTGGCCATGATTCGATCATTGTATCCCGGTTCAATAAAATTCCTACGTGCCAAATCAGACCAGTTGAGGGATCTGTATAGAAAATCAAATCTCCTCTTTGACGATCATTAAAACTAACATTTGGTATACGACCATCACTCCAAAGCATGCGACTATTCCACTCATTACCCGGTTGAGCGTGTTGAATAGCTGACACTGGGGTTGGATTGATTCCGGAAGCGTACATTGCTTGTGTTACCAACCCTGAACAATCCAATCCATATTGTGGTGAACTAGCAGCACCCGAGATCCATGGCTGACCTAAATACTTGTATGCTTCATTGATCATGGCTTCGACGTGTTCAGATCTAGTACTGGTTTGATTAGTTTGCAATGGTGCTACATAGGAATCAATATTGTACCAAGAAGCTTCAGAGAAGCCCATACTCTTCCATGTAGCTAGGTTAACAGCTCCAGTAGCCGACAGTCCTCTGCGTGCTTGAAAACTTCTGACACTGGCTGCAACGGAACTATCATAAATTGTATGAACATTGGAGTAGCCAAAATATCTTCTAACCATCCAAACTTTGATACCTTCGACACCGTTATAAAGATCATAACCTACAGTTCCTACGGGTTTAATCTGCGTGTTTTGAATCTGCAACCAACCACTTGGATTTTGATAAATTGTTGCTGTAGTGGCATCGTCACTATTGACCCACGTGTTATTACCAATCTGGTAATAAATCAATCCATTACTTTTATCGATACGATTGTATTTCCAAAGTGAACCAGCAGCAAAATTAGCTTGACCGTTACGTTCAAAACCAGTTCCGTTATGGGAAAAACTAGCTCCACCCCAACTCTTAATCACAACTGTTCCAGATTTTGCATATCCGTAATTTACTACTACATCTTTAGATCTCAAATATTCGTTGGTTGCTACTCGATAATAAGTTTGACCTTGATATGTCAACACCTGATCCGTCATCCAAGAAGAGTTGGCTCCCAACTTCCTATTTTGAATCAGTTGACCATCTTTCGTATACAAATTAGTAACGGTCTTAGTATTAACGATAGCTTGAGAATTAATTTTTGATGCATTGGTTGTATCGGCTTTAACGCTTTGTGGAGACATCATCAATAAAGCTAAACCACAAACAAAAGCAATTTTCAGTCTTTTACTCATTTGTCTGTACCTCTTCCTTATAAATAACGACTGGTTAACTGCCGGCGTTAATTAACCAATTGGGATTTATTAATTTATAAAGCTATAATTTTTTTCGTAATAAATTTAACATCATATTTAATATTACTTAAATATTTAGGCGCGGATTTGATAGACGTTTCGTCTCCGGTATAGGTAGAGCAGTGATTTCATGCTTTTTTGTCTGTATTTTGGACACAAAAATAGCGGGTAACTTCCAGGGGTGAGTTACTCGCTTTTTTGTTTTTTCGTTTCTTTAGTTTAATGAACTTGGTTTCTATTCTAGATAACCATGGTTCTATGCAGAATAGTGGAAACGAGCTACGCAGGCCAATTTCCTGTGGTTTGCTACAGATCTGAAATTATCCGCAAGTTCGGCGGATAATTCCAGGTCTTAGGCAAATCCTCAGAAATTCCCAGGCCTGCTTCGCTCTCTTATTTGAAATGAGCTACTCAGGGGCAACTCCTTCCGGTTAAGTCAACTTATCTCTGCCGGCGCTTCGCTGCCGACTGAGATAAGTAGTCTTAATCCTCGGGAGCTGACCGCCCCTGCTTCGCTCTCTTATTTCTTGATTTCCTGTATTAACTTAGCTTGTGCTTCTGCTTTGAACTCTTTTTGAGCTTGTTGCATGACTTTCTTTTGTTCAGCTGATGTCATTGTTGGATTTGCTTGCATTGCCTTGGTTACGGCAGCTTTTACGTAAGCCTCTCCTTCTTGTTTCATCTGTGCTTTGAAAGTCTTACTCTTCATTTTCTTTTGAAGTTGGCTGGCCTGTGTTGTTGTCAATACTAACCAATCATTTCCAACTTTGAAGGTATTTGTTTGTTTAACAAATTCTTTATTATTATCCGAAATTCCAAATAGGAATGAATAGAAATTGTTCTTATATTCCCAACGTGTTGTTTTCTTAGTTAATGTGGCGGCTGAATAATTTCCAGTCTTGACTACATTTTTAACGTTAACATCCACTTTGGTTGTTTGTGGTTTCTTAGCTTTAGCTGTTTCTGGTGTGCGGTAAACGTACACGTTCTCTTTGCCACTAGTACCTAACTTCTTTTCTAAAAGTAAATTAGATCCTTTTTGAACTGATTGAATTTGATATGTCTTTTCATTAGTTACTTGCTTCATTCCAAAATGTCCATACTCATTGGAAATCAATAGTATCAAACTGATAATGAATAGAGCGATGAATGTGAATGATAATCCATATCCAACTTTCTTATTCTTTAAAAAGACAGCGAAGAAATAAGCTAGTCCTGCGCAGATTAAAATTGTAATTAGAATCATTATTTTTCACCTGCCAATTCTGTTTTCTTCAATTGATCAGTATCAATTGTCTTTGATTTAGCACTGTTTCTGACCATAAATGTAATCAAGAAACCGATTAGACAGAAGACGATGGCAACACCAAAGGCTGCATGATAACCACTCAATGTTGCATTGAAAAATTTATCTTGATAAGCCAATGGTGTGGCTTTAAGAATTGATTTTCCAGGTTTCAAATTATTTGTAACGTTAGTCAAGACACTGACTAAGATGGCTGTACCCATAGAACTGAAAACTTGTCTAACAGTATTATTAACGGCTGTACCATGACTCATTAGGTTGAATGGTAAAGCGTTCATACCATCAGTTGTAACAGGCATTAGGACCATTGAAATACCAAACATACGAATCATGTATAGAACAACGATATCTAGAACTGGCGTACTCTTTGTTAAGAATAAGAAAGGAATTGTACCAGCTGTTAACAAGAACATTCCCATACGTGCCAAATCCTTAGGTCCATACTTATCAAATGCATTACCAGTAATTGGACTCATAACACCAATCATCAAAGCACCTGGTAATAATGTTAATCCAGAATGGAATGCCGACATGCCTTTGACGATCTGTAGATACAATGGAAGTACCATTTCAACTCCGACCATGGCCATGTTAGTAACTGATGACAAAGCGGCCGCAATTGCGAATTTCTTTTCTGTGAAAACACGTAATTCCAAGAATGGTGTATCCATATGTAATTGGCGATAACCAAATAATAGAATGAAAATAACACCGACAACGATTGAGCCAATAACTTTCATTGAACCCCAACCATCATCACCAACAGACGAGAAGCCATAAAGAATGGCACCAAAACCAAGTGTTGATTCGATTAATGAAAGCACGTCTAATTTAGTACGACGTGTCTTGATAACTGGACGCATGAAGAAGAATGCCAAAATCAAAACGATGATGACAATAGGAATGATCATTCCGAAAAGTTGTCTCCATGAAGAGTTATCGATAATAAAACCTGAAAGTGTAGGTCCAATAGCTGGGGCAAGTCCGATAACTAAACCACCCAGACCCATGGCAGCACCACGTTGATTAGCTGGGAAAATTGATAACATAACCACTTGCATAAGTGGCATTGTGATACCAACACCGACAGCCTGAATCAAACGTCCAGCCAAAATAGTACCGAAGTTTGGTGCTGTAAAACACATAATTGTACCGACTAAGAAAGTCGACATTGCGATAATATACAAAATTTTTGTACTGAAATTGTTACTTAACCAAGCAGTAACAGGAATCATAATTCCGTTAACCATCAAAAATCCAGTTGTTAACCATTGAACGTCGGAAGTAGTAACACTAAATTCCTTCATCAAGGTTGGAAAGGCGGTGGTCAAAATTGTACCGTTTAAAACCGTACAGAATGTACCAACAAGAAGCACTAAAACCAAAAGGTTACGGTTGAAGGGCTTCCCATGTGCATCCACAATTGCTTTATCATTATTCGCCATAATAACAAATTCCTCTTCTCTTTTTTATTTAGATGGTATTTTGACACTATCGAGATTCTTATAAACCTTCATCAAAATATTCTCTAATTCTGTTTGTTCCTCAGAAGTTATGCCTTTAAAGATTGTTTCATTACTCTCGCTGAAAGCTTTGCGAACTTTACCATAAAGTTCTGAGCCTGCATCAGTAATACTAACAATCTTCTTACGACGATTATTAGGATCAGCTTGCCGGGATACAAATCCGCGATCCTCAAGTTTTTTTAGAGAACGAGCAATACTAGCTCCGTCAAATAAGGTGATCTCACCGATTTTATCTTGGGTACATTCACGTCTTTTATAGACAATGGCTAGCAAGATACTCTCAAAAGCATTTAAATCTTCTTTCTTCAAATAGCTGGCTGCAATTCGTTTTCTGACCATGGTGTATCGCATCACAAAACCAATCAAATTATAGTCATCCATAAAATCACCTCATTTTTCTCAAAAAAAACTTTAATTTTTTTAGAACAAAAAATATGCTACACCCGACTCTTGATAAAATCAAGAGTTAAGCATAGCATTTTTCTGTAAAAACGTTTTTATTTTTCAGAAATTAATCGAAATAGTTAACACCAATTGCTTTTCTAACTTCTGATAAAGTTTGGTTAGCAACGATGTTAGCGTTGTCGCTACCTTTTTTAAGAATATCGTAAACGCCAGGGATATCTTTTTCATATTCAGCACGACGATTACGGATTGGTTCTAGGATTTCTTGTAAAACATCGTTCAAATAACGTTTAACCTTAACATCACCTAAACCACCAGCTTGATATTGTTCCTTTAATTCAGCAATCTTTTCTTTATCTGTACCAAAGGCGTCTAAGTATGTGAAGACTGTATTACCTTCAATTTTACCTGGATCTTCAACGTGAACGTGATCTGGGTCAGTGTACATTGACATAACTTTCTTAGTTACTTCATCAGCTGGATCTGATAGATAAATGCAGTTACCAAGTGATTTACTCATCTTAGCGTTACCATCAATACCAGGTAATCTACCTTGACCCTTAGGTGGGAAGTAGCCTTCTGGCTCAACCAATGTATCCACATTGTAAGTATTATTGAATGTACGAACGATTTCACGAGCTTGTTCCATCATTGGTTCTTGATCGTCACCAACTGGTACTGTGTCGGCCTTAAAAGCTGTGATATCAGCTGTTTGACTAACTGGATAAGTTAAGAATCCAGCAGGAATACTTTGGCCGAAACTCTTTTGCTTAATTTCTGTCTTAACTGTTGGGTTTCTTTCCAAACGAGATACGGAAACAAGATCAAGATAGTACATTGTCAATTCATTCAATGCAGGGATTTGTGATTGAACTAAGATGTTAGTCTTAGCTGGATCAATTCCTACAGAAAGGTAATCTAGAGCTACTTGAATCAAACTATTACGAACTTTTTCAGGATTTCTAGCGTTATCAGTAAAAGCTTGCATGTCAGCAATCATGATGAACATCTTGTACTTGCCTTCATTTTGTAACTTAACACGATTCTTCAATGAACCTAAATAATGTCCAATATGTAATTTTCCTGTGGGACGATCCCCTGTCAAAATAGTATTTGTTTTCATACTTCTCCTCCTGGCTTCATTAATGCAAAAACATTTCTGAGGTGGTATAATGACTCTCCATAAAAAAAGCGTCCTATTATATCAAAATAATAGGACGCTTTAACGTGGTGCCACCTGTTTTGTAGAATATTATTCTACCACTTGAAGTTATAAGGTAACTAACCATACCCATTTCCTAAAACAAGGTTGATAACTTTTTCAGCCGTGAAGTTATTCTCTAGATTCAACTACTTGAATTAGTACTCAAAAATGCTTATGCTTTAATGTACTCTAATTGCTATTAGCATAATTAAAAAACGACAAATTGTCAACGAGAGGGATTTTAATGACGATTAATCAATCTAAAGACGAAGAACAAACACGTGTCAATCAAGTCGCTGAAAAAATCGACCAACGAATTGAACGTGTCGATGCCAGTATTGAACAGGCACATAAAGAAACTAGTCGTATCGAACGAAACTACGGTGAAAATACCAAAGTTAATACGACTGAAGTCGATGACCAAATGGAAACTAACGCTTCTGTTCAACAACAGAAACAATTGGTTGCTTTGGCTGTTGAAAATGAAAACATCTTAAATTCTAATAGACTCAAATTACAAAATCTCCAAGGCTCCCCTTACTTTGGCCGTATCGATATTGTCGAAGATGGTGAAGAAGATACCCTCTACATCGGTACTTCAACGCTTCAAGATGATGACGGAGAATTCTTAATTTACGATTGGCGAGCTCCTGTTTCTGGTATTTACTACAACGGGACTTTAGGAAATGTTACCTACCCTACTCCTAACGGGACCGCTGAAGTTGAATTGAAAAAGAAACGTCAATTCCAAATTGTCCACAATAAGATTCGTAATATGTTTGATACCAACGAAACTGTCGGTGATGAAATTTTACAATCTGTCTTGAGTGAATACAGTGATGAATATCTCAAAAGTATCGTCGCAACCATTCAACATGAACAAAATGTCATTATCCGTGACGTCCGTTCTGATGTTCTCTTAGTTCAAGGTGTCGCTGGATCTGGTAAGACATCTGCTATTTTGCAACGTGTAGCTTACTTGCTTTATCACAGCCGTTCAACAATGAATGCCGACAATATTGTTTTATTCTCACCTAATAAATTATTTAGTAATTATATTTCTGAAGTTCTACCTAGTTTAGGTGAAAGAAATATGCGCCAAGTTACCCTTAATGAATTCATTTCTCTACGTTTAAGTGGCGTTCAAGTAGAAACACTCTTCGAACGTTACGAAAAAGATGAACGCAATCTGCCAGAAGCAACTATTAAGATGCGTTTATACAAAGAAAGCGGCGATTTCTTAGAACATTTGGGACAACTTGAAAACGACCATCCCGAGCACACACCATATTTCGAAGATATTATTTTTGAAGGTAAGCCATTTTTCACAGGTGATGAGATTGCTGAAATTTATCAAGCTACTAATCCGGCCTATCATATTCCTGACCGTTTCCTACAAACTAAAAATGCTTTAATCAAACGTCTACAAAGACGAATTCATGAGGACCGTAACGAGGATTGGGTTCAAGATGAAATCGACAACTTATCTGATGAAGATTTCCAACAGATCATTACCGATCACAACATAGAAGAGTCTTCCAACCAGCGTGAAATCATTGCCGAAGAATTCCTACGTGAACGCTATGCACCGATTTATAACGCTTTGATCAACAACTATTTCTTCAACCCATATAAAGAGTATCTTTTCTTGTTAAATCAGATGCAACAAACACTCGTTTCCGATAGCATTTGGCAGACTATGATCGAATCTATCGACCATCAAATTGAAACTCATAAATTGAATTTGAGTGACTCTGTTGCCGTCCTTTATCTACGTGACTTCGTTACTGATGGTGGTGTCAATCACGCTATCCAACATATTTTCATTGATGAAGTTCAGGATTACACGATGGCCCAGCTAAAATATATTTCCCACGCTTTCCCTAATGCGAAGATGACTCTGTTAGGTGATCGTTCACAGGATGTTTTAACTAGTTCTTATCGTAAAAATGATTTAGTTACTGAAGTTAACGAATTGTTTAAAAAGAAACGTATTACTACTATTACTTTGAATCAGAGTTATCGCTCAACTGCTGAGATCACTAATTTTGCTAAAAAATTATTGCCTAATGGCGATGAGGTCAAAGCTTTCTCCCGTCAAGGTGAAGATCCAATTATTAAAGTTTTCAAGGATGATAACTACTATCAAGGTTTGAAAGAAACTGCTAAAGATTTGAATAAAAAATATGATACAGTCGCTATCTTGGCCCGTAATCAGGCTCAAGCGGAACAAATCTATACTCACTTTAGTGATGAATCAATCGTCACACTGGTAGATGCTGACTTCCGTTCTATTCCTAAGGGAATTCTGATTTTACCGATTTATTTAGCTAAGGGATTGGAATTCGACGCTGTTATTGGTCATGATATCTCTGCTAAAAATTATCCGGATCTTCGTAGTACCGATGTTCTATATACTATCTGTACTCGTGCTATGCATAGTTTGACGCTTTGCGTTGACAGTGAGGTTTCTCCTTTGTTACAAAAGGAACCTCAAAAATTGATTTCTGTTAACTAAATTTTTCCTAACAAAAAGTCGGCCAATTTATTGTTGGTCGACTTTTTTTCGTTCTTATTTTATTAACCATTGTTCTTTGCTGAATAGTGGAAACGAGCTACGCAGGGGCAACTCCTTCCGGTCAAGTCAACTATCTCTGCCGACGCTTCGCTGTCGACTGAGATAGTTGACTTGATCCTCGGGAGCTAACCGCCCCTGCTTCGCTCTCTCTATATTATTATCGTACCGACTGCGGCACTTACCATGGCAACGAATATTGCCATTTTTTCATCTTTGGTATACAGGTATGTCAAAGCGTAACACCAACCTAGAGCCATCATCATTAAGAATTGTAAGATTGACCCTGGTAAACTAATTAATCCGGCTATAATTCCACTAAAAATAATTCCCATTACGGCGCTATATGCTGAGCTTTCTCTGAAGAAATAATTAAAGAAAAAGCCTGTTTGTACTAACTGTTGTTGAATTGCAACAATAAAGACGTTAGCAATCATATTGAACACAAATACTTTTTGATCAGAACTAGCTATATCATCGTTTTGGAAACTTGGTAATTTTCCGGTTACTTGTAAATAACTAACCATGATTCTTAACAAGCAAACCATCACGATCATCAAACTAACTAAACCAATGTTTGAAACTAGTGAATAGGCAAAGCCCTCTGCTGTATCTGAAAATGAATTCTCTTCACGGACATATTTTCTAATCATTAAAAACAAAGTAAAAAGTCCAATTAGGAAGAATATTACCGTAATCGGTATATTCAATCCCTTTTGGGTTGCGGCTGCGTTTTTAAACATTAAGGTAACAACAGAAAATACTATCCAAATTATATATCTGACAAAATCTGTACTTGGGGATTCTCCTACACGCATAATTAATATCTTCCAATCAATAATTTTACTTTGCCATTATATCATACGGTAATACTTCATTTTAGGGGCGTTTTACATTATTATGAAGAGAGTTACCTAGGGGAGTTTTGCTCATGAATAAAAAGCAACGGATTTTTTATTTAGATTTTATTCGTGTCATCGCCATTCTTTTAGTTATTTTCATCCATGTATCAACGATTGACACTACTAAACATATTGGAACAACTGATTGGCAAATCGTTAAAATGCTTAATTATTTTGCCCATATCAGTGTCCCTATTTTTTTCATGATTTCTGGCACTTTAATTCTCAACAGTCAAAAGACTTTATCGTTAAAGTACACTTGGCAAAAAAGAATACCTCGAGTTGTTATTCCATTTATCCTTTGGTCAATTATTTTACCCACAGTTATTAATTTAACTTCCAATTTGTTGTCGACTAAGGATGTCTGGGGAAGACTGAAATTTATTCTTGGCAAACCAACTATACCAGTCCTCTGGTTTATGTACCCTTTGATTGGAATTTATATTTTGGCTCCAATCATTAAAACCTTTGTCGATAATGCTAATCTCAAAATGTTATTCTACGTTACCAGTGTTTGGTTGGTGACTTGTTCATTGATACCATCTGTCAACGTCATGATGTCTAAAGATATGAAACATGTTTTTCAGCTTTCACCAGTTTCTAACTTTTTACTGATTGGTGGTTTTACTGGTTACTTCATTTTGGGATATCTGTTGAGCCAAATGGATTTTAGAAATATCAGTAGTTTTGCTCTTCTGACTTTGTTCATCGGAATTGGAACTTTCGGTAATTTCTTTTCTGAATCTGTGCCTAAAACCTTTGACACTAACAATAGTTACTATGTGACATCTTTATTCATCCCTATCATGTCGATTGCTGCCTTCATTCTCTTGCAAAAGTGGGGCAGCAGCATCCGCTCAAGAGGAACAATTAGATTTTTCGAAGCTTTGTCACCACTAGTCTTTGGAATTTATTTATTACATTATTTAGTTATCTTTTTCGTTGAACCATGGTTTTTCAAAAATATTGATCTCCGTGGCATCCCTGCAACTTTCTTACGTTACATTGTTGTGATTATCATCACCACTGTAATTATTTGGCTGATTAGTTTCATTCCTGGTATTAACTATTTACTCATCGGTCACACAAGGTCAAAAAAAGAGCGGAACAAAACACGTTCAGCTTCCGAGTATTAATATTCAAAAAATAAGGACGATAACTCTATTTTGAGTTACCGTCCTTATTTGAATTAAGCGGAAGATGATGTACTTTTGTTCCGCATTTATGCTGCAATATCATAGATAAACATAGTTATTATGCACTAATCTTTTTTAGTCTTGGTCGTCTTTAAGAAAGAACCAAAAATAATTAAAATAACTCCTGCAATTGTTGCAAAGATGCTTGTTGCCTCACCAGTCTGTGGCAATGTTCCAGCTTCGTCAGTTGTACCAGCAGCAGGTGTTTCTGATTCACCCTTGTTGCCTTCAGTATTTGGTAGTAAACCTTCTTCAGCATTGTTTTCAGATTGATTGCTCTCAGAACCACCATTAGTGATTAGATTTTGATTGTTATCTTCATCAGTTGTTGCTTCTTCAGAATCAGAATCTTCTTCTTTGTCAGTATCTGGAGTTTCTGGGGATGTCGTGTTGCCACCGTTATCCTCTTCACCAGGCTTGTCAGTGTCAGGTTCCTTATCGTCGTTATCTTCGTTGTTATTTTCATTAGGTTCTTCAGGATCTACAGTGTTTCCTTCATTACCTTCATTTGGTTCTTCTGGGTTTTCGGGATCCGTAGTATTTCCTTCATTACCACCATTTGGCTCTTCTGGATTTTCGGGATCTGTTGTGTTTCCTTCATTACCCTCATTGTTATTGTTTTCATCAGGTTTCTCAGTCCAATTACCGTCCTCATCGATCTCCATTTCTTCCTCTTCATCAGGTTTATCGATATTTGAACCATCATTATCATCTTCACCAGGAAGAGAATCTACCAAACCAGGAAGAATCATAGGTCTTTCATATTCGGTTTCAATTTCTGAATGATCTTGAAGATCCCATCTATGCGATTCGGCCTTAATTGTGACCTTATCCGAAACAATATTACCATCTAAGTTAGCATTAACGGTTGTGTTGGCTTTTGGTGCCAATACGCTCCCTTGGAAAGGACGGTCAATATTCAAATCACCCGCAAATTGTTTATCTTCAGCTGTACTATCATAGAAATTCCACAATAAATGATTATCGTCAAAATATTCAGTTTCCTTATTAGGGCGTTCATCACCATAATAATTATCATCATCATAATGTTTTCCATCGTTGAAGAATAACTTCACTTGTGAAGTAACAGTATACGGATTTTGTCCTTTGGTATCAACGTTCATAACAACATTAGTTCCACCCGCATCGCCTGACAAACCAACAATCATTATTGGTGTTCCTGATGTCAAAACATCGGGATCCAAATTGATAACGATTCTATTATTCTCGTCAGGTTCATATTTTTCCAAACTAATAACCCTTGTATTAAAATCTGGAAAATCACTATTTTTAATGCTTACGGCTGGATCCATTTCTGATAACTTAACTGATTGAGATTCTAATTCTTTAAAATATTCTTCAAAATTGATGTACTGATTTCCATTTTTGTCCTGATAAGTTTCATCCTTAGTTAGATGATCAATATTTATTCCATTAACGTTAGTACGAGTACTGTCAGTGACATTAACATCGTTATTAGCACCAAATATAATCTTATTTACCCTACCATCGGTTTTACTAACGAATGAACTATTTGCTAAATCATTAACATTTTGAATATATGAAATATCCTCGCTAACTAAGCCTTCGTGTACACTAGTACCAAAATTAACTTTACCATTTAATGTTCCAACAGCGACGTTACCATTGGTATGTGTGTTTAAAGTAGCTTCATTAGCAAAGATATGGAATTTTGACGCATAACCTAGCATATTATTGGAAACGTCTGGGAAATCATCAGAAACATGTCCACCATCTCGAACATCATTATTAACAGCTTGTGTAGCTACTCCACTAGTAGCAACTGGTGTTTGATTTGCATTTGAATCTTGAGTAGAAACATTTTGTGTTGCATTTGTAGCACTTTGACTTTGACTTTGCACTGCAGCTTGTGTAGCTGTTCCCTTATCAGCTTATGCATTATTATCATTTGCTTGGTTTTGATCTTGATTACCAGTACTTTGAGTTGTTGCCGTTGCACTGTCAGTTTCATCAGCATTGACAGTTGTAGCACTCATCCCTGTTAGCACTACCGCACTTATAGCCACACACGACAAAGCCCATTTTTTCCCTTTTCTCATTAACATAATTAACTAAATCTCCCTCATTGAATTTAGAATAATTATTATTATCTAATAAACCTGGTAATAATTTTATTTATATCGATTATTACGCTACTGTTTTTTATTGTCAAATAGCGATTTATTTAATGAGAATTTATTACCTTTTTAGTCTCATGGTTTGATAAATTGCGACTCCCAACGCCATGGCAGAGATAATCCCTAATCCCGTAAAACCTACTTTGGAATATAAAATTGCTCCAATTAATGAACCAAATGTCAGCCCTAAGTAGAGAAATGAACTGTTAAATGACATTACCGTTGAACGTTTGTCTGGAACAACACCAACAATGTACGTCGTCAAGGCTGTTACACCTAGTCCTTGTGCCAGTGCCAATAATATAAGAAAAATTATTATTCCCCATAAATGGTTTTGAGAAATCACCAAGCCAAGAATGAAAATAATTGATAAGAAACCATTGAGAATGACATCCTTCATGGCTCCTATTTTAGATAGCAACTGACCACCACAAAAACTGGCAATGAAATTACTTAAACCATAAGCAATAAAGATATTACCGGTTTGAGCAGTATTGAAATGAAAATTCTGATTTAAGAATGTTCCTAAAAAAGTGTAGATCAAATAAAATCCAAACATCCAAACTAGATTAACTGATAGAGACAATAGAGCTTTTTTCGACTTGATCAAAGTTTGAAAACTAGCTAAATATTTTAGTTCTTTCTGATTGCCCGTTAAATTGGGAACAACTAATAACAAAACGACAAAAGCTAACAAAGTTAACAAGATTGAACCCCAAAAGGCCATATGCCAATTAGATAATTGTGATAACAAAGTTCCCATAGGCACACCAACCGCAATTGACAAAGATAAAGCTGACATAGTAATTCCCATTACAGTATTTAATTTTTTATCGGTAAAATAGCCGCCGACCGTAGCCCAGATATTAGGCATTGTCACGGCGGCACCAATTCCTGCTACAGCTCTGCCGATATAAAATACTACGATGTTAGTAGCCTGGGCACAGACAAGACTACCTACTAGAAATACCAACAACCCCACTATTAAAAGTTTTCTTTTATTGAATCTATCTCCCAAAGGTCCGAAGAAAGGACTGCCAACGGCGTAACACAAGGCATAAATGGTTACCGATAAGGCTGCTTGTGCGGTTGTAATTACATAATCCTTCTCAATTGCTGGTAACAATGGCGAAATAATAAACGAATCGGCACCGATAACAAAAACCACCAAGAATAAGCCAATCACCAACAAGATATCCTTAATTTTATAAGTATTATTCTGCTTCATGATCAATACTTCTTTCCAAATTTTATAACAATATAAATCCAGAAATAAAAAAGCACAATACGAGAATTTAATGATACTAGGTATCAAAAAATTCCCATATTGCACTTTCAAATTATTAGGTTCTCATCTTTTCTGATGATACAATTCAGCTGAATTCAACCACTGGAGGTTCATTATGATTGCAGCTGACATGAGCACTAGACACGGTGAGCGCTGTCCTTTAGACAGTACCCTCAAGATTCTTGATGGTAAATGGAAATCTATTATTCTCTGTCGTTTGATGGAAAAAGAGATGCGTTACGGTGAGATTCTCAAAACTTTGCCCGGTTGTACAAGACGTATGTTATCCCTACAACTAGCTCAATTAGAAGATGATCACATTATCAAAAAAGAAATCGACACATCATTTGTCCCAATCAAAACCAGTTACCACTTAACTGACTTAGGACAGTCACTGGTGCCGATCATCAAAGCTATGGATAACTGGGGTCAAGTATATTTGGAAGCTCTGGATAGAACCGACTAGATCAGTTTTTTTATACTTCGATTAAAGATCAACAATTGTGAACCACAGAAAATTAAAATCAACCCTGTCAACAACACGTCGACTCCTTTTAACACGATCAAAACTGTACTCCACATATCCTTCATCAGGCCTAGGGAAAAATAGAAATAGACAAAAATTATTGGAATAATAATGACAAGATAAACAACTGTATAAACATAGCTTTTACTGATGATCAGATTTAAATCTAAGTCGAATTTCTGTGTCTTCATATCCATAACGTGAAAATGACGATCAATTAAGCAAATCAATACTAATGGATATAAAATCAGAAATAATGTATATAAAAGTGACATGCGCTTTTCTCCAATGTTTTTGATAACTTAACATTATCGATTTCAAAAAAATGGCGCAACTGATTTTATCAATACTTTTATTTAGTTAGAACTTTTATAAATGTACTTATTTTCTGTCTTCTGTCCCTAATACAAAGACGGCCACACAACCGAAACCGGTATGACTAGAAATCGTCATGCCAATAGGATTAATCTGAATATCAGCGTCGGAAATCTTTTCAGCAATATGCTTTTTAACAGTTTCCGCTGCATCCCAATCGCCACTAGTAGTAATAATAATTGGTTGCTTAGGATCATTTTCCATCGCCGCAACTACTTTCTCAGCCAAAGTTATTAATGATCTCTTACGTGTTCTGATCTTAGAGACAAAACGTAACTTTCCGTTGGGATCAACATCTAGCAGAGGTTTTACTTTCAACAATGTACCTAATGTTGCGGAAGCCCTAGAAATTCGACCACCGTGATATAAATACGACAAGTTATCTACTGTAAACCATTGTTGTAGACGAAGCTTATTTTGATCAAACCAGGCAACTAAATCATCTAAACTGGCACCACTTTTTTGTAACCTGATGGCTTCGAGGACCAAACGACCTTCACCACCACTAGCAGCCAGTGTATCGACAATACGAATATCAGCTTCAGGGAAGTCTTCCAATAGGATTTCCCTAGCTTGACGAGCACTGGACATAGAACCACTTAAACCGCCTGAAAATCCAACATAGACGATTGGTGTTCCCTTTTCAACGTATTTCTTAAAGAATTCCAAATACTCACCCACGTTAACCTGAGTTGTAGATGGTAAAGTCCCCGCCTTGATCTGTTCGTAAAATTTATCTAATGGATAGCTCTTTCCGAAATCATTCACGAGTTCCTGCCCGTCGATTTCTGTGTGAAAATAAATTGCCTTAACATTGTTTTCTTCTAAAAATTTTGCTGGCAAATCACATTCTGAATCAGTTAAAATTTGATACATTTTACGACCCCCTAAAGGTTCTTATAAATTCATTTTATAATATTACCATTTATCAAAATAATATACATTGTATCTACTGAATTCATAATAACAGTAAAAGATAGTATAGATGTTGTATTTAGATTCTTTCCGCTAATTATTTTATATGGAGAGATAGTTTAAATTGAGACAAATTGAAAGATAGTGAATTACACCTATTTTATTAATATGTGTTTTAACTAAACCTTTTTAAGAACCGATAAATCACCAAGTAACATTTCACGGCTGAGACCAATTGGGCTTGTTGTTCCAGACTAATGTTCTGTTCTATTTTTTGTCTGCCTTTAAAATAGCAACTGGTAAATAGTAAATAGGAATTGAAATGTAATCATATATCCATCCGTAGAAGATTCTTGGATTTTATACAAAGATCGAATTCGGAAATCTAAAGTTTTGTACAGAGTTCATCATTATTGGCCCGTACCCTCTTTGATTAAGTGGGTATTTTTTTGACCCCCACAGCCGTGCGTGCAAAATCCGCAATTCCCAAGGGTTACAGCGATTTAGTTTGCACAACATCTTTTCTAATCATTTCAAAACTGTCCTCCGTGCAAAATTCATGCAAAATATTTTGATACTTTCAAATAAATAAAAAGCACCTAAACGTTGTTATATCAACATTTAGATGCTATAAATTTTACTAATCGATGTTCTTAAAAAGCCGTCTATCGGATTTGAACCGACGACCCCCACCTTACCATGGTGATGCTCTACCTATCTGAGCTAAGACGGCATTCATCTCCTACATTTTATCAAATTTAGCTCATGTAGAAAATGTTTTTAACTAAAATGCTTCAATAATTTCTGCGATACCTGTGGCAAAGAAGAAGAATGCCAACATGAAGACGATAAATCCTCCAGCTAGTACTGGATTAAACAATAGAATTACCGCAAACAATAGGTTCAAGAACGCTAAGATCACAATAAAGATGTAATATTTTCTACCGAAGAAATGGTAAAAACGTGATGTCATTATTTGCAAAATTGCATCTAGCAAGAACCAAATGGCAAACATGTAAACAATTGCTACGACTCCAACTTGAACATGGGCAATAAAAATAATACCGATAATAATATCAACAATTGCTCCAAAAATCGTCCATCCACTTCTAACACCTAAATATTTAGTCATTTGTGAACCGAACCATAATTGATAGACTCCACGTAAAATGGCGAAAAATCCGAATAATACGGCAATGGTTGATAAACTTCTCAATGGATACCATGTTACTAAATAGCCTGCATACAACGAAAGCAAGCCAATAATAAAACCAAACCAATCAAAACGCTTCTTTGGTTGACTCATATTTGTCCCTCCCTTCCAATAACAACAATATTTTAACATTAAGAGTTATCAAAGTTGAATGATATGCGCTATAATAGAATGGCTAATAAAATTATTAGGCTAAACGAAAGGTTGAAAAATTGTCACCTAACAAAGAAAATTATTTAAAAACTATATACGAATTAAATTATGATTTCACTAAAATTACGAATAAACGTATTTCTGAGATCATGAACGTCTCCGCTCCATCAGTTACCGAAATGTTGAATGCTTTATCAAGTGAAGGCTATTTAACACATAGCCCTTACAATAAGATTGTCTTAACTCCTAAGGGAAATAAGGTTTCCGAAAAGTTAGTTAAGACGCACCGTCTCTGGGAAGTATTTTTGAACAAATGTTTAAAGTATCCTGTTGATAACGTCCATCATAACGCTGATGCATTGGAACATTCTTCAGATGATGATTTGGTCGAACACCTAAATGATTTCTTGGGTCATCCCCAACGTTGTCCACATGGTGGGATTATTCCTGGCAATGGTCAAGGTGAAACTGATGCTGACGATAAATTGTTAAGCATGATTCCCGATAATACTAAGGTTCAAATTGTCAGAGTTTCTGATAATTATGACTTTTTACAGTATTTCGGCAGTTTAACTCTTGAAATCGATGATACAATTACCGTTCTTAAACATGAAAAATTCGATAATTCACTCGTTGTTGAAAAAGAAGACGGCTCGAAATTGACTATCGGTGCTAAAGCCATCGACTACATTTTCGTAGAATTACGTTAATAGAATCTAAAAAGCAGCTAATTCAATTGAATTAGCTGCTTTTTGTTATTTCTTTTGTGTTAGTCGATTATTCTCATCGATCTTTTTATAGAAAACAGCCATAACTAGCTGTTCATATGGTTGTAACCAAACGGATAACAGTTCGTGTGTCATCGCATTAAGAATTTCCCAGAAGAAAAATTCAAAAATAATTGAGAAGTAAGTCCACTTGTAGCCTCGCATCACGATAGTACTGCGACTGAAACTGGCAAATGCCATGCGTAACGACCATCTTCCTTGGTCAGCTTGATCATCTTTGAAAACCAAGAATGACTGCGAGAAAATCACTAAGAACCAAATTCCCGGAAGAATATAAAGCATGAAGCCAGCTTCCAAGAACAGTCCTAATAACGCCGTTATGAAAAGCAGTGGGAAGAAATATTTACCACTAAAAGCTTGTAAACTATCCTTGATAGCGTTGATTTGATAATCAGGATTTCTTAACTTATCGATCAAAGCATAAGAAACACCGGCACAAACCATCACGAAAAAGAAAAAGAAAGCATAAACTGCAACGTTACTTTGTGGAGTTAAACTCAACATGTACTGTGATGCTGAACCCGGATCATTTGCCATACTCATTGAAATCTCTGACAGACGACGGCTAGCCTGTTCTGGATCAGCTAAATTGACATTTATATTAGCCATCCAAGTTGTATAAATTTTCATTCCAAAATACACTGCTAGAAACCTCAACAGAATCGGAACGATATTAAGCGCCACATTTCCCTTAATATCCTTCCTAAAAGCACGATGTGCTTCACGTCTGACCTCAAAAGCAGATATTCGATTGTAATTAGCGTTATTCATTAACATCCCTCACATTAGATAACGCCATTATAACAAAGATATATTATCTAAACTAATTTACTTTATCGTAATTGGTGCCTTAGTAGTCTTGACCATTAACAAATTATTGGCATCAACCTTATTTTGATAGGCGTTGCCAGACTTCTTATCAAAATATCGAACATAACCATTCTCAGTAGTTAGATCCATTCCCTCAACACTAATTGCGGAACCAACGAAATGACCAGAACCAAACATTCTGAATTCGTTATGATTCATCAAAGTTGTCTTGGAAATATTAATTTTACTGTGATTAGCTAGTGATTTTAAAGTATCTATATTAGATTGTTTGATGTTCATCTTAGATTCATCCAAATTAAAACTAGACTTCAAGATAGTTGAATTATTAGCTTCAATTCCTGAATAAGCACTCGCAACCAGATTAGCGTTAGAAATTTTACTATTTTTCATTGTTAAAGTAGCATCGTATAAATTCATTTTTTCAATATTATTTATCGTTGCGTCATTCAAGTAAACATTAGAGTCATAATCCAAGTCTTTAGCGGATTTAACTAAGTTATTTATCGTTACATCGTTCATTCTAATGTATCCATCCGCTAGGCGAACGTTAACATTATCCAATGACTTATTCATAGGGATCGTTATCGTTACGTTATTCTCATCCAACATATCTACTCCAACATGACCTTTTCTCTCTTGGCCTGTAACCGTTAAAGTATCATTTTTGATTTTATAACTAGGTACTGAACTCTTTTCGCCATCGATACGAATCTTATAACGGTCACCTAAACGAATCACGACATTGGCGTTTCTACCTTCGATATAAACATTCTTGAAATTATCTAAAGGATAAGTCTCATCAATTTTTTCAACGACCTTAAAACCATGATTCCAAACTACCGACTTGTTGCCACCCATGATGAAGCCACCCAGCAGCAGTAGACCACCAATTATTAATAAGTAAAATCCAGTCACAAAATACTTACGCATTCTCTTTTTCCCCCTTCATTGGAGTCTTTCTACCGTGAAGTAACTTCTTACCTAACCAACGGAAGAAAATGACAACTACGCTAAAGAACCACTTGAATAAAGCAATTGTGATAGGAATCAAGAAGAAGTCGACACCTAAAATCAACAATCCTGCACCTACATAAAAAATAGTCGTGGCAAATGATTGCAAAATAACTGAGAACCCTATGAAAATAGCCCCAATACCACAGACCACTGAAACAGCGACCAAAAAGAGGAATAGGAAAATAAACAACGCTCCTAAACCAATCACTAATGCCAACATCAAAATTACGATGAATGCAATTGGCAAAGCAATCGGAGAGGCCATCAGTGCTAATAAGACCAAACCAATCATCGTTAAATTTCTCTTAAAACGATCATTATTCGAAATATGTCCATTATCGACATTCTGATAATTTTGTTCAGACATTTTAATCGAATAGTCCGCTAATACTTTACGAGCCAAGTTCTTTGGTGTCCCCAGTTCATTGATTATCGCATCAGATGTGTTCAATTTTGCATCGATTATATATTCTCGATAGAATTCAATCACATCTTGTTGTTCATCTTCACTCAATTGATGCAGATATATTTTAAATTCATCAATGTATGAATCGATTGTTTTGCTACTCATTATTCCCCTCCAAAATAGTATCAGTCGCTGTCTTTAATTCTTGCCAATTACTTCTAATACGTTCTAATTGTTCTCTACCCAAATCAGTAATCTTATAGTATCGACGATTTCTACCTTCGTAAGCCTCATCGTAGGTACTCAACCAGCCTTCCTTTTTCAATCTACGTAAAATTGGATACATAGTTGATTCAGAAATAGGAAATACCATCTGGATTTTCCTAGTAAGTGCATACCCATAATAATCTTCACTTGTAAGCAGAGCTAAAACAGAACCCTCAAGTATCTCAGTTGAAACTTGAATTGCCATATTATCTCCTCATTTCCGTTATATTATACGACGTATAATATCGTTCAATTAATAATATATGATAAAAAATAGTATAAGTCAATTTGAAGAATAACTTTTCAGTAGTTGATGTACGATCTTGTCGGCACCAAATCCAATAGTGTGAGTCTTCCATTCCTTATAACAAGAATATCTTCAACCACTGTATTCCTGACTAAAACCAAATAGAAACAGAATATAGTCGACAGTAGAAAATCTGTGGGCCCTAAGTGGTGTCCACCACGTTCCAGTGGCCCACAGATTTTCTACTGCCGACGGGCATCTTTACGTTTAACAAAATAATATTCAACATTAAAGACTTGACAATCTTTTTTCTACGTCGTACGATAATTGCAACATTTTAAAAACAAATCTAAAAACGACGACAGAAGAGTAACTGAGTTAATTAGTCCAGAAAGTTAACGATGATGTGAAGTTAACCTAATCCTCAGCGAAACACATCTGTAAGTTGAATGACTGAAACAAGTAGGTCATTTCGGTAGCACCGTTACAGCTGAAGTTATTGTAACTTCATGAGTCTAATATTGTGAGATATTAGAAATCAGAGGTGGTACCGCGAATATTCGCCCTCTTGGTCCTTTTGGATCGAGAGGGTTTTTTATTTGGGATAACCCTTATTTAGTGACAATAACTTCTTGAGGTTAATATCGTGAGGTATTAACAAATTAAGGTGGAACCACGTTAAAAACGTCCTTTAGCAAATTTGCTGAAGGACGTTTTTTTGTGTCTTTAGTTAAAGGGGAAAAAGATTATGATGAATTATATTTTTGAAATTTTACCATCGCTTTTAAGCGGTACAGCCATGACTTTAAAAGTTTTCTTTTGGACATTGATCTGTTCATTGCCACTAGGAGTTCTTGTTTCACTTGGACGTAGTTCGAAATTCAAGCCACTGAGTTGGTTGGTTTCTTTCTATATCTGGGTTATGCGTGGAACACCTTTGTTACTACAATTAATTTTTGTTTTCTACGGCCTACCAAACATGCCATTCGTTCATATCGTTTTCGAAAGATATGATGCCGCATTATTCGCCTTCATTCTCAACTATACAGCCTACTTCGCCGAAATATTCCGTGGTGGCTTCAGCACCGTCAGCAAGGGACAATTTGAAGGAGCTAAAGTTCTAGGTCTTAATTATTGGCAAACATTAAGAAAAATTATTATTCCACAAGTAGTTAAAATCGTGCTGCCATCAATTGGTAACGAAGTAATCAATCTAGTTAAGGATTCATCTTTAGTTTATGTTATCGGTTTAGGCGACTTGCTTCGTGCTGGTAATATTGCTAGTTCAAGGGATGTCACACTCTTGCCATTAGTATTGGTCGGAATCATTTACCTGTTGTTGACCCTGATCTGTACTTGGATTTTGAAGGTCTTAGAAAAACGTTTCAGTTATTACCGTTAGGAGAAAAATTATGTTGAAATTAGAAAATATCACTAAAAGTTTTGATGGTAAAACCATCTTAGATAATTTAAATCTTGAAGTTAAAGACAACTCAATTCTCAGCATTGTTGGCCCTAGTGGTGCTGGTAAAACAACTCTACTACGTTGTATCGCCGGTTTGGAAAAAGTTGATTCTGGAACTTTCATACTCAACGATAAGCCTTTTGATCCTTTCGATGAGTCAGTTAAAGAACGCATCATTGGCGTTGTCTTCCAAGACTTCAATCTCTTCCCTCATCTTTCAGTTATGGAAAATATTTCCTTGGCTCCTAAATTAGTTTTGAAACAAGACAAAGCCACTGTGCAAAAAAATGTGGATAAACTTTTGGAACAATTAGGACTTACTTCTTTGAAAAATCAATATCCTTTTGAATTATCAGGCGGTCAAAAACAACGTGTTGCCATCGCCAGAGCTTTAGCCATGCAACCACAAATTCTTTGTTACGACGAACCAACTTCAGCACTTGATCCTAGTTTGCGTGACACAGTTGCCCAAGTAATTTTAGATTTGAAAAAAACTGGTATCACACAAATCGTCATCACCCATGATCCCGATTTTGCCAAAAAGATTGCTGATCAATTGCTCGAAGTTAAACCTATCAATAACTAATCACGAAGGGGAGTAAATATGAAGAAAAAATTATTAATATTCATGGCATTATTCTTACTTGCCTTAGGATTAAGTGGTTGTAGCGACAACAAAAAATCAGTTGCTCAAGAAGCCAACACTACGGACACTTGGAATCACATCAAGAAACGTGGACGTGTCATTATTGGTTTAGACGATACCTTTGTACCGATGGGCTTTCGTGAAAAGAACGGAAAACTAGTTGGTTACGATATTGATTTAGCCAAAGCTGTTTTTAAACAGTATGGTATTAAAGCCGACTTTCAACCAATCGACTGGAATATGAAAGAAACTGAGTTACGTAATCAAACCATCGATTTGATTTGGAACGGCTACACTATCACTCCTGCTAGAAAGAAGCAGTTGGCCTTTTCACGTCCCTATATGGCTAATCAACAGGTTCTAGTTACCAAAACAAACGAGAACATCACTTCATTTAAAGATATGCAAAATAAAATTCTAGGCGTTCAAACCAGCTCTTCTGGTGCCAGCCTCTTAGATGAACATCCCACTAAATTGAAGAATTATATCAAGAATAGAACCCCTGTCCTTTACGATTCTTTCAACAATGCCTTAATGGATTTAGATGATCAAAGAATCCAAGGTCTACTGATCGACAGTGTCTATGCCGGCTACTACATCAGTAAAGAAAAAGATCCCGCATCTTATCGAATAACTCGTGGCGGATTCACAGGAGAAGATTTCGCCGTTGGTATGCGTAAAGGTGATAAGACCCTTAAGAAAAAAATCGATAACGGCCTACAACACCTCGCCAATACAGGAGAACTTCAAAAGATAAATAAGAAATGGTTTGGGAATTCCGATAATTCCTTAATCGAGCCAAAGTAAAAAAGCTGACCAATTAAATTTGATCAGCTTTTTTATTAATCAGAATTTTCGATCAGAATTCTTCTTCACAAATGGATCAATAATGCTATCTATTAGTTCTTTGTTCTGTAATTGTGCTACCCATTTCGGATCAACTTGTTGTTTTTGATAAACACAACTAGACAAAGTCCCAGTAATACTTGCAACCGTATCAGTATCTTCACCTAAATTTACGGCCAATAGAATAGCCTCATCGATCGAATTAGAGTTTAAAACACTCCAAACGCAGGCTAACAAGGTATCGACATCATAACCAGTTGACTTGATATTATCACGACTAACATTTTTGAAACCCGGTGTGAAAATATCCTTATAATAGATAAATTCTGACCATTCCCCAGGCTTATTTTGCAACGCATGCTCTAACTGTTTTGGCAACTCGCTCAAAACCTCAGATAAAGCTTTATCATTCAACAATCCATGTAAAATTTCTAAATAAATGTAGCTTCCCATAATGGCTCTTGGATGACGATGAGTTAAACTAGTATAATTTTTGGTTAACTCTAGACGCTTTTCTAAACTGGATTCCTTCTGTAAATAGATAGCTAAAGGTGCCAATCTCATTAAAGCGCCATTGCCATTAGCATATTCACTCGGATCACCACATTCCAATGCTGGATAATGATTGATCGACCAATTACGCACAGCTTTTGCACAAGTAGCTCCAATTCCAAAGGCTACTCCCTTAGGTGTGTACTCATTGTGAAACATATAGTTCTCAAATTTTTGCATCAGAGCTTCATAATCGCTTTTTTCAGTTAAACTCTCTACTAAAGGTAAAGTAAAAGAAGTATCATCTGACCAACTGCCAGCTTCTTGTTCCCAAGTTCCACCAGAAATCATTGAGTCAAGATAATAAGTATCACGTTTCTTGAATTCCACGGGAACACCCAAAGCATCACCCACAATACCTGCATACAAAATATTTTTTATTAGATTAGCTTCCATAATTGCATCTCCGGTCAAAAAAACTGGGACCAAAATAAATTCAGTCTCAGTTATCATTTATATTTTAGAGTTTCTATCCCATCTATAGCACGTATAATCCTAAAAGATCAATAAAATAAACGCCAGGAAAATGCCAAATACTGCTAGCATGCTGACCTTTCTCTTATCATCATGAATTTTTCGCAATCCATTTTTATCCATAAGTATCATTCCTCCGTGCCATCTTCGTTATATCATCTAATCTCCACTATGAAAAGGCTTTTTCTGAAAAAAATATCAATAATATTTCCTCGTTTTTTGATTAAACTACATTTTAACTTCAAAAATATTTAATCTCAATATTATTTTTCACTTATTAAGCAAATATTTAAGTATAATTAAACTATAAACACAAAGGAGTTATCGACTTAACCATGAATAAGACAAATCGAGTATATTTGGCTGGACCTTTCTTTAGTGAAAATCAAATTAAACGTTTAAATGAAATACAAAAATTACTAGAGGCCAATCCTACAATTGGTGATGTATTTAGACCCGGAGACGATGAATACACTGCAGCCGAGTTTGGCTCATTTGAATGGCAAACAGCCGTCTATAAACATGATATCAATAACATCAATAATTCTGACGTTGTCGTAGCAATGCTAGATTATAAAATAGAAGAAAACGAACTAGAACCAGACTCTGGTACAATGTGGGAATGCGGTTATGCAGTAGCCAATAATGTTCCTGTTATCGGTGTCAGAAATGTTGAAGACGAACCTCTTAACTTAATGCTTGCCGGTAGTTTAACAGCATTCTTTAACGGAGCCGAAAGTATCAAACAAATTAAAGATTATGACTTCAATAAATTAATGACAAGATATGAAAATGTAAAGGTACTTTAGGAGGGAAATATGTCACAAGTAACAAAAAGAACAGAAAAATCAATTATCACAGCGATGATTTCTCTACTTCAAAAGAAACCATTCGAAAAGATCACTGTTGGCGATATCTGTGATGAGGCTTTGATCAACCACAGTACTTTCTACCGTTACTTCAACGACAAATACTCCCTATTGCACTCTGTCTTTTCATATTTATTAGATGATTTATTGAATAATACTTCTAACGCCAAAACAATTGTTTCCCAAATTGCTGATTTTATGGAAAAGAATGCTAAATTCATGCATCATATTTCTCCACAATATCAAACTAAAGCTAACCTTTATCCTGAATTCAGAAGTATTCTACGAGATATTGTCAAAGCAAAAAGCAAGGATCCCGAAAGTCAAAATGATCCATTGATAAAAATGATAACTAATTCCGATACTCCAGAGTTGATGATCAGTTTCATCGTTGGTGGCTTAATCGGTTTAGTAGAGTACCTAGAAGATAATGATTTCAACGTTTCCTACGAGAAATTTATCGACTTTACTGAAGGCATCTTTGCTAAATGGTCGAAGTGAGAATGCGGTTGTAGTGTTAAGTAGCAAAAATAACATCTACTAAAAATTTTGTAATTCTCTGCATTTTTAACTAATATCCAAATATAAATAATAAAGGAAGCACCTACGTCGGCTATGTGGGTGCCTCTTTTGATTTAAACGCAATTTAAAGATTAAATACTTTACTTCAAACAAAATAATAGAAGTACTCTTTAGTCCGGAGCAAAAATTGGGAATGAGTTCAGCTATGAAATCATTGTTACCGGCTTTGCCGGTTACAATGAGGCCGACTTCGAAGATCCATTATTTTGTACGAAGTGTAAAATAATTAGCTCCGAATCGCGCCCATAGCGTTCCAACAGCATTCCCAATTTTTGTGGAGGACGGGAATTTAAGCACATTCCCCAATCTAGTAAGAATCTACAATAAAGAATTGTGTCTAATGTTGGCACAATTCTTTTTCTGTTTTAGAATGATAATATTGTGTTTATTTCGAGGGGGAAAATCTGATGCAAACTGCCAATACCAAATCTAAAAAATATTTCCTATTAAGTATGATGTTGATTGCTGCTAACTTACGTTTGCCAATCATGATCATCCCTCCATTGATCAAAACAATTGAAAGTCAGTTGGGACTGCCTAAATCTATGGCTGGTTTGATCACCTCTATTCCACTGATAACTTTTGCTGTTCTCTCACCAATAATTGTTAAAGTCGCTAAAAAATTGGGCAACGAGCTGACGATTTTTATCTTCTTTCTACTATTAATTATCGGTAGTTACTTACGTATCGTTCCAACTATCGCTGCTTTATTGTTTGGGACTTTTCTAGTTGGAATCGGAATTGATAGTGGTAATGTCTTAGTTCCAGCTATCATTAAAGACCGGATGCCAAACGAAATTCCTTTGGGGACTAGTTTATATACTCTTTCGATGTTATTGATTGGCGCTATTGGGACAGCTTTGTCAGGCATTTTGATTACTAAAACTAGTCTACAAATGACTTTAAGTTTACTTTCAATTATGGGAATCATCGCAACTGTCTTTTGGCTTCCTAATCTTAAAAATAATCAAAGAGACAGTGGCCAACAGACTGAGTCAAAAAACTATCGTAGTGTTTGGAATCAATCCTTGGGTTGGCTGATTACAGCTTTCTTTGGACTCCAATCCATTGTTTACTATTCCTTCATCACTTGGTTACCATCAATTCTTGAAAGTAACGGTCTCGCCAGTATCACGGCTAGTAATTTACTAACACTATTACAGTTGAGTGGCCTACCTTGCTCCTTCATCGTTCCCTTTCTTTCAGTTAGAAAAGGCGGTCTCAAAAAACTTTTAACCATGCTTTTCATTGGTTACGCTATAGCCCCACTAGGATACTTGATTTCCACTAGTAATTTAGTTTTTCTAATCATTGTCACCGTCGTGACTGGATTTGGATCTGGTCTAGCTTTCAACATGGCTGTAGTTTTCTTCACTGAAAAAACGACCAATCCTATCCAAACCGCTGAGGTTTCCGGAATGGCACAATCTGCTGGTTACTTATTGGCCGCAATCGGTCCCACGCTCTTTGGTTTCTTAGAGAGCACAACGCAGTCATGGAGCCTAATAATTATTATTTTAATTTTATTATCAATTTTACTGACATTATCAGGAATTTTTATTGCACGTCACAAACCAATTAAGGAATGAGGATTTAATATTATGAAATATATCTTTTTCGATTTCGATGGCACAATTGCCGATACGCAAGTTGGAACTATCAAAGCCCTTCAGTATATGGCTAAAAAACTGAATATCACTGATTTAGGCGCCGATACTTACCAAAAATTTATTGGCCCTGCTATTACTGAAAGTTTTGGCAAATACTATCCTGACCTTCCTAAGGAACGTTTCTCAGAAGCTATTGCCGCTTATGATGAATATTATAAAAATAAAGGCCTTTATCAATTGACACTTTATCCACAAATTGCTGACGTTCTGGCTGCTTTACAAGATGATGGTTATCAGCTCTACATTTCATCTGCTAAAACTGAATCACTCATCAAAAAATTAATCACTTATTTAAAGTTAGATAAGTATTTCACTGGACTTTATGGTGCTTCAGAAGATGAAGTCACTCGTTCAACCAAAGCGGATATCCTCAAATATGCTCTTGAAAGTGCCAATGCTTCTGCTAGCGAATCTGTTATCATTGGTGATCGTTCAACCGATGTTCAAGGTGGAATTGCTAATAATGTCCACACTTTAGGTATCACATATGGATTTGGAGATTACGCTGAACTCCGTGATGCCGGCGCTGAATCAATTCTAGAAGATCCAACTGAAATACCTTCGGAAATTCGAGCAATGTAGCTATTAAACTTTTTCAAAAATTTTGAGCTTTTCCCTTGATATGAAACGGGTTCGATAAAGTAACATAATAATTGTAAAGAGAGTGAGACATGTCGAAGCTCCTTCGTTAAATAAAACAGAGGAGATATAATATTATGCTATTCAAAATTTTTAGAAAAAACCATACTACTGCTAACATCGAATTAAAGGATAACAATCAATTGGGTGCCTTGAAACTGGCCGCTGAAAAGACTGCCGATGAGTTCGGTTTGGACGCACAAACGGTTCAAAGTAGTTTATTTGCTAGTGCTGCTCAGGAACCTACTATTCTAAATAATCGTGTCGTTTATATGTTCGTTACTAGTGACAAGAAACATAAGGCCCATTCAATGACTTTAACTTTCAAAGATCCTATTGCTTGGGGCAATGACAAGGTTCCTGTTGACTACATGATCGTTGGTGTATTGCCTGATGGTGCTGGTCAAGAAGATGCCGATCAATTGAAGAATCATATTGCTGACAAAGTTAACGAAAATGCTGACAAACTGGATGATATCAGATTCAATGATTCCGAATTGAACAAATTTAATCAATCATTTACAGACTAAAAAAGTCGACCAAACGGTCGGCTTTTTTGTTGCTATTCTATTTAAGCGTTGCTGCGAGTACTTCTGTACCAACTTTCAAATCCGAATTATTTGTTACAGACAAATCAGCTTTATCAAGTTTATCTGCCGTATTAGTTATAATCGTTAGAACTACAGTATCTTTATTGGCAGCCTTCACTTGTTCTAGATCCATTTTAGCAATTGGAGTTTGAGCCTTAACCTTGTCTCCTTCTCCTACTAAAATTTCAAATGGTTTACCGTTAAGTTCTACCGTGTCCAATCCCATATGAACCATAACTTCTAATCCGTTTGGTGTCTTTAATCCTAAAGCATGCTTAGTTTTAAAAACTGAAGTAACTGTACCTTCTACTGGAGAATAAATATCTTCTTGAGTTGGTACAACTCCAAATCCGTCCCCCATTAACTTCTGTGCAAAAACTGGATCACTGACATTTTCTAAAGTTTGTAACTTCCCGCTTACTGGAGCATAAATTGTTTCAGTAAGTTTTTTCTTTCCAAATCCAAATAGTCCCATTTACTTTACCTCTATTCATCGGTTCCTAAAATACCATTAATTTCTTGACTGTATAGATCAGCTTTTCCACCATAAACAGCTTGCAAGCCACCACTCACATCTAAGACGGCTGTGGCACCTAAATCTTTCAATACTTTTTTATCAACTTTAGTATTATCGTCAACAGCAATACGTAATCTAGTAGCGCAGGCTTCAACGCTTTGAATATTTTCAGCTCCACCTAATGCGCCAATAATTTGTTGTGACTGATCATGCAAACTAGAGTTTTTGTCAGCAGCTGATTCAGTAGTTGAAGAAGGTGTATCGTCGTCCTCCATACCAGGAATTGCTACATGAAATTTTGAAATACAGAATCTAAAGACTACATAGTAAACGACAGCCCAAATCAATCCAAACCAAAGTACAGTAGGCCAATTAGTTTTATCTTTACCTTGTAAAACACCAAATAGTAAGTAATCAATTAATCCACCTGAGAAAGAGTTACCAATTCTGATATTAAGAATATCTGCAAAATAGAATGATAATCCATCTAGAAAGGCGTGAATCACATAGAGCCATGGAGCAACAAATAAGAAAGTATATTCAAGTGGTTCAGTGATACCTGTTAAGAATGATGTCAAACCGCCACTCAAGTAAAGTCCGCCATCTTTCTTTCTATTTTTCTTTGGTAAACAGTGATACATAGCTAAAGCTGCAGCTGGCAAACCAAACATCATAGTGGCGAATCGACCAGCAAAGAAACGTGTTCCGTATGTAAATAAACCAGTGTGATTAGCGTCTGCTAATTGAGCAAAGAAAATATTTTGTGCACCAACGACGGTATGTCCTGCAACAGATGCAGTCCCACCAAGTGATGTATACCAGAATAATGGATAAATAGTATGATGCAAACCAACGGCACCTAGTAAACGAAGTAAGAAGCCATAGAAGAAAGTACCAATACTACCCATTTTGGCAATGTTATGACCAACTATTACTAGCCAACCTTGAATTGGTGGCCAAATCATAAAGAATAATGCTCCGATAAAAATTGCTGTAAAAGATGTAATGATAGGAATAAATCTTGAACCACCGAAAAATCCTAAGAATTGTGGCAATTCAATTTTACGATAACGGTTGTGAAGATAGGCAACCATACCACCAATAACGATTGAACCAACTACACCGGTATCAATTGTGGTTCCCTTTGGCGAGAACATTTGAATAAATCCGGCAATTGTAGCTGTATAAACTAAGAAAGAAACACCAGCGGCCAAACCAGCAGTACCTTTATCACCATTCGCCAATCCGACCGCAATACCAATGGCAAATATTAACGCAATGTTGTTAAAGACGGCACTACCCGCAAAGTTCATAATCTTCAAAATAGTTTGTAACCACGGCATTGATAAGAATGGATATGCCTTAACAGCGGCTTCGTTTGTTAACGCACCACCTAAACCTAATAAAAGACCAGCTGCCGGTAAAATCGCTATCGGTAGCATGAAGGCTCTTCCTAACTGAGAGAATTTTTTAAACATTTTTATTTACCCCTTATTTTTAATTAAGTGCTGAAATAAATCTTTGTGCGATTTCCATTGGCCTTGTAATTGCCCCACCAACTACAATTCCAGTTGCACCCATATCTTGAATTGCTTTAGCCTGTTCTGGAGTGTGAATTTTACCTTCAGCAATTACCGGCATCTTGGCATCGATATAGGCTTTGATCAAATCCATGTCAGGACCATCTTGTTCTTTACTTTCTTCGGTATAGCCACTCAAAGTTGTTCCCACAAAATCAACACCAGCTTCATAAGCATTCTTGCCTTCTTCAAACGTTGAAGTATCAGCCATCAATAATTGATCTGGATATTTAGCTTTAATTTCTTTAATAAACTCAGAAACTGTTTTGCCATCGTGACGTTTACGTAAAGTACAATCCAAAGCAATTACTGCGACTCCAGTTTCGTGTAGTTCATCAATTTCTTTCATTGTGGCCGTGATAAATGGTTTTTCTGGTAGATAATCCTTTTTGATAATTCCAATAACGGGCAAATCAACCGCTGCTTGGATCTCTTTAATATCACGAACTGAGTTGGCTCTGATACCAACGGCACCAGCTCGCTTAGCGGCAACTGCCATTAGTGGCATGATTCCTCCTTGCTCTGTATAAAGTGGTTCCCCGGGAAGTGCCTGGCAAGAAACAATCAAACCGCCCTTAATTTGTTTTACAAAATCTTCTTTTTTCATTCTTCATTTTTCCTCCAAAATTAATTAATTTGGATTATATTCTCCAGAAAGAAATATAAAACATTATTTAAGATTTGTAAACCCTTTCTTTTTTAAGATTCTAAATAATTGCTAGAAAATGTATAATTATCAAGTGAATACAGGTTTTGCTTTAATTTGGTTAATTTGCCGTCCTCCACAAAAATTGGGAATGCTGCTGGAACGCTATGGGCACGATTTGGAAATCCATCATTTTACACTTCGTGCAAAATAATGGATTTCCAAAGTCGGCCTCATTGTAACTGGCAAAGCCGGTAACAATGATTTCATAGCTGAGCGCATTCCCAATTTTTGCTCCGGACTAATGTCCTGTTCTATTGCTTGTCTATTTTTTAAATACTAAATAGTATCACTGGGAGATTTCCAAACATTACTCATACGCGTAATTAAAATCGTTCTTCATTTAAATTAGAATTCATAATCTTTGTTGATTACATGAAATTAGAGAATCTCCAAATACTGCAAATCTGACCAATAATAATAGAACCAGAAATACAGTCGGTAGTGGAAAATCTGTGGGCCCTAAGTGGTGAAATTTTACTTAGCTTGCGAAGCAAGGTTAGTAGAAGACCGAACTTAGAGATCCATGATTGCGCACAAAGTGCGGAATTATTAGCTCTAAGTCGTGTCCACCACGTTCCAGTGGCCCACAGATTTTCTACTACCGACGGGCATCCTCCACCAAATTAAGCAAAAGCCGAAATATAATTGGAGAATTTTCAAAATGAATATTGATAATTTAATTAAAGATAAATATGAAACATTAACTAAGTCAGAAAAGAAAATTGCCCAATATATTATGAATAATAAGAAATCCATTATTTATGGGACAATGGAAACTATCAAAAAAAACGTCTCTGTGGGTGATGCCACAATAGTACGTTTTTCAAGAAAATTAGGTTTCTCTGGTTTCAATGACTTAAAAATTGACTTAGCCAAAACTGAGTTAGAGGAAAATAATATTGACTCCAGTCACGATTATTACGATGATATTGCTGACCGTTTGATCACAACAATCAAGGACACTGCCTCGCTTATAAATCCTGATGATTTAAATAAGGCTATCCAATTAATCACCAATTGTCGTAAACTCTATATTTTTGGAGTCGGACATAGTGGCGAGATTGGAAAAGATTTTTCAAAGATGCTGTTGAGAATCGGATTGATTGTGCAAGCTGAAACTGATCCTCACTTCCAATCACAAATGGCTGCTATGATGTCGAATAACGATCTTGTTATTGGTATTTCTTTATCTGGTGAAACTAAAGATACCTACGACTCACTCCAAATAGCTAAAAAGAGTGGCGCCCATGTTATTTCAATTACCAACAACAATCTTTCTTCTATTGCACAAATTAGCGATATAACGCTACGAACTTCAATTGAGGAATTCCTTAACGGTGGTTCATTAGCCGGTCAACTATCGCAACTTTATGTTTGTGAAGTTTTAATTCGTGGTTATGAAAGACAAAACGGTGTGGATGCTGTTTCTCTTCGTGAAAAAGCCTTGCGTTCAATTATGGATAAACGAATGAATAACTAAAAAAAGCCGACCATCTGGTCGACTTTTTTATTTATTAACATTAAAGACATATCCTTGTGGATAAAATTCTAATCGATAAGCTCGATAAACATAAGCTTTGGAAGAAGCATTTTCGACCGTTACATTGAATACTTGATTACCATCGGAATCGACTTCAATAATATTGCTTTCGGACCCATTCTTCTTATAACCAAAATCAACTAACGTATTGCCGTTACTCTCTCGTTCAGCGTAACCAATAATATTTGTGAAATTGGTCTTACCTAGAGATTTCCCATAGGCCCACGTTTGATCTATCGTCATCTTCTTAGTATCAATATGGTATTGAACAGCTTGAGAATACTTACCTGATGTCTTTTTATTTCCATTAGTAACATCGACATTATTGTCATAAAGTAAAATATTCTCGCCATTCTTATCTTTACTTAATTGATAGAGTCCATGCTGTCCACCGGTTATCGTTGTTCCCTTCGTTGGGGTCAACAATTTACTGCGATACTTCTTAGGCCAACTCTTCTGGGATTTTCCACTATAGATCCAAATGATTTTATTAGTCTTATAATCTAATTTCATAATCATGTCTTGATTACGTCCCGAAATCATGATTGTGTTATCAGTCTTATCGTAATCAACAGCATTTTGATGGAACCAGTCAACTTTACCATCTGAACCAGCTTTATAATCTTTGTACATTGAACTAGGTAAAATCTTCTTCAAATCGATCACTTTAACTATTTTCCCAGTCTTATGCGAAATCTGGACCATAACATCTTCTTTATACTTGGAACCATCATTTACAGTTGCCAAAATATCCTTGTTGGGTAACTCCAAAAGATCATGATGAATTACTGTTGTCTCATCTTTGGCATTACCACTGTCATTGGATTTCACTTTACTGTTAAAACTATATTCATGGTAAACACGACCTAATACATCGGTCTCAATCAAGTCATTATAAACAGTTGAATCAACATTTTTCTTAGTCAAAATCAAAAAGTGTCCGTCATTAGTTTGTTCAATTGTGTGTTGCGAATAATTCGTCGAATACCATCTAACTTCTCCATCGGAATCAATCGCAAATGGTTCTTTAGTTGTTCGATTCATCAAAGTTAATTTATTGTCGCCAATATCCATTTTAGATTTGTCATTTTTAGAAACCTTGATTTTGGCATTCTTAATATATTTAGGTAACTCTTCGGTTTGTAGATGTAAAACTTTTTGTTCGGTAGTGCCATCTTTATAGGTTATCGTCATCGTGACGGTATTATTATAGTCAGCATATAATCCAGCAATAGGAACCTGATGTGTTTTTTGGTAACCTTTCACCTGATTAGTAATGCTTGTTTTATCAGTCTTACCTGTAACGGTATAACTGACTTTAGCAGCTTTATCAGTTTTAAAAATAACTAAAGCTGTTAACGGTGAATCCTTGTAGGGATTGACTTTCACGTATGGATCACTCAACGTATACGATTTGTTTTTAGTTGCACTTTGGTATTTTTTAGTTAACTTCTTTTGAGCATCCTCTCTCGTCGAAATCAACTTAGAACCAATATTCTTTTTAATCTGCGCAGTCGATAAAACTTCTGAATCTTTAGAACTGTTAGAACATCCCACCAAAATCAACAATATTAGTGGAATTATTCCCAATAAAAATAATTTCTTTCTCCTCATTTATTACTCCTCAATAAAAAAATAATTTCTCAACCTTTTTACGATATAAAAAAAATGTTGACATTCCGTCAACATTTATTGAAGATTTTGTGAAAAGTCTACGATAAAACTTTCCAATTATGATTTTGTAATCTTTAACCCTGTCTCTTCGGCAACTTCTCTAATCACCGTATTATCCAAAGGTTCCCCTTCGTCCAAACTACCGCCAGGCAAATCATAACGATTAATATATGGACCGCCATTCTTTTTGATCACTAACAGCTCCTTAGATCTATGAATGATACCGTAAGATCCAAAAGCAAAATGAAAAGTTTTACCGCTCATTTACTCAGTCCTCCCCTATCATTGAATCGAAAGTATTATTATAATAGTCATAACAAATATTAAAACTAATAGACTTTTATTCAAGGGGTAAATATTATGGCAGAAATTTCATCAGACGATTATTTCAAGATTGTTAAAAAAGTTTGGGCCGGTGGTAAGTTTAAAGACTTAGGCATCACAAATGGTAAAGAATACACGAAGATGTACAACGAATTCATGCAAAACGTCGGAAATGGACAAACAACACAACTCGAAGAAAAATTTCATCCCGACGATTGTGAATTAGTATCTTCAACAGACATCGATGATGACCAAATGATCATCATGTGTTCTCAAGAAAAAAATGACAAAACATATTTAGAAACCTTCCCCGCTATTACAGATGTTGATTTCACACATACAACACCCGTTGAAAGTGATTTTTATCATGAAATGATTCGTGCAGACGTAGAAGGACGAATTACAGAAGTCTAGAGAGCGGAGCAGGGGCGGTCAGCTCCCGAGGATTAAGACTACTATCTCAGTTGGCAACGAAGTGCCGGCAGAGATAGTTGACTTAACCGAAAGGAGTTGCCCCTGCGAAGCTCGTTTCCACTATAAAGCATAGAACCATGGTTATTTACATAAAGACCATTCCAGTAACTAATAAAAAAAACTAGTTACTGGAATTTTTTTGATAAACTAGTGGACAAAGTCCACTATTATGCTATACTATTCTCAATTCAAACAGGAGGTTATTAAATTGTTAAACCAAAATGAGATCACCTCAATCCGTAGCTTCAACCGTGACTACACAAAACTACTAGGCATCCTTAACAAAAAAGTTTTCGATACACCGCTCAGTTGGACCGAGGGTCGTGTCATCTTAGAGATTTATTTCAACCAAGATAAAACGCCAATCGAAGTCGCCAACCACCTAAATCTCGACAAAAGTTACACCAGTCGAATCCTCAAACGTTTTGAAAAAAATGAATTACTCTATAAATCACAATCATCCACTGATCTCCGCTCAAAAAAAATTCATCTAACCGACAAAGGTCTTGAATTGGCCAAACAATTAGATGAAAGTTCTGATCAACAGATCAAAGATCTATTAGTTGATTTAACTCCCCCACAGCAACAGGAATTTTTCAGTGCCGTAGAAGTACTAGACAAATTATTATTCAATAGAAAGTAGGCTTTTCTAATGTGGTATTCTAAAACATTTTCCGAATTAAGTACCGACGAATTATTCAAAATCTTATATTTACGCACAAAGGTTTTCGTAGTTGACCAAAATCGAGTCTATCAAGAAGTTGATGAACACGATCCTGAATCTATTCATGTTTTCGACATGGAGGATGGTCAAATCGTAGCTTATGCTAGAGTTTTCAAGCAAGATGAAAATGTCACCTTCGGTCGTGTACTCACTAATCCCGCTTATCGTGGAAAAGGTCTGGGCAATGAATTGATGAAACATGTTCTCGATACTATTCAAAAAGATTTTCCTAATAAAGAAGTCGAGATTGAAGCACAAGTTCAAGTAGAGAAATTTTATCAAAAATTCCACTTTCAAACTCAAGGTGCCCCATTCCTCTTTAACCACACTCCTCATTTGAAGATGACTCATGAAATGATCAGCTAAAAAAATCACTCATCAATTTGAGTGATTTTTTATTATGCTTAAACATTTATTAATGAGACAGCTTTCTGCCATCCCTCAACTTTTTCATTACATTCATCGACTGCCATTTGAGGTTCAAAGCTGCGATATTCGATGGCATTCTCCAAAATCTTTTCATCATAAAAGTTTAATTGTAATCCTGCTAAAAAGACCGATCCCAAAACACTTAATTCTTCTACATTCGGAATCTGTAAAGTTGCCTGTAACAAATCGCATTGAAATTGCATCAAATAATTATTCGATGTGGCACCACCATCAACTTTCAAAAGATTGATCTGACCACCAGTATCCTTCTTCATCAGCTGCAAAATATCGTTAATTTGATAAGCAATACTCTCCAAACCTGCTTTAACAATTTCGTTTTTACGTGTTTTGCGAGTCATGCCGACAATAGTTCCTGTAGCGTTGTCGTTCCAATAAGGAGCACCCAATCCGGTAAAGGCTGGGACTAAATAAGTTTTGTCACTCTTATTAGCATGGTAGGCCATTTCTTCAGTTTCGGCACTATGTTCAATTAAACCCAAATCGTCTTTCAACCATTTAATGACTGCTCCTGAATAATTAACATTACCTTCCAAAACATAATTTGACTGACCATTAATTCTCCAAGCAACCGAAGTTATCAAACCATTTGACGACATAACTGGTTTAGAACCAATATTCATCATGATAGATGAACCTGTTCCATAGGTAGATTTAACATCTCCAAAATCAATACATCTTTGACCAAATAAAGCAGCTTGCGAATCACCTAAAACTCCATAGATTGGAATTTGATGATCTAGAATCCCCTCAAAATCAGTCATTCCAAACTCATCATTTGAGTCAACAATTTTAGCTAGATATGATCTCTTCAAGCCGAAGATTTTAAGTAGATCATCATCCCAATCACCGCTATTTAAATTCATCAACTGTGTTCTACAAGCGTTAGAAGGTTCCGTTTTAAAACTTTGACCTTTGGTTAATTGATAGATCAACCAACTATCGACTGTGCCCAAACATAGGTCATCATTTTTGGCTGCCTCTTGAATGGTTGGAACATTCTCCAACATCCACGTAAATTTAGCGGCTGTGAAATAAGGTGATAGCGGCATTCCTGTTTTTTCATAGACGGCTTTTCCAACACCTGTTTTTTCGATTCGAGCACAGATATCCTTCGCCCGTGAACATTGCCAAACAACTGATTCTGACAGTGGTTCACAAGTTGATTTCGACCAAGCGGTGGCCGTTTCTCTTTGATTGGTGATTCCTAACCCAACAATCTTGGTGGAATCCACCTTAGGATCATCGAGTAACTTTCTAACTAAGAACAAAATATTTTGATAGATTTCACGTAGATTGTGGCTGACCCAACCTTGTTTACTAATAATCTGTTGATGATTTCTTGTTACTTTTCTCAAAATTTGACCATCTTGATCGACTAAAACTACTTTGGTACCTTGCGTACTCTGATCAATCCCCAACAAATACTTCATAATAATTTCTCCTCGTAATTAAGAAATTGATTTTTCAACATTTTTGGCAATTCCGGCACCATCTAATCCGTAATAACCAAAGACTTCATCTTGAGTACCAGCAATTGCAGGAGCATCTGGGAATCCGAGGATATGTAGTTTAGCACTGCCAGATGTAGCAACTACTTCAGCTACAGCTGAACCAATACCGTTATAAATACTGTGTTCTTCGATTGTATAAATATCTGAGAACTCATTACTGATTTTACTCAATAATTCCGTATCCAATGGCTTTAAGCTGACTAAATCAACCACTGTAGCCTTGATACCTTCTTTTTCAAGCAAATCGGCAGCTTTCAAGGCTTCGGGAACTGTTTCACCCATCGCTACTAAAGCAACGTCCTTACCATTTCTCAAAACATTAGCCTTGCCTGGTTTTACAAAAGCTTCTTCAGGATTGTTATAACAATTGCTCAAAGCTTTCTTACCAATTCTGATATAGGCCGGTTTATCTGATTTAACTAAATACTTAAACAAACCAATTGTTTGATACTGATCACAAGGCATGTAAACTTCCAAATTAGGAATAGCTCTGGTGATTGCCAAATCTTGTAGTGAATGGTGGGTACTGCCTAGAACGCTGTATGAATTACCACCACTGATACCTAACAATTTAACGTTGGTATTTGAATATGAAACATCCACTTTAACTTGTTCGATACTTCTCATCGTTAAGAAAGCGGCTGGGGATACGGCAAAAGGACGTTTGCCACTGTGAGCTAAACCGGCACTGATCGTAACAAGATCCTGTTCGGCGATACCTACTTCAACAATTTGTTTGGGTAATTCTTCGGCAAAAGGAACTAAAGAACCTGAACCTCTAGAATCACTAGTTAGGACAACAATATCAGAATCCTTCTTTCCAGCATCTACTAATTGTTCACAAATTACTTCTCCAACTTTACGTGCTTTTTCTTCTGACATTATTTTCTTTCCTCCAATTCTTTATCAAATGCAGCTAATGCTTCTTTGTATTGTTCTTCAGTTGGTACCTTGTGATGCCATTCAGCCTTGTTTTCCGCAAATGAAACGCCACAGCCTTTAACAGTATCAGCTAAGATCAATGTTGGCTTGTGTTGAACTGGTTTCAAGTCAAAGGCATCAACCAATTGCGACATGTCATTACCATCAATTTCAATCACGTTCCAACCAAAAGCTTCATATTTAGCTTTCAAAGGTTCACTGTTCATAACATCTTTAGTCTTACCGGTAATTTGAAGTCCGTTGTGATCAATAATAGCGGTTAAATTATCAAGTTTGAAACTTCCGGCTGCCATTGCTGCTTCCCAAACAGAACCTTCAGCTTGTTCGCCGTCACCCATCAAAACATAGGTATGATAATCTTTGTCATCCATCTTAGCTGCTTTAGCAATTCCAACACTCAAAGCTAGTCCATGGCCAAGTGAACCAGTATTCATTTCAATTCCTTTAATGTGATTATTGGGATGACCAATATATGGTGACTTGAATTGTGAATATGTTAGAAGATCTTCTTTAGGGAAATATCCACGATCAGCTAAAACATTCAAAAGAATTTCTACCGCATGCCCTTTTGATTGAATGTAACGATCACGATCCTCATTCTTAAAAGTCTCTGGAGTTTGATTCAGTACCTTATAGTAGAGGGCAACTAAAATATCTGTACATGAAAGATCCGAGCCAGTGTGTCCAGTCTTGGCGCGATAAATCATTTCCCACGTTGCCTTTCTCATTTCAATAGCTTTTTTCTCTAGTTGTTCGACATCCATAGTAATTTCTCCTTACAGTCAATTTCAGCAATCGCTTTCAACAAGTATACTAAACCGTTTACCTAAATTTTTCAATAGTTTAGTTAAGAGATACGAATATTCAAGCATCATTCATTTTTAATTTATTGTTTAAGAGTACTGTTATAACAGTGTTTGCTTGTAAATTTTTCATTTATGTTTAGTAATTAGTTTTAATAAACTATTGCTTAATAGTTAAATCAGTTTTATAGTTTAGTTGTGGAAACGCTTTCCAAATAATTAATTTATTAAATTAAGGAGTAATTATTTATGAGTGTAGATAAAATCAAATTAGGTTTCGCACCTACTAGAAGAAATATTTTCTCAGCTGACGCTGCTATTGAGTTTGCTGATTACACACGTAAGAAGCTTGATGATATGGGCGTTGATTACGTAGATATCAAAGATGTTAATGATGACGGTCTTCTCTACGATGATGAAGGTATGAATAAGATTGCCAAGAAATTCCAAGATGCCAATATTGACGGACTATTTCTAGCTAATGAAAACTTCGGTACTGAATACGAATGTGCTCGTCTAGCTAAGAAGTTGAACGTTCCCGTTTTACTTTGGGGACCAAAAGATGAAGCACCCGCACCGGATGGCTCACGTTTAAGAGATACTCAATGTGGTTTGTTTGCAATCGGTAAAGTTTTACGTCGCTTCCAAATCCCATTCACATATGTAAAAAATTGTGACCTTGACGACCCTGCTTTTGAACAAGGAGTCAATGATTTCATCAAAGTATGTAATGTTGTTAAGACATTCAAGAATACCCGTATCTTGCAAATTGGACCTCGTCCTTTCGATTTCTGGAGCACAATGGTCAACGAAGGCGAATTACTAGAGAAATTCAATATTTCACTATCACCTATTCCTATCACTGAACTAGTTGAGAAGATCCACGAATTGATCGATAAAGAAGATCCTGAAATTGTCGAAACTGAAGATACTCTAAATTCAGTCGCTGATGTTCAAATTTCTGATAAAGATTTGCAAATGGTAGCTGCTCTTAAAGTCGCCATCAAGAGACTTGCCAAGGAATATGGATGTAACTCTGCTGCCATCCAATGCTGGACTGCTCTTCAGGATGAGATTGGTATTCTTCCTTATGCTTCTGAATCATTGCTCCAAGATGAAGGCCTACCTGTAACTTGTGAAACTGATATTCATGGTGTTATTTCTGAATTGCTAGTTGAGGCCGCAACTATGGGTGATCACAGAGCTATCTTTGCTGATGTTAACTGTCGTCATCCCGAAAATCCTAATGGCGAATTACTACAACACTTGGGCGTCTTTCCTTACTCAACTGCTAAGAACAAACCTTATTTGCCAAAATCTCACTTTGTTTTCGATTACCCAGGGTCAGTCGGCTTCCAAGCACAAGATGGTAACTATACTCTCTGCCGTTTCGATGGCGATAATGGCAAGTACTCAATGCTAATGGGCAATGCCAAAACCTGTGAAGGACCATATGAACAAGGTACTTATATCTGGTTACAATTTGCTAACCTCAACCGCTTTGAAACTAAACTAGTTTATGGACCATATATCCATCACATGGCTGCTGTTCGTGATGACGTTGTGCCTGTTCTTTACGAAGCATGTAAGTATTTAGGTGTTACACCCGACTTCTACGATCCTATCGAAGATGATGTTAAAGCCTACCTTCGTGGTGACACTTCTTCAATCATTAAGTAATCCAGACATGCAAAAAGGTGATGTACTTTTTAAAAGTCATCACCTTTTTGTTTTCCAAAATAAAAAAAGATTGAGCCATTTTGACCCAATCTTCTAATTACAATTCTTGTCCATTTGATTCAATAACTTTTTGATACCAGTAGAATGATTCTTTCTTGTATCTGTCCATAGTACCGTTGCCATTGTCGTCTAAATCAACATAGATAAAGCCGTAACGTTTCGACATTTCACCAGTAGAAGCACTAACTAAATCAATGCAACCCCATGGAGTGTAACCCATTAAGTCAACGCCATCGTCAATAGCACCAGCCATTGCCTTAATATGTTTCTTCAAGTATTCAATACGGTAATCATCTTCAACATAATGATTTGCGTCAGGTTTATCGATAGCACCCAAACCATTTTCAACGATGAACAATGGTTTTTGATAACGGTCATACAATTGATTCAAAGCAATTCTCAAACCAGCGGGATCAATTTGCCAACCCCATTCGCTGGCTTCAAGGAATGGATTCTTAACTCCACCGAGCAAATTACCACTAACAGTTTCGTTGTTTACTTGCGTTGTTTCAACTGCTGAAGACATATAATAACTGAATCCAATATAATCAACGGTATACTTCTTGAGCAATTCCAATTCTTCATCGGTTATGTCTAAGTCAGAGAACTTCAAATCGTACTTGTCTAATAATCTCTTCGTGTAATTTGGATATTTACCACGAACTTGAACGTCAGCACAGAAGAAGTTGAAATCTTGATTTTGTTGCAAAGTAGCTAATTGATTAACCGGATTAGCATCGTAACTGTAAGTTGTAGCGTAAAGAATCATACAACCAATTTGCAAATTTGGATCTAGTTCGTGACCAATTTTAACAGCCTTAGAACTAGAAACAAATTGATTATGCCATGCTTGGAAGACATTCTTCTTATCATTGGCACCATTTGATGGAACTAAGCCTTGGCCCATAACTGGGAAGTGAGCAGCACTGTTGATTTCGTTGAAAGTCATCCAGTACTTAACTTTCTTGTAATAACGAGTCAAAACGACTTTGGCGAATCTTTCAAAGAATGTAATTAATTTTTTATTCTTCCAACCACCATAATTTTTAGCCAAGTTCAATGGCAACTCATAGTGAGAAATAGTAATTACAGGTTCAATGTTGTATTTCAAACATTCGTCGATTACTTGATCGTAGAATTCCAAGCCTTTTTCATTTGGTTCTGTTTCGTCGCCATTTGGAAAAATTCTGGACCAAGCAATGGAGAAACGATAACACTTGAAGCCCATTTCGGCGAATAATTTAATATCTTCTTTAAAACGGTGATAGTAATCAATTCCCACGTGATTAGGATATTTATACTTACTCTCATCAATTGTCCAATCAAAGTCTGGACTCTGAACAATTTGGAATCTCTTCTTGCCACCAGGTAAAGCATCAGCGATAGATAGACCACGTCCATCTTCCTTATAGCCACCTTCTAGTTGGTTAGCAGCTGTGGCACCGCCCCACAAGAAGTTCTTAGGAAATTCTGTCATTAGATTCACCTCAAAATAAATTATTTAATGTAATGATACCGCAAATTAAGCATTCCTGTAAACGTTTTACTAAACAAATTAGATTATTTTACATAAAAAGCATAATAAATTTTGCAATAGTGTTTTTAATTTAGTATTATTTTAGATGATAGGAGGTCATCTCATGACAGTAAAAATGGATGACATTGCCCGCCTCGCCAACGTTTCTAAGTCGGCCGTATCCTTAGCCCTAAATGGTAAAGACGGTGTAAGTCAGGAAACTAGAGATAAAATTTTTGACGTAGTAAACAAATATGGTTACAAACCTTTAAGAAAGAACAGAAAAAATACTGACAAAGTCCTTACCAGCGTTAATTTCTTAGTTGTTAAAGCAGCCGGTTTGGTCAGTGGAAATTATCGTTCGCTGCCCTTCTTTGACAGTCTTATTTCATCCTTATCCGAGAAAGTCAGTGAAACTGGTGGAAGTTTAAAAATAATTACTACCGACAGTGAATCGCTCCCTCAAACATTAGATGAGATCAAAAAGGATCAAAACGATGGTACTATCGTCTTGGGGACTGATTTGAATGCTACTCAGGCAGAATTAATAAACAGTAAGCTAGGCAGTGTCATTTTTGTTGATACTTACTTTGACAACATCACTGCTGACTTTGTCACAATGGATAATTATCAAGGTGCTATGTTAGCTGGAAATTATATTTTAAGTAAGGGATACAAAGATATCGGTTACTTTGCTTCTGATAAAATAATTTCTAATTTTATCGAACGTAGACGTGGCTTCCGTGATGCACTTAAATTGGCTAATATTAAAATCAATAATGATCACTTCTATTCTGTTTCACCTACAGAAGTTAATCCTAAGGGATTAGATATTGAAGATATAACAAAAAAAGATTTGCCTGAAGTAATTTTCTGTGAAGATGACTATATTGCTATAAGATTGATCAAAGCTGCTCAACAAAAGAATATTAAAATTCCTAAGCAATTAGCAATTGTTGGTTTTGATGATATCTATGAAAGTTCTCTGATCAGTCCTGAACTAACAACAATTCACGTGCCAGTTGGTCAAATGGCTGAACAAGCATTGTTCCAACTTCAAAGACGATTGTTTACTCCAAACTGGTCTCCACAAAAAACTCTTATCTCAACTAAACTAATTAAACGCAATTCTATTTAAGCCAAAACAAAAAGTTTTGGTTTTTTTTATTGCTTAAAACCGTGGTTAAATCAACGATTATATAAATTAGTTAATTTGTTTTAGCTTTATTTTAGTAAAATACACTTGATGTTTAATAATCTATGTGGTAATTTAAAGCTGTTAAAAGAAAGCGGATACAAAAAAAGGAGGACAACAATGCTTAAAGTAAATCATCATCAACTTTACAAAGATGATAAGCCATTTTTCTACTTAGCAGACACTTGTTGGAGTGCTTTTACCAATATTTCAAATAGTGATTGGAAATATTACTTGGACTACCGTAAACAACAAGGATTTAATGCAATACAAATAAACGTTCTTAAACAATGGGATGCCAGTGGAGATGATTTAAATCTATATCCATTTCCCATCACTAGACATGAGGATGGAAGTTATTCATTTAATTATTCAGAAATAAATCAAGAATATTTTGATCGTGCTGAACAGATGTTATACGAAATGCAAAAGCGTGACATGGTCCCTGTTTTAGTTCTTATGTGGTGTAATTATGTTCCTGGAACTTGGGCTTCACACTTAGCCATTAATAATCAATTTCCATATGAACAAATTGAAAGCTACGTTAAATATGTTACAAACAGATTTAAGAAGTTCAATCCAATTTATTTTGTAAGTGGCGATACTGATTTTCCAACCGACGAAACTGTTAAATATTATAGAAAAGTATTTAAAGTCGCTAGAGAAACTGATCCTAATGCAATCTATACATTCCACATTAAAGGAAGATTTGAAGAATTACCTGAAGAATTCAAAAAAGATATTGATTTCTTCAGTTATCAATCTGGTCATAACTTTGAAGGTCAACATACTGCTTATGACATTCCAATGCATCAAAGGTCTCTAGGTTTTGACAAGCCAATAATCAACACAGAACCATGTTATGAACAAATTAGTTATAGTCGTAACATGTATGGACGTTATTCTGCTAAAGACGTCAGAACCGCTTCTTGGAGTTCCGTTTTATCAGGTGCTAATGCTGGTATCACCTATGGTGCACACGGAATTTGGAGTTGGCATCACACTGGTGCAACATTTGGTGTAGTTGAGGGTGAAGGATTTGATTCTCCATTTGATTGGCATGATGCAATTCATTTCAATGGCGCTAATGACATTGCATTTTTAAAACAAATTATGGAAACAGAATTTCCAAATGGCTGCTATCCAACAAATATCAAAATTAACAATGAAAATAGCATTCGTTCAGCAACAAATTCTAAAAAAGATAAATTGATTATCTATTTACCTACTAACACTAAAGTAAATTTGAAAGACTTTGATTTCAGTGAGGAAAATTCTCAAGCAAAAGTTATCGATTTATTAACACATAACACTAAAATTTTAGATTGGTTTAAACCCAAAACTCTAAATATGAGTAATGTTCAATCCGATTGCATAATTATTCTCACAAAGGAGTAAGATCATGACTGATAAAGAATTAGCACAACAAATTGTTAATTTAGTTGGTGGAAAAGATAATGTTAATAGTTTAATCCACTGCGTAACTAGATTAAGGTTCAAATTAAAAGATGAAAATATTGCCAAGACGGATGATATTAAAAATCTGGACGGTGTAATGACCGTAATTAAAAGTGGTGGCCAATATCAAGTAGTTATTGGTGATAAAGTTGCAGACATCTATGATCAAGTAATGCCTATATTAGGTTTAAAGGTCGATGAAAATCGTGCAAGTGCATCCACTAACGAAAAGAAAGAGAAGAAAAATATCTGGAATTCGTTGGTTGAATTACTATCATCCCTCTTCATGCCTGTTCTTGGACCTTTAGCCTCAGCTGGTATTCTAAAAGGTATTCTTGTTTTATGTACAGTTACAGGTCTTCTAACTGAAAAATCAGGCACCTACATGATTTTATATGCAGCTTCAGATGCCGTATTCTATTTCTTACCAATTGTTTTGGGCTTCTCTGCTGCTAAAGCTTTCAAAACAGATCCATTTCTTTCAGCTATTATTGGTGGTGCATTAGTTTACCCTACTATGGTGAGTGCATACAGTGCCGGCAAAGCTCTACATTTCATGGGAATTCCTGTTATTCTTATGAACTATACCCAAACATTAATTCCTATTGTTGCCGCTGTCTATTTACTCTCCATCGTTCAAAAGTATTTGAATAAGATTGTTCCAAAACAATTGAAGGGTATCTTTGTCCCATTATTATCACTAGTTATCGTTGTCCCACTATCATTTCTTATCGTTGGTCCAGTTACAAGTACTTTGAGTCAATGGTTAGCCGACGCAGTCTTATGGATTTATGGAGTCGCCCCAGTTATTGCTGGATTCCTACTAGCCGGTATTTGGCAATTAGCAGTTCTTTTGGGATTACACTGGGCATTCATTCCCATCTTCCTAAACAATATTGCTACAAAGGGATTTGATCCAATTAATGCTATGCTTTACTGTACCGTTTTCGGTCAAGTTGGTGCCGCTTTAGCTATGTCCATTAAAGCTAAAGACCCTAAATTTAAAGAATTATCTATTTCAGCAACAATTTCAGGATTCCTTGGAATTACAGAACCAATTATTTATGGCGTTACACTTCCACACAAGAAGTCATTCTTAATGGCTTCTATCGGTTCTGCTTTTGGTGGTGCTATTGCTGGATTCTCTGGTGCTAAAATGTTTGGTGGATTTGCATCAGGTGGTGTCTTTGGTATCCCAATGTTCATTGGTAACCATGGTATTAACTCCGCATTCATCGGTTTCCTAATTTCATTAGTAGTAGCATTCTCAATCGCATTAGTTTTAACATTGATTTTAGTTCCTAGTGTTAAACCAAGTAAAAAAGATACAAAAGAAACTACTGAAGTAACAGATTCTAATATTGAATCACCACTATCAGGTACAGTTATGCCACTCTCATCAGTAAATGATGAAGTATTTTCAAAAGGATTTATGGGCAAAGGTGTTGCCATTAGTCCTAGTCTCGGTGAGGTTTATGCCCCATTTGACGGAGAAGTCGTATCGGTATTTCCTACAAAACATGCTATCGGTTTAAAATCCAATTCCGGTGTAGAACTATTAATCCATATTGGTTTAGATACTGTTAATCTAAAAGGTAAACACTTTGATACAAAGATTAAGGCAGGAGACACTGTTAAAGCTGGTCAACTTCTGGAGAAGTTTGATTATGAGGCCATTCAAAAAGATGGTTATGATATCACTGTTCCAATCATCATCACCAACTCCAATGATTTTACAAATATAAGTATTCTAAAATCCAATCAAGCAATTGAACATGGTGATAATTTACTAAATGCTTCCAACCAGTCTAGCGATAATGTTATTCACGGCACCGTTACTAGTCATGCCTAATCTAAAACTATATGTATTTTTAATTTTATAACTAAAATAATCCCAATCCATTCCAATGGACTGAGATTATTTTTTTACTCGTTATCGCCTTTAGCTCTGAGAATTTCACCTAATGATGGTTGTTCCTTAGGATCAAGTTCATAACGTTTTGCGTATTCATCAATAACCTTTTGGTCATATAACTTAGGATCAACAGGAACGAAGCCTGTTCCAATTGGATCATTATGACGAATGAGTGCATTGACTACGATTGGTTTCTTGTTGCCTGCTTTTTGAAGAGCCATGATTTTATCAAAGACACTGTCAACTTGAGCAACAGTCGAAACTGTGAAACCTATTCCACCTAAACTTTCAGCTGCTTTAGCCCAATCAGCACCTTGCAGATCAACTCCAAAAATATGTTGTTTTGATTTGAACTGTTCATAATAAATGTAACCCAACATTTCATTGGTTAGCACAACATTGATTACTGGTAACTCATACTTAGCTTCAGTAATAATATCTTGCATGACCATTGAAAAGCCACCATCTCCGGAAATTGACCATGATTGTGCATCGGGAACACTCAAAGCTCCAGATAAACCGGCTGGCAAACCAAATCCCATTGTCGCAAACAATCCGGAAATAGCTAGTTTTTGATTCTTGTTCATTGGTAACCCCCTGACACTAAATTCAGTAACATTACCTGTATCAACGCCAAAAGTATCATTTGGACCTGAGATTTCAGTGATCTTCTTCATAATGGCTTCTGGATGCAAGCCATCACTGTCATCAGCGGCTAATTTATCCAACCATTTATCCCAATTTCTCTTATTTTCTCGGTTAGCTTCCAACCAATCCGTTGTAGGAATACTTTCGCCTGTGTCAATCATCCCTTGCAAGAACGTCTTAGCATCAGCAAAAACACCGTAGTCTGCATCGACTGTTTTACCAATATCAAAGAGATTATTGTTAACCGAAATAACTTTGATCTTCGATGACCAATATGAAGCAAATGGAAATTCTGAACCAATAAATAAAATTAAATCGGCATGGTCTAAAACTTCATAGCCTGGCTTATTGCCTAAGCGTCCGGATGTACCAATAAAGTTAGGATGATCGGTACTAATGACACCTGAAGAAATTGAAGTATTGAATACAGGAAGACTGAATTGTTCTGAGAACTTTGTCAATGTATCTCTTGCACCTAAAAGACCACGACCAGCATAAATGATTGGATGTTTAGCTTCTTTTATCATCTTCACGACCGTAGCAATTTGTTCTGGGTCGACGCTCTCAGCATACTTATGTCCCCTAATTGCTGGAGTCTTTCTTGGCTCGTAATCTATTTCTTCAGCTGTCAAATCCTCGGGAAGAATAACCACAGCTGGTCCTTTTTCTTCGTAAGCGGCACGAATTGCTTGATTAACAATATAAGGAATCTGTTCAGCAGTCGTTGCTGTACGGTTGTAGACTGACACATCCGCAAACATTGGATCTTCGTCCATCTCTTGGAAAGAAGCCCTATTCATCTTACCTTGTCCCACTTGTCCTACTAGAGCAAGTGTTGGAATGTGGTCTTGTCTAGCGTCATATAGGCCATTAAATAAATGAGTAGCACCAGGGCCTGCAGAACCAAATGATACTCCGATTTTGCCAGTAAATTTAGCGTCAGCGGAGGCAGCCATAGCACCGACCTCTTCGTGACGAACTTGAATGTATTTTACCTTGTCTCTTTCTAAGTACAACCCTTCAACAGTATGATTAATCGAACCTCCAGGAATACCGTAAACGTGATCTACACCCCAGTCTTCCAGAACCTTAATTAAAGCTTGTCCGGCTATCATTTTTGTCATAATTGAATCTCCTTTTCAAAGAATAATACTATTGCAAAAGTAATAATCTGATATTTATAGTCGAACTTCAAATAATCCAATTCTTCAAAAACGAAAATGCAACTACGTTTATTATTTAGTCAAAAAATTAATTTCTTAAGTTTTAAAAAGCAATAATAACTGTGACAGCAAATTCTGTCCTTACGCTGTACAAGATGATTTTATCGACAAACTAAATCACTTTTATAAATAAAACTGTTTGCATGAGACAAACCGTACAGTCATTTTAGGATAAAAAAGAAGCACCCATTAATAAAAATGGATGCTTCTTAATTTAGATAAATCCTAAGATTTTAATAACTACCATCGCTAGCACAATACTAATAATGGCATGGAACATAAACAAAATTGAAAAGGCTACGAAATAAATTGCTCCAGTCATCACAGCTGCTCTCAAATTGAACAAGTAAAGCACTGATCCTAAAACAATTAAAACGACGACCCAAGGCAAAATACCTTTATTAACAGTGATAAAATCATTCTTACTTAAATCATATCCCGTACTGGCAATCATGATCGTTAAAATTACATATATTAAGATCATCCACCACGAAGCATTGGCAAAACTGGATTTCATATTATCTAAAACAGAATCAAAAATAACACCAATGGATACTGATCTATTAACATTTAAACTCTGGATCAAAGTGCTAAAACTAAATTGTGCCCTCAATAAAAACTTTTGCAATAAATACAACGCTAACGAACACATATAATAAGGTGCCAAGCCAATAAAGAAATTTCCCAACATCTGGTAGACATTACGATCATTCCATCGATGGTCGACTGAACCTAATGAGCCTGACTGACGATAATCTAAATTCAATAGCTGAACTTTTGTTACTTGGTGTCCAAATAAATAGGCAAATATAGCATGTCCTAATTCATGAATAACGACACCCACTCCACCAACGACTAACTGGCTGCTGTTTCCTAAATTATTCACCAAGGTGATTTTAGAAAGATGTCCTAACCAAGAAGTTATTAGCGATGTTAAGTACGGAACTAAAGTAAAAATAGCTACGAAAATTAACACAAAATCAAAATAATTATTCCACAAAGCAATCTCTCCTTAGTGCAATTTTGTAAATTATATAACTATTTTACTTTTTCTGCCGTATTTAATCGGCGATTTGTATCATTCTTAAGTATTTGATAAATAGTTGCGGCGACTGGCACTCCCAAAAGCATTCCGACGATTCCACCAAGACCACCACCGACGGTAATCGAGGCCAAAACCCAAATCCCTGGTAAGCCAATTGACGTTCCAACGACTCTTGGATAAATTACGTTACTTTCAAATTGTTGCAAGACCAGTAAGAAGATGATAAAGAATATCGCCTCTATTGGAGATTTAACAGCAATCAATAAGAAACCAACGATTCCGCCTAACCAAGCTCCTAGAATTGGAATCAAGGCCGTGATACTGACGAAAGCTCCAACTGACAGTGCATAAGGAAATCTAAAAATCAGCATTCCTAATGAACAAAGACTTCCTAGAATAATCGCTTCAGTTACTTGCCCAGCGATAAAGTGGCTAAACATGTTGTCAGCAATTCCAATAACGTAGTTAACTCTCTTTAGATAACTTTCTTTCATGTAAGCATTAGCTAATTTTTTGAATTGACTAGCAAGCTTTTCTTTTGTAGCTAAAATATAAATAGCAAACGTTAAAGCCAAAATAAAGTTGACAAAACCCTTAGTAATTCCTGTAACTATCTTAAAGGTAGAACCAAAGACGCCACCTACCCCACTAGTTAGATACTTCATAACCCGACTCTGAATTGATGACCAATCAATATTGAGTGATTCCAATTGATCAGAGACAACTGAATTATGATTTATTTTTTCTAATAGCTTCGAAAGTCCGTCTACAAACGAAGGAATATTCTTGAAAAAGTCAGCCAAAGCGTTGAAAAATTGTGGCAACACCAAACGAAATACCCCTGTCATCACCAATGTAACAATAACCAGCGTACTCAAGATAACCAGTCCACGACGACTCTTTTGTAAAATTTTGATTTTGGTATTAGGAAAGAAATATTTTTCCAACTTAACACACAAAATATTCAAGACATACGCCATCACAGCACCCAGAATCAATGGCATAGCAATTCCAAATATCTTTAAAAGGATATTATAAATTTGAACTGGGTATATCAAGATAAACAGCGCTAGAACGATGATTATTCCATACTGAATCAACTTTTTTCGACTTAGATTCATAGAATACTCCTTATTTACTTAGTTTAACTAATATATCACAAAAGAGGATGTCATGGTATTTAGGTTATTCTTCACTAATGTTTGCGGTGGACGCAGCTATCATCAATATTAAAAGAGACGTCCATATCAACCAACATATATTGGTCATACAGACGTCTCTTTTTATTTAAAGCTTATTAGCTTGTACCCAACGCTTGATAACTTCGATTTCTTTCTTATTGCCATTAAACTCTGAGAAAACTAATGCCTTGTTGATGAAATCCTGCACCTTGTCATTGTTACCATTAACTCGACTCTCATTCATTGCCAACTGCGCATAAATTCGAGCAATATAATACGTAACATGATTCTCAGCACAAATTTTCACACCGTAATTTAACAACGTATTAGCCGTTTCCAAATCCTGTTTCTCCGAATAATAAATTGCACAATAGAAAATTATATTGATATAACGCCAAATTTTGCTTACATCATCAATTGACATTGTATAAATATTATTGAAGACCTTGCTGAAGTAGTATTCACTCTTCGAATCATCGCCTTGCTTGCCATAAACCATTCCCATACCTACATATGACAAGAAGGTAAAAATCGTTTCGCCCCGAATATCCAATTCGGACAAAATACGATTAAAATCAAATACGGCATCGAATAGATCGCCATCATCTAGCACGTTCAAATAACCTCTTAGATAATAATATTGCATTAAGAGGTTTTTATCATTGTTCAACATGTCCGGATCAATCTTCTTGATAATTGTCCAGGCATCATCGTATTCTTGAATAATCAAATTAAACTCTGCTTGACTCATCTCTTTAGCAACCTTTTTACTGCTGCTATCATTTACGCCAATAATGCTGTCTAAAGATAATCCAAGACGATTGCATAACTTAATTAGAATCTTCAATGATGGAATTTTACCATTATTCTCAAACTTACTTAAAGTTGCTTGAGTACAGATACCGTTGCTTAATTCTTTTTGTGAGAGACCTAATTCTTTTCTTCTATCAATAAACGCTTGAATATCCACGCCATCGCCCCTGTATAATAATTTTATATATAATTAATATAATTATATACCCTTATTTAAGGTGTGTCATTGCTATAAAGTTGTCATAATGTCTAGACCAACGTTAGCAATATTATTTTATATAATTGAATCCCTGATTAATCGTCAATTTTATTCCATATATATATTAAAAAGCTATTTAAAGCAAAAAAGACTGGAATTTCTTCCAATCTTTAAGTGATTTATTTATTTTTTAGATCATTAATGGAATTAATATTAGTCATATATGTTGGTACTGCTAATCCAACTTGAGCACCCTCTAAGTTAGCTCCAAGATCTTCAAACTTACCTTTGTAATCAGAATAGAACTTAGCTGATGTCTTAGGTAACCAAGCACTAACAGTCGCGTCAGCAGCTTTAGTAGAAATAGAAGCCCAAACTGGTTGCATTTCCATAGCTTGAATAGTTACTTTGTAACCTTGATTTCTCAATACTTGAGCAATCACATTAGTTGAAGCAATTTCAGAATCCCATGCAACATATGTGATTTTTAGCGACTTACCATTAACTTTCTTAACACCTTTAGTCCATTGTTGAACTAATTTCGGATTCTTCTTGATCCATTGTTTGGCAGCTTTATCTGGATCCATACCGCCATTGACCTTCAACATAACACTCGACATCTGTTTAGGTGTCCAATGGAAACGATCCAAAATAGTATATGCTTCGGGCTTATCCTTTTTCAAACCCTTACGAACGATGGTATTGATATGTTCTGCTTTACCATAAACGTTTTTAGGATCTTTTAAGAATTTCAATTTATACTTTGTAAACATCCAATGTGGTTGCCAACCGGTAATCACAATTGGTTGTTTATTTTTATATGCTTTATCCAAAGTACTAGTCATGGCTGAAGTTGAACTAGGTTGTAATTGCCAGTTCTTATTTTCCAAACCATAATCTTTTAAAGCTGTTTGGGTTGAAGCCATTACACCAGCACCGGCATCAATACCTGTAATAGTGTAATTAATTTGTTGGCCCAACTTTTCCTTACTATTGTACGGAGCTGTTTGGGAACTACATGCGGAAATAATTGGGATGATTAATATTGCTAACAAGAAAAGTTTAATAAACTTTTGTTTCTTCAAAAAATCCCTCCTAGTTCTTTCTGCGTGTTCTAGTTAATGATTGAGTTAATCTATCTAAGATGATAGCCAAGATAACAATAGCTAAACCTGCTGAGAAACCATTACCAGCATCATTTCTACCAACGGCGAAGTAAACTTTAGTACCAAGTCCCATAGCACCGATCATAGAAGCAATAACAACCATTGAAAGTGAAAGCATCATACTTTGGTTAACACCAGCCATTAAACTGGTTTTGGCAATTGGCAATTCAACCTTAAATAGTTTTTGCCATTCAGTTGATCCAAATGAATCAGCTGCTTCGATCAATTCATCAGGAACCTCACGAATACCCATATTTGTCATACGAACTGTTGGTGGCATAGCGAAAATAACTGAAGCTACGATACCAGGAACCATACCGATACCAAACAAGGCAACGGCTGGAATTAAGTAAACAAAGGCTGGCATTGTCTGCATGAAGTCAAGAACTGGCTTCAAAATAACTTCGGCAATGTGGCTTTTGGCCATCAAAATTCCTAGTGGAATACCAATAACTAACGCAATCAAACTTGAAGTTAATACTAAGGTTAATGTTTGCGTCATATCACGCCAATAATTCAAGTTCCAGATCAATAAGAGACCTAAGAATTCAAAAATCAGTAAGCCCCAATTTTGTTTATCTCGATTAACGTAATAAGTTAAAGCGATAACTAAAACAATAAAGAGCCAGATTGGAATAATATCGAATACCCATTGAAAGGCATTGTTAATTGATCCAATAAAGTTAGTGATGGCATTGAAGAAGCCAGTGAATTGTACTAACCAATCGACAAAGCCATCGATCCAATGTGCTAACGGAATTTGTGGAATACTACCTAATAAAAGACTATTCAAAATCGCTCACCTCATTTCCGGCTAAGGCACCTAGAACGGCACCACGAACGATAATTCCCTTCAATTGCTTCTTATCGTTGATAACGGCAAATGGAATACCTGTTTGCGAAATATCATCCATTAATTCAGAAATTGGTGTATCTTCTTCGGTTGTTGGAACTTTAGTTTGAATAATAGGTGTAATATCCCCTTTCTTCTCACGAACTAGTTTAATAACATCATTAGCATCGACTACGCCAAGTAATTTACGTTCATTGTTGACGATATAAGCAGTTGAAACTTCGTTAGCTTTCATCATCTTCAATGTCAAACGAGGACCGGCCTTTTCAATATTGATTGTCATAGGACGAATCATTACGTTTCCGGCAGTCAAGACCTTACTTCTATCAACATTTTCAATAAATTCTTCAACATATTCATTAGCAGGATGTGTCAAGATATCTTCCGGTGTACCTGTTTGAATAACTCGAGCATCCTTCATAATCATGATACGATCACCAATCTTTAAGGCTTCGTTCAAATCATGACTGATAAAGATAATTGTCTTATGCAATCTCTCTTGGATATCCAAAAGTTGATCTTGCATATCAGTTCTATTTAACGGATCAAGAGCTGAGAAAGCCTCATCCATTAATAGGATTTCTGGATCATTGGCTAAAGCACGGGCTAAACCGACACGTTGTTGCATACCACCTGACAATTGATCAGGATATTCTTCGTTATAACCAGTAATACCAACAGTTTCCAAGGCTTCTTTGGCTTTCTTTTCACGTGTATCTTTATCTACACCTTGAATTTCCAAGCCATATTCGGCATTTTCCAAAATTGTTCTATTAGGTAATAATCCAAAGTTTTGGAAAACCATACTCATTTTCTTACGGCGGACTTCACGAAGTTCTTTTTTATCCATCTTCATTAAGTTCTCGCCATCAATCAATACTTCCCCTTCAGTGGGGTCGATAAGACGATTGATCATTCTTACCAATGTTGACTTACCACTACCAGATAGACCCATAATAACGAAGATCTCGCCATTATAAATTTTAAAGTTTGCACGGTCTACACCAAGTGTGGCACCTGTTTCCTTGAGAATTTCCGATTTATCTTTACCTTGCCTACTTAGTTCTTTGGCCTTATTGATGTGTTTACCAAAGATCTTCGTCAAGTTTTTGACTTCTACTTTTGTACTCTTATTAGTACTCATTAAATCCCCCATTCTTGGAATTGAAATAAACATATTTTCCTATGCTCATTAATTAGAAATAAAAAAGCTATTATTTAACAAATAAATAACAGCGACCTTTATAACCCTAACAAATATTTCGAGCTTGTGCAAATATTTGAACCTTATGTAAGCCGTTTAAACAACTAAAAAGTCCCAATTTTCGGCATTTTCAAGTATCGTTCAACCTCAATTACCGTATAGGCTTAAGAGCTTTCACAAAGTCATCAGAAAAATTTATGAAAAAATAATCTAAAATTTTCATAATATTATTCTATTTTTTCATTGAACAAAAAGGATAGCACTTATATTTAAATTCAGTTCTTATTCGAGATTGGTTGTTGTTGTGAATTGCCGTCCTCCACAAAAATTGGGAATGCTGTTGGAACGCTATGGGCGCGATTCGGAGCTAATCATTTTACACTTCGTGCAAAATAATGGATCTCCGAAGTCGGCCTCATTGTAACCGGCAAAGCCGGTAACAATGATCTCATAGCTGAACGCATTCCCAATTTTTGCTCCGGACTAAAGAGTACTTCTATTATTTAATTCGAATATTTAGTTCGAAAAAAATGAAAGATGGTTAATTACATCTATTTTATTAATATTGGCGCTAAACAAATCCTTGTAAGAATTCAAACATTAACTAAAAATAGCTTCTATTAAGACATTCAAGTATATACTCATACCTTGAACACCTAATAGAAGCTGTTATTTTTATTCAGGAGTTAAAATTCCCATTTATCTATATTGGACCAATAAATTTCTAAAACTGCTTGCTAGGGTCTCTCTAAATGCATTTTGCTTTTTACATACTTCTCTGTTCCATCGGCTTTAGCTTGTCCATAGTACTTACATTTAAAATCAATCGTATTGAGTGTATTTTGCATAGCTTCCATTTGTTTCAAAACCGAAACACGTAGCTCTTGGAACATCTTATAGCGCTTATCCAAGCTAGCATCTCCCTCAAGAGTCCACTGCATGAATTGTTTAATGTCTCTAATTGGCATCCCTGCATTCTTTAAACATTCAATCATTTGTAATGAGCCAACGTTCTCATCTGTAAAACGTCTAACGCCAGCCTCATTTTTATTAAGATTCGGAATTAAGCCTTCCTTATCATAGTAACGAATTGTTGGTAAACTGAGTCCAAATTTTTCCGCTACTTCTCCGATTGAATAAGTAGTCTCCATCTCTTGCATAAAAAAACCTCCATATGCCTTTGACCTAAAGCTAAGTTTAGGTATTAGAATGATGTTACCATTAAAAACTTGAAAAACAAAAAAAGATGCAAAATTCTGCATCTTTTTATTTTGTAACGTTTTTAGTTTGTGCCCATTCATTGGTTAAGAAGTAATTATCCATCTTATACTGTGTATTCTTTGGATTTGCTTTCTTATCCTTATAATAGTCTTTTAAGTGGTGATCTAGCATCAACCAGCCACGCCAACCCATATGGATAGTATCTTCAGCGATATAGTTGGAATTTTTAACATTGGAAAGATCGACAATGTTATTGAAGCCTTGAGTTCTTAATTGATACTTGATCTTCTTATCGAAGTTAGTAATAGAACTCTTTGGCATTCCTGTATATTTAACCCAATGTGGATTAATTGGTTGAATAACAAACATTACTTCTACTTTATTTTGAGCAAACATATAAAGTAGTGCCTGAAAATCATTGTATTCTGGTGAGCTAGTATATTTTACGTGACGGTGAGTATTCTTATAAGTTCTAATTCTCTTTCTCAACTGACGTCTATAGAAAGAATCACCGATTTGCATATCATTATCACGTGAATTATTTTTCGCCATCTTAGTAGCTAATTTATTTAAATCTTTGTAATTGTAACTATCTGGTAACTTGGCTGAGGCATCGTCAATCATCTTTTCATGATCATTCATTGATAATGATCCGAAGAGGTTATCTTGACTTTGCAAGCTTGAACGTACGAATGTCTCAATATAGAAACGTTGGAAACTAGTAATCTGTTTACCTTCGGAAATACGTTCTAGAGCATCATCCTCGATGGGGCCTTTGCTGACTCCCAAATCAAGAATCCTTCCAGCAACATATTTGTTCATTGCTTTATCACCAGTGTTGGATTTCAATATGAAACCTGTCAATTGCAATGGTGATAGGAAATATTTGAAAGCATCAGCTTGTACACCGGATTTACTAAACCATTGTGGGGAAATAATGAATACGGCCTTATTTCCTGCAAGGTTGGACATTCCACCGACATTGATTGCTTGTGTCAATGAAGCAGTACCAGGATTACCTTGTAAAAATGGTTTATTCTTCCAATGATATTTTTGCGCCATGGAAGATGGATGGAACGGATCCATTCTAGAAAGCTCTGACGAACCAATAATAGGAATATAGTTTTCCTTCTCAGCAGCATTCTTCACGCTTTCACCCTTCAAAACACGGATGTCCAATGAAGTAGCGGCCTGTTTAACTTTTTGCGGTGTAACCGTCTTAAAGTTGATTGGCGCCCAGAGAAGGAGCAGTAAAGCAGCAATGGCAACTATAACAGGTCCAAAAATCATCCATAACTTTTTTTTCATAGTCTAGCCCAATTCTTGTACACGTTGAGCAATTTTATTAACTGTTGACCATTGTGAACGGTCGAATTCTGAAACTGGTACTTGGATGTCAAAGTCATCTTGGAGTGTTACTAGTACTTCTACCGTTGCCATTGAATCTAAAACACCATCTTTGAATAAATCTTGATCAGCATCTTGTCCAACATTATCTAAACCTGTAACATCTTGCAAAATACCTACAATTTTTTCTTTAATATCATCCATAATTAAAATTCTCCTTTATATTTAAACGAACCATAATTTATCTAAAATTCCTGAGAAAATCATAAAACTGAAACATACAATATTGAACGTTAAGAAGATAGCAAATGCTTCAGTAAACTTATTGCTTGGAATCTGTTTACGATGCTTCTTCTTATATCTTAGCCAAGCATCATTGGTAATCATTGCACCGGCATGGAAAATACCATAAACGATGTAGTACCAAGTTTCACCATGCCAGAATCCCATAATTAGGAATAAAGTAATATATCCGACATTGGCGATTGTGACACGATTCTTCAACCATTTGTGCTTGATCACGGTGAACATTAGACGCATGTAGATGAAATCACGGAACCAGAATGATAAAGTGATATGCCATCTATTCCAGAAATCCTTAATGTTATGGGATTTGAATGGAGCTCTAAAGTTCATCGGTGTCTTAACACCCATGAAATTACTGATTGCTACCGCAAAAAGTGAGTAACCAGCAAAGTCGAAGAACAAATACATACTATATACATACATGTAGGCTAACAGTGCCCAAGAAAGTCCTAACGGAGTTTCGCCTCTATATGATAGAGTCAAAACTTCAACTTTTGGTAATAACAATGTTCCAAAGAAATAACCGATGATAAACTTATACAACAAACCTTGCATCAATCTGTTAACACCAGTGTGCAAAAGTTCTACATATTCATCACGACTAGGAACATTATCAACATCTTTTTGGAAACGTCTGAATCTATCAATAGGTCCAGATGAGATGGTTGGGAAGAATAGTAAGAAACGAACGAATTCGTAAGGTTTAATATCCTTGATCACACCATCACGGATTTCCATAATTATTTCAACAGCCTTGAAAGTTAAATAACTAATACCCAAAAAGGCAAATAGTGAAATTGTTTGATTCTTAAGAAGTGGGTCTAGCTTTACGAAAACTAGTGGAATAATTGCCAAAACTACATAACCGGTAAAAATCCAGAAATTGTTGTGCTTCTTGCGATACGACAGATATGTGAAGACCAACAACATTTCGTAAAGAACGTAGAAGATCAGTGATATTCCTTGTGACATATTGCCACCAAAGAACGTTATTATTAAGATAACAACCGTTGCGAAGAAATCATAAACTCTGAAACGTTTACCGAACCACAATCCGATCATGATCGGTAACAAGAGCAACATTAAATAGATAAAATAATGAGGACTACTGTAAGGTGTAATGTTATTCATTAATTTGACCTATTAAAGTCTTTCTATCAATTTTTCCATTTTTACTAATAGGTAGTTGCTCTACGAATTTCAAAACGTTAGGAATCATGTATTCCATTGTCGTTTCTCTCAAGGAATCTTTAATATCAGAATTTAAATCATTCGCATCGTTGTCTTTAAATTCATCTTCCAAGACGATACAAGCAATCATCTTACTTACTTGTTTCTTATTGTTGTACAAAGGAACGGTACATGATTGCTTGACTTGCATCAAGTTACCAAGCATTGAATCCACTTCTTCTAATTCAATTCTGTAACCATGCATCTTGATTTGGAAATCGGTTCTACCATGATAGAACAATAAGCCATCATCGGCTTCACTGACCATATCGCCAGTGTGATAGAACATCTTGCCGTCAATTTCTTCAAAAGCTTTTTCAGTTTGTGTAGGATTATTGAGATAACCCTTTGAAACATCTGGACCGCTGACTAGTAATTCACCCGTCATAAGACCAGTTTTTTCATCAACCGCACCGAGAATCTGATGGTCCATATTTGACTTCAAATAACCAATTGGTAAACGGTCGAATTTCTCTAAAGCATCTTGATCAATCTTAATTGATGTAATAGCAACTGTATTTTCTGTTGGACCATAAGTGTTATAAAGTTCAGCACTAGGGAATTTCTTCAACAACTTCTTAGCAGTTGCGTGAGTTAATTCTTCACCACAGAAGATAAATTTGTTCAATTGTGGCATGTGTTCTTCATCAAATCCTCTAAATAGTAGACACATTTCGAAGAATGATGGTGTTGAAACCCAAGTATTGAAATCTGAATTAAGAATAGCTTCTTGCAACTTACCAAAGTTTTGAGTTGTATTCTTGTCAACTACATTCAATGTAGCGCCATTTATCAAGCCTGGGTAGATATCAAAGACTGATAAATCGAATGAGAATGGTGCTTGCAACAACATGTTCATCTTGTCTGAATAATTAAATTCTTTTTCAGCCCATTGAACAAAATCTAGAATGTTGTTCGTACTAATTTGTACACCCTTAGGAGTACCTGTTGTTCCTGAAGTAAAAATGATATAGAAGTTATCATCTGGACCAACGCTGAGGTTGTTGTCATAGATGTTATTTTCTGAAGTTAATACTTCAGAAAGTTCAGCCTTACTTACTTGTGGAGTATCAACTCCAAAATCAGTAACATCACTCCAGTTAAGAATCAAAGAAGGCTTTGCAACTGAATTGATTTGAACAATTCGTTGTGGATCTGATCCATCATCGACTGGGATATAAGCATGTCCCGCTTTGATTGAGCCTAAGAACATTACTAACATTTCAAATTGTTGTCCACCGTAGACGATCAATGGACTTTTTGCAGGTAAGAATTTTTCTTGAATAAAACTTGCTACACGATCTGACTCCTGCATAAGTTCTTGATATGTGTGTGTTTCTGACCCATTCTTGTAGCAAACTTTGTTAGGGTTTTGTAATGCGACGGTGGTTATTTTTTCAATGATTTTATTCATTAATATTACCTTCTCCCGTTAAAATTCGTTATAAATAAATTTGGCACTACCAACACCGTTATATCCATATATGTATAAAAGCACTAAGAAAATAGCAAAAAATACGACTGTTTTAATGACAAAAACCGTTGCTGGCTTTTTTAGAAAAACAAGTAGACTATTTTTCATAACTAACACCTCGTTAAAAAAGAGTTTGCTTTATGCGAAAACTATCTAACCATTCTATATAAATGGTGTCAAACTAGAAAATTAATTAAAATAATTGATTATTTTTATTTCTATATCATTTGTATAAACATTATAATAAAATCTTCCATATCATAAGTAGGCTTTTTTTATAAAATGATTTATTGCTTTTTGACCAATCGCAACGCCGACATAGGATTGATTAATTATCTGTTTAAACAAATTTATTATAATTGAATTAACATTGACTTTCCACAATATACGCTTCGTAATCGGTAAGCTTTTTCACAACAAATTAGTCCTTTTATGATTAATAAATTATGATTTCAAATTGCTTTACCGTTTTTCATTATGAACAACCCAAATCAAAAGTAAATAAATCATCGCCACAATTACTAAAGTGTTAGTCTCATGTGACATTTTTGTAAGATAATGCGCTTACAATACAACGATATATTTTTTAGTTTATTTACATGAAATAACAAAAATCACAATTCTCATATTTGTTTATTCGGGTATTTTTGAAAACAAAAAATAGCATCCACTTAAAAATTCTTTATACGTAATTTTATACGTACCATAAATTTTCTAAGTAGATGCTATTTATATTTTTTACCAACTAGCTTTTCTAACGCCTGGGATCTTACCTTCATGAGCTAAACGACGAAAGTTCAACCGAGACATCCCAAACTTTCTGAGATATGCGTGTGGACGTCCGTCTATCTTATCCCTTGAGTGCAACCTAACTGGTGAAGCATCTCGAGGCAACAAGCTTAAAGCTTTATAATTATGTTCAGCTTTTAATTTCTTACGTAAGGGCGCATAATACGCGACCGTCATTTGTAATCTTTTTTCACGTTCAATTTTAGCTTTACGAGCCATATTAACCTAACCTCTTTTTTAAAAATGTTAGGAAGTCATTACTGATGATTTCTCGAAACGTATGGACTTACACTTGCCCACTACGTCACTTCCAAAGTATCAGCAATTACATAGCTTTTCAAATGCTTTGCTTAAAATCAACGTAAGCACCAATCAAATTAGCATCATTACGATACTTACATGCTTTGATGACTGGCATAAATGGAGCAATCTCCACTTTGTCCAGTATTACTTGAATCTCTTTTTCAATGTTAGGTATCAAAGTTTCAGACTGTGATATGCCTCCACCCAACACGATCATTTCTGGATCAAAGCCATATTGTAAATTATAAATTGCTACAGCCAAATGATGATACAAATCTTGAGCATACTCTTGAGCCAACTTGTCACCATTCTTAGCTAAGTCAAAAATATCCTTACCAGAATAGTTAGTTCCATTGGCGTCATTGTAACGTTTGGCTAATGAAACAGCTGTACCAACATTACTTAACGTCTTGTAGCCTTCAGCAATGGTGTAACCAAATTCACCACCGAATAAATGCTTACCATGATGAACGTGACCATCCATAATTACTGAGCCACCAACACCAGTTCCGATAACGATGAAGATCAAATTCTTTAGACCCTTAGCTACTCCTCGATCCATTTCAGCTAGTGCCGCACAGTTGGCATCATTTTCCATACTTACTGGCAAGCCAAAGCGTTTTTCCAATTCGTCTTGTATCTTAAAATTATGAATGTAAGGCAACGCACTGGCACCCTCAATAACACCAGTTTCCTTATTCACAGCTCCAGGAGTACTCATCCCCACTCCGGCCAATTCATGGTTAGCTTTATAGTTGTCGATCACCTTTGTTAGGCCTGCATAGTAGCCAGCAAGATCTTTAGGTGTATCAAAAGCACCTTTCTCAACTAATTGGTCTTTTTGACTATCCCATAGTCCATATTTAATACTAGTACCACCAACATCAATTAAAGCAACATCTTTCATTTCTATCTCTCCCAGTGCAATCGTTTTCATTTAATACTTCTAGACTACCATAGATATAGACAAAACGTTCAACAGCGTTAAAAATAACATTTTTTTGTTATATAATGATGTTTAAACATAAAAAAAGACTATTTATAATTTCTAAGTAGAATAATCTTTATTTTTATTCATAATCATTTTTCAATTTAGATAAAAAACATTTATAAATTTAGATACAAACCGTATGGCTTCTTTTGATAAACTCTAAGTATGAAATAGATTCATATTAATATAGTTAGGGGGTTAGCTAATGAAATTACTTAAAAATATTGTTCGCGTATTAGCTTTGGCTAGTCTTAGCTTGCCTTTAACTCCCCTAACAACTGCTAAGGCTGCCGAAGCTACCCCTATTACCGTAAGCAGTACTGATCCTTCTACTGAAGCAGCTAGTGATGGTACTATAACTGATTCTAAGACCTCTACTGTTAATGTAACAGTTCTTTCAGGTATCTTGACACTTGATGCTGTACCTGATTTCAATTTTGGTAACATTTCCTTAGGATCTACGGTTAAGTTAAAGAGTAATGTAGCAACTGGCTCCGCAGAGGATGGTAACAGCAAGGGCCTTCTTCAAGTCACTGATTCACGTAATTTAACAGCCAAGGAAGATATCCCTGGCTTCACTTTGACTGCAAAAATGAGTCCATTAGTTAGTCAAGATAGTCAAACATCTCTCGATGCTATTCTTGACTTGAACCCAGTACCTTTATTAGACGCTGATAACAATAACGTATCCAGCAGCTCTTCAAATCTTTTCACTAAATCAGCTTCATTGGATTCTTCCAAAACTGGTACTACTTCAACGGTTATAAATTTAGATAAGGGGTCATACAATCCTGGTGTTGTTAAAGCTAACTTCAATACACCCGATTCCGCAAGCATGACTCTTCCTAAAGATTCGAATATCAATTACGACAAGTCTTCTAAAGATATGAATGCAGTAGTAACTTGGACTTTAACCGCAAAACCAACTGTAACAACTAATTAAAATTTCGAATACAAAAAAATAGCGATGGTAATCTTCTTTGATTACTATCGCTATTTTTTATTTAGAATCCATTGTCAGCACTGACTTTAGCATACCAGTGTCCTGATTTTTTCAAGGTCTTCGTTTGTGTATGGATATCATCACGAATCAAACCATATCGATTACGATAGGCGTTCTTCCATGACCAACAATCAATCGCCGTCCAAACAAAGTAACCGTGACAATTAGAACCCGCCTCGATACCCTTATGCAATTGAACCAAATGATCATGAATAAAATTAATTCGATAATCGTCTTGAATAACGCCATCTTTCATGAAACGTTCTTCTCTTGAAACACCCATACCATTTTCGGAAACGAACCATGGAATATTTTTATAGTTATCACGAATATTAATTGCAATATCGTAAAGCGTCTGTGGATAAATTTCCCAACCTTTATCGACATTCATAACACGACCTGGCATCTCATAATTGTCGAAGTAAATATCTGGCATCCAATCTTGCAAGCTCTTTGGCGAAACACTAGGTCTCTTAACCCGTTCAGGATGATAAAAGTTAACTCCTAAAACATCGACCGTATTATCGGCAATCAGTTTCAACTCTTCTGGAGTGCTTTGGAACAACACCCCTGCTTCATCTAATATCTGCACTAACTCTTCTGGAAAATGTCCTAAAACAGCAGGGTCCAAGAACATATTGTCATCCCACATAGTAGCAAACTTAGCTGCTTTAACATCTTCAGGATCATTAGAGGCCGGATAAGCCGGCGTTAAATTCAAAATTGTACCAATCTTAGCATCTGAATTGTTAGCTTTCTTCCATGCCCTGAATCTCTTAATGGCTTTCGCAGAAGCCAAATTCAAATTATAGGCAACCTGAACTGAAGCGGGACCATCAACTTTTAGTGGATAGTGGAATTGATACAAATATTCACCATCCAAAATAACTTTAGGTTCATTGAATGTAAACCAGTTCTTCACTCTATCACCAAATAGTTCAAAACATTTTTCGGCATAGTCGGCGAACAAATCAGTCACATGTTTTGACTCCCAACCGCCAAATTCTTGATAGAGCTGAATTGGTAAATCAAAATGGAACAAATTGATATATGGCTCAATTCCGTTTTCAATCAAACAGTTAATGACATTGTTATAGAAATCAACGCCATCAGGATCGACCTCACCAGTATCCAAATCTTTGATCAAACGTGTCCATTGAATCGAAGTTCTTAAAGCTTTGATACCAGCTTTAGCCATTAACGGAATATCTTTTTGATAATCATTGTAAAAGTTAGAGGCCTCATCAGGGCCAACACCTTCGTAGAAATCATCCGGTTTCTTTTCAAACCAATAGTCAAAAACATTTTGATTAGGCTTGTGAAAGTTACCTTCCGATTGTGGACCTGAAGTAGCTGCTCCCCAGGCAAAATCATCTGGAAATTTTATCATTTAAGCATTCTCCTTTGGATATGTTTGAGCAAAATCCACTGCTGCACCACGCAGATTAGCTTCATCAGTGTACTTGCAAGGTACGATTTTTGGTTTGATCGAAGCAATTTTAACAACTTTACGAATCTTTTCGATTTCCTTATCAACTTCGGGAATCAGATGTGAATTATTCGACACTGCTCCCCCCAGAACAATCAATTCGGGATCAAAACTATATTGCAAGTTATAGATTCCCTTGGCTAAGGAGTAATACATCGTCTGTACTTCTTTTTGTGCGCGTGCATCTCCGTGATCAGCCAAATCGAATACTTCTTTACCGCTGTAATTCGTAACCGGTTTGGAATTGGCATTGTATCTTTGAGCTACACCAACTGACGTAGCCAAATTGCTCAATGTATTTTCATCATCAACTAAAGTAAAGCCAAACTCACCACCGAATAAATGTGCACCGTGCCAAATTTGATGATTAATAATTACTGAACCACCAACTCCGGTACCAATAATTAAAAACAACAAACTCGAAACATCCTTACCCGCACCTGAATCCAATTCAGCTAAGGCTGCACAGTTGGCGTCATTTTCCATGCTAACTGGTAAACCGAAACGTTCACTCAAAGCTTGTTGAATCTCAAAATTGTGGATATAAGGGATGGCGGAAGCACCTTCAACTACACCGGTCTTCTTATTCACGGCACCTGGTGAACTGATACCAACACCAACAATTTGATACTGATTTTTCATCAAATCCACTTTAGTTGTTAAAGCCTGATAAAACTCATCAAGCGTTTGTGGCGTTTTAACTGGTTCTAGTTTCTCTAGTTGACCATCTTTCATTACCGCAAACTTGATAGATGTTCCACCAATATCAATCAAACCTAGATTACTCATTTTTATTCAATCTCCATTTCAAAAGGTGCCAGTGGAGCACCAAATTCATTAAATAAGGTACATGTTGGATAATTTGCATAAGCATAGCGAATCTTTTCAACATCTTGAGCGTTATTAATTACGATAACATTGCCTATTACAGAAACTTCGTGTGTCGACCACTTGCCGGCCTTTCTTACTTCCATTTCTGCTTTTCCACGTTGAACTAAAGCGCTTACTGAGGCGACAAACAATATTAACTGATTACCCGCTGCTTGTGTTCGATAAACGTATGGTGTTGAATTGTAACTTTTATCAGAGAGGATTTTACCAATTCTTGTTCCTGCAATGCGTTTATGAGTGGGATGGATATTATGTTTCTCACCTGTATCAGCAATAGAAATTAAGTGAACATCATTCAAAACTTGCGTAATTTCTAATTGATGTTGCCGAATAATTGGCCAAGCATCTTCTGGTTCGTCGTAATAGCCTGGTAATTGCACAATATAAAACGGTAATGATTGATCCATAAACAACTTACGCCAACTTGAGACTAAACCGCGAAGCATAATGGCATAAACATCAGGATTATCAGCGTCATTTTCACCTTGGTACCAAACAACTTTATTGAAAGAATAGTTACGTACTTGCTCGATCATCGTATGGAACAATCCATTGGGACGTAAATACGATGTTGGTGTCATTGGAGGTGGCCATGGTGTGTGACCAACTTGATCTTTAGCATCACTCAATGAAACTTTAGGATTTTCTTTTTGAAACTTAGCTAAATCAGTATTATGTTTTTCAACTGAAGCATTGTAGTCAGCAAATTCTTGATCATAGTCCGATTGAGTTTTACCAGTTGTAGCTTCTTTAAAAGGCTTGATATAACGTTTTACCAGCTCTTTATCACTTTGCAAAACATCTTCCGGAACCCATGAGGAAATTGACGTCCCGCCTTTATAACAGTCGATGATACCAACTACTTCATTTGGATTAGAACCGTTCAGTTCTTTAGCAATCCAATATCCAATATCGGACATTTCCCAAAGCGTGTCTTTATCAGCTGCTTGCCACTTCGATGTTGTTAAGCCTTTGGGCAAAGTTAAATTCTCATCCTGATATTCTAGTTGCGGAACATTGTAGAAATAAACATTCTGCAAATTCAAATGGTCAATTTGATCCTGATATTCAGCATCGTCTCGAAACTTGAATTCAATATTGGATTGACCGGTCAGAAGAATAACTTTTCCAGTTTTAACATCATTGAGTGTTAAAGTCTCATCTAGATTTTTCAACTCAATATTAGTTACCGTCTTTTCTGGTAAAGCTGAAATCTCAATTGTCCATAAGCCATCGTCATCAGTATTAGTAGTAGAAACTTGATTCAATACTTTGGCAGTAACGGTCGTATTGCGAATGGCTCGACCACTTATTTTAAAGGCTTTATTCTCGGGAACAACCATCTTATCAGTATAGATGCCGTCTACTTGTAAAACTCTATCCATTTACTTGTTCCTTAGCCTTTAATTGAGCGATTTCATCATGCAAATTGATAACTTTTTCGGCAACGGTCATCATAATATCAGCCGAAATGAAATGATCTTGAGAATGAATCAACATAATTGATTTTTCAACCTTTTCACCATTCATTTCATCAGTCATCCATTTAGTTTGAATATTGTGTGCTTCGTGTAAAGTCTTTTTGGCATCTTTCAAAGTTGTTCTAGCAGTTTCGATCTCACCTTTTTCTGCTTGATTCATAGCATTGATACACATTGATTTAGCAGTTCCGGCAACTGAGATCAATTCCATTGCACGTTTTAATTGTTTTTCATCCAAGTTAATTACATCTCCTATGCTTGACTTGTCTTTAGTTCCTTTTCTGATTCTTTATGTGCTGCGTTCATTTCTTCTTCTTTAACAACATCTGGATTCAACTTGTTATCCATCTTAACGAATGGGTAGTAAATGGCTGTTGTGACTGCAACGATCACAGCTTGAACAATCAAACCATTAATTGATCCTGTATATAGAAGTCCTGAAAGCAATGTTGGTACGGTCCATGGAACGTTATTAACAATAGGTCCGATGAATCCAAGTTTTGTAAACAATATTCCGATATAGAAAGCCAATGGTTGAGCGACTACCCATGGAATGAAGTACAAAGGATTCAAGATAATTGGTAAACCGAAAGTAACAGGTTCTGAAATATTGAAGATAGCTGGCATCAAAGAAATCTTAGAAACTTTCTTTGCAGCGGCTCTCTTTGAAAATAGGATCAAAGCTAGTACTGGTGATACTGAACATGATCCAGCAGCAACAGTTGAGAAGTTCATAAATAATGTTGAGTAAATGTGATGTGCTTGGCCTAACATATTTTGAGTATCATTGATATTCCATGTTAAACCGAAGATTGGTCCCCAAATTGATGTTGGATGGATACCAAACCATTGAAGCAAACTCCATGTTGCTTGTGATACAAAGGCAAATAGTCCAGTACCAGAAATAGCAATAGCGGGTTTTTGTAGAGCTGTCAAAAGTAGTTCTGGCATTGTTTCACCAGTGAATGTTGTACTTAATCCTGTCAAAATAATGAAGACACCCATTGTAATAACACCGGGAATCAATGATTCGAAGCTTCGTGCAACGGCTGGTGGGACTGAATCTGGCATTTTAATAGTAATATTCTTTTCAAGTACCTTATTGTAGATCCAAACAGCGAATCCACTGATTAGTAATGCGGCGAAAACACCTTTAGTACCAAAGAATGTTGTATCCATATAGTTCAAAACATCGATAGGCTTTTTAGCGCCGTCAGGTGTGTATTGGAACTTCCATGGCATACAGATGAAGAATGCACCTAGAGCGTATAGAACAGAAGTCATATGTTCCTTACTCTTTGGGAAATATTTGCGTGAAAATGTGTGTGAAAAAATAACAACTAGTAATACAGCAAAGGTATTCAATGAACCATTTGAAATAAGTCCAATTAAATTACCTGTAGTCGTTAGACCTTTAAACAAACCTGAGGTAGCCCATGCAGACCATGAACCACTGATCAAACGACCTAAACCTAGACCTTGTTTACCGAAGATCAAACCATTAGTTGGATCAACGAAAACATTTTGAATCATAATAGCAAAACCAGCAATCATTGATGTTGCAGCAACAATGATAAATGAATCACGTAAAGTTAATAACAATTTATTAGCGGCAATCTTACCAGCTATTCTAGTAAAGTTTGCTTGGAACTTTTGTGTTCCGCTTCCTTTGCTTTTCCCCATTTTAGCCAATTCCCTTCTCTTTCAATACGTCTACAAGAACTTGTCCATCCATGCTACCAAATTGTTGCATAGTCAATAGGATCACTTTTGTATCTGGATGAGCTTCCTTAGTTTGGTCGTATGCCCAACCGATTTGTGGAGCTAGCAAGATAACGTCAACATCATCTCCAACTTCATCAACCATACCGAAGTCGTAGGCATCAACTTTTACATCGGCACCTTCGGCGTCATAAACTTTCTGCATCTTTGAGCCAATTAGACTTGTGGAAAAACCTCCACTACAGAAAATCGCAATCTTTAATTGTTTCATAATGAAACCCCCTTCATTTGTTAACGCTTTCAGTATAAAAGCATATACATTTGAAGTCAATACCATTTCTAAATTTGTTATAACAAATATTTGATTAACATTCTCATTTAATAGATCCCTATTTACTTTTATTTTCCCAGCATTAGTCCGTAAAGATACTATTACCAAGGGGTCTATTATATACGCGACAAAAAAAGTGCAAACTTCATTTGGAAGATTTGCACTTTCTAATATTTAATATTTGTCTTAAATTGACTCATGTAACGAGAATTGTGATGATCGAATGTAAGTATACGCATATTCAAAGATTTGCCCATTGTCTAGAAACGACCGCTGTTCCACTGTTAGCAAGGGTTCAGGTTTTGTTAGGTCCAATAATCTAGATGTATCATCATTTGATATTTCCGATGATACGGTTCTAATGGCACTATCAATATTCAAATCTAACTCTTTCTCAACAAAGTCATACATTGAGCCCATTAAAGAATCCATCTGCATACCTTGAATAATCTTTACTGGCATAAAAATGTTCTGCAAAGCAACGATAGTCTTGCCGTTCATAATCAAACGTTCAATTTCATAAGTTAAATCAAACTGATTGATATTCATCTGATCCATCACCGTTGGACTAGGCTTACTCACACCAAAATTGATTAACTTTACGGAATATTTATTAAAATCAAATATTTCTAGAGATTGCTTATTCTGAACGCCCTCGCCCGGTTGATTATCCTTGACAAAAGTTCCTGAACCTTGTATCCGATAAATCAACCCTTCATTTACCAAAATATCTAGCGCTTTTCTAACAGTAATACGACTTACATTTAATGACTTTGCAATGGATGTTTCTTGAGGAAGCTGCTCATTAATTTGATATTCTTTCTCTAAAATCTGCTGTCTCAAACGATTCGCCACAATCACATATTTGGGCGTCTCTTTCATGTATTTGCCTCCGAACTAAATCCAATATTTGTCATAACAAATATTTACTTGATCTATAAGTAATTATAACTCACGGTATGGATAAGTCTAATAATTCATCTATACCATTTGATTTCTCGAATTTATCTGTAACTATAATTGTTTAAACATGCTATGATAATACTAAAAGGTACTAGAAAAAGAGGGATTCCTTATGATCAAAACTACCACATGGAAACATAACTTCAGTAACTATATCAACCTTGATCACATTAATGCTAACGGTCATCAACACTTACAAATATTCCAACCTTTCGCTAGCAAGAAAATCAGATTACAGCTAAATAACTTATACGACGAAAAACCACTAGAAATCGAAAGTTTAGAAATTTATACCGATTCCAAGAAAAAAGTTCTGGTCACGAAAGATGGAAAAGAATCTTTTACCATCGAACCTCGATTAGTCGAATGGTCTGACTGGATAGACTTCAACTTACCAGCAGAATCATTTCTTTCAATTGACATTGTTTCTCCCACTAAGGGTATCCATACTCTGGGTTTAACAATTTCTAACGACTTAATAAGAACTGAAAACACTGACCCTGTAGAAACGAAATATTTCTTTGGAGTTTCTGAAATTCAAGTCAAGACTGAACATTCTCATAAAAGAATTGCTTTATTTGGTGATTCTTTAACCAATCAAGGTAATTATGCTGCTCCACTATCAACTGACTTGGAAACAATATTTCACTGTGTAACTGCCAATTATGGTATTTCGGGAAATCGTCTTCTTCACCCTGGCCACAGTACTTCTCAATGGTCGACTAGCTTTGGAGAAGCTGGCTTTACACGTTTTGATCATATGATTGCGGATTACCAACCCAACATTGTGATTTTTATGGAAGGTGTCAACGACCTGCTTCATCCCGGTACCGGTTCACCAGTTAGTGAATTACCAAGTGCAGAGGCTCTGATCAAGGCCATACACCTGCTTAAGAAGAAGTGTAAAAAACACGGTATTATCTTTATTCCAATGACCATTACCCCAGCTTTTGGAAATATCAATGGTGGTGTCTTTGCATGGTCAGACGAGAAGGAAAAAATTCGTTTAGCAGTCAACCATGAACTTTTAAAACTGCCCAATGTAATTGATATTGCTAGTTTCGTTGGTGAAGATAATAAGCTTAAAGCAGAGTTTGATTACGGAGATCATGTGCACATATCTAAAGAAGGCGGCAAGCAAGTTGCCAAATTCGTAGAAGAGCAATTGATCCGTAAAAAAATGATTTAGCTAATATTCCATGATATATAAATCACACCAATTTTTGGAATATATTCTTATGTTTATAATTAAGTTTTTAGGTAATATGTTTAAATCATTTTTAATATAATGTAATATGAATAGTATATATTGATCAATTATAGTTACTGGAGATTTAATAATGGTTGAAACTACTAACAATGATATTTATACGGTATTAAAAGAGCGTGTCTTAAACGGGCAATATAACATTAAGATGCGTTTGCCAACTGAAGATGCTCTGATTGAAGAATTCAACGTTAGTCGCTATGCAATCAGAAAAGCTATTAAACAGTTGGCCAATGAGGGCCTTGTTTACAGTGTTAAAGGTAAGGGAGTAGTCGTTTTAGAACAGACTCCTCAAACTAAAGAGATCAATCTTAGTTTGGCAAAAATAAACGGTCTTCAATCTCTCAATAGTGATCAACAGATCGACCATAAAACAATTATCGCCGACTTTAAGCAGGTCATTGTTGACGAAAAACTCCATCGTAAAACTTCTTTTTCTGTTGGTGTCCCAGTTTATGCAATCAAACGTATTAGAAGGATCAATACTAAGAGTGCAGTATTAGACATCAATTATTTCAATGCTCAGATTGTTCCTGACATTACACCTGAAATTGCTTCAGGTTCCATCTACGATTACATTAAAAATGATTTGGAAATGAAAATTGCTGTCGTCAAGCGTCAATTACGAATTGAGCATGCTTCACAAATCGATTACGAACATCTCAATCTAGGAATTAACAATTGTGTCGGTAACATGATCAGTTTTGCCTTCAATGATAATGGTAAACAATTCGAATATACTGAATCACATTTCATCCCTGACAACTTTATTTTTAATCAGATCATCAAGTTCTAATCATAACAAACAAAAAGTGCGTACCCAATAGCGGATACGCACTTTTTTGATTTCAATTAATATGATTCAAATCCAACTAATGAAAAGTTGTTAGGAATATATTTAGTTTCGGTACATTCAAATAAACTACCTAGGTCGGTATAAACATACTTCTTCAATACACCAACACAGTTGGCCTCACCTAGATCTAACAATTCATTTGTTTTTTCATCAACGGTTTCAACTGTCGCAACTGAACGAGCAGCCGCAACTTTGAATAAATTACCATCACGTATGTATTGATAGATTGACTTTTGGGCATCGTTCTCAGTTAAGTTAGGCATATTTTCTTTTCTAAAATAACTGATATCTAATGCCATAGCTTTACCATTTACCATTCTTAGTCTCTCAATATGATAAGCCGTTTCACCTAAACTAAAGGATGTATGTTCGGATAGGTCACTATCAATTTCAACTTCCTCAAAGGTCAAAACCTTAGTAGCTAGTTCTCTAATTGATTTGTTTTGTGGAAAACTCATCAAATCTTGGAATCCAAAGTGATTAGCGGCTGAGAAAACCATTCGATTATCAGTAACTGGTTCTAATACGACGACTCCACGTCCTTTAACTGTATAAACCAGACCCTCGGATTGTAATTTCTTCAAAGCACGACGAATCGTATTTCTGGTAACGCTAAAACGTTCGGATAATTCTTCTTCACCAGGCAAAATTGTTTTAGGCGGATATACCTCACTATCAATTTCACCTTTCAATATGTGATATATGTCTGAATATAAATTTTTTGGCATAATTTCTCCTCAATATAATTGCTTACAAGCAATAACTTCATCTATTTGAAGATTACTTCTTTTCTAACATGACTGATTCATATGGACGCAAAGTTACTTCTCCACGATTAAGCTGCATATCCCCATAATTCCCCAAAATTAAATCGAAACCAGTAGCTATATCACGTTTTTGTGCTTGCTCAGTAAAATTAGCCATTACTAAAATTTTACGCTTATTATTAAATCTTTCATAGCTGTAAACACTATTATCATTAGGATTCAATAACTTATATTCTCCATCAACAAGTACTGTTTTATGTTTACGTAGAAAAATCAAAGCTCTGTAAAAATCAAAAATATTATTCTTTGTCTTCAAAACTTTTTCAACTGAATAGTCATCATGATGTTGTGGCTTCAACCATGGTTGTCCAGTAGTAAACCCATAATACTTACTAGAGTTCCATTGCATTGGTAGTCGTGAATTCTCACGTGACTTCTGTTGCAAAATTTTAATTGCTAAATCTTCAGACATCCCATTTTTCAACATGGCATGATAGGCATTGATCGACTCATGATCTTTGTACTGTTTGATATCAGTAAAATACGCATTCTTCATGGCTATTTCGTCACCTTGATAAATATAAGGTGTCCCTTGAAGACCGAATTCTACCATTGCCAATAATTTAGCTGATTCATCACGATATTTATCATCATTAGTGAATCTAGAAATAGCACGAGGTTGATCATGATTATTCCAGAATAAGGCATTCCAACCGCCATGACGTTGCATTTGTGTTTGCCATTCACTCAAAATACCAGTCAAATCAGTTAACTTATAATGACCCAATGTCCACTTCTTACCATTAGTGTAATCAACTTTCACATGATGGAACGTAAAAGCCATCGATAATTCCTGACGTTTAGGATTAGTGTATTTAACTGCCTCCGAAATAGGGGTTGATGATAGTTCACCAACCGTCACGAAGTTATTAGGGCCAAAGACTTTTTCGTACATTTCATGAATATACTCATGTACATGTGGTCCATTAGTATAGAAGTTTCGTCCATCATCTAAAGGTGTGTCAAAAGTATCGTTAGGCATATCTTTATCTTTAGAAATATTGTTGATGACGTCCAAACGGAAACCATCGATCCCCTTATTAGCCCAATATTTCAACATTTTAAAGATTTCAGCTCTCAAACCTTCGTTACGCCAATTAAGATCAGGCATCGTTACATCATAGAGATGCAAATAATACTGATCTAATTCCGGTACATATTTCCATGCACTACCACTGAATTTTGATACCCAGTTATTAGGCTCATGTCCATCAACTGGATCACGCCAAATATAATAATTGTGATATGGATTGTCCTTTGACTTCAAAGCCTCTTGGAACCATGGGTTCTCATTTGAAGTATGATTCAATACCATATCCATGATAATTTTTATATCTCGTTTATGTGCTTCCGACAACAATCTTTCAAAATCATCCATCGTTCCGAAAACAGGATCGATCTTATAATAATCAGCAATATCATAGCCGTTATCATTTCCCGGCGAAAGGTACATTGGCGTTAACCAAATCAAACCAATGCCCAATTTCTCTAAATAATCGAGACGCGAAATAATACCGTTGATATCACCGATGCCGTCCCCGTTAGAATCTTGAAAACTGCGCGGATAGATCTGATAAACAGTTTCTTTTTGCCATTCCTTCATTTTAATACTCCTCAATATTAAATAGGTCCTCACTTAACGACGCAATTTTATAATATGTTTATACATCTGTCAATTGTTCTATACCGGATGGAATAATGGAATATAGCAAACATGACTATTCCTGCACTGTTTTCAGGTGAAAAATTAATTTATATATATTCTGTTTTTTTATAGAAATTAGATTAATTTGGTGTGTTTAATATGCCGTCTTCCGCAAAAACTGGGAATGCATTGGAACGTTATGGGCACGATTTTGAGCTAATCATTTTACACTTCGTGCAAAATAATGGATCTCAAAAGTCGGCCTCATTGTAAATGGCATAGCCATTAACAATGACTTCATAACTGAACGCATTCCCAGTTTTTACTCCAGACTAAATCCTTATTCTATTCTTTATTTTTGTTTTCTAAATCTTTAAAGTAATAGAAGTGATTCACTTATTTTATTCATCTAATTTCATTTATTAACCATAAAATCACAAAAAAGAGGGAACTTTATATATCAAGTTCCCTCTTTTTTGATTATTTAGAGACAAATCACCATCTTGTATTTCCAATTATAACTATTAGAACCAGGATATAGTCGGTAGTAGAAAATTTGTGGGCCCTCAGTAGCGAAATTCTACTTAGCTTGCGTCAGCAAGGTTAGTAGAAGACCGGACTTGGAGATCCATAATTTTTCACTTTGTGAAAAATTATTAGCTTCAAGCCGTGTCCGCTACGTTCCAGCGGCCCACAGATTTTCTACTACCGACGGGCATCCAGCACTAGCTAAACTAGAGAACTGAACCATTCCTATTTAGTAAACTGACTATTATACATATTAGTATAGAAACCATTTTCCGCCATTAATTCTTCATGTGTTCCTCGTTCAATAATTTCACCATCTTTAACCACCAAAATCAAATCAGCATTCTTAATAGTTGAAAGTCGGTGCGCAATTACGAATGAAGTTCTGCCTTTTGTCAAAACATCCATTGCCTTTTGAATCTGTTCCTCGGTTCTGGTATCCACAGAACTGGTTGCTTCGTCCAAAATCAACATAGGAGCATTTCTGATCAAGGCCCACGCCAATTGTTAACAATTGTTTTTGTCCCACGGAGAGGCTCACAGAATCGTCCAAAACGGTATCGTAACCGTTTGGTAGTGTTTCAATAAAGTGATCCAAATCAACTGCTTTAGTTGCGGCTTTGATTTGCTCATCTGTGATGTTCTTTTGATTGTAAACTAAATTATTTCTAACTGTATCTTCAAAGATCCATGCTTCCTGAAGTACCATATCAAATTGTTTTCTGACATCAGAACGTTTCATATCTTTAATATCGACACCGTCAATCTTGATATTCCCAGCATTTGTCTCATAGAAACGCATCAATAAATTAACTGTCGTTGTTTTACCTGATCCAGTTGGTCCAACTATGGCAACCTTTTGACCAGCTTTAGCTTTCATAGAGAAGTTTTTAATAATCTTTTGGCCTGGTAAGTATCCGAATTCAACGTTATCAAATTCGACATTACCTTTAGTACCGTCCAACGTTTGTTTACTCTTTTCTTCTTCAACTTCTTTTTCACCAAGAAAATCAAAAACTCGTTTCATGGCGGCTTGAGCTGACTGCAAACTTGTAAAAGCCTGGGTTATTTGTGATAGAGGCTGTGTAAATAGACGCACATAAATCATGAAGGCGACGATCACACCAATACTGATCTGGCCTTTCAAAACTAATAAGGCACCAACAACACTGACCATTACATAACCAAAGTTACCGATGAAATTCATCAGTGGCTGCATGATTCCTGATAAGAATTGAGATTTCCAAACATTAGTCTGTAACTCATCATTCATTTGAGTGAACTCTTGCTTGGCTTGATTTGTGTAGTTATAGGTTTTAACAACGTCATGTCCAGCATAGATTTCTTCCAAGTAACCAGAAACATCGGCTAGTTTGTTCTGTTGATTATAGAAGTAACGTTGTGACTTCGAGATCAATAGAATTGTTAAAGCAAATCCCAATAGTACTGACAAAACAGCTGTCAATCCTAATTTTCCATTCGTTGTAAACATCATAACGATACTACCCAACAATAAAGTTACGGCTGAAACTAATAGGCCTAAACTTTGGTTCAATGACTGTCCGACCGTATCCAAATCGTTAGTTACTCGACTTAAAGTGTCACCTTCGTTATGTGTATCAAAATATTGTAACGGTAAATTATTAATTTTTTCAGTTATCTTCGTTCTTAATTTCTGTGTAAAACGTTGTGTAATAGTAGCCATAATGTAGCCCTGACCATATGACAGAACAGCTGCAGCTACGTAGATAGCGGCCAGGATCACCACAATATGCATTACTTGCGTTAAATCAATTTTTCCAAATAGACCTTTGCTGATCAAATCCGTGATCTTGCTCAATTGGCTAGGGCCCACAATTGTGAAAATACTACCAGCCATGGCAAAAATGATTGCGATGATCAGTGGCTTGATGTATTCAGAACCATACTTCTTAATTCCTTCAATTACTCCCATTAAGCGAGTTCCTCCTTTGACAATTGTGAATAAGCAATCTCTTGATAAACTTTATTATTCTTAAGTAGTTCTTGATGAGTACCTTGTCCGGCGACTTTTCCGTTATCTAGAACAATAATTTCGTCAGCATCCATAATGGTACTGATTCTTTGAGCAATGATAACTTTAGTTGTCTTGGCAGCTTTTTCTTTCAAGGCTGTTCTCAATTTCTTATCAGTTTCATAATCCAAAGCTGAGAATGAATCGTCAAAAAGCAGAATTTCCGGTTTTCTAGCAATAGCACGGGCAACAGCCAAACGTTGTTTTTGGCCACCAGAGAAATTGTCACCGTGTTGCGCTACCTTGCTATCTAGTTGTTCCTTCTTTTGATCAACGAAATCACGTGATTGCGCAATTTCCAAAGCTTGATTGATCTGTCCGTCTGACTTTTTGCCAGTTGCATCTGTTTGCCCAAAATCAATGTTGGAACGAATCGAACCACTGAATAACACAGCCTTTTGAGGAATATAACCTAAACGATTATTCAAATCTTCGGTAGCGTAGTTCTTTACATCGACACCATCAACGAGAACTTGACCTGCAGTTGTATCGTACAATCTAGGAATCAAATTCATCACGGTTGATTTACCACTACCAGTTGATCCGATAATAGCGATAGTCTGTCCTTGTTCTGCCTTGAAGCTCAAATCGTGAATGGCATCGGCTTCGGCGTGTGGATATCTGAAACTTACATCTTTAAATTCTATTGTTCCCGCTTGTTCAACATCTTCAGTTGTCTCCTTTTCACTAACAACTGATGGTGTTACATCTAGGACCTGGTTGATTCTGGAAACTGAAACTGTTACACGAGGCAACAGAATAAAGATGATCGACAATAGTAAGAATCCTAAAATAACTTGCATGGCATATGACGAGAACACGATCATATTACTGAAGAGCGTCAATCTAGTGGCACTGGCGGTTGCTTGATTGATGATAATTGCACCAATAGCATAAACTGACAAGGTTAAGGTACTAGAAATGAAGCTCATTCCAGGGTTCATTAAAGCTAAAACTCGGTTGGCAAACAGATTGGTATCAGTTAAATCTTTATTGGCTTGATTGAATTTATCATTTTGATAATCCTCAGCATTATAAGCGTGAACTACACGAATACCAGATAAGTTCTCTCTTGTTACTAAATTCAAACGGTCAGTCAAACTCTGAACCATCTTGAACTTGGGTTGGACCATAACCAAAATAAATGTCAGCATTACAATTAAAACGATGACCGCTACAGCCGTTGCAGTCGTCCATTGCCAACCTTTGTTAGCAATCTTAGTAATTGCCCAAATAGCTGTGATCGGTGCTTTGATAATAACTTGAAGACCCATGGCGATAAATTGTTGTAACTGGGTCAAATCATTCGTTGAACGTGTCAATAAACTTGAAACGGAAAACTTCTTAATATCTTGTGTCGAGTAATCCATAACTTGATTAAAGATCTGACTTCTCAAACGCGCGGTAAATCCAGCTGCCACATGTGCTGCCAAATAACCAACAATAATTGAAGCCACTACACTCAGAATTGATAAGAGAATCATCATCATCCCTGGTTGCAAAATCTGGTTGATAGTTGTTCCTTGTTTTTCCAATCTTTCCGTAATTGTTGACATGTAACTAGGAATCTCTAGTTCCAAGCCAACTTGCAAGACGATAAAAATTAGACTAATAAAAATCATTGAATATTCTTTTTTATTAAGTTTTTTAAATAATTTTATCATTGTTCCTCCTATGGTTCGCATACGAACTATAACTATAAATTTTTTTACTTTGTATTCTTTCGTATTTGATCGATAACTTTAAAGAATGTTGCTAAGTCTTCTGGTGAGATGCCTTGTTTCAGTACTTCTTCCGTATTTTCAGCTTGAGCGTTAATTGCTTCCATAGCATTTTTGGCATAAGTTGTCAGATTAAGACATTTAACTCTAGCATCATCAGGTGAAGGCGTCGTATAGATCAATCCATTTTTGACCATACGATGTACCAAGCCACTAGCAGTTGATTTACTGATCGACATTGCTTTTTCTAAATCCTTTTGAATGACTTGTCCATCTTGATGAGTGTACAAAAAGCCCGCTGTCATGCCTTGTAATCGTGAAATACGTTCACTTCCATGTGTAGCAAACACATTCTCACCGACCTTCTCTTCATCATTGTTTTTAATATAGTGGGAAATATGAATCGATAAATCTCTAACATTGTAAACAATCGTCTCTTTAAAATTTAACATGTTCGTTTCCTCTTTTGTTCGTATGCGAACTATATTAATCGTAAAAATTTAAAAAGTCAACGATTTTTTCTAAATAAAATGTTTTACTTTCGCAAAAAAATAGTTTATATTTTTGTTCTACTTTAAATAATGGAGAACAAGAGGATGCGTCAAATTACTACTGAGAGATTAATCATACGTCCGATTAATCAGAGGGATTACGACGAACTACAAGCAATTATTTTAGATCCAATTATCGTGAAATATATGAGATACCGTGACGTCAAGACTCCCTCTAACTTTGCAATACTATTTAAAGATCATTTCCTAAAGGAGTTCGGCTTCACCTTTGGAATTGAGGAAAAAACAAGTCATAAACTAATAGGATTCTACGAATTTCATCCCGAAAATGGTGTCGGAATCCTATCGTATGCGCTCAGCCAAGATGCTTGGGGATTCGGTTATGTAGCCGAAGCAGGCAGTGCAATGATGGAATATGGCTTCAACACTTTACACTTTGACCAAATAGAAGCCCACTATGCTCATCTAAACCCACGATCTGGACGGGTCATGGAAAAGATGGGCATGCACAAATTAGGTATCGTAGAAACACGCAACGCAGATACCGAAGATGAGATTTATATCATGGCTTATGCCCTAGATAAAGAAGAATGGAATTTAGCGGAACAAGAACCCGCAGTTTAGAGAGCGGAGCAAGGGCGGTCAGCTCCCGAGGATTAAGACTACTATCTCAGTCAGCAGCGAAGCGCTGGCAGAGATAGTTGACTTAACCGGAAGGAGTTGCCCTTGCGGAGCTCGTTTCCACTATAAAACATAGAACCATGGTTATTTACATAAAGAACAACCACAAAAAAAGCAGGTATCCACTAGCCCAAACAACTAGTAGATACCTGCTTTTGTTTTAAATCAAATCCTTATGAATATCTTGCATACCACGTTCAATATTCTCTAATTCATCAGCGTAACCCTTCAATTGATCACCGTACTTATCAACCAAATTACTATCGCTATTAGTCTTATAACGTAATTTATGTTCCAAACTAGCCCACATATCCATACCAACAGTTCTAATCTGAATTTCGACTGGTACGTCGATTGGTCCCTTAGATTGAAAAACTGGTACCTTAACAACAATGTGCAAACTGCGATATCCACTCTCCTTAGGATGTTTCAAGTAATCCTTACGTCTTAGTAGCGTGACATCCGTCTGACTAGTTAACAACTTTTCAATTTTATAAATATCATCGATATAATTGGTGATCACACGAATACCGGCAATATCATAAATATTTTTTTGAATGCTCTCGGCTGTCAAATCGTACCCCTTACGCTCAGCCTTTTGAAGCAAACTTTGAATCTTTTTCATACGTGATTCCATATGATGGATCGGATTGTAGTCGTAATTAACTTGAAATTCTGAATCCAAATTCTCCAATTTAGTACTGATTTCTTTTTGACCTGATTGATAAAGTTGGTACATCTTAATCATTTTAGATAGTTCCTGTACATCAGGTCGGTTATCCAAATCCCCTAATTGTGACTTTAATTCCCGCAAATTAATAGTATTGGATCTTTCTAGTATCATACTTTCCATCCTTTTGTCATTATTCAAAAAAAGCAGCCATAGTGGCTGCCTTAATTCTAACTCTAATAATTATAATTTTATTGATGGATTTTCTTTTGTCACTTTCTGATGCCACAAAAAGATACCGACTAACAATAGAACACTGATAGCACAAGATAATCCAAAGGTTAAATGCATCCCATCTATAAATAACTGTGGATCACTTGGCAAATAAGACGTTACTCGTGAGCCCTTCAATATCGACATTGAACCGAATAACAAGGTTGTCGACATGGCAGAACCTACTACCATCCCTACTGTCCTGGCTAAACTATAAATACTACCAGCTGACCCATAATCTTTTTCATCGACGGTACTCATGACTAATACATTATTTGGTGAATGGAACAACCCATTTCCTAAACCAGCCATTGCGGCTCCGAAAGCAAAAATCAAGACGGTATTTTGTAATCCACTGAGAACGTAGAATATTTGACCAAAACTAATAATTGCTAAACCAATCAACGTAATCTTGAACGGATCATGTTTGTCAGCTAAACTTCCGGAAATTGGGGCTACAAACAATTGCACAACTGGGAATATCAATAAGAAAAAGCCACTGAATAGTGGACTGAATCCACGAGCATTTTGTAAGTAAAACGGTGCGATCACATCAAAGAAGAAATCAATGATAAAGACCATGAAACAAGTTAACAATTGTACTGAGAACCACTTATTCTTAAACAATTCTACTGGCAAAATCGGTTCTTTCTGTTTAGTTTCATAACGATACAATAACGTTAACAAAATAATTCCAACAACCGTTAAAGTTAAGATACGCCAGTCACCCCAGCCCAATTGTTGACTCAAGAGAATACCGACAAACATACTAGTGAATCCGATAATCAATAAGACTGAGCCAAACAAATCAAATTTAGCACTGGCAAACTTTTTATCCAAACTACTTGGTAAATACTTAAATAAAATAAAAA
>DXCM01000022.1 GCA_019116025.1 Candidatus Companilactobacillus pullicola | reverse complement strand
GTTAAGTTTTTGTTCTCCAATTTCAGTTGTGTGTTTTCGTTTTGCAGAATTGCATATCCACGTTTAACAACTTCTTGTGGATCATTCCACTTGCGTTCAACTTCGATGAAATATTTACGAACTTCTTTGCCCTTTTCAGTACGGCTCATGAGACAAAGCTGTTTTGCCATGTCGATTGTCAAGGCGTAGTCATCGTATCGTCTTACTGTTCCATTACCACTTTGAACGACCGTACCTTTAGGTACCCTCGTATAATCCTGTCCTTCTTCAAATTCAGAGAAGTTTTGATCTGCCCACGCTGAAAATCGTTTTTTGATTTCCAGCCCCTTGTAAAGCTCTCTTGCGCTAACAAGTTGTTGATCATTTTGGACTGTAATTCTAATTAGTTCCTGCATTTTTTTTCCTTTCAATTCCTTCATCAACCAGGTGAAGCACTTCATAGATCTTGTCTGATACATCTTTGTCAGTGGTCAGCATCCCCAACTTGAATAATTTTTCTTGAAGGTCATAAAGTTCATCTAAGTTGATGTTTTCTATCATTGCGATCATGTCCACTTCTCCCTCTCTTGTTTAATGAACTCGAATACCCTTCTAGCTTCATCAGATTGTTCAGTAGTCATGTCATCTACTCGGCTAATATTGAGCACAGCTCTTATTGCGTCATAGATTTTGGTTTGCAAGCTATACCAGCGAATATTGACCTTGGTATTTCTGCAATACTGCTCAATATCTTTTCTGAGGGATGTCCAACTTGGATTAATTTTTGGCTTCTTTTGTTTGTCTAAAAGATTTACAACCATTTCAGCAATTTCTTGCTTTTCTTTTTTGGTCAGTTCCATTTACTTCATCCCCTTTATGTTGAAAAGTTGATAGATCTTGTTGCGAATTTCTTTTGATTTAGGAGTAGTATCACCTTTAATAGCACTGTTAACTTGTTGTCTATTTTCTTTGATTAAATCTGACAATTGCTTTTGTGTCATTCCTCTATCAAGAAGTGCAAACTTGATTTTTCTCTCAACTTCCTTTTTTGTTTCTTCCAGTGCTTCTTCAATCGGCATATAGTTCACTTCCATTTCTTTCGTAATAAGTTGCGAAACTTGTTGACATTTAAATACGCAAGTGCGAATATAAATGTATAGCTAATAAGCAATAATTAAGCTATCTGCTTTTAGTTTTGCTTAGCTAACTTGTTTCTTAACTTGTTGACAATATCTATTATACGCACTATGCGAATTAATGCAACATAAAAATCGTATTTTGCGAATTTATTTTTAAAATTTTTTGAGGAATGCTACTATGACGCCGTTTGAAACGTTTGAAAGAATTAAAGAGCTTGCTAAAAAGCATGGCTTATCTTTAATAGAAGTTAACGACAAAGCTGGTTTAGGTACCCGTTCAATCTATCATTGGAACAAGACTAACCCATCTACTAATAACTTAAAAGCCGTAGCTGACGTGCTACATACTACTACTGATTATTTAACGGGAAAAACAGACGATCCTTCCATGCCAGCAAAGAAGGAACACAAGATTAATCAAGATCCAACCTTCGCTGATTTAGGGATGCCTTATGGTGGAAAAATTCCAGAAGATTTGAAAGATACTTATGTAGATTTAGCTAAAAGTTACTTTAAGCGTCATCCCGAAATGTTGAACAAAGAGTAGTAAGCGTTATGAATGTATCTATTGAAGGTTTAACGCTAGAAAATCGTGAAAATTACGATCGACTACTGCGGTATCTTATGAATTACGCAATGTTTGAGTACCATATTGGGGTTGAATTTACTGATAAGTTACCGCCTTATGCTCCATCCGTTAGCTACAATGACCCAGGCAAGCTAATAATAATGAATGCTAATTGGCTCTACCCTACTCAGCTTCCTTTCCAACTCGCTCATGAAATTGGTCACGTGCTACACGAAAATGAAATCTACTTCAATTTAAATGACATAACTAATCGCAAAGGTGAAGCGCAAGAAAATGCTTTCGCCATTCAATTGTTGCAACAGTATTGTATTGAAAATGAATTTCATTTCAGCAATATTTATCAGTTCGCTAAGAGTTTTGCTATTCCAAGAGAATGCTACTACCTGCTTACTGAAACTGCATAACTAAGGAGATATTAATATGCATGACGATTACACACCAAGATACTTAGCCTATCTTATTGCACGTTTATATGAGCAGATTGAAGATAAATCTACTATAAGAATCTTAACTAACTATCTTGACTACACAGAAAGTGAAGCTGAGGAAGCTTTGAAAAATGTTGAATCACCAGAGCTATTTGCCTGCGATGATCGAATAGGTTCAGCATTGCTAAGTGCGGAGGAATCAGGAAACAAACAAGACGTATTCAACGTGCTAGATGGCGATTTCAAGATATTCAACATAGTTATAAACTACGATAAAAATAACCGCACTCATGGTGGACTATCAGAATATTAGGTATTAAAAAAGCCGCCCGAAGGCGGCTGGAAAGGAATTGAAATCGTGATTAATTGGAATAGTTTCATTTCATGGAGTGGCTTCTGCACCGGTATTCTTGGCACGATGATTTCAATATCTAATTGGTGGAAGAACCGGCCTAGAATAAAAATCAAGTCATCGGATTCTAGTGATTATTCAAATGTACTAATTCCTGGCAAATATATGGCGAGTTATAGCGATGATTCAGTAATTCTTAACTTAACATTTATAAATAAAAGATCATCTTCTATATCAGTTGGGCTAGTCCAAGCATGGAACTATAAAACACATAAATGGAACTCCGTAGGTATTGAAAACAAAATTATTGGAATGATAAATGTAAAAACGGATTATTCTGATAATTATGGCTTTGCCATTACATTTAACAAATTCACTGGTATTGAAGTTCCTTTTAGTCTTAAAGGGTTTGAAATAAAAAACCGGCACGTAGCCGTCAATCAATATTGTCTGTCTCCACAGTTAAAGGTTAAGCTTCGCTTTCTGACTTCGACTGGTTATGTGAAGCATACCTATCAATGTCAGACTCTTGAAACCTATGTGGAGAACCTGGGTTATAAATTATCTTAATATGATCTAATGGCTTTGTTGAAGCAGTTTTAATTACGTCTTCCATGATCTTTTCAATCATATCTTGATTTACATAAAGACAACTTTTGAGGACAACTGCTTTCGAACATTGAGGATGCACCAGCTGCTTAATAAAGTTTGAAATTCTTTTCATATTCTCACCTCACCTTTTCAACTATTATATCAGAGTCCACAACGCCAGTGACTTAACTATTTTAAACCTACGGCAATATCTACTTTGGAGAATAATAATGGCAGGGATAATTGCAATAATTGCAGGCATCTTATTAATAGTTTATGCAGTTCAGCATGATAAAAAAAGTGATGACAGCAAATGGCTGAAAGACTGGGGCTTTTGGGTTATTACTGGGCTAATTCTAGTTTGTGGTATTTTCAGTCTAAATGATAGTTCACCTAGCAGCATGTTTACTGTTGTCATGTCACTTGCACTATTAGGTCTACTTTATTGGCGAATCACCGATCGATCTAAAAAAGACCTACACGGAAAAAAACGTGTTCTTCATACATTAGTAACAATACTTTATGTAATTATATGGTTTTTCATTTTAGGGCCAATTGTTAGTTCCTTACCAGAGCAGCCTACTCACAGCACCTCACCTAGTTCAAGTGAGTCATCAAAGCAAAGTGATAAATATGTTCGATTAGATGGACACAATATTTATTACAGTGATTCAAAAAAGTTCAAAATTGCTAATAATGCTGATACCTCATGGCCCAGTGCTACCGCTAAAGTAAATAGCGTAACTGTTTACAAGACCGAAAAAGGATATACCTACGGAACTAAAAGAGGCGGAAAATCAGTACAAGGTCTTTTAGCTATTAATCTCACAATTAAAGCGATTAAAGATATTGAGACTTCAATGGATTCTGCAAGCGTTAGCATCCCAAGTATTAATGAACAACACGACATTGAAACTAAAGAAGATTGGGATGATATAGATAAAGATATTTCCAAAACCGGTACAATTTATGTTCCTATCTATAAATTAAAAAATGTTAATAGTATCAAATCTCTAAGATTTAAATTTGATTGCAACAATCAAGACACAGGTGATGATGTAGACAATTATGAACATACTTATGATATGAATATTAATCTAGATTAAAATCAAAGCCTGCCACCCTTTCAGGTGTGTAGGCTTTGATTTTACGGCAGTAAAGAACGCTAGTTTAGAATAGAAAGAAGTTGATATTATGGCTCGTAAAAAAGACCCCGAAATTTACGATTACAAGTTAAAGTCTGGTAAGACAAAATACGGCTTCAAAACCTACGTGGGCATTAACCCAGAAGATGGTAAACCCATCAAGCCCACTAGGCAGGGCTTTGACAGTTACAAGGAAGCAGAAGCCGCTAAGATCAAGTTAAAAGCCGCTGGCGCTATCAGTGTTGCAAATAATCGTAAAGCCGAATCCAATAAGAAAACAGTTCAAGAAGTCTACGACATCTGGTTTTCGATTAAAAAGGATAGCGTTAGGGAATCAACATTATACAATATTAAATGTGATTGGGAAAATCATATTAAACCTGAGTTTGGTAACAAATATATAGACCGTATTGATGTCACGCGCTTACAAAAGTTTGTTAATGGGTTATCTCAAAAATACATTAGTTATCAGTATAAAGTCAATATACTACACAGAATTATTAAGTATGCAATTTTGCGCGGTTGGTGTAACGAAGACCCTTTCAATAAAATTGTTATTCCTAAAAAATCATCTAAAAAAAGTGATCGTCCTAAGGAAAATTATTACAACCTAGATGAATTAAAAGAATTTCTGAGCGCCGCTAAAGAGCATAATTATTCCTACTATGCGTTTTTTGTAGTTCTAGGGAATTTAGGACTAAGACGTGGTGAAGCATTAGCTTTGAAGTGGAAAAATATTGATTTCGATAAACAAATAGTACATATAGATCACACTGTATCCCACGATTTGCAAAATAAAAAAGTAATTGGTGATCCTAAAACGTATTCGGCAAAAAGAGATTTAGCCTTATCAAAGAACTTAAATTATGTTTTAAGGGAATATAGAAAAACTCAGAAAGTTTTTAATCGTGATGATGATTATATTTTTCACACGAAAAACGGAAGCTTTTTCAATTCGCCGGCAGTTTCAGAATGGATGAAAAGCATTTACCACTTTTACCCGGAACTAAGAAAAATAACCGCTCACGGCTTTCGCCATAGCTTAGCTACGCTACTTTACGAAGGAAGTGACAAGATAACCCCTAAAGATGTACAATACGTTTTAGGACACTCTAGAGTAACAACAGCACTTAACATTTATACCCATGTCACTCAGAACCAAAAAAGCAATATCAAAAATGCAGTTAACAACTTGGATTTAGAATAAAAAAAATAATTTTTCCGTACTTTTTCCGTAAAATTTTATTTTTTAATGATTTAAAATCAAATTTATTGCTTATACTCCCTTATATAAAGCCAAAAGTGACTAATTAAATTCTTATTTTTGTAAAATTCATGCAATATATGAACAAAATTTGACGACAAAATAAGCATCCCTACGCCATAAAAGATCGTTTTAGGGATGCTTATTTAATTAATAATCTAATTCTTGGTCCATACTTGCAGGCCAGCCACCAATACCAC
>DXCM01000002.1 GCA_019116025.1 Candidatus Companilactobacillus pullicola | reverse complement strand
ATGAATGACACAATGGCAATCATTGTTTTCTTAAGCCCGTATAACGGGCTTTTTTATTGAACTCTTTTTCCATTTTATAAATTTAAATTATTAAAAAACGCCCGATAGAGTGCCTAATTCTATCGAACGATTTCTACCTATTAACGCAACAGATAGCAACCTTTACCGCTTATTAATCCATTGCGTAAAGATAGCCACCAAGCACCCAACAAGCAATGGTGCAAGGATGTTTTTGAACAGAAATGTAAGCATGCGACTTCACCCCCTTTCGGGGCAGTTGCCAGAAATCATTATATCATGTTATAATAATGACGAACAGAGATGTAATCATAATTGTGACTTCATCAAACCTAACTGCGCCGCCTAACCAGTTAGGCTTTTATTTTATACATAGCGTTTAAACAGGGTACACCCTCATTTAACATTATTTGAAATTGAAAAACCTAGTAAAAATACTAGGTTTTATTTATAATATTATGTGTGTAATCTACATTGTTCAATTTAAATTAAAGGAGAGACGTTAATTGAGTTTAATTAAATGGCTAGAAAAAATTATTCTATTTAGATTCTGGACGTGCTTTTTTATTTTATTAGTTATTACATTTATAGGAGGTTATCTCGTTTATAGATCTCAAAAAAAGCACTCTGATATCATTGAAAAACTAAATAAGAAAGGTATCGAATACATAGAGGAGTGTTCAATTTCTCAATTAAAAGTCATAAAAAGGTATTCCTATCAAACTTTGTTTTTTATAACATTTTGGGAACTATTTATGGGATATATCTTGTTAACAGCCATACTTTATGTAATTTTTATAATTATCAATTGGGGACACTTTAAAAATTTTACTAACCTCCAACGTTATATAAACAACCAAATCGATGCTATAAAATCTGGAACTTTTATTGTATTAATTATATGGTGTTTTAAAAAGCCAGTTACCTTATTTGGCAAATTAATTTTAGCAACAATACCAGCAAGTAGAGATTTACTAGAAACAATAAACGTGTTAAAAAAACAAGAAGATTATCTAGATTTTATTAAATTATCAAAAATTAAAATTAAGGAACTAAAGAAAGGAGTGCAATAAAAATAAAGGTTGGATATGCACGTGTTTCAACCACGGATCAAAACTTAGATCGTCAGCTTGAACAACTTCATCAAGCAAATTGCAAAAAAATCTTCCAGGAAAAAATTTCCGGAAAAGACACTAATCGCCCGCAGCTACAGGCAATGTTAGATTTCATTCGTGAAGATGATGAAGTTGTTGTTATTAGTATGGATCGTTTAGGACGTAATAGTCGTGATATTTCAAATATCATTGAACAAATTAAACATAAAGGTGCGACAATCAACATTCTTAATTTACCTTCTTTTGAAGGTATTAAAGATCGTAACTTAAAGAATCTACTAACTAATCTTGTCTTAGAGATCCAAAAATATACCGCCGAACAAGAACGTAAAACTCTTCTTGAACGCCAACAACAAGGAATTAAACTTGCCAAAGAACGCGGTGCATATAAAGGTGGCGTTGTGCAATATTCTAAAGATAGTAAGAACCCACAACGACGATTAATCTATAATACCGTAGTTTCCATGCTTAAACGTAAAGCTGACGGTGAACCAATCACTATTAAACAAATTGCTGATGAAGCTGGAATCACTCGTAATACTGTTTATCGTATAAAAAAAGAAATTGAATATGATAAGAATACAGATTAATAATTGATAAATAAAAAGAGACTAAAAAGTCTCTTTTTTGTTTAATATTCTATCTTTCATAATTTCTCTTATACCCTGCCTTATGTAAGACCTTTTTAATTTCTTCTTCAAATCCTGCTAATGCTGCAAACGGTAAGAAAATTGAAGCTCTTTCGTTTAACGGCATTCGATACTGATCCTTATGCGCTGCATAATCATAATCAATTATTGTTTCTGCGTCGTAAGTCATGCTAAATGCCCTCCTATCTGCTTATTTCTTCTTAATGTCATCGCCTTATCTTTTAAATCCAATCCTCTAAAAATTGCGCTTTTTCCAAACCGTTCTTGAATCTTCAACGTTGTTTCCTGCAAAATTTGCTGCTGATCCAATCCATTTTCATTTGAAAAATCACAAAATAAATTGCCTTGCTCATAATTAATGATTGTATTCTGACAATCCTTTAAATTATGAGCAGTAATTGTAATTCGCCGTAGTAGATAATCTGAATCGACAATTTCATTAAATAACCGTAATAATTGCTTTCTAATATCATGTTCCAAATTAGAATATCTAATGAGGCCAATATGACCTCTTACCGATTTCGGCCGAACTCTGCCGAAACGATCAACCTCAGTTTCTTCAATGTCATCAACATAATTGAACGTCTTACAATCATAATGAATACTCAAAGATAGCTCATTAGTTACCTGCTTAGTATTCAGCAACTTTAACGCCAGTTCTTGGCTCATCTCTTTAATAATCATCAAACCGTTGCTGTAATTGTATGGCTCATTTAGTAACTGACCGACCGTCAAGCAATGATTTTTCGGGCGATAATCATTAATATCTTTAATCGTTAAATTCTCAAATCCCCATGCGTGATCTATTAAGATCTCAGCATTTATTCCAAATTCACGATATAACAACGCTTTATTATATCGATCACTAAGTGTCCCTAGAGAACATGCAGCAATTTCTCCCATTGTATGAATATCTAACTTTTCCAATCTTCGAGCATAGCCTCTTCCTACACGCCAAAAATCTGTTATTGGTTGATGATCCCATAACTGTTCCCGATATGTACGTTCATTTAATTCAGCAACTTTAAACCCTACTTTTGTCGGTGTCATATGTTTCGCAACGATATCCATTGCAACTTTCGCTAAATACAAATTAGTTCCAATTCCAACCGTTGCTGTTATTCCTGTTTCTTGATAAACATCACTAATTATTCGATCTGCCAGCTCTACTGGTTCACAATCATAAAGTTTCAAATATGGCGTTATATCAATAAAGGCTTCATCAATCGAATAAACATGAATGTCCTCTGCTGCAATATATCGCAAGTAAATACTATAAATATAAGCACTTATTTCCTCATACAGTTTCATTCGCGGTTTAGCTATCTTGAATCCAATTTCTAACGCTTTATTTTTAAGTAATTCTTTACGACTACATGACCCACACCTAAATCGATGACCTAAAATCCTACTCTTCCGATTATTATTTAATAGATTAATTTGCTGTTTGACTTCAAATAATCGCGGTCTCCTCGGTACACCAAAACTTTTTAACGCCGGAGATACTGCAAGACAAATCGTTTTATCTGTTCGACTTTCGTCAGCAACCACCAAATTAATATCTAACGGATCCAATTTTCGTTCTCTACATTCAACCGAAGCATAAAAAGACTTAAGATCAATCGCCATATATACTTTACTCACTTTGATCACCTATACTATAAATAGAACATACGTTCGATAAAAAGTATATCACAAAACTATATAAAAAAAGAAGAAGCCCTTTAAAAGACTTCTTCAAAATAACGAATAATTTGTATCCAGAAGAGAATTAGGATTTTAAAATACAAATCACTACACATTTAAAATAACATTTTTAATGTTAAGCACGTATAACATCAAAGCAAAATTTTTTATATTTACAAAGAAAAAGAAACCCCTAAAGAGTTTCTTCAAAATGCCCACGTATATATTCCTCAAAGGGATTATTTGGAAGCTACAAGCCTTCACATGCTTAAGATAACATCTTTACTGTCAAACATGTTTGACACTTAGGCAAAAAAACTTTTCAATAGTATAACGTCATATGATGCTTATTCTTTTTATGATTAAATAACTGTTCTATTCTATTTCCAATTAAATCTATTAAATGCTGGATATAACTTGTAGTAATAATCTCCAATCCTTTTTGGTTCCCTAACACGGTTTTTATAAAATTCTCAGCTTTACCTTTCGTACTAAACCTAATGGCCTCGGTTGTATCATTACGATATGAATTATTATTTCTAATTTCTTCTGCGGTTTTCCAACAAAAATGTTCCGTTGTATCGTTCATATAATTCCATTTTGAACATACAGTACTATTAATCGGGTTAATAATATAGTACATAAAGACATCCTCTTCCCAATTGTTACATTTATTAATTTTTTATTAAGCTCTTAACCTTTACTTAATATTATAAGCTGATCAATAAATAAGTAAACCGTTTTCCAAAATTTGTTTACAAAAAAATTCCTATCATTACTTAATGTAATAATAGGAATTAATAAGTAGGCTAATTATCAACTAGTATAGGGCAATCTAATCGATTTTGCTTACCATAATTGATGAAAGAGGAAAAAACTACAAAGCGTTTTCTCCCGTGTAGGAGTATATATATATATATATATATATGTCAAGTTAATAATTTAAGTTTAAATCTCAAATTATTAAAAAAACTTCGCTCCATATCCAGAGCGAAGATTAGATTGATAGTCTTTCACTCACCTACTAGAATGAAAGCTCACTTACCAACCACCTTCACTATAGTTCCATTGTTCGTAATATACAAATCATTTGCATGACAATTATCAAGCGTTCTCATCAATATATTCTATTATCCTCAACATAATAATAGCTATTTGGCAATATAACTAATGCGAAACTATCGCTACTAAACAAATTACTGATAAATAAGGCTTTTTCGTAATACTATTTACCGCATAAAAAAAGAAGAAAGTCTTTAAAGACTTCTTCAAAATAACGAATAATTTGTATCCAGAAGAGAATTGAGATTTACATTGAAAATACAAATCATCACACACCTAGGATAACATTTTTAGTGTTAAACACGTTTGATATTAAAGTAAAAAAGGAGACCTGATCAAGTCTCCTTTATACGTTTTCATAACTAATAGAACAATCAATTAGGATCAAGTCTATAGTTATAATATAACACGCTTATTTATAACTTACGGCCTTGATTTTGCTCATTTTCTTGGAGTTGATACTTTTTAACAAATTCTTCCAAATCTTTCTGAACATTATCTTGCTGTTCCGTTTGCTCTTGTTTTAATTGAACCTGCTTAATTCGCTTGACGTCTGGCGAAGTTCGCGTAAATTTAACTCCTTTATTCAAAAGGGTTACTACTTTTCGCGCCTCTTTTAATGCCTTTTTCTTATCTCGCGGATCAATCTCCACTGGCCGATTATCACGATTATAAATGTATAAATATCTACCGTTTACTGGAAACATATCAGCAAACAACACATAAGATGCCTTATCCCGTACCTTTGTTCTAAATAGAATATCAGTTGGCTTTCCTTGTGCCTGTTTTTTAGCTACTATTTTATCAAACTTCTCAACCTTACTTGATAACGGTGCTACCCAGTACATATCTTTACTTTCCCGCATTTTAAAAGCAAAATAATGTGGACGTTTATGATTTTTTCCTTTATTAATTTTCAAATAAGGATCTTTTACCAAATCAAAAAATTCATCTTTAACAAATACTAAATATCCGTTAATCTTCCCATTATTAGCATTTCTCATAAATAAAACTCCTTAATAACAAAAAGCTACTGATATCAAATACCAGTAGCCAATCTCTTATAACTGCATATTTTGTTCTGACCGCCATGCAGTAGCGGTAATCTGTTTATTGCACCATTTATCTAGACCGCCGTGCAGTAGCGATAATCTCAATTGTTGTACCACTTATTCAGACCGCCGTACAGTAGCGGTAATCTTATCACACTTTAATTATAACATATTCATAGCTTTAACTCATACTTGGAATTTTCAACATAATAAACTATAATCTAGACAATAATAATACTAATTCTATTCTCTCTCAGGAAGTGCGTTATTACGCACTTCCTTTTTGATAAAAAAAGATAAGGTACTATACTAATTAGTCCTTATCTTTTAAATCAATATACTATTTCATAATTTAATTGTCTTTTATAAGAGAACACTTCCTAACACTAATAATTCAGTATATGAGTAAATAATAATTGCTTTCTTTTTTACCCATCTATCAAACGGACATATATACTTAGTAAATGAGGAGGATTCTTTATGTACAAATCTAATAATACTTTACGCAATATTACTTTTGCGGCCATTTTTGCAACAATCGATTATATTTTAGCAATGTTTCAAATTCATATTCCATCACTAATTGGACGTCCTTTTATTGATTTAGGATTCACGTTTGTAGTTATCGGAACTCTTTTCTTAGGATACAAATATGGATTGATATCTGGAATTATCGGATTAGCGCTTTTTGATCTACTGAATGGCTATGCAGCTCACGTCTATCTAACTGTTATGGAAGCTTTTATTGTTGTATCAGCTAGTTGGCTTACATTTAAAGCGACTCATTACTCTACTCACCTTTCAAAAATTATTTTAGTAAGTATTATTAGTGGTCTATCAAAAATGTTATCAGGTTTCTTACGTTACTTAATTGAAGGAATAATTGTTGGAATGCATGGAGACAAATTATTCGCTACAGCATTATTATCTGTACCAGCAAGTATAATTACAGGAATCGCAATGTTTGTAACCATTCCGCTGTTTTTTAAAGTTTTAAATCGAGTTATGAAAATTGTCATCCATTAAAGTATTTTCCTATATTCCATTTGCCAGTCAGAGTATTATGCCTGTAAGAATTGCTACAGGGACCGTTTCCCATGGCAAGAAAAAATAAAAATAGCAAAATTCAATTTTCTCAAATTGAATCTCGCTATTTTTATAATTCAAAAATTATTTTTGAATACCCATGTCACAACTTCTTATAAACTAACAAAAAGTATAGCCTATACTACTTACTCTTTATTTTCTTTTTCTAACTTTTGTTTTAAACGTAATTGTGAAAGATAACCACCAATCGCATGTACTGGAACATAGTTGTCTTCATTTACTAGTTTTTGTTTATTATTCATTTTACTTAATCTCTCCTCTCCAGAAGGCATAGTAACACTTTGAGTTCTCAATAAAAAATTAATAATTTTATTTATTACTATCAAAATATTTGAATATTCAAACTAATTTCTTATGTTTAATTAACAAAAAATGTGGACGCTTATGATTTTTCCTTTATTAACCCTCAAATAGGGATCTTTTACCAAATCAATAAATTCATCTTTAACAAATACTAAATATCCGTCAATCTTCCCATTATTGGCATTTTCCATAAATAAAACTTCTTAATAACAAAAAACTACTGATATCACAAATATCAGTAGTCAATCTCTTATAATTGCATATCTTATTCCAACCGCCATGCAGTAGCGATAATCTCTCTACGTCAAAACTATAACATACTTAAAGTTTTGGCTCATACTTGGAAATACCAATATAATAAACTAATAACAGAATTAGTTCTATTCTCTCTTAGGAAGTGCGTAATACCGCTCCTCCTTTTTTAACTAACCATTTTTTGAATATGTTTCGTGTAATAATGTCTTGTCCAAACCTTCTCTTTGCTGTTCAGCTGTTGTCCGAATATGACCAATCTTGTCAAGAACAAATAAGATAATCCAAGTTAAGATCATTGCATATGCAGCAACTAAAACAGCACCCATGATTTGGATAAGCAATTGATGGATTCCAGCATGAACACCATTGATTACAGGATCAGCTAAAACCCCGATCAAGATCGTACCGAGCATTCCACCCATTCCGTGGACCCCCCATACGTCTAATGCGTCATCCCATTTGAATTTGTCTGCTAATTTTACACAAATGTAGCAAACGATCGCAGCTAATAAGCCGATCAACATTGCGGCAACTGGAGTTACATATCCAGAAGCAGGTGTAATCGTAGCTAATCCGGCAACTGCCCCAACTAATGGTTCAACAAATGAGAAGTGGTGACCATCGTGGAAGTAGGCAATAATTGTCCAGACGACCATTGCAACGATTGCGGCAACGGCAGTATTGGCAATAATAATTGCTGCTTTGTCATTAGCGCCTAATGTTCCACCGGCGTTAAATCCAAACCAACCAAAGAGAAGCAAACCGGCACCGATTCCAACCAATCCCATGTTTGATGGTTTTGGGTTTTCTTTATCGTGTTCAATTCGTTTTCCTAAATATAAGATTGCAGCCAATCCAGAGAATGCTGAAGAAATGTGAATAACCGTTCCTCCGGCAAAGTCAACGAACCCTAACTTTTGTAAGAATCCACCACCCCAGATCCAGTGGGCAACAGGAAAGTAAACTAAAATCATCCAAACGATCAAGAACTTGATCCATCCGCCGACCGTTAACCGTCCAGCTGTTGCTCCCGTCATCAATGGAAGAGTAATAATAGCGAACATTAATTGGTATAAGAAGAACAGAATAAATGGAATATGCATTCCATACATATGATTAATGTCAAATAGTAAATCATGAAATGCAAAAAATTGAGTTGGATTCCCAATTATCCCACCAATATCTTTTCCAAAAACCAAACTAAATCCACCGAAAATCCAAAGAAGCCCAACAATTCCAATTGAAAGGAATACCTTTAACATAATTGTTAGAGAATTTTTTCTTCGTTCAAGTCCCCCATAAAAAAGAGCCAATCCTGGTGTCATCAGAAAAACCAGAATTGTACACAAAAATACATACGTTAAATTACCTAAACTTGCATTTAAATTTAAGATATGTGTTAGCATAATTTTTCACCTTGATATATAGATTTTCCCTCTCCCCTTAAATTTTAAAATTGTAGTTTCTCTCTCTCAATGAATTACTTATATATATTACGCAAAGTATTTGTTCACTAAGTTCATATGCTTTCAATTTAAGGCGCTATCAATCAGATATAAAATTTATAACTGAAAGAGATATACTTTTCTTTCAGAAAAATTTACAAGGAGGTTTAAATCTATGGATATTCAAAAATTACTTAATAACGCAATTAATGGTTCTATTAATTCATATAAGAATGGACACGTTGCCACTTATATTCCTGCTTTAGGAAAAGTAGATCCGACATTACTAGGTATCACATACTATGATCTCAAAAGTAATACCGTTTATTCTGCAGGAGATGATAGTACTCAGTTTGCAATTGAAAGTATTTCTAAGGTTCCAGTATTATTACTTGCTCTTGAAGAAAATGGTCTTAAAAATGTCTTTCAACATGTAGATGAAGAACCAACAGGGTTTTCTTTCAATTCAATTTTAAATATGGAAATTAATAAACGACACTATCCAATGAATCCGTTTGTAAATACAGGTGCAATTGTAGTCAATTCACTGATTCCTGGAAAAGATAGTGCAGAAAGATTTGATCGGATTTTAAATTTCATGAAAGAAATTTGCAATGATCCTGATTTAACTTTAAATGAAGAGATTTATCATTCTGAATCACAAACTGGGAATATGAACCGTTCTTTAGCATATTACATGAAAGCTAATGATATGTTTAAAGGTGATGTAGAAGACGTCTTGGATTCGTATTTCAAACAATGTTCTGTAAATGTTACAACTAAAGATTTAGCCAACTTAGCAGCTTTATTAGCTAACGGTGGAATCGCACCATGGAATAATCAACGAATCCTAAAAAAGGAAAATGCTACTGTTGTTAAATCAATTATGGTAACAGCTGGATTATATGACGAATCAGGAGACTTCTCTTCGCATGTTGGTGTTCCTTCCAAAAGTGGTGTCGGAGGAGGACTAATGTCCGCAATTCCTCAAAAAGCAGGAATTGGCGTTTTTGGTCCAGCATTAGATAAGGAAGGAAATAGCGTTGCCGGAATGAAAGCATTAAAGAATCTTGTAGAAAAATTAAATTTAAATATTTTTGAATAGGATTTAACTATGATCAAAACTGTCCCTTACAAAAAGGCTATGACTTTTTAAATGAAGTCATAGCCTTTTCAATTTAATTATCTTTCTTTTCTTCAAATTCCAAATGTTTTATTGTTTCTTCACTATGCTGATCGTATTTATCTCGAAATGCAGATATTACTATTGGAATGATTAATCCGATTACAAAACAAATAGTCAAAATAATTAGATAGTGATGCCGCGCTGTGGCAGTTTGTAATGCAGTTGATGGAATAAATGATACTACTAATGTGAAAATCGATGTTGCCAATCCACAAACGGCAACAACAATTTTACCCACCTTTCCACCGGGAACATTATATGTTCTTTTAGCATCTGAATGCTTAAAGATTAATGAAAAGTAAGCAATATACATACAAATATAACATACTAAATACAACAATGTTGTAAGTGTTGTAGCTACCAAGAATGAGACATTCCCATTACCATTTCCACCAAACGTTAAAATAGCGTCCCAAACTACAACCATTACTGATTGTAATATCAAAAGCGGTACTGGAACATCATGTTTATTTGTTTTACGAAATACTTGTGGCATCATTCCATATTCTGTAGCAACTTGCAAAGCACGCGAAGGCCCTACAACCCACGATCCAATTTCCGCAACTACTCCTAATACAATTAACAGAACAAAAATATCTAACAACCATTGTCCATGTGGCATAAAGTGCAACAATAAAAACTTAAAAGTTTGATCAATTCCACCGTTAAATGATAATGTTTTTTGTGGAATTACAGCAGCTACAGCTAACCCACCAGCTGCATCTAAAATGATAGCCAAAACAACAAGAATAATCATTGCTAGTGGATAATTTCTACTAGGATTTTGTAATTCATTGATATGTGATGCTGATGCTTCAATTCCAGTAAAGGCTAAAATAAATGTTGCAAAAATTGTTAAAGTTCCAGCCTTTCTAAAATCAGGAATTAATGCATGCCAGCTAAAATCAATTTGCAAAGGATTGCCTTGTGCTAAATATGCAATTGCCAATCCAAAAAAGACAACTGACATGGCAAGAATCCCAATGACAAATCCCCAACGTGCAATTTTAGCAGTATACTTTGTACCACCCAATTGCAAAACTGTAATCAAACCAAACACTACTAAAACACCAATAAACTTTAATATAGGATCATTATTTAGTGCTGGCCAATTAAAAACTCGTGATAGCATTCCGATGATAAAGTAACTCATAGTTACAAATCCAACTGTTATTTGGAACCATTGGAAAAATACTGCAAAAAATCCAACTCGTTCACTATGCAATGCATTGCCTACCCAACCAAATACACCGCCATTACTCCAACCTTCAACACTATCCATTTCAGCAGAAATTAATGCCGTCGGTAAAAACCAAAAAATTCCTCCTAAAATAGCAAAAAATACTGCAGATAACTTAGATGTAGCAAAACTTGGATATTCATACACTGTCATAACCATTGATGCTGTGATAGCAAAGAAATCAAATAACGTCAGTGTTCTTACTTTAGACTTAGTCATTTTAATTACCTCCTACCAATAAAAAAGATCTGTTAAAAAACAGGTCTTTTTTATAACTTTATTTTGATTCTTTATTTAACTCACTAATAGCGTTTTCCAAATCTTCAATAAAGTCATCACAGATTGCCATCGTCATTCCTGGACGGCAAACAACCCGAGAAACAATAATTTCTTTATTAACGCCACGAATCTTCGGAAGAGGATAAGCCGGTACTTGCCAACCATATTCTTTCAATTTGTCCTCAAGATCGTACAGAGTCCATTTAACATTAGCATTATCTGCTAACTTCCAACAAATAATTGGCAAATTCGTACCTTCACCTGTATGAACCATTTCAAAAATATCGTATTTATTCAATTTCTTGGATAATTTACTTGCAACTTTATGGTTATTCTCCATAATTGCGTGATATCCTTCTTTTCCAAAACGAACTAAGTTATAATATTGGCCAATGATTTGAGCTCCACTCCGTGAAAAGTTAATTGCAATTGAATCAACTTCTCCACCTAAATAAGGTACTGAGAATCTTAATTCATGTGGTAAACATTCTTCACTATTTTCACGCCATACAATCCAACCAACACCTGGATATACAAGCCCATACTTATGTCCAGATGCATTAATTGATACTACATTTTTTAATCTAAAATCCCACGGCTTGAATTGATCATCAACAAATGGACAATAAAATCCACCAGAAGCTGCATCAACATGGATATGAATTGGTAAATCAGGATGTTCTTGATTATACTTTTCTACCAATTCATCAAGTTTTTCCGCATCATCAACTCCACCTGTATAAGTAATTCCCTGAATACTTACAATTCCGATTGTATTTTCATCAACATAATCCATTACGGTATTCATATCTAGTGATAATGTTTCAGGATCCATTGGGACCGTTCTCATTTCTACGTTCCAATAATTACAGAATTTTTCCCAAACAACCTGATATGAAGAAACAATTACCAAATTTGGCTTATGATTATGCAAATCATTAATATCTAATCCTGCTTTTTCAGCACGATGCTTCCAAGAAAATAACAATCCTAATCCACCAAGCATACAGCCTTCCGATGAACCCACAGTTGAAGTACCAATATAATCATCAATAAACTTTTTATTTTTATCCAATCCCCATAAATGTCCTAACATAGCAGCACAATAATTTTCAATTGCGGCTGTCTTAGGATATTCTGATTTGTCAATTGAATTAGTATTCAAAGCATGAAGCATTAATTCATCAGCTTGTGGTTCCATTTGCGTTGTACAAAAAGTAGCAAAATTCTGATCAGCCTTTGCTTCATCAAGACGTAAATGTTCAATTAATTCCTTAGCTAAATCAGGATCCATACTTTTATCTGGGATAAAAGATTCAGGCATTGGACGACTAGCTTCACGGCTTCCCATAAAAGAATCTTCCAAATATGAATCAAAATCTTTACTCTTATTCATAAAATAACCTCCTTCATTTATAAAAAAATTAATATCTTTATCACACTTTCAACATATTACAACTGACACTTAAATACATATAAATACCATTAATAGTAAAGAATAATTGCATAAAAAAAGTACTAGAAAAACTAGTACTTCAGGAAAAATTTTAATATGGGTTATAGAAAAACTATAACTTAACTAAACTATATACCTAATCTCAAAGACATCAACAAAAACATATAAAAATAAAAAAATAATTTGCATAAATTCATTCAATTTGCTTGTATAGAGCTGGGAGTCAGAAGAAGAGCGCAATCTTTCCCTGTTATTTAACTGTTGGTTAAAACAGTTCTAGGAAAGACCTACGCTACTTATCTACCTGTACGTCGCAGTACAGCCATCGTGTCACGTACTGTTGTTATCCTTAGTCAGCATTTCAACTGACCCTAATACTTTTTCCACGCATTCGCACGCCCTACGTGTTAAGCTTTCGCATATCCTTTGTATTAGTCCCTGTCGCACTACTAAAGTCCACCGTCCGCTTACGAGCAACTCATACAGCTTTCTTAACTCGATTAACTTCCAAAAGAAGTTTAGTTTTACTGCTGTACTAACTCCAGTCGTAACTAAGTGGCGAAGTTTGACCACCATTGCTTTTTACCTTACCTTTCCGATTTCTTCTTTTTATCGGGGCTTTAGGCTTCGATCCTTTGATCGTGTGGGCTTGCAACTTTTACCCACTGACCTTGCCTACCAGCTAACAACAGAAACGCTGATAGGCACGTTCTATCTTTGGTCTTAGCGGTTAGAAATCCGCTATCTTTCAATGTTTGTTAACGGTGTTTGTTTCATCTCATCGGGATAAATTAAAAGAGGCACCAATTATCTTCTAATTGATGTCTCCCATTCATTTATTTCCGATGATTTCAATTAAAACTTAAGGTCTAGCTAAATTAGTTTGATATTTCAAACTATCCTCTTGTCTTCTTCTCAACATATATACTATAATAGTATGTATCAAGAACAAGACTCTAGACGCAAGGTTACATTCAATTGGTAGTTGATTGTAACTGTTTTAATTGATGGAGCGTTCATCAATTAGAACCTTTCAATTTGAATTGGTAGTTCAATTTGAAAGCTAGGGCCTTTTTCTATACCCTTTTTTATATTCTATTAATTTACATTTCTTATCGTAACAACCCCGACATTCTTTTACAACCCCTATTCAACGCAAAATTTAATTGTATACATGCGTTAATGTAATAATGTATACATGAATTAATGTAATAATGAACAAATGTAATAATGTTAATTTTATTACACGGTTTAATTGTTGATATATCAATGTTCACGGCTATCGTGTATACATGTAATAAAATGTTAATGTAATAATGTATATATGCACTATTGTAATAATGTAATGATGTAGTAATGTACTAATTTCTTTGTTATTGTTTAATATAATGTATACATGTAATAAAATACTATGTATAACATGCATTAGGAGGAGATTTAATGGTTTGTCGTACTATTACATTTGGCAACTTTAAGGGTGGAACTGGTAAAACATCAAACTGTACTTTAAGCGGTTTAGAGTTTGCTAAGAAAGGTTACAAAACACTTTTAGTTGATTTAGATCCGCAAGCCAACGCAACAAATTTATATTTAAAGACAAAAGAAAATCTTGACGGCGATTTAGTAACTTTCAAGGAAACTTTAATGGCTGCGATTAAAGAAAAAAATCTGCAAAAAATTATTATTCCAATTAAAGAAAATCTTGACTTACTACCTTCGGCTGCTGATTTCTCACTTTATCCGCGCTATATGGAACAAGTTAAAACTAACTACGTGGATAGGGTGCATTATTTTGATTCTCTTTTATCAGCTCTTAAAGAGAAATACGATATTATCTTGATTGATATTCCACCGACAATTTCTCTTTTAACTGATAGTGCGTTATATACTTCCGATTACTGTGTGATTGTTCTTCAAACGCAAGAACGATCATTGCAAGGGGCAGAAGCATTTATCAAGTACATTCAAGAGCAGGTTATCGATCAATTTGGAGCACCTACTTTAGAGGTTCTAGGTATTTTGCCTGTATTGTTAAAAAATGGTGCACCGGTTGATAATAGCACGCTTCAAACAGCTCATGAAATTTTCGGAACAGAAAATATCTTTGATATAACTATTAGAAATATGGAACGTATTAAACGTTATGATTTAACAGGAGTTACATTTAAAGACCGTTTTGATAAAAAAGTACAAGAGGTATATCAAGAAGTAACTAAAGAAATGATTCAACGTTGGGAGGAAATTGAAAATGAGTAGTTTAGTTAGATCTAATCGAAATAAATCTAAGAAAATTGATCGCGGGCATGATATTAAACCAGAAAATACTTTCTCATTAAATGAGTTAGAAGAAAAACAACCGCAAGAAAATAAGAAACCACAAACATCTAAAAAAAATGTTGTTGAACGGGTTACATTCTATGCTAATATTCGAATCAACAATCACATTAAAAATAAATTGGAAGCATTAACCATGTTAGGACTTGCTAAATCGCAAAAACAGGCTGTAGAAATAGCACTTGACTATTATTTAAACTCCCTGCCTGATGATTTTAAACGAAAGTATAAAATTGCTGTTAAAACGCTAGAAGATCGTGATGTTTTAGTTAAAAGTAAAAAGTAACGAACCTCGCATGAAAAAAATTAAAAAAAATACATTACCTATAATCTTTATAATTATTCTTATATTAGCAATTAGTGGAAGTTTTTATATTGGTTACTATGGCTCTGCTTCTTTTGGAAAGAAAGCTACAATTATCATATCATTATTTTCTTTAGCAGGAGTTATTTTCTCATATTTCTATAGTGAGATTATGAAAAAAAGAATTGCACTTCATTCTGAAGCGCAATGGCGTCCTCGGCTCTACAATCTTATGAAAAAAAAGAAAATTACGTATAACGATGTATTGTATTTTACAGCCTTTTTCAATGTTAATAAGAGTAAAAGTACTGATATTGATACCGCCGTTAAAATTGCTATAAAACATATCTTAGACAAAAAATTTGACCTTAACGTAGAGCTTTTTAACCTATACAATAAAACACATGTTTCAATTGATGATACCAAACAAGTTCAAAGTTTGATTAATGATGCTAAACATAAAATAAAACAAGCTTTAACTGGTGATTGTGATCAAGAAAAACTTGTTCAAAAGGCGATTATCGATGTTGAACAAGAAATAAAACAAACTTTAACTGGTAATTGTGATCAATTAGAGCAAGCTAAAAATTTAATTAATGATGATCAACAAATAAAGAATGTTCAACAGACGTTCAGCGATGCTAAACTAAACTTAGAACAAGCTCTTACCTTAATTAATCATGCTACACAGAATCAACAAAATTCTTATGATAATCTATTAGGTAACTTTAACACTATCGAATCCCTTAATACTCCCCTTGAAGAAGACCAAATCATTTTATTTAAGGCTTGTATTTCAGAACTTCTTAAGGCTGATTGGGATAAGCAAAAATAACAAAAAGGTAGAAGTTAATCTTCTACCTTTTTGTTTATAAATGTAATAATGTTAATTTGTATACATTATTATTTTAGTATTTTATTACATAAAAAGACTCTCATCAGGCCTCTTTTTATTATCTATTTAATTGTTGCTCTGAAGGTTTATTTGAAACCTTCAGCTTATTCTTCACGATAAATTTTTTCAAATTTTGTTCCGCCGTTTTCTGATTTTCCTTTTCTGAAAATTTATTCTTTTCTAAATGGTTACTTTGTACAAATTTACCTAAGCTCTTTTCTACATTCTCAATACTTGTATACTTGCTCGCTTGTTGCTGTTTCACTTCATATTGACGTTCATTATTCCAATCCCATTTATCAGTTTTAATTTCAAACGGCTTTGCAGGACTTTCTCGCTCGATTGGAACTTTCTTTTCTCCTTGTTGAAATTCAAACGGTGTATATTTCTTGGCGAAACGATCACCTCCCTGATCATTATCGACACACAAATTAAAACTTTTGATTTCACATTGCTGATTTGCTTCCTTAAAATAATGATTTAAAACCTCATCTTTCAAACCGTCCATTGAAATCAGCCACGTATTATTTAATTTACCTTGTCCTTGATTAATTGATATATAACTCAACATATCGATTGGTGATTCAAAAAATTTCAGATTTTCGGGTTTCCCTTGCAAGTAATTAAATCCTTGGCCCTCAGTTGAATTGGCCTGAATTTTCTTCCAATAACCACGTTTTAACTTGTCGGTATGAATAGTCCCTTGTTCCGAACAACCTTTAATCTGTCCTTTTTGATCCTCCCAGATAAACAAAACATTTTTTCGCTTATCTTGTCTGATTAATCCTTTTTCGATAAAGATATCAACTACTCGTTTATCGATCTTACGTTCATTTATTAAATAATCTTTTGCCTGTTTTGTGGTCGGCGCTTCATATTCTTGATGATACTCAAACGGCTTCTTGACTTGCGGTTTTGTTTTGACTTTTTTTATGTCAACATCTAAGCCATTTACAAAATTAACTGCTTGTTTAAAATCATCAATTCCAATCACTTTTTGCGCAAAACTAATCGGATCGCCTTTTAATTTCTGCGAATTAAAGTAATACCGATTCTTCGCTACATCAATCACTAAGCTATCGTGTTCAACCCCACGATACTGATTACGACTTTCCTTTTTTAGATGGAAACCTGCTCGTTCAATCACTTCAACAATATCGGCGTTTTTTGCTTTTTCAATTTGATCTTTGAATTTTTGATAATTAGCGGTCGTTTCTTTTTTCTGTGAATTAGCTTGCTTTTGCTCTTGTTGAGCAAACAATTTAGCGTCGATTTGATTTGTAATTTGACGACTGACTTTCTGAGCTTCATTAATATCGCGAATTTGATCCTCCTTTGAGATCTCTTTCAGATTATTTGTCCAACTATCAATGTATGGAATTGCTTGTTTCTTTGTATCAATTCCATAGTGCTTGGCTATGACATAACTTGAAAGCTCCGCTTGAAATTCTTTTTGAATGGTATTTAACGGTTTATCCCGTTTACTTTGTTGTTGCTCATTGTGCAATATCGAATGTGTGATTTCGTGAATTAATACTGGAATTTTTTCATCATCGTTTAATCGGGGACTTAACATAATTTGTTTACCCTTTTGACTTTGACTAAATACTCCCTTTGCTGTTCCGAATCTTTGGCCATTCCATTCGTCAAGACTTACAACTTTAACTGGTACACCATTCGTCTTGGAAAACTCTACTAATGCGTCATATAAAGACTGACGATTCCTGACTTGCGTATAGTCATAGCTATACGGCCGGTTTGGAAAAATATCTGGTAAATCTTCTGGTTTAGCGTTGGTTTGCGATATATCAAAAACATATACATTTCGATACCACACATCATCTTTAACCTTGATTTCGCCACGATCAATTTTGGCTTTTTCTTCTTTACTCCAATAGCGTTTACTTTTTCGTTTTCCTTTTTGATCTAGGATATATTGATAAGGAACAGGCGCTAAAATACGGATTCCACGTTCCCCTTTCCGCACTGGAAATCCTTTCTTTGCTAATTCCTTATATCCCGCAACCGCAGTTGCTCCTTTGAACTGGTGTTTAATCAATGCAACATTTTTGAACGAATAATTTGGAAATTGTGCCATAAAATCTGCCATTTCCAACGTTTGTTCTGGTTTCTCAACATATTTTCTGACTTCTTCTAGGGCTTCCTTTGTAAATTGCTTGATTTCAGTCTGTCGTTCTGACCAATTCATTTTCTGTTTACGCATTATTTTTCCCCTGCTTTCTTTTAATGCTTCCCGTAATTCATTGGTTTCCCATTTATATCAAAATCAATTGTAAAAAATAACGGTTCATCTTCCTCGCTCTCCATGTCGACTGTCCCTTTTGCAAATTCATAAAAGTCTGGATCGTGCTTAATCACAAACACGTTTCCAAATAACAAACTTTCAACTTCAACACTTTGATCCTTTTCGTTGATTTTACTTACAAAATATAATTCTTTATCTGTATCTTCCATGACTATTCCTCCTAAAACTTTATTTCTGCTTATTTACCGCCTTTTTATAGCTTTTAATATAATTTACTGAACTTCTAGAGAAAATTGCTTAGAGCACAATTCATGAAGCCTTTTTTATTTTGTTTCATAAATTTTGCCCTTTTTTGGTTGAAATAGATATAGTATCGTCCCCAAAATCAAATACCACATCATCACCATTCCAAACGATTCATAATGTGCCGGATTAATCGAAAAGGCAGTTAAGATTCCGATTATCATCATCCAGATAAAATAATTTATAAAAAGTGAAATCCCCTGTAAAATGCGACAAACAATTCTTACATTATGCGATAGTTTCTCGAATAACCTTTGCTGTAAATACCAATAGGGAAATAATAATTTCCTAAAATAAAAACGATGATCTCCTTTTCCAATTTGCAAAGTTATTACTAATGGAATTGCCCATACAATTACCGGAAATACAACATATAAGATTATTTTGTAATACATTCTTTCTTCCCCTTTGTTAGTTTCTACTAATTTTATTTCCAATAAAGCGACTGCCTGACCGAATCATATTTCTCGTGCCTGCCTTTGTAATTCCCGTTGAAGACCAGAATTGATCCATAACAAATGGCGCGCGAACTGTTGTTACTCCAAAACCGATTGCTCCCATTAAGTACCAGAAACCATGTCCAATATTTTCGAAGCACATTACCATAAACGTTAGACTTAATACTTGGAAAAATACGGTAATGTTGTAGTAAATCAGCTTCTTCCACCATGTTGATCCATAATCAAACGTTTCTGTTGCGATTGATACTGCTACAATTGGAATTGTGATGTTAAACCACATCATTTCTACGTAATAAATACTCATCTTTACAAAGAAAAAAACCATTACAACCGCAAAAAAGATTGCTAACAAAATACATAACGGTCCTGAAATTGTGAATCCTCCTGGAATCTTATTCAGCGAAGCAACCTGTTTGGCTGTGAACTTACTATTCATCGAAAATACCGTTTTTAGTAGCGGATAAATTACTTTTCCTTGTAAAATCCCCTGTAGAAATACCATAACGGGCATTGACGCTCCTGATTTAATTGCGTCCATAACAATATTTGCCCACGTTACGTCTGTACTTTCATCAGCTTGTTTTAAAATCGTCATCAAAATCCGTCCTAAAACAACGACTACTACTAATGCCACCGCCACTCCAGCAAATATGCCATACCATTCATCAACTGATTTAATATTGTGTGATATTAAATCAACTGGATACTTACAAGCACTGATTGCGCCGTCTAGTATTTTTTCTGCCCAACCCATTAAAAAATTATTAATCGCCTTCGTAATCATGCTTCCCATGTTCTTTTCCTCCCTCTAAAATCAAAGTGTGAAATCATTATCTGTATCTTGGGGGTTATCTTTATTTTGCTTTTCTTCTTGATGTCCCGCCTTGATCTGCTTCTTTCTTAACTTTTGTTTTTGATAACTCGCAAAGATTTGCTGATAAAATTCTGCCTGATCAGCTTCCTTTTCTTTCTTTGCTTGTTTGGCTTCAATTTGTCGTTGCTTTTCTAATTCGACCTCTTGTTCTCGCAATTTAGCTCGCAACTTTGCTTCTCGTTTTTTCCATTCTTCGTTTTGATGTTTAAATTGCGCTAATTGAGTTTTACTTGCCTGGCCCTGATATTCATTTTGATTTAATACCACTAAATGATCCGCTCCCGGAAATAGCTTGAATTGAAAGGTCTTTTTAGCTTTTAATGGCCGTTCGTTACTAAATATCAAGATTTCCTGATTTTCATTCATCTGCATGATCTCATCTGGCGTCATTAGCTTTCGACTTGTATAGTTATAGCTATCACTTTTTGATGAGTTATTGCTTTCTCGGCCATGACTGGTACTTTGACTTCCAGACCGGACTTTTACCGTTGCCTGTCCTAATAAATCACTGAAATACTCGGCAGTTGCTTCATTTGTAGCGTTCATACAAATCTTAACGGCGTTGTTTCCTAAAATACTTTCCGCCTTATCTTTCCCATATAACGCCTGCATTTGTGTTAAACTTTGACAAATCGTTGATACTCCAATACCATATCCCCGACACGTTGCGAGAAACTCTTCATATTTAGGAAATTTCCCCAAATTAACAAATTCATCTAATAAAAAGTCAACTTCGTTTGGTAAATGTGCATGATGATCACTAGCCAATTTATATAACTCACTAAACATTTGAGTGAAAAATAAATTCGTTAGGTTTTCAAATGTCGTGTCCATAACGGGAATAATCACATATAGTATGACCTTTCGATCCCCAATATCTTTTAAATCAAAATCAGAAAAACTCGTAAACTCGGCCACTTCTTCATCAACAAAGTTAGCGATCGTCGTCAGTAAGCTCATGATAATTGAGCTTTGCATTTCGCCTTTTGACTTTTTAAATCCTAATTCATATGCTTTTCTAGCCGGATGACTAACTTCTAACTCATCAAACTTCTGGTCTAGTTCACTTACACCGTCCTGATCTTTCGTCACGCTATTAGCTTGCAAAAACTCGGTAACTCCTTTTAAATTCCGCAATGCTGGTTCACGTTCATTCAATACGTATAAAATCAACGCTTTTAGTAAAGCAATTTGTGAATAGTACCAAACATCTTTCTTGCTGTCTTTATTTCCACTTGCAACAATTTTTGTAGCGACTTCATTGGCGTCAACATCTTTTCGAATATAATCTAACGGGTTATACCGATCACTATGCGCCATATTCGCAAAATTAATTACATGTACCTCATACCCTTGCGCTTGTTTGATTGCTGCTGTGTGTTCATATAACTCTCCTTTAGGATCAGTTACTACAATGCTGTTTTCTGTTTCATTAAATACATTAGTCATCACATACGCTTGTGTCTTATATGATCCTGGTCCTCCAACCACAAAAACATTGCGGTTTGGCCGTGTTCGATTACTCTGAAAGATTACATCATGATTAACTTCGCCTAGAATTGTTCCATTCATTCTTTTTCGCCCCTTAATTTCTTGATCTCATTCAGAACATCATTATCAAAGCTCTCGTTAAATTCCGTCTGCACTTCTTTTTCTTTAATTTTGAAATAATGTCCGTCATTAATTAATTCTCTTTCGCTTCCCCACCTTGCACTTCCGTGTGTTTGTTCATCTGCGGTTTGCCAATCTTGCTTTTTACTGTGACGTTTCATCGCAAAATAAAGCAAATAAACCAATAACCCTAACGCTCCTAACAACATAATCGGATTATGCTGTTGCATATATGATTGGATATTCACTATCGGGTGCTGAATTGCGTTAGTTAAAACTGCATTTACATGCAATCCAATTTGTGCCTTAAATTGCGACAATGCCATTAAATAAGCTGTTAAAATCTCGATCAGATAAACTCCTAGAAAATATATGATGAGATATGGTATTGTTTTTAATAGTGTTTTTTTCAATTTTTATCCTCCCGTATGACTTGATTGATTTTACTTAAATTTGTTCCAACATACCTATGATGATTCTTAATAAACGTTGGAACGCTTACCAAGTCATACTTCCCAATATATCGGCGGTTAGATTGATTATTCATATTAATGAAAATCAATTTCTGACCGCTTATTTTTTGCCAATAAACATCATCAAACACTTTCTGACAATCACGACAATCATCACGGTAAAAAAACAAGGTTACATTTTGCGTATTCGTTAATTTAACTGATATACGTTCCTTTTCTTGGTGTTGGATTATTAATTGCCCGCTTAAAAGCAGTACTACGATCATCATGATTACGTTTAAAAAAATCAAACCTTCTTTTTTAAACTTAACTTTCATTCAAATCGCTTCCCGTCGTTACACTGCCTAGATCTTGAACCTTAATCAACTTGTTTGTTTTCGTATCCATCGTTAATTGATAAACGACCGTTTGCTTTTGAAAATCGTTATCGCCACTTTTACTTTCAAAAGTAATCACGGCTAAGCCATTCATGTTATCGCCTTGAAGCGCTTGACCATAAATCTGTTCCTGATCTACCCTTGAAGTTACTCCATTAGCGTCTCCATAATGTCCTTTTGGAAAATACTGTTTCATCAACTGATCTGAAACCAAGGGCGTGAGCTTAGCTTTTCGCTCTTGATAACTATTCGGGTTAAACGAAAACATTACTTTAATAAACTGCTGACAAACATTATTAAATGTCGCTTCTGAAGCACTTTTGCCTTTGTTGTTAAGGCTTTGATTTAAAATTTCAACCTTGTCATTTAGACTGTCTATTTGATCTTTCTGCTGTATTACCTTTTTATTGCTTGACTTTAATTCTGTTTGCATTGTTTCTAATTGTCGTTTTGCTTGATGTTTCCCATAAGCCTGCGTGATATTCAAAACAATTGATAGTCCACAAATTACACCTAGAATCACAATGACTCTCTTTTTATTCATAAAATCCGCTCCCTTACTTTTTAATCGGTTGAGCAAAAACAACATTCCCACCGTTTAATAAGTCTGTAAATGAAGTTCCAAACTCATCTTCATTCACACTGCTACGGTTTGTTCTTCCTCCCTCTTCGATCACTTTCGTGCTGTTTCCATGCCAGGTTTCAAGTAAAATTGCCGTATGTCCATTGCTTCCGCCACCATTGCCTTGATTAACGATCACAATATCGCCTGCTTTAGCCTGACTTGACGGAATCGCCTGTAACCATTTATGCGCTCCGTTAGCGTCGCTCGCCATAGTCGCTGTGTACCAACCCATATCTGGCGGAACTTTATAACCTGCTTTGTTTAACACTAACCACACAAATCCCGAACAGTCTGTTCCACCATTTTTATTGGGATTATTAAGATTGCCTAAGTCTTTACTTGGGTGGGTTTGATTATAGTAGAACCACCCTTTAAAATGTTCCGCCGTTTTTACAATGTCATTTCCACCGTCAAAACTTGGATCATTATCACACCCCAGTGTTATTTCTTCGCCATTACTAGCATTTGCCATTGCGTCCTTTGAAGCTGGATCACTTGTTCCAATCACGGAATACAAGTGATCTGCATAGCTTTGACGTTGTTGTAAATACCATTGATCTGGATTATTTTTCAGTCCTTCAAAGCCTAATGTCCATTGCTTCGTTGCTTCATGGACGTTATTCAATCTTAAAATGCTTTGGTATTGCTTATACGATCCATGTAATTCTTGATCTAAGTAGTCTAGCTGTGCTCCTAAGTTAGTTGGATCTTTCCCCTCACTTTTAGCCAACTGATCTAAAGCAACCAATCGATTACCTAGCCACTGGCAAAGTCCTGTTGCTCCTGAACTTGAATTAACTGATTTTGGATCTAAACGACTTTCCAACTGCAACGCTCCTAATACTCCAGCTGCTCCTTGTGGTGTAGCGTGATACTCTTTCTGCCAATGCTGATAGATATTTTTCGCATTCGTTGTCATGTCTTTACTATTCATGTTCGTTTCGCTTTTGGTATTGCTTGAACTATCGTCGCAGCTACTTTGTGAGCCGGCTAACGTTCCTACCACCAGAATGATAATTAAAATTGGCAAACCCACTGCTAGCCAGATCAGCCAATGATATTTTCTTCTTCCTCCCATTATTCATTCACTTCTCTTTTGAGCTTCTTGACTTCTTTCTGATATGTTCTTTGCTTATTTCGTGCCGTTGCTAACTCTGATTTAGCTGATTCAACCTTGCCTTTCTTAGTGTTGTCATTGTCAGCTAATTTATTTGCATTAACTAAGTCTTGCTTGGCATTTGCCACGCTTTGGTTTGCCTGTGCCAAATTAATTTGAGCATTTAAATACTTGCCTTTCGTGACACTAACTTCTTCTAATTTTTCGACTGTACTTTGAGCGTCTTGGAGGTCATTATGTTCGATATATGCTTCACCCATGCGTAACAAAATTATGCCATTTTCACAGAATGAAAGTTCATTTTGTAATGTTGTCGTATCATAGTTCAAAATTGCCTGATCTAACTTCAATGTTTCATTTTCGTTGCTACTTGCACTACTTGGTAACGACAGATTTAAAACCTTTTTCTCTTCGCTTTTTTGATATAGCCGATTAACAATCGTATCTAATTGCCCTGGTTCAACATTCAACGCCTGTTGGTATGCACCATATTTTTCAAAAGTTTGAACTTGTTTGGCTTTGGAATAGCCCATTTGATCCATATATGCCTTGGCTTTATGATATTTTTCATCTTTCATTGCACTATCTAAATACGTGCTTTCTTTAGCCTCTCTAACAGCTTTAACGTTTTCTGCTTGTAATGCTTGATATTTATTTTTCCATGATTTGTTTTCTAACCCAATTAGAATTATTCCGATTAATGCAACTGCTCCAATCGACAGCCACATCCTCTGCTTAACCTTTGCTTGTTGCTTCTTGATGTCTTTCCATTCGCTATATTCAACATAATTATCGATTTGCTTCATCATGTCGCTTAGTTGTTCAATACTTTTTGCACTAATGATTTGATTTAACAGTTCATCATTTTTCTGATTAGCGATTTTAGGCTCATCTAATAGCTTTTCATACGGTGCGCCTGTCAAACAAAATAAGATAACCGCCTTATATTTTTCTAAATGCGTGTGTTTATGATCTAATGGCATTAAACTATTCGCTCGATAAGCATATTTCACATTTTTCATCGGAAAATACCAGATATTTGTTGGGTTCAGTGAAACATACTCAATATCTTGTGTTAGGTTATTTAAAACATTATCTTGAATAATCTGCTTCGCAATCGCTGTTCTGATTGCTTTTGGTTCTTTTTTTATTTGGGTTAAATTTTGATATTCATTTGGAATTGTATATTGAATGGTTACTTGCCCGTCTTTTTCACTGATCTTTCTAACTCCCAGAAAAAATGGATTTGACTTCTTAATATCATTTAATTCTCGTAGCTCATCATAATTAAACTGGTTTCGATCAATTTTGAGTTCTAATTGACGGTCTTTTTGCTGAAATGTTCCATATTCGAAATTATATAACTTCATTTTCATTACTTTTCCTCTCCCTTATTGCTCATCGCGCAATTCAGCTAATTCCGTTGGCGTAAATGTAATTCGTTTCGTATAATCCGGTTGTTCATCATCTTCCCGTTCATACTTCTTCATATACGCCTCTGGATCAACCAACCTTAGCTCTTCTTCAGTTAATTCAACGTTCATGAAAGCTCTTTGCCCACCATAAATCATCAAACATTGCCCCTGTCGTCTGTGATTTAACAGCTTCCGTTCCTTGTCACTGAATTTCATGTGCAATTTGGCAATGACTTCATCGACCCCTTTACCGTCTAAGCCAAAAAACACTTTGGTAAAACTATTTCCAATAATCGCTTCCCCGATATTCATACCGTTATCTGTATGCCCCTCAATAACGTCTTGAATTTGTTGCGTTCCGGCAATTGCCCCCGCATTGTACTTCCGAAATCGCTTGTATGCTTGATGGAAAAATGTTGCTGATTGTTTATGCAACGTTAAAAAGTGAAATTCATCAACAAATAATTTCTTTCTCTGTGTTCTTTCCTTTGTGATTTCGTCCCATAGAAATTGGAACGTCACTAAATATGCTCCCGCTTGGACTTCATGTTCGCTTTGCAATGGCTTTAGATCAAAAGAAACGATGTTGCTCTTTAAATCAACACTTGTTATGCCATTAAATAATGTATTTGATCCGTTTACATAGCTTCCCAAAATGTAATACAGATCCTTGACCCGCTCGAAACGTTCTGCATTGCTACTCTTTAACTTCTCAAGTTCATCATATACATTCTTCAATGTTGGCCACTGTTCCGCTTTGATTTCATCAATGTGCCGATATTGTAAGATTCCACTTGTTTTATATGCTTGTTGGAAAATGTCGTCCATAATCGCTTTTTCAACTTGGTTAATATCTGGTTTCAATGTTTCCAAAAAGCCTTTTAGCCGTTGGATCTTTTCGTTGACTAACTTGTACATACTATCGGCTTTTTCATCTTCACTAATTAACTCTTCACTAAAAATCTGTAACGGATTGATTTTATGTGAACTATTAGAAGACAAATGCAATACCGCTCCACCTAATTTTTCTACGATCTTTGAATATTCATTTTCTGGATCAATAATATAGATCTTGTAGCCTTGTACCGCATAACGTAAAATCTTCTGAATCATATAGGTTGTCTTGCCCACTCCAGACGTCCCGATAATTACTTCGTTTTGATTTAACGTTTTATTCCGATCAAACTTATCAATTGCAATCAAACTCCCCGTATCTTGATTGATTCCTTCAATATCACTACGTGGTTTCAAATCTAAGATTTCAGGATTATCAAACGGGAACATTGAACTGGCTACATCAGTATTGCTTTCACGATACGTATACTCACTTAGTAAATTCGTATTGATTGGCATTGCCGACCAGAACGCTTGAAACGTTGCTTTGACCGGAACTAACGGTTTCATTTGTAATTTAATCAACGTATTTTTGACTTTATCCGTTAGATCATCAAGCTCTTTTTCGCTTTTCGCTCGTAAATAAATTAACATATGCTGGTAAACAAAGGTTGCTTGATTATCCAAGTATTTATCCAGTTGCTGATTGGCAGACTTGATATAACTATCTAAGATCTTTAACTTGTAAGGATCATGAACTTGAAGCTTTTCAGCCTCTTTGTTCTGGATAGTTTTGCGATAATAATCAATCATTGATTGATTATTGGCGCTATCGACATACTGTACGATGTCGATAACGCCTTTTTTTCGCCGTAATTCTGATAACCAGTTCCCATAAACTCGTTTCGGATAATCAGCCACCGCTAAAACTCGTACATAATTTTCTCCAGTCTGAACTTTAGTTGGATACTGTTCCCACGCAAATGGGAAAATTGCATGCAAATCATCTTGATTCAACGCTTTAACAAAATCGATATCTTTACTTTTCTTTTCTGATACAGGTTCTTCGCTTTTCTTCCCCATAAAGAAATCAATTACTCTATCTCCTAAACTCATTAGCTTCCCCTCCGTAATTAATAATCATTCTTTTCAAAGTTGATTAAATTCTTCAAATTGTGTTTATATTCGTTTCCGGTAACGATTCGCATTTGTACATCATAATCACTTAATGAGTTGCTAAGATCTTTCATGATCTGGTTTAACTTTTCTTTCAACCGTTGACTACTAGCTTGTAGATCTTCAAATCTTTTACTTTTAATTGATTCACTTGCAATAATCATGCGTTCTTTGGTTGTCATTTCGCTTTCTCGTTGGATTTTTGAGAAGTGATCTATATAACTTGCGACTAAGTTGATTTTAAAAATCTGTTCTGGTGTTTCTTCTTGAAGTTTTAAATAAATCTTTTTTAAATGCTTGATATACTCTTCCATATTGACCGGAACTGTTGTTTCTCTAAACTCTAAGCTCTCATGTTCTTCCCCAAATGTACTAATCAAAAAGGCATTATAGTCATCAAATAAGTCGCCCTGTTCTTGGCTACTTAATAGATCTAAATTAACACCACTGACTGCTATCGCTCCCGTTAATCTCCCCGTTTTTAATACAAAGTAATCTTCATAGATTCCTTGTACCAAGCTCATTTGATCAAATGTCTGTTTCCCGTTATCAACTTTCGGTGGCCGATAAGTCCACTCAAACTTTTTATTTTCTTTCCCTTTATTTTTCATCTAAATCATCTCTTTTTTTCTTTGGTGCGATATAATACAATTTCTGACTTTTTCGATATGCTTTCCTGATTTTGTGAAGATCACTCATCTTAATGTTTTTCCGTGATTTGATCGGCTTGATTGATAAAATAGCCATGACGATTGTCATGGCTACTGCAACTATTACTATTTTGATAATCACCAAAATCAGATTGTATGGTGGAATTAAAAATAACAATAGCCCGATTGCTAAGACGCCTAGCATGACCCCAATATCTTTCAACGTAAATCCATGCCACACACCAAAATCCTTATTCACATTTTCAGGAAAGACAAATTCTTTCCCTTTCTTCATGTAAACTCTCCTTTTTTATTGGAATAAGCTGTATACCCATGGAAGCAACCACACAATCGCTGCTCCTAAAGCAACTAATCCTGCCACACGCCCAACTGCATGATAAACTTCACTCTTTTCACGTGGATCGTCAGCGTCTGGCATACGCTTTAAAATAATAAATAAAGCTACACAAATTCCAACAACGACAATCAAACCAGTCAATACTCCCTGAACAACATGTGCAACATTTGTAATCTTACTTTGTACTTGACCTGCACTCGCGTCCGCTAATACTGGACTAGCACTTAATAATGTCATCATTGCCGTTGTTCCAGCTAAAGCTAGTTTGCTTTTCATTCTACTAATCTTGGATTTGGCCTCATTCATTTTCATCGTCTTTTTCTTCTCTCCTTTGCAAAGTCGCTGATAAGTCTCGTTCTGCTTCAGATTTACTGAATTTCTGCAACACCTCTTCAGCTTCTTCTCTTGAAGCTAATGGCTCTTTTTCATTCGCAAGTTTCAAGTCATTATCAATGACTGTTCCTAAATAATATGCTTTATGATGATTATTCAAATCCACTTGCTCAATGATATGTAACCTTCGTTCGTAATCTTTTACGGCATTGTCTAATTCAATCCCATAAAAATCCAAAAAGCCTTCTAAAAAGCTCTGTCCAAAGAATTCAACTTCGTTTGAGATCTTTTTAAAGTTCTGACTTGGTACAGTTGATGTTAGCTTATCAATCTTTTCAACCTCATCAGATTGATTGCGTTCTGCAAAATATTCTTTCAGTCTTGCTGGTGCAAACTTCAACTTATTAGTTAAACTTTTCGTAATCAATTCTTCTCTTGCTTGATTAACGCTCTTTCCCCTTGCTTGTAGTTGATTAGATAATTGCGTTTTATCTTCCAAATCTTCCCCTTTGGAAATCACTGCCTTTTCCCCGCGATCATCAATTACAAGTACTTTATCAATTCCCTCATACTTCTCTGCACGCATAGAATATTATCTCCTCTTTAAAAAAATATTTTGATTTAGTATACAATATTAACTGCTGGGACAATTGTGCTTAAAGGGGCGATCTTTAAGTACATGTCCACGTAATCACTTCTCCTGTTTACGTGGACGCCCAGTTTTTTTACGTGCTGTTTCACAAATTCAATCCCCTTTGAATTTATGAATTTGGCGTTCCCTAGCTCTAAAAGCATTCCCCTATCAAGCATTTCAGATTCAAGATCATATTTTAAAATTCGACTTTGAATATAATTTCTATTAAATCCTAAATTCTTACTAGCTTGTGCTAATGAAATCCAATCATTCATATTCACTTCCAATCTCATCACCACCTTTCAATCTTCATTATATGAACTAATATATTGCTTAGCAACATGTTTTCATAAATGTGGTGTAAATGAATCTTTGCGTCGTCCTTTTCCTTTGCCTTTCCGCTGTTTTCGAGTCATTTCTCGTTCTAGTTTTCTTTCTTCCGCTTTCCGATGTTCTAGTTCATACTTGCTATAATCTTCTCTCATCAGGTCATTAATGATTTGATCACTAAAAGTCGTTTGATTATATTCCGTTGCCGTATAATCGTTATATCCTAATGCTTTATAGTCGTTAAATGTTGCTTCTCTTTGTTTATCAAGATAGTCCTCGTTAGCCATAAACTTCTTTCTGATTTTTGATACCTTATCTTGATCAAGCTGCTTATCTTCACGGCATTCATAAATAAACATTTGCTTCATTCCTTGATGTTGTAATACTGATTTCAAATGTTTATTTGTGATCGTATCAATCTTTCTTTTACCATCTAGAAATTCCAATCCGATCTCATGTTCCTCATGCGTAAACTCTGGTTTAGCTTGCTGGACAATTTCTTTTATTTCGGTAGTCGAATACGGCTTTAATGCTGGATCATAGTACATTGCGTGCATATATAATTTCTCTTTATCTTTGATCGATAACCGATCTTGATTGATTTTAGGAAATGCCATTCCTAATACCGCTTTATACTGTGTATTAATAATCGCTTCCATATAATCATTACTTCGGATATTTTTTGCTAACTGACCGACTTTCTTTTTATCGCTTTCTCTCATCCCATTTAATTTGTCAGTCTTTTCCCCTTTAATTAACTCATCACTCGTAACGTCATATCCATTTAGTAATTCATTCAACTTTTGATAATTGCTTTCATTCCATTTTCCTAACAGTCTTAAATTAACCATCGGCCGTCTTATAAAAGTTGTTACCCGTTTATCCAACAGATATTCACGAATATCTTCCATTTTATCCGCTAATTCTTTTCCCTGATAAACATGATCGTCCTTAACTGTTTCTTCGATTAATTCTCGTTTTTCATATTCATTCATGTTGCTTTTTTCTAATTGCGGATATAGTTTCTTTATCATTCGATTGGCGACTTTATCCAATAATTCATTGGCCTTATTGACATTCAATTCCGTTTTATTGATTAGGGCCATCTGACGCACAACGTCCATTCCCATAATTTTCTTAACTAAAACACTGTTTTTCCAATTCTCAAGCATTCGCCGTTTATCATTGATATTTTCAAAATCAACATATGTTTTTAACGTTTTACTTAGATCTGCAATTTGGTGTTTTTCTGCATATGATAAAAAACTATTTAGTTTGTTCCGATGACGGTTATTTTTTGCCTTTCGCTCAGTTTCTTCTAATCTTTGATCGGCCTTTTGTTTACTTTTAATTGCCTTGTTATACGCAATTCTTTGTTTACTTTTTTTAACGCCCACATGGATGGTTGGCTCTTGATTTATTCCTTGTCTTTCAAATGATTTATGACTAATCCGTTCACTTAACCCTTTCTTTTCTAGTTGTTCATTAACCGCTTTCGCCCAGTTACTCCGCCACTCTTCCATCTTTTCTCTTTTATCCCAATCAACTAACCAGATTTTTCGATTTCTAACATTGCCATTTGTGGTATATGTTTTATTTCCGTTTCTATCTAAGATATACTCATGTTTACTCTTTTGTCCCCATGTTCCGTCCTGATTAAATGGTCGATTAGTCAACATTACATGTGCGTGCGGATTTTGATCATGATCGCGATGAATCGCAATATCCGCTACCATTCCGTCATCTACAAAATTTTGTTGAACATAATTTAATAACAGCTCTTTTTGCTCTTCTTCATTTAATTCAATCGGCAATGCGACATTAAATTCTTTAGCATACCTTGAATTAATTTTATTTTCCTTTTTTTCAACTTCATTCCATAACCTTTCTCGATCTAAACACCATTCTGGTGCATAGTCTGGTTTTAAAATATATGTTTCTGGTTTTACACTTCGTTCATAAAAATAACTTCGTCCTTCTTTTTCATCATATAACTGTTCTCCACTCCGATAACTAGCACTCGCAATTGCTCCTCTCCCTTTTCCATTTGAAATATTGTTAAACGACATATGGAAAATTGCCATTAAAATCTTCTCCTTTGTTTGAGCGTAGCGAATTCTCTCACACTTTTTAAGCACTTATTTACGTCAATTTTAATTTGACGTGTAAGTGCGCAGTAAACCTCGCTTTGCTCGTTTACTGATTTCTTTAATTATCTAGTATTCATTTCTCTATTTCTTAACCATTTATTATTTGGATAATAACGTTTTTATCCATACAGTTCAAATTAATTTAGATTTATTTGTTTCGCTAATTTATTTCCTTTGTCAGCTATGATATCCTTACCTTGTAATCAATAACTTTTAGAAAGAAGTATGCAAAATGAATAATAGTAAACTTGCTAAGCAGGAAGCTCAGCTTAAAAAATTAAATGCTCAAATCAAGGAAGCTAAAATTACAATTGATAAGAATTTAGGACATAAATTGATTGCTAAATTGAACTTAGACTATACTGATCTAGATAAGGACACGATTAACCACTTAATTAATCAATTAGCTCATCTCTACCAAGCAAGTGAACACCATGAGTAGTTATATCCAACGTTTAAATCAACAAAAACAAAAACTCCAAGAAAAAATCAATCATGAGGAACGGATTATTAAACAACAGACATATCTGCAACGCTCAAAAGAACGGAAAGCACGAACACGTAGATTGATTCAAAAAGGAGCTTTGCTTGAAAAGTATTTTGAAATTGATAACTTGTCAGTTGCCGAAACGGAAGATTTTTTAAAGCAATTTTCCGGCTATGTTAAAGCTCACAAACTCGAAAAATATCGAAAAAAAGAAGAAAGCCATTAAGACTTTCTTCTTTTTCATCTGTTCATATTATACTCTTAGTTATTATACTCAATATTTATTCCATATCTCATAGCAATCTGATTTAGGTATTTTTTTAAGTTTTCACTATAACTTTGAGCATGCAATGTATTCAAGATACTCAATGCTTGATTAATATTTTTCATTC
>DXCM01000021.1 GCA_019116025.1 Candidatus Companilactobacillus pullicola | reverse complement strand
ATAACTCTAATAATTATTTTTAGAAGGAAAATAAAAAACGCCTCCGTTTAAGGAGACGTTTTTGTTAATTGAATCGACGATCCATGACGAAAGCTCGACCATATCCAGATGGTTTAACTTCCTGAAAGCCTAGTGATTGATAAAAGGCCAGAGTCTTGTCTTCAGGATCAGTGATCAATATTGTTTGTCCAACATTCTGATGTTTCTTCAAAAATTTATTAACTAGCTCCGTACCGATATGTTGACCTTGGTAAGTGGGGTCGACCAAAATATCCTGAACGTAGAGGACAGTTTTGCTATCGGTGATTCCACGACATAAACCGACTAGTCTTTGGTTATCAACAGCCCAAAGGACAACAGAATTATTGAGTGCTTCAATTGTTGTCTGTGGTTGTTGAACATAAGCTAACCAATCGACACTTTGGTAAAGGTCGAGAATTTGTTTAGAATCGATAAAATCTGGTTTTTGAAATGTGTAATCTATCGTTATAAATCATCCTTTTATTAAAAGTCTGGCGTGATAGATTAATTACGACGTTTTGTCACTTCAATCATCTCATTTCGATTATTTGATGATTATTATAATACGATTATTTAATTTTACAATTACTTAAATAAGTTACCAGCAAAGTATGGTTCATATGCAGATGAGTTGGCTAGTTCTTGTTGTAGAATATTATCGGTAAAGATTGAGCTACCAAGTGGAATCCATTCGTTGTTTGAAACTTTGGCGAAGAAGTAACCAGCACTATTTTCAACAGAAGCATTAACTTTCCAAGATGATCCAGCTGGAAGTGTTCTAGTCATTGAGTTACTTGAAGTATCGTAAAGTTGAACAGCTTTGGTAAGAGTAACTGTGGCTGCACCGTTATTAAAGATAGAAGTATTCTTATCTTCAGTAGCTAGTACCCATTCGTTAGTTGCTACTTGGTAGTATTGATGTCCGTTGATAGTTTTTTCTTGAGCTACTTTCCATGAAGAACCTTTTGGTAGAGTTGTTCCAAGGCTAACACCATTTCCATTGTAAAGAGTGGCATTAGTGCGTAAGGTAATTGGTTGGTGAGCAGTTGGAGTAGATGGTATTACAACGGTATGACTATCATTATTAGTTTCAGCACTGAAGTCTAGAGCTTTGACCCATTCATTAGTTGCAACACGGTAGTATGGGTATGTGTTGATGAATTTTGTTTGATCGACTTTCCAAGATGATCCGGCAGGCAAAGTTACACCTAGAGAATTACCATTATTGTCAACAACAGTGGCTCCCTTAGCACCAACAGTTTCAATACGGTTGACATAAGAGATTTCACTGCTGATTGGGTTGAGTAGTTTACCATTTTGAGTGATGTCCATGGCACTGGCAGAGATATATTGGTTAGTTGCTACTTCGTAGTAAGGATTACCCCCGATAGTAATTCTTTGTCCCAATTTCCATGAAGTGTAATTACCAAAAGCAGCACCGTTAATAAAGTGACCACTAGCATCGACAGCGACAGCACCACCGTGTCTGATAGTACCGACTAATTGTGCATCAGCGTGAACGATTTGTGTGGTTGGAAGTGTATTTAAAGCAGCTGGAGCAAGCAAAATAGCAAGAGTAGAGGCTAAAACAATTTTTTTCTTATTCATAATAATGATTCTCCCTATAAGTAATGTATTGTTCAATTACAAACTACTACTATTAGGATTTTTTAACGCGCTAAAAAAGGCGCTTTAAGAAAAACTTAATAGTTCGGTAAAAGACGTATATGAAATGAGGTTATGTCTTAAATAGTTCACTAATATAAACTACGCATTTTTGCTAGCAATATTAAGATAAATCATCCATTAATTAACATTTTTGAGTTAAAATAAATAAAATTATTACTCAATACGAACAATTTTGATGAAAATACATATAAAAGTTTTTATTTAGCTTGAAAAACCGTTTAAAATCTGTAATACTATATGAGTTCTCAAAAGTTTATTATTTTACAAGGGGCGAATTATATTGAATTCATTAGATAATAGGGGAAACTTGAGCTTAGTTGAGCGCTTGTTTCACTTAGAAGAAGCCAAGACAAATGTTAGACGTGAACTTTTAGCTGGTTTAACAACTTTTGTTTCTATGGCTTATATTTTGTTTGTTAATCCTCAAGTTTTGGGAGACTCAGGGATGAACAAAGGAGCACTATTCACAGCTACTGCACTAACTGCCGTAGTTGGATCAGTTTTGATGGGAATTTTGGCTAATTATCCAATCGCCATTGCCCCAGGTTTAGGTGATAATGCCTTCTTCAGTTATTCAGTCGTTATTGCGATGGGTATTCCTTGGCAAACAGCGATGGCAGGGGTATTCGTTGCCAGTTTGATTTTCTTAGTACTTTCATTGATGAAAATTCGTGAAGTGGTTATCAACGCAATTCCTAAGGATTTGAAATTGGCGGTTGCCTCCGGATTAGGTATCTTCATCGCCTTCGTTGGTTTGCAAGGTGGAGGTTTGATCACAGCAAGTAAAGATTCACTTGTTGCAATCGGATCATTTACTAACCCAACTACATTATTAACAATCGCCGGATTATTAGTTACAGCAATTTTAATGGCACGTAAAGTTCCAGGATCAATTTTTATCGGAATGGTCTTCACAACAGTTGCCGGTTTGGTAACAAAATTGATTCCAGCACCAGCACATATCATTTCAGGAATACCAAGTTTGAAGCCAACTTTTGGTGTTGGTGTAGCGCACATCGTTGATATCAAAGAGCCTCAATTGTGGGCAGTCGTTATTATCTTCCTATTAGTAGCTTTCTTTGATACAGCTGGTACTTTAATCGGACTAGCTGAACAAGTTGACGTTATGCAAGATAAAGACGGTAAAATGCCAAGAATTGGTCACGCTTTGATGGCTGATTCCATTTCAATGGTCAGTGGGGCTGTCTTTGGTACAACTCCTCCAACAGCATATGTTGAATCGTCAGCCGGTATCGCCGTGGGTGGTAGAACTGGGTTAACATCAATCACGGTCGGAGTATTATTTGCATTATCAATGTTCTTCTCACCATTGTTGTCAGTCGTAACAAGTAACGTTACAGCACCAGTACTGATCATCGTCGGTACTTTGATGGCACAATCAATGCGTGGAATTCAATGGGATAGATTTGAAATTGCGCTACCAGCATTCTTAACAATTGTTGGGATGCCACTAACATATAATATTTCATACGGAATTGCTTTCGGATTCCTAGTTTATCCAATTACAATGTTAGCAGCAGGTAAGAGAAAAGAAATTAATCCAATTATGTATGGATTGTTCGTTGTCTTCGTTATCTTGCTATACATTATTAACATTTTGCCAAAAGCTAGTTTAGCTTAAATTTAATAGTCCAACTGTTTCTATATTATATAGAAGCAATTGGACTATTTTTTTGAATCAAGATATCAATATTCGGGGTTCAGGATACTCTACCTAATTTAGGAAGGAAAAGTATTATATTGGAATAAGGAGGGGATAGAAGATAATATGGAAGAAAAACGTGAAGAACTTATAGATTTGGTTGAAAAAGCCTATAAGGATGTGCGAGATCTAAAATTTAATACTTTTAGAATAAAACTTTTACAATTTTCTAAGGATTTACACAACGGTAAGGATTGTATAAAAATCATGCTTGATTTGAGAGCTGAATTGTTGCAGGCAGACCTTTCTTTGAAATTAAAGGATCGTATATCTGGTTTGCCTAAGGAATATGGGGATATTTATAACTTTATCTTTCCACAATTAAAGAGAATAGATTCTAAAGTTTTGGACAGATATAGTCGTTATGGTTTTATTCCACTTAGATATGGAAGTGCTGTTAAGTACAGTAAATAAGCGAAGCACTTCGTAATGAAGGATGCTCCGCTTTTATTTTCCAATTAATTCAGAATGTTCTTTAGAGAAATCAACTAGCTTTCTTCTAGATATATCACAAGAAGATCCGTCTTTGAAATAAATTTTTCGTTCGGATTTATTGATGGATTGAATATTATTGGGGTTAATTAATAAACTCTTATGTGCCCGATAGAAATAAGGAACTCTATTTGAGATGGATTTTAGTGTGTCAGGAAATTCAATATTTTGATTAACCGCATGTAAAAATACATTTGTTGTTCTTTCTAATGATTCGAAATAATTAATTTGATCAATATCAAAAGCATATTGTTTCGGGCCGATTTGAAATTTGAATTCTTTCAAACGTGTATTTTGTGGTCTTACTAGTCGTTCAACAGTAATATCTAAGTCAGTATATATCTTTTCTTTAATAGCATTGATTCCTGTTTCTTTGGCAATATAATCCAGAGGTTCAACCTTTCTTTCAAATATCATCGGCATTAATTCTTCGTGGGTAGTAATGAAAACAATCTTTGCGTTTAAATCATTTTTTCTGATTTTAGTAGCTAAATCGATACCGCGTACCTTCGAGTCAGGAAACTCAATATCCAATAGGAAAAATTTAATTTCATTTGGGTTGTTATCTAAATAGATATTTATGTCATTTGGATTACCTGTTGATAGAATGATTTTCATGTCTACGTCAGGATGAGATTTGATGTAATCTTTGATTATTAGTTGATAGTACATTCTAAGAGTTCTATTGTCTTCACAGATTATTATATTAAGTAGCATTATTTATCTTCCAATATAGTTAGGATTGTTGAAAAGTAACCATCTTCAACTTTAGTTTGTAAAAGTAGATTACTGTTAGAGTGAATGATTTTATTGACGGTCGATAGGCCCAAACCGTTGTGATTTTTTTTTGAAGTATAACCAGTTTTGTAGATTTGATCCAAATTAATTTTTTCAGATGGGGCAACGTTATTTTTAATGATGAACTCTAAATAATTATCGAACGAAACAAGAGCAAAATTAATTTGGGGATGATTTACTAGTATGGATGCTTCAATAGCATTATCAAATAAAATTCCTAGAATGCGGGTTATCTCAACAGATAAGGTTTTAGGAATAAATATATCTTGATCAACTTCAATGTTAGTTTCGATGTGCTTATTTTTGGCGGCTACTAATTTAGTAACAATAATTCCCTTAATTAAGTCATCATTAAGGTGATATAAGTTAGCACTTTCGATATTTGAAGTCATATCAACATTATTGTCAGCATAATCAAGTAGTCTTTGAATAGAATCATTGTCTTGATTGTTGGAATTTAATGAAACTGATAATGAGGAAAGCAGATTTTTATAGTCATGTTTGAAACGTCTCAGTTCAGTATTGTTCCGTTCAAGTTCCTTGATATATAAGTTTCTTTCTTTTAGGTGCCTGTTCTCATAGTTGGATTTTAATTCTTTCATATATCCTACTATTAACATGATGCTTCCGATTATTATAAACAGAGCTGATACTAGACTGATTGTTAATGTTGCTTCTAAGTATGTTAATTGATTGAAATTATGTTTAGTAATTAAAACTAAGGACACATATGAAATAGTTATTATGGCAATAGATAAAAGGGTTAATCTAATTGCCATTTTGTTATGAATGGCATTTGCAAGTGCATCTGATTTAAGCAAGTGTTTAATGGTACAAATTACTGCTATGGTCAGTAAATAATTAATTAGTATCAGTAGGAAAGTTGCCAGTAAAGTATTGTAAGAATAGTTATCAAATCGAAAATTAAACACTTTGATTACGAAATAACTGGCAATTCCTTGCGTCAGTGTTGTTATTAGTATGTCTAATATTAATACGATGAATTTTACTGATAAGTTTGTTTTAGGTCTGATTTTTACAAATAAGAGCCAGTATGTTAAGAGAATTAAGAACATTGATGCAGTTGGAATATAGAGATCAATATATGTGAATAAGACGGTGAATATAAGAGAAAAAGTAATATTTCTTTTACTTTTTATATTTGGAAGTAGCAAGAATACTACTATGTATACTAGCAATGTGTTAGAGGAATCCAAAAGGATCCAAGAAGACTCGATAAACTTTTCCAATTTAATCTTTTAATTCAACTTTTTTTGTTTTATTAAAAAAGTTGAATGTTCCCTCCTTTACATTGAGATTGAATAATATTACTTATTCTGCAATACAGTTAAAATTGTTGAAAAGTAATTTTTTGCAATTTTAGTCTGTAAAAGCAGGTTGGTATTAGCGTGGATAATTTTATTGACTGTTGAGAGCCCCAAACCATTGTGTCCGCTTTTAGTTGTATAGCCAATTTTAGAAATTTGATCTAAATTGATTTTTTTAGTTGATTTAATATTATTCTTTATGATGAATTCTAAATAGCCATCAAATGAAACAAGAGCAAACTCTATTTTGGGATGTTCTACTAGCAATGAAGCTTCAATTGCATTATCAAAAAGGATTCCTAAAATACGAGTTATTTCAACGGACAAGTATTTTGGGATGTGAACGTTTTGATCAATTTCAAAATTAGTTTCAATATTTTTATCCTTAGCTATTGCCAACTTTGTAATAATAATTCCTTTAACTAGGTCATCTTTAAGATGATATAAATTGGTATTTTCTATATTTGAAGTTAAATCAATATTGCTATCAGCGTAATCTAACAATGTTTGAATGGAATCGGTATCTCTGCTATCTGATTTTATAGATACGGATAATGACGCTAGAAGGTTTTTATAATCATGTTTGAATCTTCTTAATTCAGTATTACTTCGTTCTAGTTCTTTAATGTATAAATTTCTTTCAACTAAACTTTTACTTTCGTAATTGGATTTCAACTCTTTCATATAGCCCATTATTAGCATGATACTTCCCGTTATTATGAATATTGCTGATACTAAGTCAATTAACAGTGTGGTCTTTAAATACGTTAATTGATTAAATTCGTATTTAGATATTAAGGTTAAAGATAAATGAGAAATAGTCATTATGATAACTGATAAAAGGATTATTTTGATTACGGTTTTATTGTAAATAGTAGCTACAACGATTTTGAAATTAAGTAGATACTTTATTATAAATATTGCCGATATGGTTATTGAGTAATTTATCAATGTTAATAAAATGGTTGCGAATAATGTGTTATAAGAGTAACTACTAAGGTTAAATTTAAAAACTTCAATTACAAGATAACTGGCGATTCCTTGACCAATGGTACTTAGAAGAAATAACAATATTAAAGAAACGGTTTTTATTAGTGGTGTTATTTTAGGCTTGGTTTTAATGAATAATAGCCAATATGTCAAAATGAGTGGAAAAATCGCTGCATTTTCAAAATAGAAATCAATAAGAGTAAAAAATATGCTAAATATTAATGAGAGTATTATATTTCTTTTGTTTCTTGCACTTGGTATCAATAAGAATAATGATATATAAAATAATAATGTGTTTGAGAAATCAATAATTAGCCAAGAAAGTAGTGTAACTTTTTCCAATGTAATTTTCCTATCTAACTTTTCAAGTATATGTATTAGTTTTTAAAACGGAAAAATAACCAAACAATGTAGTATAGCATATATAAATTCTTCATTAAGAAATTACGTTAAAAGGTAAAATATAATTTCCAATGGTACAATTATACTAACTTGTAATAATGATTAGTGAGGTAGAGACTTGTTTTTAGGATCAGTAATTTATGATAAACGACGTAGTTTGAATCTAACTCAAAGTGACTTGGCTAATGGTTTGTGTAATCAAAATACTATTAGCAAAATGGAAAAGCATAATATGACACCGCAAATGGATGTCTTAATAAAGATTTGTCAGCGCTTGGATCTCTCGTTGAATGACGTTTTTAGTGAGTTTTCTAGTGATTCCAAGCCGGAACAAACTTTTATTTTGGATGATGTTGAAAAGGATGTCCTTTTGAATAATTTGGATTCGGTTGAGGATAAATTGGCTTTAATTCAAGATAAGCTTAAAGCCAAGGATCGAGCACAGTATGATTTTATTTTTGGAGTTGTGAAGTTTAAGGCTGGCAATTTTGAGTTGAGTTCATTCCACTTCGATAAAGTTTTACGCGAAACTAAGTCAGATGATGATAATATTTATACTTTGATGTCATATTTGTTCAAAGGCAAGATATATTATCGTCAAGAACATTTTGATGAAGCTGATTATTATCTTAATTTGATCAATAATTCATTAAAAGAGAATCTTAATGTTAATAACGCCAATGGTTTAGAGGTTATTTTCTTAGCTAAAATGGTCGGTAAAGCTTATCTACAAATAAAACGGTTCGATTTAGCTAAGCAAATTTCTGAACGTGGTTTGGAATTTGCAAATGATTATCACTTATCTTATTTCATGGATGAATTGAATTATAATCTTTATTCAGTTTATCAAGAGGGTAATGATAAAGATAAACAACAGTTATATAAGAATCGAGCTTTTTACTGTGCGGACGTATTAAACAATCGTAAGCTCCAAGAAAAAATTGAACATAAATAAAGACAGCCGAGTGGCTGCCTTATTTTTTTACAATTATTACTTAAAAAGACTGATGGCAAAACTTGGTTCGTAAGTAGCGGAATTAGCTAGTTCTTGCTGCAAAAGTCCGTCACTGAAAACTGATCCACCTAGTGGAATCCATTCGTTGTTCGAAACTTGAGCAAAGTAGTAGCCAGCACTGTTTTCTACAACGTTTGAAATCTTCCAAGAAGTATTGGCAGATAGAGATCTAGTCATTGAGTTTGAAGCGGTGTTATATAATTGGATATTTTTAGCTAAAGTACCAGTTGTAGCGCCATTGCTAAAGACCGAAGTGTTCTTATCTTCAGTTGCTAAAATCCATTCGTTAGTTGCGACTTGATAGTATTGATGACCGTTGATATTTTTTTCTTGAGATACTTTCCAAGAACTATTGCTTGGTAAAGTTTTGCCGGTATTTTGACCTTGACCATTGTAGATGACTGAATTAGTACGCAGTGTAATGGTTTTTAGAACATTAGTATTGGTGTTAGTAGTGGTATTATTTGTACCATTATAATCTGAAGTGAAGTTTAAAGCTTTGACCCATTCGTTAGTTGCGACACGATAGTATGGGTAACCGTTGATGACTTTGTATTGATCAACTCTCCATGAAGTTCCATTAGGAAGAGTGACTCCTAGGCTATATCCATTATCGTTGACGACAACGGCGTTGCTACCGGTAATAGTTTTAACGGCATTAACATAGGAAACTTCTTTTTGAACAGGATTAAGTACTTGGTTACCATTGCTGATGTTCATCGCTGTAGCATCAACGTATTGGTTAGTTGCGACTTCGTAGTAAGGATTACCACCGATAGTAATTCTTTGGTCTAATCTCCATGAAGTGAAATTCCCCAAATATCCTCCACGGACATAGTTGCCATTAGCGTCGACAGTGGCGGCACCACCTCGTCTAACAGTTCCGATTAGTTGAGTGTTAGCAGCTTGAACGGTGTGATTGGCAGGTAAATTATTAAGAACGGATGGAGCTAGTAAAACAGCAAGAGTGGAAGCTAAAACGATTTTCTTTTTATTCATAATCAATTCCTCCGTATATATTATACAAGTATAAAATAGCACTATTTAATATAATAGAAGAGAATTATTATCCTTATTAAGAAAATCTTAAATTAATAAAGTATTTTTTATGCAAAAAAATATTAGATGAAGATATTTGATTTATCCTCATCCCATATTTTGATTAATAATTAGCCATTATATTTTGATAATTTGAATACAACTTTATCTTTGTTGTGTAATTTCTTTTTATCAGCAGAAACGTTAACTTGTTTACCATTAACAGTGAATGTCCAATAGATTTTTTTCTTGTTATTTTGTTTGTGACCGTCGATAGCTGAGATAAAGCCGCCTTTATCATTTACTTTCCAGCCTTTCTTTAGACCATCAGTAACAGTGGCATTCTTTTTCAATGTGATAGTTTTCTTAGCAAGCTGTTTTTTATTTTTCTTCAAAGTATAAGTAACTTTGATGTTCTTAGTAGATTTAGCTTGAACTGGTGTTGCAGCTGCTGGAGCGAATACTCCTAGTAGCATTAATAATGACAGTAGAAATGCTGTTATTTTTTTCATGATTTTCCTCCTCAATTTGTACAACGAGTTCAATTATAACAAAACAAAAACGAAATGAATCAAATAGATTTTTTTTGTGAATAAGTTAAAATAGGAATATTAGGTTGTGATCGATATCAACTGATGTTAGTTAAGGATGCCCGTCGGTAGTAGAAAATCTGTGGGCCACTGGAACGTGGTGGACACGACTTGAAGCTAATAATTTTACACTTCGTGCAAAATCATGGATCTCCAAGTCCGGTCTTCTACTAACCTTGCTTCGCAAGCTAAGTAGAATTTCACCACTTAGGGCCCACAGATTTTCTACTACCGACTATATTTCCGTTTCTATTCATAAAGGGATTAATGTTTAAGTGTTGTTCAGTTCCCAACATATTTAATTAGTGAGAATAACGTCTATTAAATATTTGTGGTATATGAGTGTACAGGAACCTTTTATATAGAAGGTAATTTTACTATTTAAAGTTTAAAAATACATAAACAACAGAACAAGACACTAGTCCGGAGCAACAAGCCCGATTGGTCTCAGCCGTGAAATTATACTTGGTGATTTATCAGTTCTTAAAAGATTTGGTTAAAACGCATATTAAAAATAGCCGTAACTCATTATTTTTCATCTTCTCGAACTAAATAATCAAAGTGCTGTTTAGTCCGGAGCAAAAATTGAAAATGCGTTCAGCTATGAAATTATTGTTATCGGCTTTGCCGATTACAATAAGGCCGACTTTTGAACTAATTATTTTGCACGAAGTGTAAAATAATTAGTTCAAAATCGCGCCCATAGCGTTCCAACAGCATTTCCAATTTTTGCGGAGGACGGCAGTTTACAACCAGCTAGAACTTGAACTGGATTCAAATTAAGAAAGGAGCATGGGAAGATGAATAAACTAATTTTGAATTTTCAGAAGAGAACTAATAGTGTGACCATTTTTGTTTATTTGATTGGTATTATTCTGATCTCACTGCTCTTTAACAATCCGATTATTTCTCTGATTAATTTAGTGGCTCTGATTTTTATGGCTAATCTAGTTAGTCGTGAAAAAATAAAAACGTATTTCAAATTTTCTTGCGTAATCTTTATAGTGACGTTTATTTTTAATCTGATTTTGAATCAACGTGGGAAAAGTATTCTGTGGATTTTTTATTCGTTTCAAATCACTCAGGAATCGTTGTTGAATGGATTTATTTTAGGAGTCTCTTTTGTGAATTTGTTGTGGGCTTTTTACATTTATAACGCTTTAATTCGAGTTAAAACAGTTTTTGAGTTATTGTCGAGTCTGTTAAAAAACGTTGCCTTGATTTTTATTCTGACAATTCAATTTATTCCTCGAATCATTCAAATCTATAACGAAACTAAAGCGATTAAAAAGTTTCGGACGCAAAAAGAATTACAACGGTCTAAACTGAAATCAACGATGGATTTAATGGAAATGATCTTGAATAAAGCTGTTGCTAGTTTTATGAATGTTTCTGATACCTTGATATTACGAGGTTTCAATAATCGTCAAAAAAGTGTCGGAAGATTGGAATATCGAGGTTCTGATTTTCTTTTGTCTGGATTAATAATTCTGGGCTTAGTAGCTGACATCGTAATGTCTATCAACAAAATTGGAGTCATCAATCTCGGTTCAATTGACGTCCGATTAAGCTTTACGAGTTCGGAATTGATTTTACTTTTGATAAACGTATTCTTAATATTATTGCCAGTTTTATTTGGAGGGGTAAATTACTTATGGTGGAAATTCTACATTTCAAAGATTACAGCTTCAGATACAACAACAGTCAAAAAATATCGTTAAATAATTTGAATTTTTCCGTGCAAACAGGGGATTTCATCATGTTGATCGGTGAGACTGGCAGTGGTAAAAGTACCTTGTTAAAACAAATGTTGCCAGATCTTGCAGTTGGGAAAGTATTGTCTGGTGAACTGGTGACTGACCTGTCACGAGATAACAATAGTTTTGCTTACGTTTCTCAATTTGTTGATAATCAGATGATTATGGAAACACCACGTGATGAGCTGAAATTTGTCTTGGATAATCAAGGCTGCGACCAAAATGAGATTCAACTTCGAATCACGGAAATAGCTAGTTATTTAGGGATTATTAGCTTGCTCGATCTTAATGAGAAGCACCTCTCTGGTGGCCAAAAACAGCTAGTTAATTTGGCTAGTGCCTTGATTTTAAAGCCTAAAGTTCTTTTATTGGATGAACCGACTTCACAGCTAGATCCAATTGCGGCTGAAAAATTGTTGCAGATGGTTCATAAAATCAACGAAGAGTTGAATATGACAGTATTGTTGGTGGAACACGAACTTGATCGGGCAATCCGTTACGCTAATAGATTGCTAGTCATGGAGAACGGCAAATTGATTGAGGATGCAACAGTGGATACAGGATTGCGTGATATCTATCAAAATCCGAAACTCAGAAACTATTTGACCCAGGTCGATCGTCTAATCCTAGAACTAAATTTACCCACAGAGAAGCCATTACCACTGAGCAATAAAGATGTCGGCCTTCTCATAAATCAACATAGGGAATCGCTTAATTGCGGTTCTCGTAAGATTGAGGTCGACACTTCCGCTGAAAATATTTTAGAGATCAAGCGATTAAATTTTCGTTTTGATTTCAATGGCCCACAGATTGTTGATAATGTCAGTTTTGAGCTCAAAAAAGGGCAGTCTTATTGTGTGATTGGTCCTAATGGAATGGGGAAGACGACTCTACTAAAGACGATCACTCGTCAATTAAAGCCGCAGTCAGGTAAGATTTTGTTTGCTGGTAAAAAACTGCAAGATGATTTCTATCAGAAAGTGTTTGTTCTCCCACAGAATCCAGCTACATTGTTTATGAAGGATACGGTAGCTGAAGAAATCAATTACCAATTGCAAGAAAGTAAGCGTGACACGAACCTTGAAGCGGTGCTAGAAAAATTTTCTCTAACAGGTCTGGAACAAACTAGTCCTTATGATCTCAGTGGTGGGCAACAGGAATTCTTAGCTCTGGCGTTAGGTTTCATTAAGAATCCTCAAATCCTATTTTTGGATGAACCGACTAAGGGATTAGATCCTAACAAGAAGTTGGAATTAGGAAAGATGTTGCAACAATTTCAAAAAGACGGTGGCACAGTGTTCGTAAATAGTCATGATTTGTTATTTGCGGCGAGGTTCTTTGATCAAATTGCGATGATGTTTGATGGCAAGATCAGTCAATTTGCAACACCAACGGTCTTTTTTAAGGATAAGTTTTTCTACACGACAGAAATAAATAAGGCAGTGCGAGAAACTTTCCCACTAGCCTTATCATGGAAGGATATTAAGAAACGTGAATCGTAAATCAATTTCACTATTAGTTTTGGCAGTCTTAGTACTAATCTTAATGGCTGTTTTTTCGAGTAAAAATTATCTACTATTTTCATTTGGATTTTTGATTTTAACTTTAGGAATATATTTTTGGAAGTTTGAGAAGTCACCACATACTTCACGAGAAATTGTCTTTATCGCTATTATTTGTGCTTTGGCGGTTGTCGGAAGAATTATCTTTGCGGCGATTCCAGCGGTCAAACCAGAATTATTCATTTTAATTTTGGGAGCAATTGTTAGTGGTCCGGAAACTGGTTTTTTAATGGGAACAATCATTGCCTTGACTTCAAATATGTATTTTGGACAAGGTGCTTGGACTCCCTGGCAAATGTTTGCTTTGGGCTTGATAGGTCTGGTTTCAGGTTTAATGTTGAATAAAAACGTCGCTACTTGGAAGTTAGTTGTTTGGGGCTTTCTATCAGGATTTATCATGGGTTGGATCATGGATATCTATTACATTATTGGCTTTGTAAATCCTATTAGTTGGCAAAGTATTTTAACTTCTTTAGCAGCTAGTTTTTATTTTGATGTGGTTCATGCCGTCTTTACCGCCGTCTTGTTATTATTGGTTGGTAAACGTTGGATCAAATTATTTGGTAACTATCAGAGAAAATATGATCTGTTTGAAAAATAGTGCTTTTATCGATCAACTTTAAGTCTAAATAGAAAACAGCTTCTATTAAGAAATTCAAGTACATCTACATGTCTTGAATACTCAATGGAAGCTGTTGTTTTTATTTAAGAATTAAAATCCCCATTTAGTGACTGGAACGCTAAGATGTTAGGTGTGTGGTGACGACTATCCATCTTAGATATGTTAGCCAATGTGCCAGCTGTCATCACTAGTTTTGATCCGTTTGTAGGGACAAAATAGCGACTATTGAAGTTTTGAAATCCAGTCCATTAATTGTGCTCGGCGTTCTGGCACAAAATCAGGAAGGGATAGGTGAAATGTTTTAATGTTTAGTGGCGTACACCAAGTCATCAGGTCCATCTCGATGTTAACCGATTGAAGAGCTTCCTTTAGAGAGCCTTGTTGGTAGGAATCGGCTAGGGACTGCTGTACCTCGCTGGGCAACTCCGAGGCTAAGTACCGATAGTTGGCTCCAGGATTATAGGTACCATGGTGCTGGCCACCAACGACCCAGGCTAGGTTTTTCAGTAACTCTGGACGAACGTGTTGATTGTTCATCTCGTTAGCAGCAATCAGGTTTTGACGGGCTAGGGCTTTAACAACATTGCCTAGGCACCAGTAAAACTCGTTAAGCGAGTCGGAGAATAGTTCGTCGAAAGGCATTGGTAATAAGTGGTCGCGGTCACTTGGGTGTTGGGGAGTCAAATCGTGGTTGCGGTCCCAAACCAAGATATTCAGTACGTCACATGTAAGATAGTCAGGAATATCCGTTTCTGGTGCAATTTTTAGGTCAATACGACGGTAACCGTCAAATTGGACCAAGTAGATATTCCAGATATGTCCGGTTCCCCAGAGGTCATCATGATTATGCTGGACCATGACAGGGTGGCCGAATGACTGACACCAATCGTTGAAGTTAAACTGAGTAACGTCAGTCGTGAAGTAGGTGACATCGATGTCTTGCCAATCATCAGCAGGAATGTGTGGGTTGTTGAGGGAACCTTCGAATCCCATGGCTGTAATGAAAGTGTGGTTTTGGGCGTAAGTTTTGAGATGGATGAGGTCAGCTTTGATCATATTGAATTCCTCCTATTAGTTCTGTTTAAGAGTATAGGTAAGTAAAGTGTAGATTTAGTCATTTACTTATAATTTTAAATCTGGGGACTTAATAAAGATACGGTTCTAGATTAATTAAAACTATTACTGTAAATGTTAATCAAAAAAGCAGTATCCATTGAAGAATTACGATTTTTCTCTATTAGAGAAGGTGTAATTGAAATGGATGCTGCTTTTTAATATTTGATCTAATTATGGAATTAATAAGTATGCTAAAGCACCGATAGCTCCACCTGCTAATGGTCCAAGGATTGGAACCCAACTGTAACCCCAGTCGGAATCCCCCTTATTAGCGATAGGTAGAATTTGGTGTGCAATTCTTGGTCCTAAATCTCTGGCCGGATTGATGGCATAACCAGTTGTCCCACCAAGTGAGAATCCAATGGCAGTGATCAAAAGTCCGACAACGATTGGATTGAGTCCTTGTGTAAACTTACCTCTAGTAAAGGCGAGTAGGGCAAAGACTAAAACGAAGGTACCAATGAATTCACTGATAAAGTTCATTGGGTAATTTCTGATGGCTGGACCTGTGGCGAAAACGCCTAAAATAGCTTTAGAATCTTTAGTTTCTTGCCAATGTGGATAATAATTGATCCAGACAATTGCGGCACCGACGATGGCTCCTAAGATTTGAGCAATCATATAAGGGATAACGTAACCCCAATTGAAAACACCGGCAATCGCCATTCCTAAAGTTACAGCGGGATTTAAATGTGCTGGACTAAGGAAAGCAGAACAATAAATTCCCAAGGTTACAGCTAAACCCCAACCAATAGCGATGGCAACCCAACCGGAACCTTCAGCCTTTGACTTCTTCAAACTAACAGCTGCGACAACGCCGTCACCAAGGAGAACAAGAACTAAAGTACCGATAAATTCACCAAGTAATTGTAATGTTAAACTATCATGCATAAATTTGACCTCCCATTCATCATGACATCGTTTACATCTTTTGATTATACATAGATGAGGATAAGAAAGCTAAAAATAGTCATCGTTTTAACATTATTTCTTGTTATAGTTGTTAAGAAGAATAATTATTAAGCGAGGAATTTCAAATATGAAAATTTACACACGTACCGGAGATAAAGGTAAAACCAGAATTATCGGCAATGATGTTTTATACAAATCAGCTCAAAGAATCGAATCATATGGAACAATTGATGAACTGAATTCTCTAGTCGGGGTAGTGATTGCTAACTTATCCGAAAAGAATCTAGTTTTAAAGGATGAATTGCAAGAGATCCAGCAACTATTGTTTGATTGCGGAACAGATTTGGCAATTTCTGCCAGTGATGAGAAACACGAATTTATTTTTACAGAAGATAATAAGGCAGTTGACTGGTTAGAAAAGAAGATCGACGATTATACAGCCAAAGTTCCAGCCATCCAAAAATTCATTTTACCTGGTGGATCCAAAACAGCTTCTAACTTACATTTAGCAAGAACCGTGACGAGAAGAGCCGAACGTGAAATTGTGGCATTGTTACAAGAAGAACCTATCAATGATTATGTATTAAAGTTTATCAACCGTTTATCCGATTATTTCTTTGCTGCAGCAAGATACAGCAACGTTTTAGATGGAGTAGACGATATTCAATATCGTAATAGCAAACCGGTTTTTAGATAGAATAAAAATTGTACCCATTTACTTTTGTATCTGGGTATTTTTTTGTCAAAAAATTGTTATCCTAAGGGTAATAATTTTAAAAATAGAGGTTTGATAAAATGAGATCACAAAAAGAAAAAATGTTAGCCGGTGATTTGTATATTGCACATGACCCAGAACTTCGTAAGGACTTTTCCAAAGCCAAAAAACTTTTAAGAGAATTCAATCAAAGTACTGAAGAACAATTGCCTCGCAGAACTGAGATTTTACAAGATTTATTCAAAGAAGTAGGCGAGAAGCCATATATCACACCACCGTTTTACACAGACTATGGCTGCAACACGACGATTGGTAAGAATTTCTATGCTAATTACGATTTGATTCTTTTGGACATCGCACCCGTAAAGATCGGCGATAACGTTATGTTTGGACCTCGTGTGGGTGTCTATACGGCCGGTCATCCCATTGATCCTGTTATTAGAACAGAAGGATACGAATATGGCAAACCAATTGAAATTGGTGATAACGTCTGGGTTGGTGGTAATGTTGTCATCAATCCCAATGTCAAAATTGGTAATAATGTTGTTATTGGGTCAGGTTCAGTCGTAACAAAGGATATTCCGGATAATGTGGTAGCAGTTGGAAATCCTTGTCGAGTATTGAGAAAAATCAACGATGAGGATAAAAAGTATTGGGAATTAGAGAAACAACGATACTTTGAAAATTAGGACAAGCAAAAAGCTCAAAACCGTCAGCAAGCGATTTTGAGCTTTTTGTGTGAACTGAATCCGTAAGAAACAGTTTTTATTGTTAAGGGTTATACATTATCTATAGGGGGAAGGATAATCAAATGTTTTGTTATTTGATTATGTTTATACTTTACCGCCGACCTATGAATTAATTATTGAAAATATATGACGTTTATTTTATTTAAATGTGAAGAAAAAATGATTTTATACTTCAAAGAGCGATTCGAGATGTTCCAAAACGCCTTGATCATTGTTGTTAGTTGTCTGATAGGGAGCAGTTTCTAGAACGATAGGACTAGCATTTTCCATTGCTACACCATGTCCGACATAGCGCAACATTTCTAGGTCATTGCCACCATCACCGAAAGCACACATTTCTTCTGGTTTGATATTCAATTTTTTAGATAGATATTCCAAACCAGTAGCCTTATTAGCGTCAGATTGAATGATGTCGATATCGCCGTGACCACTAGAGACAACCGAAACATCTTTCCCAATATTATTAGCCAAGTGTTCCATATAGGCTTCAGTTTCATCTAAAGGACAGTTGACGGAGAATTTCAAGATTTCATCATCTACATCCTCAAGACTGTCAACTTGGGTAAGACGTGGAAAATAAAATTTACTAATCTTGTAGAATTCCGCGGTGGCACTCTTGAGAATGTAGGCAGACTTGCGACCACAGGCAATATATTGAATATGATCAGTATTTTCTAAAACGCTGAGAATCTTGTGAAATACTGTCGATGAGAAATGCCAAGTTTGGAAAATTTCATCGTGATCACCAACCAAAGCGCCATTTTCAGCTACAAATAACGTCTTAGGATAATCTTTGAAAAAATTTTTAAGTTGATAATATTGATTACCACTGGCCGAGACAAAGTAAATATTGTGCTCAGTCATATATTGATAAATTTTGTCGAATCTCTTGGAGTCAAAGTGTTTACTGTCATCCAAGAAGGTAGCGTCCATATCGGTTGCAACTAATTTAATGGTCATAATTAAATCCTTTCCAATTCAGCAAATTTTTTACGATATTGATAAGGGGTAATGTGTTTCCAATTCTTGAAGTTTCTGATAAATGATTTGGTGCTGTTAAAACCACTTTCAATGGCGATATAGTCAATATTTTGATTGGTATTGAGCAGTTTCTTCTGTGCGGCCAAAAGTCGGATTGTCGTGATATATTTATTGATCGGCATCTGGACCGTTTGGTGAAATTGTTGATTCAAAGTTGTTACGGAAGTATTCAACTCTTGTGCCAACACAGTGCCATTTAAATCTTCGGCGTAATTGTTGTTGATCAAGCTTAGTGCTTTATCGATCAAACTTTCATTGACGGAAATATTAGAAGTAACTTTGTGAGAAAAGTTATTGATGAGATTAGCCATCAGAATATAGATACGACCAGTTAAATCGAGATTGAATGTGTCATCCTTTGGTTCTTGCAACAATTGAATCATCATCCGCAATTGTTTTTCGAGGTCTTGGTATGCCAGCAGTTGTTTCAGACAGTTTGGCTTACCCTTGAGGTCAAATTGAATTTGGTCGATATCAGGATAAATCTTTTTGAGAAAGTCGTAGTCAATCAACAAGCAGAAGACGAAAACAGATTTTTTATTGATAAATTCAGTTTCGTGGATGTCTCGAGAGTTGATGACCCAGATGTCGCCTTGATGATATTCGGATTCTTGATTGTCATCTTTTACTAGAATGGTATTTTTGGAGACCATAAAGCCAAGTTCAACGTTTCGATGCCAATGTGGGGCAACACGTCTAGGTGAATTTTCATTGTGGAAGTAATATTTAAAAGGTACTTTTGGCGTCGGTTGAACAATTTCATGCGTAATTTGCATTAAAGGACATACTTCTTTAGAGCTTTAGCGATACCGTCATTGTCATTTGTGTCAGTAACGTAATTAGCGTGTTCTTTTGCAAGATCAGACCCATTTCCCATAGCAACCGCAGAGCCAACGAAATCAAACATTGGTAGGTCATTTTTTTCATCACCAAAAGCCATTACTTCATCTGGTTCCAAATTCAAAATTTCAGCTAGAGTAGTCAAACCTTTACCTTTATTGACATCGGGATGCATGATCTCAATGAAGTTAGCTCCAGCACGAACCACATAATATTCATCAGAAAATTCATCCTTGATAGCTTGTTCGTATTGATCCAACACATCTTTTTCGCCAACAACAGCAGCTTTAGCAATCTCAAAATCATCAGCTAATTCGTCTGGTTCACGGACAAAGATCCCAGCACCATTTTCCCAAGCCTGAATGACAGCAAAACGATTGATATTATGATTTGAAGTATAGACATTACTGTCATCATCAAGGACGTAATATTGCATTTTGTGTGCTTCAACAAATTTAACAATTCGTCTATAGTCAGGATTATCGATTGTTTTACGTGAGAGAACTTTGCCAGAAGCTGTTTCAACGAGGGCACCATTGTAGGTAATAACATATTGGTCATCGCCGTCAATACCAAGTTCGTCTAAATAGTGATCGACACCAGCTAATGGTCTACCAGAACAGAGGACGACTTTGATACCCTTATTTAGGGCTTCTGTTAAAGCCAATTTTGTAGACTCAGCAATTTTTTGTTGAGAAGTTAATAATGTATCATCAATATCTAAAGCAATTAGTTTTATACTCATGTTTTACCCCTTTTTAAACTTGGTTAATTAAGATAGGGATATTGTACCAAAAAAGTTAAGCGGTTTCAATTGATTACTGATTAAATATGCTTAAATTCCCGTCCTCTACAAAAATTGGGAATGCTGTTGGAACGCTATGGGCGCGATTCGGAGCTAATTATTTTACACTTCGTGCAAAATAATGGATCTCCGAAATCAGCCTCATTGTAATCGGCAAAGCCGATAACAATGATCTCATAGCTGAACGCATTCCCAATTTTTGCTCCAGACTAATGTACTGTTCAGTTGTTTATATATTTTTAAAATATTAGATAGTAAAACAGCATCTATTAAGAAATCTAAGTATATTTCTAGGGCGACAATATACTTTGAACGCGTAATAGGTGCTGCTTTATTTAAGGATTATTCAACTACAAAGAACTAGAAAGATTTTAAGTGTGGCAATTTTGATTAATATTTATAGAATCAGAAATACAGTCAGTAGGGGAAAATCTGTGGGCCCTAAGTGGCGAGATTCTACTCAGCTTGCGGAGCAAGGTTAGTAGAAGAACGGACTTGGAGATCCATGATTTTTCACAGAGTGAAAAACTATTATCAAGCCGTGTCCACCACGTTCCAGTGGCCCACAGATTTTTTACTACCGACGGCATACTTTCACTATCTTAGTTGATATTAATGACAATTAAGTAAAAGAAATCAATTACTGCTTAACTTTTTAAAGATATTATTTCGGCCGATTGTTGCCAAACCAAGTAGATAATCATTTCGAAAATTGCGATTGAAGTCTAGTTTATAATTTTGATGCAATGGTAAATGACGATGTAGTGTTTGAATGATTTGATTAACTTCTAAATCACTCAAATCTAGTTCATCAATATAAGCAATCAATAAATTAGGGTTGATCAAGCTAATAATATTACGTAAGTGATCGATGATTTGGTCTTTGTGTGATTCATTTTGATCAACCGTGCCGTATTGAACTTCGCCGGCCAAACCATCTGCACCGGTGATGAGTTGGTCGTTGATCACAATCCCTACTCCGGGGCCAAATAGTTTGGGGAAGTAAATTCCTGCAGCAATATTCTGACTTTCGTGTAACGATGAGGCAGCTCCAAAAATACAGGCATTGATGTCATTGACGATGATAGCTTCGACGTCGGTTGAAACTTCGATGGCTTTGGCAAGATTGATTCCTTGGAGTGATTTAACGTCGCTCAGCTGTAAATAACCGTTTAATTCGTCACCAGGAATACCGACAATTATTTTTTGCGGTTTGTTTTGGGCTGTCTGCTGTTTGATGAATTCTAGAAGTTGTTCGACTGAAGTTGTCTGCTCTTCGTAATCAGCCTGAAAAATAATTTTTCCTGATAAGTCTACCAAAAAGTAGTGTCCTTCAATACGGCCGTTGATTTCGTTTAATTGCAAGGCACCGAGGGTATAAGCTGAATAATTTATTTGATAAGTTTTAGCACGTCGACCTCGGGTATCGGTAAAATCGACGGTAAGAATATTTTTTTGTTCAAGTAATTCGATTAACTTATTGATGCTGACGACACTTAAACCAGTTAGGGTTGATAATTGTTTGGCAGAGAGGGCTTGATGGGTATCCAGTAAGTGTAGAATTGATTGTAAATTGTGTTCACGAGCTGAGATTTTGCTGTTAGATGTCACGTTAAATCCTCCTGGGACTGTAATTAGATTAATCAATATTAATAAAATTTATTGTTATAATTTAGTTTAAAATATGTTTAAACAGGATATATACTATTTGTAGGATAAATCTACAAATTGATTTAAATAAAAATAAAAGGTGGCTTTTATTATGCTGAATAGCGATTATAACGTTGAGTTAAGACGATTGAACCAGATTGAATCAGTCGATATTCCTCACCTAGAAAATGTCAAAATGATTGTTAAAGATAGAGTAGACGCTCATTCCTATGAACCAATGATTTGGGACCATTTGAAAACTTTGAGTGATGATCCGCAATTACCTGATGATTTAACAGCTTTACGTGCTGGCAATCAAAAAGCTGAGATAACTAATACTACTGATTCGACTGTAAGAGTGGATGTTGGAATTAGTGAAAGGTTAGAACGTAGAGTTCGTTATTTAAAGATATATCGCAATGATAGAAATTTGTCGACTAAAAATGCTCTGATTTATGCCCATGGTGGTGCTTATTATGGAGGAACTCCTGAAGATACGTTACCATTTTTACGCTTATTAGCTGCCAAATTCAATGGGGTTATTTACAGTGTGGATTATGGAATTGCCCCCGAAAATCCTTATCCATCCGCAATTGAAGACTGTCTAGCTGTCTTAGTAGACATTAAAGATAAACACGATCGGATTTCTTTATCAGGTGATTCGGCTGGAGCTGCGATTATTTTGGGTGTCAGTCAATTGAGCCATGATATGGGAATCAGCGATATTTATAAGCATATTTTATTCTATCCAACAGTGGTACATGGCTCTGATCACGAGGGTAGCCTCTGGAATGATCGTTTAATCCCAATTAATCCTGAACAACGTCGAGCATTACATAATAACTATACACAGTTTAAACGTTTAGATACTATTATGACGAAATATTATCTAGATGACGCGGATTATGATTTGTCAGCTCCAATTCTTTCTCCAATGTATGCCGATCCGTTGATTTTTAAGAAAGTTTTGGTAATGACGGGTGAGTTTGATCCATTCAGATTGCAAGACGAGGCCTTTGTCCAAAAAATTGGTATGGCAGGATGCGAAGCAGAATATATCCGTTATGGCGGTCTAGCTCATGCCTTTTTGAATTATGTTGGCAAAATCCCAGCTGTGGAAGATGCTTTGATTGAGTGTGCCGAGGCTTTAAATAGTTAAGGGAATCTCATGGCTGAGTCAATTTTCTTGTTGCTCCGGACTAAATCCAGCTTTGTTTATTAATCATTGTAAAATCTAAATACTAAAAAAAAACAGACTCTATTAAGAGATTCAAGCATATTTGCACGTCTTGAAATACTTAATGGGTCTGTTTTTAGTTTAGAATTTAAAAGTTTCTATTTTGATGCTTAATATAATTATAAAGTTTAGTAGAATGTGAACGTCATAACGCCCATGACGGCTATAAATAAACCGACGACACCGCTAGTCCAGAGTCCATACAGGATAAAGGGAGACGGATTGGTTAATTCACCGTTTTTTAGCTTCTTATAAGCTTTCCCAACGGAATAAAATACTTGAATTGAAAGAAGTATTAGAACAATACCTATGACAATAGACCAAGCACCCATGATAAGTTCCCTCCATGTTTAATAATTATATTTATAATTATTATATCACCGCTTTGTTAACGGTTACAAAAAATCCCGACCAAATTAATTGGTTGGGATTTTTCGTAATTTCTTATAAGGCTGTTTTATCAGTTTTATCATGCACTAAGACACTCTGTAAATTCTTCAGTTTCTTGATTTCTACATTCCAAGTACTTACTAAAACTAACACTGAGCCAATCCAAGCTAATGGGTTAGCCATAGCAGCACCGTAGAATCCAAAGAGACGGATCAAAACGACACCAGCGAAGACTCTCATTAATAGCTCGGCAATACCAGCAATGGTTGGGGCTTTCTGATTGCCCAGACCTTGCAGAGTATACCTGACAATAAAGAGAATTGAGAGAATAAAGTAAGTAGAACCGTTGAGGTAGTAGTAAATCTGAATCAAGTTCAGCACTTTTGTTTCACTGCCGTTCATAAATAGATGTGAGATTGATTGTCCAAAGAAGATTAAGAAGATACCAATGATCAAACTGGCAGTAACAGAAACGATAACGCCGTCTTTGACACCCTTAAGAATTCGGTCAAACTTCTCGGCTCCTATATTTTGAGCGGTATAGTTTACCAAAGCTAAACCAAAACTAAAGGCTGGTAATGTAGCAATCTGTTCAACTCTTCCGGCAACGGTGTAGGCAGCAACGGCATTGGCACCTAAAGTATTAAGCATGAATTGGAGAATGATTGAACCAATAGCGATAATTGAAGACTGGAAGCCCATTGGCAAACTAATTTTTAATAACTCTTTGATTTCATCCATATCAATCCTGAAATCAGAACGAGATAGGATTAGATATGGAATGTGCCTTCTAATGTAAAAATACAGAATCACGAAGGTAATTGTTTGAGCGACGACGGTAGCTAAACCTGCACCAGCCACGCCCATCTTTAAATAAAGAATGAAAACTAATTCTAGAAGAACGTTCAAAATTGTACTTACGATTAAAAAGAATAGGGGCACTCTAGAATCCCCGAGCGCTCGCATGGTGTTTCCCAAAAAGTCAAAACCTACAAAAGAAAAGATTCCTGCAAAAATTATCTCCAAGAAGATAAATGAATCATGCAACAGAACTTTAGGCGTCTGCATGGCGACAAGTAGTGGATAAGCTACTAACAAAGCAATCGCTGTGAAGACAACGATGATAAACAGCGAAATAATGATTCCGGAAGCAAAACTCTTTTTGACTCCATCCTCATCATCAGCTCCGTGTTTTCGTGCCGTTAAAATAGTTAAACCACTAGTCATCCCTTGTGCAAATCCGACGACAAGTCCTGTTAATCCCCCCGTTGCACCAACACTAGCTAAAGCGTTGACACTAATAGTTTTACCAACAATCAAAGTATCAATGAAACTATAGAATTGCTGGAAAAAGTTACCCAGAAGCAAGGGAATGGTGTACAGAAAAATTACTTTTATAGGTCTGCCATTAGTCAGATCTATCATATTTCTAACCCCCCATAAAGATTATGAATATTCTATCATTTTATTTTTTATTGGTAAGGGGGTAGCTCAGAAAGTTTAAGTTATTTTTGAGTAACTTGTCACATATGCAAATAAAACAAGCCACACCAACCGTAAGAGATTTATTACGATTAGTATGGCTTATTCGTTATATTTAATAAGTTAATTGGATCTCTTGGTTAGCTGTCAGTGGTAATTTTTTATCGAGAAATTTAATTTCAGTATCTTTATCAGTCGTAACGATAAAGGTATTTTCGGTTACTCGGAATTGGTAATTAACATCTCTGAAAGTCATATGGAAATCGACTTCGTCCCATTGTTCTGGCATGTGTGGATTAACTTCAAGCATCTTGCCCCGATAATCAACCCCGGCAAAGTAAGAAGTAACAACGGTTAATGTAGCGCCCATAACGCCTAGATGAATACCTTCAGCGGTAGTACCACCTTGGATATCGTAGTAATCGCTGGTTAAAGCCTCATAGAATAATTTCCAAGCTTTGCTATCCTCACCAATTTTGAGCATCAACATTGAGTAAACGATTCTCGATAACGTGGAACCATGAGTAGTTCTGGCAATGTAGTATTGAATATTGTCGTGAATAAATTTATTTGGATTAACGATAGGGTAGCCTAGATCCAACATGATCTTGAGAAAGGCATTTTCTCGGATATTAAACAGTGGCATCAAGGCGTCAGCTTGTTTGGCAACTTGATAATTATCAGGTGAATCGTCGTGAGCTTTCAAAATACGATCCATTCTGGCAATGTTGCCATATTGTTGGCGATACTGTTCAAAGTCAAGTTCCTTTAAGTCAAAGTAACCTTCAAATTGTCCAAGGATATCACCGCTGAAATCAAGTTTAAGATTGTGTCTGATATGATTAAGATCTTTGATATTTTGTTGGGTAAAGTTGGTTCTCTTGAGATTATCATCGATAACCTTAGCTGGTTCGTCTTCAATTAATTTGGAGAGTTTCTTGAAGAACCAGCTGACCATAATGTTGGTATAAGCATTGTTCTTTAGGCCTTCGTTATCAGTATCATCGGGATAATTCTCGTGGAATTCATCTGGACCCATAACGTCAGCAATAGTGTATTTACCGGATTCTGAATCAAGTTGAGATTTGCCAATCCAAAATTCAGCGATGTTAAAGAGCATCTCGAGACCATATTGACTCATGAAGGCTTCATCTTGGGTAACGTTATAGTAACTTAAAACGTTGTATGCAACCGCCAAGGAAACGTGACGTTGTTTTCTAGAATTGTCAGGGTCCCAAGTGTCAGTGATAGGGTTCAAGTGAACTTCTTGGGATTGTTCATCACCGTACATTCCGCTTTGCCAAGGGAACATAGCTCCATCATAACCGCTGACAGCAGCGTATTCTTTAGCAGCATTCAGTCGGTTATAACGATACATTATTAGATCTTTTACTAAATCTGGATAGTGGAGGAGATAGAAGTTCATGTCGAATAATTCATCCCAGAAAATATGTCCACGATAGCCTTCACCAGTTAGACCTCTGGAACCAACAGAAGCATCTAAATCCTTATTGGCATGTTCTTGAGCAGCAATCGTCATATGAAAACTATTTAGACGTAATAATTTTTGAGCTGTGATATCGCCAGAAACAACGATATTTTCTTTTTTCCAAACATCGTGCCAAGCATCTTTAGCAGCTTCTTGAGCTCCGGCAAAAGTAGGGATGAATTGATGAGTTAAGGCGGCGTCCATTATGTCAGTTGGCGTCTCTAATGATGTATAAATGCTGACACCTTTTTCTAGAGTATAAGTGTGGTTAGGTTTGACATTGAATTCGAGATATTGGCTAGCTACTTCGGATTTGTTCTCCATATAGTATTGAGCATTTTCAATATTAGGATAGGAAATATTAGTCTTAATAGCCAAGTTAATTTGTGATTGATTTGTGTGAGCCAACATTAACATTTCTTTGTCGGCATTTTCGATGTTGTCAACGGTTATGTGCTTGTTAGCCAAATTGCGATATCTTGCAACGTTACTGTTAACGACTGAAGCGTCAGTTTGAGTTAAGAAAGTTATTTTTCCGTAAAAATTAAGTGGCGTGACGGAATATTGTAAGTAGTAATCGTGATAATTTTTTAGATCAGCCAATTTTTTAGCAACTACTTTTAATGTTTTACCATCTTCCAATTCGACGATGTTAGAAATAGTTAAAATTCCGTGTTTCATATCCAAAGAGCGAACTGATTCTTTAATTAAATCATCTTTAATTCTGAGATAGTCGCCTTCATCTACTCTAAAGGAAATGTATTGAGAATTAGGTAAGTTGACTAGATCTTCATTAATAACTTCACGACCATTAATAGGGGTAGCCAATTGATTGAAAACACCAGCCACATAAGTAGCAGGATAGTTGTCATCACTAGCCTTAGCTTCTAAGTAAGTACCACGTAGGCCTAAGAATCCGTTACCGATAGTTTGCATGGATTCTTGACCATATTGACGTTTGTCATAATCAAAGTGATTGTAGTCGAGATGCCATCCAGAATAACTAGTAGCATTATGGACGGCCAAGTTCAAACCATTTTTGCGGATATCTTCTATATTAACTACCGGTACATGAAAAGCATTTTCCAAATCGTTTCGACAATCAATTATTTCTTCATTATAAGTAATCAAATTCTTGTTTAGTAAACTTTCATTTGTGTTTGTAAGTACCAAGGCGTCGATTTTATCTGGCACATATTTTGCAAATTCTTGAAAGTTTTCTTTCAAATCTTGTTCAGTATTAAATTCATAACTTTGTGCATCGGTTAAATCTTTATTGTTGGAATAAACAATTTCATCGTCTGTAAACATTAAGTATAAGGGCTTCATGACTATTTCCTCCATAAATAAAAATCTATTTATATTTGTTTAAACACATTATTACAACGTGTATTATACACCCCGTCAATACTGATTTAGTGCGAATTTTATAATAAAAAATGTTCTAACTTGATGTTTATACAGGACAAGTTGTATTATCATTATGGTTGAAAGATGTAACCGGTTACTAATTTTAAGGAGGTGCTATTCTTATGAAGAGTACAGTTAAAATGCTTGCTCCGGTAAATGGACAAGCTGTTCCAATAACTGAAGTTCATGATCCAATGTTTTCTGCAAAAGATATGGGTGATGGCTTTGGAGTTATTCCTACTGGTAATGATATTTTATCTCCAGTTTCTGGGAAAGTTATGTTAGTAGCTTCGACTAAGCACGCACTTGGCTTCACTACTGATGATGGACTAGAAGTTTTAGTTCACATGGGTGTTGATACAGTTGAACTAAATGGTGCTCCCTTCGAAATTTTCATTAAAGAGGGAGATACAGTCACAGCTGGTCAAAAGATAGCCACTATGGATATCGATGCCGTTAAAAAAGCTGGCAAGGTAACAGATGTTATCGTTGCTATCACCAATACCAGCAAAATGGTTAAAGATGTCGATGTTCAAAAAGGCGATGTTAAAGCCGGTGACGAAGCTGCCGAAGTTGTATTGTTGGCTCCTGGTGAAACAGCAGCTAAGAAACCATCTGGCAAAGTTGACTATGATCAACTTGGTGCAGATATCGTTAAAAATGTTGGTGGTGTCGCTAACGTAGATAACGTTATTCACTGTATTACACGTGTTCGTTTCTATTTAAAGGATGACAACAAAGCAAACGACGCCGTTATTAAGGGAATGAAAGGCGTTATCGATGTTGCTAAAGCTGGTGGCCAATATCAAGTTGTTATTGGACCAGCTGTTGAAGATGTTTATGATTCCGTTGTTAAGGCCTTAGGACCTGGATTCGGTGGAGACAGCAGTGATTCTTCTGTTAAAACTGAAAAAGAGAAAGCTCCAAAGGGTGTTTGGCCTAAGACAAAATTCTATTTTAGTGCTCTGATTGGTGTAATCACAGCCAGCATGATGCCTATCATTGGTTTGTTAGCTGCATCAGGTATTTTGAAAGGATTACTAGCTTTAATCGTTTCAGCTAAATGGCTTTCTGCAACAAGTTCTACATATATGATCATTAGTGCAATGGGAGATTCAGTCTTCTACTTCCTACCTATTTTAGTTGGTTTTACAGCTGCTAAGAGATTAGGTGCTAACCAAATTGTCGTCGGTGTTATCGGTGGTGTTTTGGCATATCCAACTTTGGTACAAGTAGCAACTAAAACAAGCACTACAGCAATGAATATTAATGGTAATTTCTTTGGTATCCCTGTTCATATTGCAAATTATACATATTCAATTTTCCCAATGATCGCTGCTGCATGGATTGCTTCTAAGATTGAACCATGGCTCAAGAAACATATTGTTTTGTCATTACGTATGATCCTTAGTCCTTTACTAGAAGTATTTATTGTCAGTGCCATTATCATCGTAGTTGTTGGACCAGTTATCACACTTCTAAGTTCCTACTTAGCAAGTGGTATCGTTGCTCTATTGAGTTTCAGTCCTGCCATTTCAGGATTAATCATCGGTGGACTTTATCAATGTTTGGTTATCTTCGGTTTACACTGGGCTGTTATTCCTGTCGTTGCTAGTCAAATTGCTACAACAGGACACAGTGCTTTGAATGCTATTGTTTCTGCAACAATGGTTGCTCAAGGTGCAGCTGCAATGGCCGTATTCTTCAAGATCAAGAAGAATGTTGATATGAAACAAATTGCCGGTGCTGCTACACTTTCAGCCTTTGCTGGAGTTACAGAACCTGCAATGTATGGTATTAACTTGAAATACGGACGTATCTTCTGGACAGCTAATATCGGTAGTGCCGTTGGTGGTTTAATTACCGGATTAATGCACGTTGATATGTGGGGCTTCGCCGGATCATTGATCGGTTTTGCTTCATTCATCAATCCAAAAGGTATCGATAGTAGTTTCACAGGATACTTAATTGCATCAGCCGCAACAATCATCGTTGCCTTTGTATGTACATACGCCTTCGGATTCAAAGAAGAAGACCTCGAAGCCAGCCATGCTGTTGAAAAGGTAAGATTAGGTAGCCGTGAACCTGCACAAGGTTAAGTAAATTGTAAAAATAGGAATGCTTTTATAGCGTTCCTATTTTTTAGTTAAATTAGTATTTGTTGAAACTTGGTTAAAAAGCGTTCACATAGCCAATATTTTGGTTAATATGAACGCTTTTTTATTAGTTAATTGATCTAGTTGGATGGTGCAAGAATATAAAGACTGTACCAATAATAATTACAACAATTGCTGGAAATGCTATCGCTGCACTTATAAGAAACAAAGCATTTCCTATAATTCCTAAAATAGGACCAACGATTGAAATCCCTTTTTTTCGACTTTGAATAAGGGCAATAATATTGAGAATAATACCAAAAGCAGCCATTAGATAGAAAAAGACTCCTGTTCCGCTAGTTAAGTTGGTGCCCCCAAATGCATCACTAGCTGCGGTACTAAAAATAACCGGCCATGATATTGCGAATAAAATACAGTTGATGATACCTAGAATTCCTGTCCAGATATTAATTTTCAGGTTCTTCATTTTTGAAAGAATCCTCCTAAACATCAGCTTTTCGTGTCGTCAGTATTTGGACACTATAAGTATAAAAAAATGTTTGAAAACTAGCATTAAAAAATGAACGATTTTTATTTAATATTTATTGATAAAAATTTGTAATATAATAAGAAAAAGTTCTTTAAATTTGGAGATGAACAATTTGTCAAAAGTAGAGTTACGACAAGCACAACCAGAGGATTTAGAAGAGTTCTGGGAATTAGCCTTTAGTGATCCCAATGCGGGATGGACCAAGTTAAATGGACCATATTTTCACGATGATTTACCTAGTAAAGAAAAGTTCATTAATGAATTAGCACCCAAAGTTTGGCTAGGGAATAAAGATCATCTATTGATTACTTCAGATGGTAAAATCGTCGGTTCAGTTGGTGGAGGATTCGAAGACGGAAAGTTAGCCAAATGGTATGACATGGGAATCACGATTTATGCTACCGATACTTGGGATAAACATATCGGAAGCCAAGCTCTAAAACTCTTTATTACTTATTTGTTTAAACTTTATGATTTGCCACACCTAGGATTAACAACATGGTCCGGTAATCCAAGAATGATGCATGTAGCCGAAAAAATCGGTATGAAGCAAGAAGCACGTATCCGTAAAGTACGTTTTTACGAAGGCAAGTATTATGATTCTGTTAAATACGGAATCTTACGCGATGAATGGGAATAGATATTAAAAGAAGTGTTTATGTTAACCGTTAAGGCTGACATAAACACTTTTTTGTTGTAAATGAAGAAGGTATACGAATGTACTCAAGCTTCTTATTAGATGCTGTGTTTGCTATTTAATATTTTGAAAGTATGTAAGAAATAGAACAGGACATTAGTCCGGAGCAACAAGAAAATTGGCTCAGCCATGAGATTTACCTTAGCGATTCATCGCTTAGGTAAAGGCCGAACTTGAAGATCCATGATTTCACACAAAGTGTGAAATCATTAGCTTCCAGTCGGCCCATGGCGTTCCAGCCAAATTTTCTTGTTGCGGAGGACGGCAATAGAAACACTATCCAAATAGTGTGATTTCAAAATATCATACTTCAACAGTTAAGATTTCTAAAAATTATTCGGGAAATATGCAATAATATTAATAGTCTAGAAAAATCACGTGAGGAGTTTATTTATGGAATATATGATTGGCGTTGATGTTGGAACGACCAGTACAAAAAGTGTCTTATATGACATGAAAGGAAAGGTCGTTGCATACGCTAATAGTGGCTACAAATTACACCAGGATGTTCCCGATATGGCAGAGGAAGATCCTGATGATATTTTTGATGCTGTAGTGGAGGTCTTAGGACAAGTTATTCGCAAGGGGAAAATCAAACCAGGCGAACTAAAAGGAATTTCATTCTCATCTGCAATGCACAGTTTGATCCTAATGGACCAAAACGATCAACCACTGACTCGGGCTATTACTTGGGCTGACAATCGTGCCGCTAAGTATAGTGAGGAATTGAAGGAAAATGGTGTGGGTGCACAAATCTACGCTAAAACAGGAACACCAATTCATCCTATGGCACCACTATCAAAGATTCTCTGGATCAAAAATGAAAAGCCAGAGTTGTTCGCACAAACTAAGAAATTCATTGATTTAAAAACTTATATTTTCTTCCGATTATTTGGTGTCTATAAGATGGAATATTCCATCGCCTCGGCCACTGGGATGTTCAACATTTTCAAGTTAGATTGGGAGCCACAGGTTTTGGATCTTTTAGGAATTACCGCCGATAAATTGCCTGAACTAGTAGAACCAACTGACACGATTACGGGACTTAATCCTAAATATGGTAAATTATTGGGAATTTCAAAGGATGTGCCATTTGTCTTTGGTGCCAGTGATGGCGTACTTTCCAATTTAGGTGTTGACGCTATTGATCCTGGCGTCGTAGCTGTAACGATTGGAACTAGTGGTGCCGTGCGTGTGGTAGTTGATAAACCGGTTGTCGATCCTGATGGTAACTTGTTCTGTTACGCTTTGACGAAAGATAAATGGGTCGTTGGTGGCCCGGTTAATAATGGGGGAATTGTTTTCCGCTGGGTCAAAGATCAATTGTTTGCTCCAGAGAAAATTACCGCTGAACAAATGCAAGTTTCTACCTATGATATATTGACACAAATTGCTGAAAAGATTCCGGCTGGTTCTGATGGCTTATTGTTCCATCCTTATTTGGGTGGGGAACGTGCTCCTATTTGGAACGCTTATGCTCGTGGATCATTCTTCGGCTTAACTAGAAAGCACACTCGTGCACATATGGTTAGAGCTGCTTTGGAAGGAATTGTTTACAACCTTTATATCGTAATGTTGACGATTGAAAAAGTAGCCGGTAAGCCTAAGAGTATTCAAGCCACTGGTGGTTTTGCCCGTTCAGCCTTGTGGAGACAAATGTTAGCTGATATTTTCGAACAAGACGTTACGATTCCTGAAAGCTTTGAAAGTTCTTGTTTAGGAGCTGCCGTTTTAGGGATGTACGCTCTAGGTTATGTTGACGATTTATCCGCAGTTAAAGGGATGGTCGGGGTGACTGATGTTCACAAACCTAATAAAGATAATTTTGAAGTTTATCGTGAGCTCTTACCAATTTGGATTCGCGTATCACAAGTATTGGAACCTGAATATAAGAGTATTGCGGAATTTCAAAAGAAACATGCTAAATAAACTAAAAGTGCGCTAATAACGCACTTATTTTATGTCAAAAATAAAAGGGGATTTTAAATGGCTTTCTTAGTATTGATCTTGGGCGTGGCATTATTGTTATTCTTGATCATCAAATTAAAATTTAATACGTTTCTTTCATTAATAATCACTTCTATAGTAGTAGGAATTGGTTTGGGAATTCCTTTGACTAAAATAGCAACCAGTATCCAAGATGGAATTGGTGGACAATTAGGGGAACTTTCGATTGTCTTCGGTTTTGGAGCAATGCTGGGCCGGTTAGTGGCTGATGCTGGTGGAGCTTATCGGATTTCACACACTTTAATTCAAAAATTTGGCAAAAAGAAATTGCAGCTGGCTATTGTTTTGGCGTCGTTCATTATCGGAATTGCACTGTTCTTTGAAGTAGGAATGGTATTGTTGATACCGATCGTCTTTGCTATTGCCGTTGAGGCCGGAGTTTCTATTCTTTATTTAGGAATTCCGATGGCAGCCGCTTTATCAGTAACACACGGATTTTTACCACCGCACCCAGCACCAACGGCTATCAGTACAGTTTTGAGTGCCAATGCGGGACAAGTTTTACTTTATGGGATCATTGTGGCAATTCCAGCTGTTGTAGTTTCCGGACCACTTTATACAAAATTGGCTCAGAAAATTGTTCCTGATGCTTTTAATCGTAAAGGTAATTTAACCGCATTGGGACCTCAAAAGAGTTTCAAATTAGAAGATACACCTAGTTTTGGCATCAGTGTTCTAACTTCTTTATTTCCAGTAGTTTTAATGGCTATTACAACAATTTATCAACTGACAATTGATGAAGGAGCGGTTCCTAAGAATCCTACGGCACTAGATTCAATCATTGCGTTTATTGGTACGCCGGCCATTACTATGACAATTTCTCTGTTATTAGCCATTTATACAATGGGATGGGCTAGAAGATTCAAAACTCCGGATATCATGAAAAGTTTGGAAGATGCTATCAAATCGATTGCCATGCTATTACTAGTAATTGGTGGTGGTGGAGCTTTCAAACAAGTTCTGATCGATGGTGGTGTCGGTGATGCGGTTATGAAACTTTTCACTGGCGTGAATATTTCGCCTCTATTATTGGGATGGGTAATCGCTGTAGTTTTAAGGATTGCTTTAGGATCAGCAACCGTTGCTTCTTTGACAGCCGCAGGATTGGTATTGCCGTTGATGACCTCAGCTGGCGTAAATCCGGCTTTGATGGTTTTGGCAATTGGTGCTGGTTCATTAGCGGTTTCTCATGTAAATGATGCAGGATTCTGGATGTTTAAAGAATATTTTGATTTGACCGTTAAGGAAACCTTAATGACTTGGACGGTATTAGAGACCTTGATATCAGTCGTTGGACTCATTTGCGTCATGATTTTAAGCATCTTTATTTAATAATCAGTATAAGAATACTCTCATATTTTCAGAATAAGTTTTAATTATTTTCAATTTTATAAAGTAGAGAATCTAGTTGTACCAACGGTAGTAGAACTCTTTGTTTCAGAATTGTTACGAAAATTACAAAAAATCCTTGTTTTGTAACTTGACAGAACTATGTATGTAATAAATACCTGTTAGTATATGCAACATAGCAAATGAGGGCTAGACAAATAATTTTAAATATAAGGATGTAATTAATTCATGAAAAAAGTTTTATCTATCGCTTTACTAAGTACAACAGCTTTATCAGCACTTGCAGCAACATCACAAACTGCTCAAGCTGCAGTACAACTCGACAGTAACCACGTTCAAGTTCAAGCAGGTGACACATATAAGAGTATTGCCGCTAATGCGGGTGTATCAATCGCTCAACTAGAACAAGCTAACGGCCGTGCAATTGGTGGATTTGACTTAATCTTCCCTGGTGAAACAGTTACATTGCCAGGTGTTGCTCAAGCAGCTACAACAACTACTGCACAACAAACAACAACACAAGATAATGCAACAAGTGACCAACAATCAGCTGCATCAACACAAGCACAGACACAAACACAACAACAAAGTACAACACAACAAAATACACAACAACAAGCTGTTACACAAAGTGCTTCACAATCACAATCAACAACAACAAGCACAACTGGTACATCACAAGGTTCATTCAAGATTTCTTTCTATGATCCAGCCGTACTAGGTTCAAACATGGGTTATGGTGGTGTTGCTGCCAACCTTTCAGTATTCCCTAAGGGTACAAGACTTAAGATCACACTTTCTGACGGTACAGTATTGATCAGAACAGTTAATGATACAGGTACATTTGCATACAGCAATCCTCGTCAATTAGACGTTGCTATGCCAAATAACCAAATCCCTTCATACGGTGTTACAACAGCATCTGTTGAAGTAATCTAATTAAAATTAAAAGTAATATAGAAAAGCCGACGAGTGAAATTAATTTTTCATCCGTCGGCTTTTTTGTTGAAATTAAACTATTTTATCGATGTTAAACCTTTAACGATAAAGTCAGTTACATGTTCTATTTCTAAAGGTTCGTTCCATTCAGTGTTATCAACGATAATATAATGCTGAATCAAGTATCCTAAAATATTTGAGGCTAGAAATCGAAAAATCTCAAGATTATCCCAATCAATCAATAAATCTTTTTGCTTTAATTCATCCAAAACCTGATTGAACTGTTTAAAAGATTTTTTAGGAATACTATCAATCAGACGGTCGTGTATCTCTTGATCGTAGATAAACTCATTTAAGAATATCTTCTTTATTTTTAAATGCAATGAAAAGATGATTAAAATATATTTTGTTTGATGTGTGGCCTGATAATAACTGATGTAGTTTAAGGATGCCGTCGGTAGTAGAAAATCTGTGGGCTTGGAATGCGGTGGACACGGCTTGAAGCTAATAATTTTGCACTTTGTGCAAAATTATGGATCTCCAAGTCCGGTCTTCTACTAACCTTGCTTCGCAAGCTAAGTGGAACTTCATCACTTAGGGCCCACAGATTTTCTACTACCGACTAGATTTCTAGTTCTATTAATATTTTCTAAAATTGTAGTGTTTGAATGGTTTTATGTAATCAAGTAAAGATTATGAATTTTTATTTGGGAGATGTTTATTGATTATATGAATCTGCCTGAAATCCTCAGGAATATTATTCAAGATTTTAAAAGTATGCAAACAGCAGAAGTACTCTTTAGTCCGGAGCAAAAATTGGGAATGCGTTCAGCTATGAAATTATTGTTATCGGCTTTGCCGATTACAATAAGGCCGACTTCGAAGATCCATTATTTTGCACGAAGTGTAAAATGATTAGCTTCGAATCGTGCCCATAGCGTTCCAACAGCATTCCCAATTTTTGTGGAGAACGGCAAATTTACACCATAAACATTTATCCATTTTGTATCTAATTCAATACCGTGTTTTCTTCATACAAATTGTCGTTAGTAAAGTTAATCATGTACGTTGATAATAATTGTATGCAATTAAAAAATGGGAAGTGCATTCTGCTATTACATTCATAGCGTTTCAATGCATTTCCCATTTTGTGGAAGATAGGTATTTATTTATTCAAACGAGTATCATTAATTGTTTCGCGAATTTCTTTGAAGACATCGGTTGTTTGCTTATCATCCTTCATTGCTGTGAGGACAAATAATGTATCAATCAAAGAAATCTGGGCAATAATAGCGTGCAAAGCCTCATCTTGATAATTAGTTTCTTCAGAAATTGATAACAAGGTGAGATCAACAATTTTGGTTAGCGATGAATTACCGTAACTGGTAATGCCGATAGTCTTAATTTGTTTCTCTTGAAGTTTTTCGACCAGTTTTAAGGCATCTCTATTTTCACCACTATGAGAAATGATGACAGCACAAGTATCAGATTTTAAAGTTGCGGCCATCATCAATTGCATGTGGAAATCATTAGCGAACAGCGGCGTCTTATCTGATTTTAAGAACTTATGATATCCGTCTAAGGCCACGATTCCTGAAGCACCCAGTCCGAAAAAGGCTATCGAGTCCTTCTTAGCAATGATGTCGATTGCCATCTGTAATTGTTGTTGACTTAAAGTATCGATGGTTGCATTCAAAGCCGAGACATTAGATGTGAAAACTTTTTTCGCCATTTCTTTCAAAGTGTCCTTAGGATTGATCTCCTGGAACAAATTGTTAGCTTCTTTGTCATCTGATGTTGAGGTCAGAAGATTTATCTTTAACTCTTGGAAGCTACTGAATCCTAACTTTTTAGCAAATCTTGAGATAGACGAAATGGAAGAATTAGTTTTCTTAGCCAGGTCAGTAATTGTCAAAGCGGAGCTAGTTTGGGGATTTTCTAAAAGATAATCTGCGATGTCCTTAGAAGTCCCGTTTAAGTTGTCATAGTAGGATTTGATCAACATATTAAAATTGTTTTGCATAGGCTTTACCTCACAATAATAAGATAGCACAATTTTTTGTCTCTGAAAAGAATTTTCTACATAACTATTGATTTTTAAAAATAATTTTCATATAATATAGTCAATAAATGAAAGCGTTTTACAAAAGGAGACAGTAAATATGAATTTAGCAATGATCGGTTTAGGAAAAATGGGAATTAACTTATGCGAAAACTTAATTAGAAATAATAATCAAGTTGTTGCCTTCGACTTGAATGAAATAGCTAGAAAAAAGGCCAGCGATATGGGAGCCAAAAGCGTTGCTAGTTTAGAAGAAGCTGTTCAAGCCTTAGATAAACCTAGAATTATGTGGGTAATGTTACCTGCTGGTAAACCTACTAATGATACGATCGACAAATTAAGTCAACTATTAGACAGTGACGATATTGTGATTGATGGTGGAAATTCATTCTATGAAGATTCACTTAAACACAATGAAATTTTGAAAGCTAAAGGAATTAAATTCTTCGACTGCGGAACATCCGGTGGTAAGAGTGGTGCTAATCAAGATGGTAACTTCATGATTGGTGGCGACGACTACAAGACTTTCCAATATATCGAACCAATTTTTAAAGGAATTGCGATGAAAGATGGTTATCTCTACACTGGTAAAGCTGGTAGCGGTCATTATCTCAAGATGGTTCACAACGGAATCGAATACGGAATGATGGAAGCTATCGCCGAAGGATTCGACGTTTTGGAACATAGCGATTTTGCTTATGATAATGAAGCAGTTGCCAAAGTTTGGTCAAACGGATCAGTTATTCGTGGCTGGTTGATGGAATTAGCTCAAGATGCCTTTTCAAAAGACAATGATCTAGAACACATTAAGGGAGTTATGCATTCATCTGGTGAAGGTAAGTGGACTTTGGATGAAGCCTTGAAGCTAAAAGTACCAACACCTGTTATCGGTATGTCATTAATGATGAGATATCGTTCTTTGGAAGATGATACTTTCACAGGAAAAGTTGTCTCAGCCTTACGTAATGAGTTTGGTGGACACGCAATTGATAAGAACAAATAATCTTGAGTTGATGTAAGGAGTTTAATTATGGAATACATGATTGGCGTTGATATTGGAACAACCAGTACTAAGAGTGTTTTGTACGATATGAAGGGTAAAGTTATTGCTCATGCAGATAGCGGCTATCAATTGTATCAAGATGTACCAGATATGGCCGAAGAAGATCCTGATGATATTTTTGATGCTGTGATCGAAGTTTTGGGACAAGTAATTCGTAAAGGTAAAGTTCAAAAAGGTGAGTTAAAGGGAGTTTCATTCTCATCAGCGATGCACAGTTTGATTTTGATGGATAAAGATGATCAACCATTAACACGTGCCATTACTTGGGCCGACAATCGTGCTGCTAAATATAGTGAAGAGCTAAAGGAAAATGGCATTGGAGCAGAAATTTACGCTAAGACAGGAACACCAATTCATCCAATGGCACCGCTATCAAAAATTTTATGGATCAAGAATGAGAAACCAGAATTATTCAATAAAACAAAGAAATTTATTGATCTTAAAACTTATATTTTCTTCAGATTATTTGGAACTTATAAGATGGAATATTCAATTGCTTCGGCAACCGGAATGTTCAACATCTTTAAATTAAAATGGGAACCACAAGCTTTAGATCTCCTCGGAATTACTGAAGAACAGTTGCCAGAATTAGTAGAACCAACTGATACGATTACAGGTATCAATTCAAATTACGGTAAAATTTTGGGAATTAGCAAGGATATTCCATTTGTCTTTGGTGCCAGCGATGGAGTCTTATCAAATCTTGGTGTTAATGCGATTGAACCCGGCGTTGTTGCCGTTACGATCGGAACTAGTGGTGCCGTCAGAGTTGTCGTTGATAAACCAGTTGTTGATCCTAATGGTAGATTGTTCTGTTACGCTTTGACAAAAGATAAATGGGTCGTTGGTGGTCCAGTTAACAATGGAGGCATTGTCTTCCGCTGGGTAAGAGATCAACTGTTTGCACCAGAAAAGATCACTGCTGAACAGATGCAAGTTTCTACTTATGATATCTTGACACAAATTGCCGAAAAGATTCCCGCTGGATCAGATGGATTGTTGTTCCATCCTTATCTAGGTGGTGAAAGAGCTCCAATTTGGGATGCTTATGCCAGAGGTTCATTCTTTGGCTTAACTAGAAAACATACCAGAGCGCATATGGTTAGAGCAGCTCTTGAAGGTATTGTCTACAACCTTTATCTCGTTATGTTGATGATCGAAGGAGTTGCTGGCAAACCAAAGAGTATTCAAGCAACAGGTGGCTTTGCTCGTTCAGCTCTATGGAGACAAATGTTAGCTGATATCTTTGAACAGGATGTAACAATTCCCGAAAGTTTTGAAAGCTCATGTTTAGGAGCAGCTGTTCTAGGGATGTATTCACTAGGTTATATTGATGACTTATCAGCTGTGAAAGATATGGTTGGTGTGACTGATGTTCACAAACCAAACAAGGAAAACTTCGAAGTTTATCGTGAATTATTGCCAATCTGGATCAGAGTATCAAGAGTTTTGGAACCAGAATATAAGAGTATTGCTGAATTTCAAAAGAAACACGTAAAATAAAAAAGTGCGCGCAATCGCACTTTTCTTCATGAACTTGTTGTAAGCGGTAACAAAAGAGGAGGAGACTAATATGGCTTTCTTAGTATTAATTTTAGGTGTAGCCTTTCTACTATTTTTAATTATTAAAATGAAACTTAATACCTTTGTTTCATTGATTATTACTTCTATTGCTGTTGGGATCGGACTAGGAATTCCAATGACAAAAATTGCCACAAGTATTCAAAACGGGATTGGTGGACAATTAGGTGAATTGTCGATCGTCTTTGGATTCGGTGCAATGTTAGGCCGACTGGTTGCCGATGCCGGTGGTGCCTATCGAATTTCACACACTTTGATTCAAAAATTTGGTAAAAAAAGATTGCAGCTAGCAATTGTTTTGGCATCATTCATTATCGGAATTGCATTGTTCTTTGAAGTAGGGATGGTTCTTTTGATTCCTATCGTCTTCGCTATTGCCGTTGAAGCAGGAGTTTCTATTCTTTATTTAGGAATTCCCATGGCCGCTGCACTTTCTGTAACGCATGGATTCTTACCACCACATCCTGCACCAACTGCAATTAGTGCTGTTTTAAGCGCCAATGCTGGACATGTCTTGCTTTACGGAATAATTGTCGCAATACCATCTGTTATTATTGCTGGTCCCGTTTATACAAAGATCGCTGAAAAATTGGTTCCTAAGGCATTTAGTCGTAAAGGTAATTTGACTGCTTTAGGACCACAAAAGAAGTTTCAATTGGAAGATACACCAGGATTTGGTATTAGTGTTCTAACCTCATTGTTCCCCGTTATCTTGATGGCTATTACAACGGTTTATCAATTGTTGTTCAACGGTGGATCAGTTCCTAAGAACCCCAGTCTATTAGATTCAATCATTGCCTTCATCGGTACACCAGCTATTACTATGACAATCTCGTTATTAGTAGCCATGTATACCATGGGTTGGGCAAGAAGATTTAAGACCCCAGAAATCATGAAAAGTCTTGAAGATGCCGTTAAATCAATCGCTATGTTACTACTAGTAATTGGTGGTGGCGGTGCCTTCAAACAAGTCCTAATTGATGGTGGTGTTGGTGACGCCGTTATGAAATTATTCACTGGCGTTAATATTTCACCGTTGATCTTAGGTTGGCTGATTGCTGTTGTCCTAAGAGTTGCACTAGGTTCAGCAACCGTTGCTTCCTTAACAGCTGCCGGATTAGTTTTACCATTGATGACTTCAGCCGGAGTAAATCCAGCCTTAATGGTTCTAGCCGTTGGCGCTGGTTCATTGGCTGCTTCACATGTTAACGATGCCGGTTTCTGGATGTTTAAGGAGTATTTCGACTTAACCGTTAAGGAAACTTTGTTAACTTGGACTGTATTGGAAAGTTTGATTTCCATTGTTGGTATTGTTTGTGTCATGATTTTGAGCTTGTTTGTTTAAATAAAATGTTAATAGAGAGTCCCAATTAGTTTAGGGACTCTCTTTTTGTGCCAGTAAATATTCGTTAACCGAAACAACTTTACCGTGTATCATTAAAAAGTGTTGCGGTGAAAGAAAGGAATAAGCCTGTATATTATATAAATGTAAGGGCTATCAATGCTGATGGAAGGGGGAAAAAACAATTATAACGAATTTAGAAATTGCTATTAGTAAATATATTTTGAATCAAAATATTGTTCACTATTCTGATTTGGAAAGGAAGTTCGATATATCCAAACCCACAGTTTCTAAAAATTTATCAAATGTTGATTCGTTTGTAGAATCTCTGAATAAAGACATTCGTTTAGTAAGAAGTAGACAGAGAGGGATTTACTTTTCAGGAGATGAAGGATACTTGTTAAAGATATTGGAGAGAAATAGTGAATGGCATCCAATTACTCCAAAAGATCGAAGAATGTTTATTCTTTCATCACTTTTGTTCAAAAAGAATGTAACTAGTATTTCTGAATTAGTTGATAAGCTCTTTGTTAGTCAGAGAACAATCGAAAATGATTTATTATGGGTCAGAAAATTCATTGCTGATAATAACGGCAAGTTGGTCAATGACTATGGAACCTTGAGACTACTAATGTCTAAAGATTACCTATATGCCTTTATGATTTATGTTTTTCATGATTACTGGGGGGATAACATTAATCAAAGTGACGATAAGAACGTCGTATTTCCACCGATACTTAAAAACTTTTTCAATGAGGATGATGCCAAAAGAATATTTAGATTTGTAGATAGTTTTTTGATGAAGTCTCAATTTCGAACTACAGAGTATGAGTACACTTCTTTAGTAATCTATTTACTGATTCAATATACGTTATTTAGTAATTCTAAAGATATTGTAAAAGTTAATAATTTAGATGATGCTTTTGATTCCTTCGAAGAAGAAACAATTGAGTTATCCGATGAATTTGAAAAGAAATTCAATTATCAATTTAAGAATGATCAAAAAAGTTTCTTGAATAATTTTATGATTTTAATAAAATCGGAGAACAATATGAGGCTCTCTTTTGACAATGAGAATGAGATTTCCAAAATAAAGAAAATTATTATCGGTAAAGATAAACGAGTAAACATTTATGATAATCAATTTTTAGAAGGATTAAGTAAACATATCTCCTTATCAATTAAAAGAATTCATTTTGGAATGAAAATAATCAATCCTTATACTTATAATTTCAAAAAGTCTTATCCTGTTTCATTCGAGGATGCTTTGAGACTATCTGAAAAAATAAATAAAGAATTTAATGTCAGCTTCAACGATGATGAGATAGCTTTGATGGGTATGTATTTTGCATCATTGAATGATAGAAAAGGTGTAATAAATAAAAAAATTACTGCAACGATTGTTTGTAATACTGGAATTGGAACTTCTAGATTTTTGGAAGGAAAGATTGAACAAGAGATGAGCGATGTCATAAGTGTGGATTCCGTAAAGGTAACTCATGAATTAGCATCTGAAAAAATTGATTCTGATATTGTAATATCTACAGTTCCGTTGACCGAAGTAAATAAACCGTATGCCTTCGTATCACCTTTTTTAACTAAAGAAGATAAAAATAAAATTTTGGAATTAATAAGACAGGTAGAAAATCCTAATAATTCTAAGAATCTACTCGAAAATTTAATTAATCCAAATTTGATAGTAACGGTGGAATCTCCGGGTAGTGACTATAAAAGTTCTCTTTTGGAGTTAACTGAACAGACTATAAAGTATGGTTATACAGATGATGAAATATTTGACTCAGCAATTGTGAGAGAAAAATTATCAAGTACGGCTATGGATGGTATGGCATTACCACATGGAACTACAGACCATATAAAGAAACCCTTTATTGGGGTTATTAGATCAAGGAAAGGTATTGAATGGTTGGGAGATGAAGTTCACATAGCATTTTTCATGGGGTTAAAGGGTATAGATGCCTCCCAAATGAAAAGTATCTATCATGAACTTAATAAAATTGTCGAAAGTAAAAAGATAATTAATAATCTTATAAACGCCCAAGACATAAATGGATTTTTAAAATACTTTGAGGAGGATAATTTTGGATAACAAAATTTTAAAACGTAATTATATATATACTGATATTTCTATTGAAAAAAGGGAGAAAAAAGAAGCACTGAATAAAATTTCAGAATTGCTTTCTGAGCCAATGGGATTATCGAAGAAAGAATTGGAAAAAGGATTATTAAAGCGTGAAGAGGAAGGTACAACCGGTTTTACTGATGGTCTTGCTATTCCTCATGCAACCTTAAAATCATTGGATGATCCTAAAGTTGGCGTAATTACTTTTACTGATCCTATTGAATGGGAATCATTAGATGGAGAAGGCGTTAAAGCAGCATTTGTTTTATTAACACCTGAAAATGGTGAAAATAATGTTCATCTTAAAATGTTGTCACAACTGTCACGCAATTTAATGAAAGAGGAATTTGTTAAAAATATTCAGAATAATCTATCAAATGGTGATGAATTATTCAATATTGTAGGTAATATTATTAATCAATAAAAGGGGGACTACAGATGACTACTTTAGTTGGTGTTACAAAGTGTCCAGTAGGGATTGCTCATACTTATATGGCAGCCGAAAAACTGGAACAAGCAGCAAAAAAGTTAGGTTATGATACAGTAAAAATTGAAACAGAGGGTGCTTCCGGTACTGAGAATACATTGACTCGTGAGGAAATTGTAAATGCTGATGCTATAGTATTCGGTGCCGATGTTGCCGTTGATGATATTGAAAGATTTGACGGACAGAAAGTTGTATTTGGGGATACAACTTCAGCAATCAAGGATGCAAAATCTCTCATTGAACAATATGAGAATGCTCCTGTTTATCACACTAAAGCTAATGCTCAAGAAGAAGAGACTGAAAAGAGTGAGACATCTAAGGGTCAACAAAATCCATTAGTTAAGCAATTATTAAACGGTGTTTCACACATGATTCCATTCGTAGTTGTTGGTGGTTTATTTATTGCTTTATCAATTGCTTTCGGAGGACATCCAACAAGTTCAGGGATGGTAATTCCTAAGGGTACTGTTTTGGTCAGCTATGAACCAAGTTGGTACTTTAGGATTTACATTAATGATTCCTATTTTGGCAGGATATATTGCTGATGCTATTGCCGGAAGAGCTGCATTGGCACCTGTTATGATCAGTGCTTTAGTTTCAAATAGTCCTGATATTTTGGGAACTAAAGCAGGTACTGGATTCTTAGGTGCTATTCTTATTGGTTTTGCAGGTGGTTATTTAGTTAAATGGATTAATACTTGGAAGATACCAAAGGATCTTCGTCCTATTATGCCAATCTTTGTTATTCCATTATTAGGAACGGCAATTTTATCAGGTGCCTTTATTTATCTATTAGGTGGTCCAATTTCTTGGTTAATGACTGCACTAGAGGCAATGCTAAAATCATTATCAGCTAATCCATCAACAAGTATCCTACTAGGAGGAATTATTGGTTTGATGGTTGCATCAGATATGGGTGGCCCTATTAACAAAGTTGCTTTCTTATTCGGTGTCGCTTCAATAACGGCTAATACTCCGCAAATTATGGGAATGGTTGCATGTTGCGTTGCTGTACCTCCATTGACAGTTGGTATTTCTACATTGATCAATGGTAAAAATTACAGTAAGGATGAAAAATCTGCAGCATTGCCAGCCGTTTTAATGGGATTAATTGGTATTACTGAAGGAACTATTCCTTCAGCCACAGCTAATCCAAAACGAGTTTTCCCAAGTATTTTGATTGGATCAGCTGTTGCTGGTGCTATGGGTGCTATCTTTAAGATTACTGATGTTGTTCCTCATGGTGGTCCTATCGTTGGTGTCTTAGGTGCTACTAATAATTTATTGTTATTCTTATTAGCAATTGTTATCGGAGTAACAGCTGGAGTAGTTGTTATGACTGTTCTACAGAATAGAGCTGTAAAAAAGGGTAAGGCTAATCTAGATTAAATAATTAAATTAAAGATCACTTTCAAAATGAAAAGTGGTCTTTTTATTATAATTTTTCTAATAACCCCTCTAGATTAAACCAAACTTTAATCCTATACTGGTTTTATATAAGGGAGGGAACGAAATGAAAAATCCAAGTTCCGATTGTACTGAAATTCTAGTTGGTAAAGCCGCTAGTATGGATGGTTCCACTATAGTTGCCCGTAATGAGGATGGCTATGGCCCAATTAATCCGATTAAATTTGTCGCACACGCTGCTAAAGATCAAGAAAATGCATTTTATCTTTCTAAGACGACAGGTGTAAAAGTTCCGCTACCTGATCATGCTTATCGCTATACAGCAACTCCACAAGCTGATCAAAGCGATGGACAATATGAAGAAGCTGGTATCAACGAGTTCAACGTTGGTATGAGTTCAACTGAAACTACAGCTACAAATGCTCGTGTTTTAGGTTATGACCCATTGGTTCATGATGGTGTCGATGAGGAAGCTATGTTGACTTTGGTATTGCCATACATAAAGACAGCTAAGGAAGGTGTACTTCGTTTAGGGGAATTACTTGAAGAATATGGTACTGGAGAATCAAATAGTATCGCCTTTAATGATAAAAATGAAGTTTGGCTTTTAGAAACAGCTGGTGGACACCATTGGGGTGCTATGCGCTTGCCAGATGATGCTTATGCTATCGTTCCTAATCAAACTGTTATGGAAGAAGTCGATGTCAGCGACCCTGATAATTATTTGATTGCGACTGACTTAGTAGAATTCGTTGAAAAGCATCATTTGAATCCAAATCCAGGTCACTTTAATTTCCGTGAAATCTTTGGAACACAAAGTGAAGCTGATGCTTATTACAACACTCCACGTACATGGTATGGTCAAAAATTGTTTAACCCTGAGATTGAACAAGATCCTACTTCTCAAAAGATGCCTATGGTTAGAAAACCAAGTAAGAAATTGGCTATCGAAGATGTTGAGTACTTCTTGTCATCACACTATAACGGTACAAAGTATGATCCATTTGGAACATTTGCTTCAGGAACAGCCGACGAACAACGTCAATTCCGTTCTATTGCGATGGATCGTAATCAAGCTTCATCAATTTTACAAATTAGAAATGATGTTGATGATAACCACGCTGCCATTCAATGGTTAGCATTAGGCTTCTTTGCCTATAGCCCATACGTACCATTCTATACAAATATTACTGATACTCCTGAAGATTATAAGAATACAACTAATGAAGTTTCAGTTGATAATATGTATTGGCTAGAGAAGACTCTATCCGTTATGATCGAACCACATTATCATGAATATTCTGATATGGTTCATGCATATTTAGATGCTTGTCAATCATATGCTCGTCAAAGAATCGATGTTACCGATGAAGTGATTGACGGATTTAATAGCGATGTTTCAACATTTTTGACATCAAGTAACATGAAGACCGCTGCTGAAATTACAAAGCGTACACATCAATTGTTTAACGATTTAGTTAAAAAAGGTTTGATGTTATCCAAGACTACTTGGGAAAAGGGTCAAAATTTATAGTATTTATAGCTTGATAAACAGAAACCAATCTCATTAGAGGTTGGTTTTTTTATTGACTAAAGCCAGAATTGATTTAGAATTTGATAATAAATCAAATTGGTGATATTTATGAAAAAAAGAAATTTATTAATTAGCTTCTGCCTGATTGTCGTGAGTTTAATGATTGCAGGAGCCAGCTCACAGCAAGAAGTTACAGCTAGTACCGTGAAGCGACAAGTGCCAACATTGTTTTTTCATGGCTTTGGAGGAACGGTACATTCAATGGATTACTTAATTGATCAATCACAAGCTGACGGCTATGCCACTAGGACATTAACAATTTTTGTTTCACCGAAAGGTAAACTAAGTTTTGACGGTAACTGGCCGAAAACAGCAAAGAACCCTGAGATTCAGGTTCTATTTGGTAATAATCATGAATCAGATTATCATCAGACAGCCAAATGGATCAACTCAATTGTTAAAAGGTTACAACGCGACTATGGCGTTACAAAATTTAATGCGGTGGCTCATTCTTGGGGTAATAACGCCGTTATGTATTATTTGGAAAAATACAGTAATAGAAAGAATCAACCTCAAATTGATTCTTTAGTTAACATTGCCGCACCGATGCAAGTATTGAATCACAATATTTATCGTCGTAACGATTGGCGTTATTCACCACAATTAACGAAAGATTTTAGAACCTATACCGCACCTGATTCAACGATTCATAAATTACATATCCGAGAACTGAATATCATGGGGCAATTATCCATGAACGATCATTTCGACAAGGCAGTACCTGTTTCTTCAGCTAAATCTTTACGAAGAGTTTTCAAAGGACCTCACCAGACTTATCAAGCTCGTCTTTTTACTGGTCCAAAAGCAGAACACAGTGCTTTAACAAGACGGAATCCAAAAGTCTTACATGATATTGAGGACTTTCTTTGGGAAAGAAATAAGTAATTAAATTTACATAACAAATTCATTAATTCGTCACATTTATTTTGTAAAGTTCTTGTTATTGAAACTTAACAATAGAAATGACAGGTGACAGAATGAATTTCTTAATAATGGTAGCAATTTTTATTTTGGGCATATTTCTTTTTATGTCTGGCGGCCGTGTAAAAAGTAATGTCGTGTCGAAGATATTTTATTTTATGGGTACGTTCAGCGTTTTGTTAGCGATGTACATAGCTTGGCCCAAATAGGCTTTTAGAAGATATACTTAAATTTCCCGTCCTCCACAAAAATTGGGAATGCTGTTGGAGCGCTATGGGCACGATTTGAAACTAATTATTTTACACTTCGTGCAAAATAATGGATTTCCAAAGTCGGCCTCATTGTAACTGGCAAAGCCAGTAACAATGATCTCATAGCTGAACGCATCCCCAATTTTTGCTCCGGACTAAATCCTACTTTGATTGTTTAATTTTGGATAAATTGTTTAATCTACTATTCTTTCTATTTTGAATATTAAGTTTAAATAAAAATAATAGCTTCTATATAGGTTATTCAAGACACAGATATATGCCTTGAATCTCTTACATAGAAGCTATTTTTGTTTGATATTCGTATAGTAATTAATGAAGCAGAATTTAGTCCTGATTATTCTACCGCAATTAATTGTACATTATCAGCAATGTTAGATTGTTTTAATTTATCAAGTAAATCGTCAATCGTACCGTTAAGATGACTGATATCCAATGAGATAACAACGGTAGCAACTCCATGAATAGGAATATTTTGGTTGATTGTCAAAATACTGGCGTTAGATTCAGAAATATTTACTAGCACTTTAGACAATGTTCCTTGCTCATGTCGTAACATCATAGAAATGACGGCTTTACGATCGTTCATTTCCTCATCGGGTAAGAAGACCAAATCTTTGTACTTATAGTAAGTCCCTCGACTAATACCGACTTCTTTCACAGCCTCGCTGACGTTGTGAACTTTTCTAGTTTCCAACAAGTTACGAGCCTTGATTACTCTATCGAAGGATTCAGGAAGAATAGAACTGTCGACAATATAGTATTTTTCCATTATTAAGCTCCTTAGTTGTTCATCATACTATATTAAAGTATATCATTTCACAAAATTCATATTGATCAATTTTCGAAAATAAGTGATTCAACTGTATAAGTCAGCATATTTTTGCTATTCTAGGGGTGATTGGAGATGTTAATTTGAAAACGCTAATAATTGTTTCTCATCCGGAAATAAACAACTCGCAAACGCAGCAATTTTTAATGCAAGGAGCGAAGCTATATGATGTTACGTGGCACCATGTTGAAGGATTGAAAAAAATTGATGTCGATAATGAACAAAAGTTATTAAGAAGTGCCGACAGAATTATTTTTCAATTTCCCCTCTATTGGTATGCGGCCCCAGCTGGTCTCAAAGATTGGGAAGATAAAGTTTTAACTCGTAATTTTATTTATGGCGATGGTAATGACAATCTACGTGATAAGGAATTTGGAATTGTCGTCAGTACTGGTATGCCCCTAAAAGAATTTAGAAGAGGCGGTACTGAGAATATCACGATGGATCAAATTATGGCACCATTACATGCCATTGCTGATCGTGCCAAAATGAAAGTTTTACCAACCTTTATTATTTCACAATTTCAATATTTAAAAGAACAGGAACAGATGCAAACGTTGATCGATTACCAACGTTATCTAGCACAGAAGTATCCTGACACATTGGATAATCGTCAGGAATGGTTTGAACAAGAATTTACGGATCGGTTTAAAAACTTCGATGGAACGAATTGTAATGAATGTGAAACAATCTTGAATACGTTTATTCAACAAAAAGAAGATTTGAGCCAATTAAAAGATACCATTAGTCTGATCAAACAAGGGGAGGACGAATAATCATGGCAGAAGATACTGGAGTTTGGTTGAGTAAGGAACTTTCAAATTTAGCAGATAAACAAAAAGCATATGAGAATCGTGCTTTTTTAGTTGCTATGAAGAAAGTCGTTGAAGAACAAAATGATCGTATGAAATTATTACAAGGTGAAGTAGACGGTCGTCTATGGAATCATGAACAATGGTAAAAACGGCATCTGTTGAGGAATTTAGATATATTTTATATATTTGAATACTTAATAGATGTTTTTTAGTTGTTATCTTGTTATTTATATAGTAACATGTAGTGGGAAGTTGAAGGTGAATGAAATGAAATATATTATAACTGGTGCAACAGGTCATTTAGGAAGTCATATTTTTAATGATTTGATCAAATTAGTTCCTGCTTCTTCAATAACTGTGGGAGTTCATACGGTATCTAAGGCAGATAAGTTAGCCCAAGCCGGTGCTGAAGTTATTGGAATTGATTTTTATAATGAGGATACTTTGATCAAAGCCTTTCAAGATAAGGACGTTTTAATTTACGTTCCAAGTAAGAGCCATGACAGCTACAGTCGAATTACAGAATTGGAAAATGTTTTACAAGCTGCTAAAAAAGCTTCAGTCGGTCATATTTTGGCTATGGGCTTCATTGCAGATCAAGTTAATAATCCTTTTGATTTGTCAGCCTTTTATGGATATTTGCCAAGAAGATTAGCTGAAACGGAAATTCCTTATACAATTATTAGAAATGCCTTGTATGCTGATCCATTGGTTCCTTATTTACCAGAATTGATTGAACGTAAAAACGTAATTTATCCGATGAAAGATCAAGCTTTGTCATTCATTAGTTTGGATGATAGCTCAAAGGCTTTTGCTAAAGTTGCTGCTACGGAATCATTATTGAAGAATGGCAGAATTTATACGTTAACACAATCGAGAAATTACACGATGCCAGAGTTAGCTGAAGTATTATCGGAAGTTTCTGGTGCAGAAATTGGTTATCAACCAGTAACCTTGGATGAATTTGCTGCTATTTATAATGAAGGAAATGAAGGTCACATGTTGTCTTCAATGTATAAAGCTGGTGGCATGGGTCTATTAAATACAATCAGTTCAGACTATGAAGAAATTATGGGACATCCAGCTACGGATCTAAAGAAGTTCTTACAAACAAATTATCAAAATAATTAAATAATATTCTTATTTTAAATAAAAATTTTGTCACTTGGCATAGAATTGTTGTAACATATTCAACATACTGTGAGGAGTGATAGCATCAAAAATTCAATGCAAACAAGAGTAATTGGGCTAATAAGTGGTCTGATTCTGAATGCTTTTGGTAATGGTCTGTGTATAACTGCTGATATGGGAAGTGGGTTATGGACAGCTGCTGCCGTTAATTTAAATAAATGGTTCACATGGAATACCGGGATGATTTTATTTGTCTTCGGTGTTTTTAATGCCTTGACTAATCAATTTCTAATAAAGAAATTCGATGGCAAAAGATTTGTCGGTCAAATCCTTTATGTTTTATTCTTCAGTTATTTTGTTGATGTATTTACCAGATTATTAACATATGTGGGTGTGCCTAATTTGCCGATTGTGGTTAGAACATTTTTATCTTGTCTAGGAGTAGTCTTCTTCTGTGTTGCCATCTCCTTATACCAAAGAGCAAATATCGTAATGCATCCCAATGATGACACGACAAATATCCTTAGATTTTTCTATTTGAATGGCAATTCAACTAAGGCTCAAATAATTGATTTCTTGCCACCAATTATTATTATCATAATTGCAGCATTTGGTATTCATAATGTCTATTCAGTAAACATCGGAACACTATTCTCATTTATCTTTAATGGTATTCTAATCGCTACAGCCGATAAATTTATCTGGCCACAATTAAAACATAATTTCAAAACACAAACTGATTAATATCCGAATATGTTTGTTTTGACTGAAATTTTTTACTATAAGTCGTATAATAGAAATACAAGATATAGAAAACGCTTACAAAAGGGTGCTATCTTGTGAGAGGCTTTTAATAATTAATTAGGTGGTGCGTATTGATGAAACTAAATGACAATACAGAGGCAAAGAGAATTTTATCGGAGCTATATACTGACATTAATAATAATAAAGAGATCGACAAAAATGACTATAGTAAAGATTTTGTTTTGAAGACATATAATTTATTAGATAAAAATTATTCAGAAACATACTTATTTGGCCGTTTGCGAGATGACCGTCAAGTTCAACATGTTTTGAATCACATGGATAATGGTTCAAAATATCAAGAAAGAATTGACCAGCTTTCTCGTAATTTAAACTATGCGGTCAACTAGAATATATATAAATGGCAGCGAGGATGTTGCCATTTTTTTATGATCACAGTTTAGTTGCAAATGCAACAAAATGGTTGTACAATGTTTTCTATCGAAAGAGAGGTAGTTTGGTGGTTGAAATTTTGCGCTCAATTGGTGTGATTGCACGTTCCTTAGATTCAATCAGTAATATCGAATTCAAAGATTACGATTTGACTAAGGGACAATACTTATATTTAGTTAGAATTTACGAAAATCCAGGAATTATTCAAGAAAAATTAGCTGAGATGATCAAGGTAGATAAAACTACCGCAGCACGGGCAATCAAGAAGTTAGAGAAGAATGACTTTATTGTAAGAAAACAGGCAGCTGATAATAAGAAAGAAAAGAAATTATACGTAACTGAAAAGGGTAAAAAAGTTTATCCGGTTATCCATCGAGAAAATATTTACTCTAATAAAGTGGCCTTAAAAGGATTAGACGCTGCCGAACAAAAACAGATCTTAAGACTATTACAGACGGTTGAGGATAACGTAGCAGCTGATTGGGAATATGTTAAGAAAGGTAATAAAAGAAAATATTGATAATCGAACAATGTGATATAGAAAATTTAGATACTCTGCAAAAATTAAGTAGAGAAACTTATACAGCAACTTTTGGTAAGGATAATACAGAAGAGAATCTGAATGCTTACTTGGATCAAGCGTATAATACGAAACAACTAACTAGTGAACTGAAGAATCCCAATTCGACGTTTTATTTTATTTATCATGAAGATCAATTAGCAGGTTATTTGAAATTAAATACTTTAAAGGCTCAATCAGAAAAGATGCCCGACAATTATTTGGAAGTAGAACGGGTTTACTTTAAAGAAGAATTTCAACATTTGGGATTAGGAACGAAAGCATTCGAATTTGCTGAAAAGCAGGCACAAAAATTATCGAAGGATAATATTTGGCTAGGAGTTTGGGAATTTAATTATCCAGCTCAAAAGTTTTATCAAAAAATGGGCTATGAAAGATTTAGTGAACATAAATTTGTAATGGGAGATTCGGTGCAAACTGATTTCTTAATGAAAAAGAATTTGAGGGTGGAAAAATGACAAAAGTAATTATTGATGATAAATTCTGGGAATTATTCCCTGAAGCACAAATCAGTACTTTAACAATTCATAATATAAATAATCAGGTGGATGAAAAAGACGATCCGTATTTTGCCAAATTGTTAAGTGATGGTGCAGAAGAGTCGAAAAAATTTATCAATGAAGAAGTATTTCGTGAGAGTGAAGTTGTTGATCAGTGGCGTCAGGCTTTTCGCAAATTCAAGACTAAAAAAGGCGCTCGTTGTTCAATCGAAGCTTTGTTAAAACGAGTAAATCAGGGAAGAACCTTTTCACCAATCAATCCTTTGGTTGATATTTATAACAGTGTTTCTCTGAAATACGCAGTTCCTTGTGGTGGTGAAAACTTGAATGCTATGGCAGGTGACTTACATCTTGGTGAGGCTCAAGGTGGTGAAAGTTTTAAACCATTAGGTGCTGATGAAGATGCTCCAGCATTACCAGGTGAAATAATTTATTATGACAATGATGGTGCTATCTGTCGTTGTTTGAATTGGCGTGAAGCTCAAAGAACGATGTTGACTGAAGAAACAACGGACTCAGTTCTAGTAATTGAGGCTATTAATCAAGAACAAGCTCAAAGGGCTAACGAAGCAATTCAAGAATTGAAACAGTTGATTGAGGATTACTTCCACGTGGATGGAAAAATTGAAATCTTAAATAAAGACAACTCGGAAACAAACGAATTGTAGGCATTGAAAAAAGCTGCATCCAGATGGTTGCAGCTTTTTTTGATACCTATTTGTTTAGTTGAATATTTTTTTGATCATTATCGACCATTCCAAAAATCAATATCAGAATTCCAACAATCAATGAACCGACAAAGTAGAAGAAAATTGTTGAAATACTTAAATTAATACTCAATGAAAAACCAATTAGATAAGGTCCAATAGTAGCACCGATACGACCAATTGATTGAGTGAAACCAATGCCGACACCACGGATCTCCATTGGATATTGGGTTGGTGTTAAGGCAATCAAAATTCCCCAAGCGCCTAGCGTGAAAAAGGACAATAAACAGCTACTAAAGACAACCATGAAGACGGTTTGAGCGGTTCCAAATAGGAAGGCACCAATAATGGTTCCAATTAGATAGATTCCTAAAACTTTTTTACGAGTTAATTTACCCATCAAGTATGCCGCTAAAAAATATCCTGGTAATTGAGCAAAACTCATCAATAAGGTGTAACGAAAACTATGGACGACTGAGAAACCGCGTTTGATCAATACACTTGGTAACCATAGAAACATACCATAATAAGTGAACATGATGATAAACCATAATAAGCTTAGGCAGATAGTGGCGCGACGGAATTTCTTTGACCAAATCTGACTAAGGGCTAGTCGTAAATTTAGACGATTATTTTGAGTATTAGTCTGATCGGGAAGGTGTCGACGAATTACCAAAGTGTATAGTGCCATAATGGAAGTTGCGATAACGGTAAATCTCCAGCCATACATTGGCATGAAGAGAAAGGCTAATAGTGAGGCTAAGATCCAACCAATTGCCCAAAAACTATCGACCAGAATCAACATTTTTGAACGTCGATGACCGGAAAAGGAGTCGGCAATAATGGTAGTAGCGACAGGTAGCTCACCACCTAACCCGATACCTGTAATGAGACGAACTAGCATGAATTGTTCAACGTTGGTTGTTAAGGCTAAGACAAGATTACTGACGGAAAAAATTAAGAGCGTAACGATAATAATATTCTTCTTGCCAAACTTATCAGCCAAGTACCCGAATAAAAGAGCACCTATCATCATACCAACAGTGGTGATCGAACTGACTAAGCCAATCTGATTGTCAGTCAGAAGCCACTCTTTTTTGATCAGTGGCATGATAAAGGATAGTAAAGCTACATCAGCTGCGTCAAACAACCAAGCAGTACCAATAACCATTAAAAGTTTCAGGCCACTTTTTTCGTTTGTTTGTGTGTCCAAGATAAGAAAGTACCTCCTAAATTTATAAAAATAAATAAATTTTATTATTAAAGGTAAAATTTACCTTTAATAATGCAAAACAAAGACTAACATTAGTCTTATTTAGGGTCAAGTGTTTCCCTCAGTTTGTAAAGTTTAGCAGGACGACCACTTTTACCGTGCTCGGTTCCAATTTCGACGAAAAGATGAGTATGGGTTTTGCGGAAGTTAGAGTTATCAATGGTTTGATAAGGTTGTTTCCAAAAAGTTGAATAAACTTCACGTGCCTCTTTTAGTGTAAAATCGTCACCTAAAATCAACAGAATCGTTGGTAAATAATTTAAACGATTCGTAACTCTCTGAAAAGCTTTGCGTAAAATCAAAGCGTGATCGGAGCTCAAATACTTATCATTACTATATTTTTCCAGATGATCGTAAAAATCTTTATCCGATATTTCATCGCTTAAAGTTTTAAAAATTAAATCGTGATATTTCAATAAGAAACAATCTTTATCGTAATCAACTCTGAACCAGGCAACTTCTTGAGCACCATATCCTGCCGTTAATTCCGGCATGTAGGGCAGATACGTCATATAACTTAGAGCAATTTCTCGATTTGTTGCTGTGCGATTAACGTTACTAAAAGTGGCTAATTGTTCAGTATAAAAATTAGGCAATTTGATACCAATTTTTTCGTTGATCAATCTTAAAGAAGCTTCTTCAGCGTTTTCATTGTCTCGAAGCATCGTTGTGGGTAGGCCCCATTTTCCGATATTTGATCCGATAGAATTCTTAACTAAAAGAATCAATACCTTGTCAGTGGAGATGTCAAAACTCCAAATGATGTTGACAATATTAATTGTTAGTCCGTTATTAGTTGTTGTATCAGTCATTCTATCGCTCCATTCTAAATCTGATTTCATTATAATTTACTTGTTGTATAGTTCCAACGTTTTGACGAGTTTATTCTTGTTTATTTGACCAAAAGAATATATAACGTACGCAGAGATTGGATGAGATCTCTATGTGACGGATATATTTAATCCCACAGAGCCTGAGTCCGTTGCATTAAGGCTCTGCTCATAGCGATAAAAATCGTTTATGAGGGGGAAATTATTATGAAAAAACTCGTAAGAAATAGCATGTTAGTAGGGGCAGCAGTTTTAGGAATTGGATCGTTAGGTGGAGTTGCAAAAGCAGCTGATACACCAGCCGCTCCAGTTACAAGTACCGCTACGGCGGATATTACACCTGGAACGATTACTTTGGATTCGGCCCCTGGCTTTCAATTTGGTACGGTAGCAGCTTCAGCAAACGATATTTCGTATACATCGACTTCTTCATCAGGAGTCTTGGGTATCGCTGATGCTGGTTCTGGTACTGGATACACTGTAACTGTTGCAGCATCACCATTTACAGCAACAGGCGGTGCAACCTTAAAGAACGCACAATTGTCATTAGATAATAAAGAAACGACTCCTATTAAAGCGGATGATGCTGATAACGTATCAACACCTCCAGCACTTGTTGCAAATCTTTCACTATCTAGCTCTCCAGTAACTGTTGTTAATGCTGCAGCCGGTAGTGGTGTCGGTGCTTATACTGGAACATATGGTGCTACTGATGCAGCACTTAAGGTCCCAGCTGGTAATATCGGTGGTTCATATAGTTCAACATTAACTTGGACATTATCAAATGCACCAGCTTAAATATAGAAATTGAGGGCTTGTGACTTAGTTGTTGCATGCTCTCTTTTTTTCTTTGGGAGATGGTATTTTGAAGAAGCGTATTTGGATTCTCATGCTGTTTTTAATCAGCGTTATAACACTTGGAAATTTCAATAGTCAAACAGTTTCAGCAGCTGATACTGGAACTAAACCAGACGTTACATATACTATTGTACCGGAACTTACAAGTGATCAAGTTGATAAAAGCGTTGGTTATTTTGACTTGAAAGTTACTCCAAATCAAAAGTTACAAGCTAAATTTAAAATTAATAATAACGATACTAAAACGCATACCTATAGTGTAATGGTAAACCGTGCTGCAACTGATACTAATGGGGTTATCGTTTATAACGAACATGATCTTAAGGACGGTCCATCATTAAAGTATGATATTGAAAAATTAGTTACTTATCCTAAACAAGTGACAGTAAATGCAAAATCTTCTCAAGAAGTAACGGTTAATATCAATGCTCCAGCAGGCAACTTTGATGGTGTATTGTTAGGCGGTATTCTGATTGAACAAAATAATCAGGTCAGCAAGAATAATTCTAAAGGCGTAACCCTAAAGAATAAATACAATTATGTTTTAGGATTGCAACTAAGACAAAATACAGACACGATTCAACCGGATCTGAAACTAAATCGAGCTTATGAAGATACTGAGAATGGTCAAATTTCTGTAAATGCTTTGATTGGTAATGATGTTCCCAGACTAGTTCAAAAAGTTGATATTAAGGCTGAAATAACACCAGAGAATAATAAGAAAGATGTTATTTTACAATCTTCCAAGTCTAATATGTCGATTGCACCAAATAGCTATTTTACTTATCCAGTCAATGTTAATACTGTTGTCGGTGCTAACAAGAATAAGAGATTAAAACCTGGAACTTATATGATGTATTTAAACGTACAAGCTAATAACGGAAAAAATGTTTGGAAGCTTCAACGTAGATTTACAGTTACTGGCAAACAAAGTCAGGCTATCAATAGAAAGACACCAGTAAACAATACTAATAAGACTAATGGGGCACTAATTGGTGGTATTGCTGCATTAATAATTATCATCATTGGAATTGGTATCTGGTATATCAAGAAACGTAGAAAATAAAGGATTAAAAATATTTTAAAATCAAAAAGACACTCGTACTAACCCTGTATTGGTTAATATGAGTGTCTTTTTAGTGTTGATAATTTAAAAGACGTTAATAAGAACTGTACCAGATACGACTAAAAATAATCCTATGATTGAATAGATTGATAAAGTTTCGTGGTAGAAAACAATACCGGCAATAGTAACGAGTATCAATCCAATGCTTCCCCAGGTAGCATACGTTAAACTAAGTGGTAGTCGTTTGAGGACGTGGGAAAGAACGAATAGACAGATAAAATATGATGTTAACGTCCCCAATGTAGGTAAAAGGTTGGTAAAGCCATCAGTTTTCTTTAAGAGTGAAGTCCCTAAAACTTCAAAACCGATGGAGACCAATAATAGTAAGTAGTTCATAAGCTTTTCCTCGTTCAAAATTTCTTTCAATATCATACATTAAATTAACCAAAAAGACACCAATTATTTCTCAAAATTGAAATATTTTTTTATAAGATTCTCCAAAAGATGAAAAGGTTTACAAAAGTGAATATTGTGATAATCTGAATTTGAAAGCGAGGGATTGTAATGGCAGATTATAAGTTTTTGAAACCATACACGTTTGAGAAGAAGGGTATTACGGTAAAAAATCGTGTAGTTATTCCACCAATGACCGAGGAAATGAGTTTTTCAAATGGTGAAGTAACTTCTGATGAATTACGCTATTATCACATGCATAGTGGTGGCGTGGGGATGTTTATCACTGGTGTCGCTAATGTAAATGCTTTGGGTAAAGGTTTCGAAGGGGAACTAAGTGCTGAGGATGATAAGTTCATTCCAAGTTTGAGAAAACTAGCTTCAGCAATGCACGTAAACGGAACTAAAGCTATTTTACAAATTTTTAGTGCCGGTCGTATGTCTTCAACTGCAATTTTAAGAGGACAGCAACCAGTCAGTGCTAGTGCTGTCAAAGCAACAAGAAATAATTCTGAAGTACCACGTGAGTTGACTGAAGAGGAGATCGAACAAACAATCAAAGATTTCGGCCAAGCAACTAGACGTGCTATTGAGGCTGGCTTTGATGGTGTTGAAATTCATGGTGCTAATACATATTTAATTCAACAATTCTTCTCACCACATTCCAACCGTCGGACGGACAAATGGGGTGGCTCAGTAGAAAAGAGAATGACTTTCCCATTGGCAGTTGTCGATGAAGTTGAAAATGCTATTGAAAAGTACGCTGATAGACCATTCTTAATGGGATATCGTATTTCTCCAGAAGAGATTGAAGATCCAGGTATCAGATTTGAAGATACTTTGAAATTAGTCGATGCCTTGAAAGAGAAGCCATTAGATTACCTTCACGTTTCAATGGGTGATGTTTGGAGAAAGTCTTTGAACGATAAGACTATTACGACTCCTTTGAACTTAACAATCAAGGAACATATTGGCGACTTGCCATTGATTGGTGTCGGAGATATTCAAACACCAAGTGATGCGGAAAAAGTGCTTGATAATGGTTTAGATTTCGCAGCTATGGGTCGTGAAAGTTTGCGTGAACCACATTGGGTTCAAAAAGTAATGGCCGGCGATGAAGATGCTATTCGTTACACTATTTCTCCAGCAGATCATGAGGAATTAGGTCTCTACGGCACATTCTGGGACTTCTTGTTAACGGCATTCCATTCAGGATTGCAACTAAGCAGTGAACCACATACCGCAGAGGATCGTAAAGAATTTAACGGAATTTTAGACCACATCTTTGGTGGTGGAAAATAATTTAAGTTGAGCTATCTGAAAAGATAGCTTTTTTTTTAATTAAAATTGCACCACATGACATGTTGTGTGACTATTTTAATGGAGGGGGGAGTTTTAATGAAACAAAAAAATTTTAGTCAAAGCAAATTTATGATTGCCATTTTAGTTATTATTTTCTACGTATTAATTTATATACCTAATAGTATTTTGCCGATGATTTCAGATGATTTTTGGTATGGGAAAACAGATGGAAATATATTCCTAGTATCAATTCAGCATTATCTAAATTGGTCAGGAAGATTTCTAACTGATATGACCTCACGGATTATTTTGCCATATCCAGCAATTGCTAGTAGTGTAAAAACTATTGCGTTAGTAGCTTTAATTATTTTGATATCAATTCTTCCAAGTATAATAGTGGGGAGAAATATATTTTCTAAAATCAATTTATATTTAATTTTTATTACTTATTGGATCTGTAATCCTAATTTAGGACAAACAACTTTTTGGACCGTTGGGGCCAGTAATTATTTGTTTACCAATGTTTGGATACTAATATATTTAAATTTGGTCTTCTTTTTATTTCATCAAGATAAGGTAAGAAGTTATCAATATATTATTCTAGGTATTGCAGCATTTGCTGCAGGATTGTCCAATGAAAATATGGGGCCAACTATTCTTTTATTCTCTGTTGGAATGACAGTATATGCTTTTCGAACTCATAAAAAAATTAACATTTGGTTAACGAGTTCAGGACTGAATTTGTTAGGTTCTGCGATTTTGATATTGTCCCCTGGAAATAGAGTTAGACTAGATAGTCTGCCTTCAAAGTTTAATCAATTAACGCTTGGACAAAGAGTGTATAACTTTTTTACAGTTGGTGATTCGAGTAAATTGTTTAGTAATTATGGCTTTTTATTTCTTATTTTTGTATGTTTAATTGGATTTTTATTTTTGAAGAAACGTGTCTCCAAAGAATTGATCGGTTGGAGCTTAACGTTTTCTATATTAGCTATCATAGCCAACTTCGCATTTATGTTTTCTCCTATGATGATGCTTCGATCTTTGCAGGGGGGCTTTATACTATTCTTGGTTTCGCTAAGTTTTTTAGTTAGTGAACTTGTAAGTTCAAATAATTCTAAGACTTCTAGGATTTTATTTGTCGTAATGTTATCTGTCATGACGGGACTTTTCATAGTTAGCTATGGCTTAGAAATTAATTCATTTAGACTAGCACGAGCTGAATCTAATATCAGAACTAGTAGAGTTTTAAAGGCTCAAGAAAACTATAGTAAGTCTGTGATTATTCCAAGTTGGTATAAAGGTGAACTTTTACGACCAAAGAATGATTCATACGATACTTATTTGAGTCCTTATTATGGGAAGTATTATGGATATGAGGGAGACATCAGGGAAGTTGAAGTTCCTTTTGACTACACAAATATAAATAATTTTAAAAATAATGTTGAATATGTAACCGGTGGTAAATTAATTAAGGGTGTGAAATCTGTTAAAAATGTAGATTCTAATTGCAGTGGAGTAATTGTTTTTTTAAAGAGTGTTGATTCGAATTGTAACGTGGACTTGAAAATTCAGTATGAAAAAGAAACGAAGGACTATACTGTTCCAATGATAAATGAATTAAATATACAAGGTTATAAATTTGTGTCACTCGATTTAGATAGAATTATATTTAATGGCGATGTTAAAAAAGCCCAAATAATAGTTACCGACAGTGATAAACAAGTAGAAGAGCATTCGATTAATATTTTTAATTGAAAGTAGCAAATAAATTTTGACTTAAACATATGTTTAAGTGCTATCTTGTATCTTGATGAGGTGGTTAAAGTGAAAGAAATTGAAAAATTAGATAATGGCGATTGGTATTATTTTTTGGATCAAGATGTTGTGGATCGTAAGGCTAGAGCAGCCAAGTTATGCCAAGAATTTAATCAGATTCCAGCAACAGAAGCCGAAAAACAAACGGCTAAGATAAAAGAAATCTTCGGTTCATATGGTAAAAATATTTCCGTTCAAAGCCGCTTTAATTGTGATTATGGTAAAAACATTCACGTTGGCAATGATTTTTTGAGTAACTACAATTTAACAATTCTAGATGTAGCACCAGTCAATATCGGCAATAACGTCATGATTGGACCAAACGTTGATATTTATACAGTCAATCATCCGATGACAGCTCAAGGCAGACGTGATTATATGGGCAAAGGTTATCCAGTGACAATTGGTAACGATGTTTGGATCGGTGGTAAAGTTTCCATTGTTCCTGGGGTAACAATTGGCAATAATGTAGTCGTTGCGGCCGGAGCTGTCGTTACTAAGGATGTTCCCGATAACAGTTTGGTCGGTGGTGTCCCTGCTAAAGTTATTAAAAAATTAGATGAAGAATAAAATATTCCATGCTTCTCAAACGAGAGGTAATGGAATATTTTTTTGTTGTAAAATTAAAAGTAGAGACATACTGAGAAGAGGATTCGAAAAATGGAATATTTAATTGGTGATGTGGCTAAGAAGATGAATATCAATTCATCTGCAATACGTTTTTACGATAAAGAAGGCTTATTGCCTTTTGTCAAAAGGGATGAAGCTGGACGTCGTAAATTTAAGCAACAAGATATGAATTTTCTAGAAGTAATTGATTGTTTGAAAAAGAGTGGCGTTCCAGTAAAGGATATTGCACATTTCATTCGTTTATGTATGGAAGGTGATACAACGTTACGTGAGCGTTATGACTATTTGGATAATGAGGAGACTAATCTAGAAGAAAAGATTGCTGATTTGAACGATAAGTTAGCATTTCTACGATTCAAGAAGTGGTATTACAAGACTTCGGTTGAAGCTGGGACGGAAAAAATTCATTTTGTGCCTGGACAGAATTTAGTTGCTCCCGATACGAAAGCAAAGTATCAAGCTGAATTAGAGAAGACTGACAATATTCATGATTTGATTGATTTGAATTAAAAATAGTTAATTAATTCACAAATGACGTTGAAAACTCTATTTTGCCTAGCTTATACTTTAGTTACAGGGTAAGCGGGGGAATTGTATAAATGAAAGCAAAATGGAATTCACTAATTAAACTGACAAGAACAAAATTGATTTTGGCTTTGACGGCAGTACTTTGGTTAGAAACATTGATGGTTTATTATGTAGATTTTCGATTGGGAATCGAAGGTCCCTTACAATTTATCATTTCAATGTTCAATCCATTGGGATTTGTGTTATTGATTCTAAGTCTGGCCAATTTTTTTGTACGCAAAAAATCATTTACAATTTCATTGATGGTATTGTTTGCCTTAGAAACATTATTATTGGTGGCAAATGTCGTTTATTATCGAGAATTTTCCGATTTCATTTCGATAAATACGATGTTGAGTGCTCAAAAATTTAACGGGGCGATGGGTAAAAGTATTGTTACATTAATTTCACCTCATGATGCTATTTATTTATTGAATCTGATTTTAATTATAGGATTGCCATTCTTTGTCAAAAATAACTTGGTATCAACTCCAATTAGATTGGTCAGCAAAGTGGCTTTGACGTGTCTAAGTGCTTTTTTGATTATCTTAAACCTAACGATTTCCGAGATGAATCGTCCACAATTATTAGGAAGGACCTTTGATCAAACCTATATTGTTAAGTACCTCGGATTGAATTTTTACATGGCCTATAACACGGCCAGCAAGGTTAACGAGGACGCCGAAAAGAATAAAGTAACGACAATTGATATCGATTCGCCACTACAAGAAGCTGCCCAAGTGTATGCAAAGCCGAATAAGAAATATTATGGAATTGCACGTAAGAAGAATGTCATTATTATTCATTTGGAAAGTTTTCAACAATTTCTGATCAATATGAAAGTTAATGATCAAGAGGTAACACCATTTCTAAATAGTTTATATTCCGACAAGAATACTGTCAGTTTTTCCAACTTTTTCCATGAAGTAGGTCAGGGAAAAACCAGTGATGCGGAAAATATGCTTGAGTCAGGTTTGTTTGGATTGCCAACGGGATCATTATTTAACAAATTGGGGCCAACAAACACTTTTCAGAGTGCTCCAGCCATCTTGAAACAAAAAGAAGGCTATACGAGTGCTGTTTTTCATGGTAATGTCGGTAGTTTTTACACGAGGACTAAAACTTACAAGAGCTTAGGTTACAACTACTTTTTTGATCAAGGGTATTTTAAACAAACAGAAGATTCCAACGTTGGTTTCGGTTTGAAAGATAAGTTGATGCTTAAAGAGAGCGTGAAATATTTAGAAAAGTTGCAACAGCCGTTTTATGTGAAATACATTACGGTAACCAATCATTATCCATTTGACCTACCAGATGAAGATAATGATGGTTTTGTTAAACCGGAAACAAGCGACAATGTTATCAATAATTATTTTTTGACCGCACATTATCTGGATGCGTCGTTACGTGAATTTTTCGATTACTTAAAAGAAAGTGGTCTGTATGATCGTTCAATTGTTATTTTGTACGGTGATCACTATGGTATTTCGGATGATAAAAATGAAACTTTGGCACCATTGTTAGATAAAGATCCAAATGAATGGGATAACTTTGATAATATTCAATTACAGAGGGTTCCATTTATGATTCATATGAAAGGAATCGCAGGGCGTGTTGATAATGAATATGGTGGTGAAATTGACGTCTTGCCAACGCTTTTACACTTACTAGGAGTTAATACTAAAAATTATATTCAACTGGGGACTGATTTATTATCTAAACAGCATGATGGTAACGTTATTTTTAGAAATAATGGCATGATTAATAAAAAATATACAGTTACTAAAAAGTCCGATGGTTCATACAATATTTATGATAATAAGACAGGAGAATTGTTGGATATCGATCCGACATCTGATTTGTATAAGAAAATTGCTAAAAAGTATGAGCAAGAACGGCATTTGCTGGATATATCGGATACTATCAATCAAAAGAATCTTTTGAGATTTTACACTCCGATAGGATTTAAGCCAGTTGATCCTACAGATTACGATTATGAAAATCAAGTAGAGCAGCTGGATAAAATAAATAATACATTGGGGAACTCGTCGACAAGTATGTATTCACAGAATAATAATAAGTCGACGGTTTCAATGTATAAGACTGATGCACCAGAAAGTACCGATTAAATCAAAAAGCAACTATATTTCCCAAAAAGGAAGTATAGTTGCTTTTTATATGGATAAGATTAATCACTAACAACAACGTAAGATTTGATAACTTTTCTATCAGTCATTTCTTGATAAGCGTCGTTGATATGATCGAGATCGAAACTCTTAGTGAAGACTAGTCCAGGATTGATTTCGCCATCGAGAACTGCTTTTAGTAAACGACTCTTGTCGTAAGTAGTAACGGAAGCAGGACCACCGGCGATAATAATGTTATTTCCAAATGAAGTAGAAATATCCATCTTTCCAGTATGTGGCAAGCCAACACGACCAACGACAGAACCAGGACGTCCAACTTTCAAAGCGGTTTCGGTCGACAATTCAGTACCAACACATTCCAAAACTGCGTCAGCGCCAAAGCCGTTCGTTAACGCTAAAATCTTTTTAACACCCTCATCACCACGTTCAGCGACGTTGTCAGTTGCACCAAATTTTGCAGCTAAAGCTTGACGATCAGGATGACGACTAGTTGAAATTATTTTCTTAGCACCAAGTAATTTGGCGGAGATGATTCCACAAAGTCCAACAGCACCATCGCCCATGACAACAACGGTATCGCCATGTTTGATATTAGCAACAGTAGCGGCATGATAACCAGTAGCCATAACATCAGCTAAGGTCAAAAGTGATTTGAGCATACCTTCACTGTAATCACTAGGCTTACCGGGAATTTTAACTAGAGCCCATTGACCATGTTGGAATCTGACATATTCAGCTTGGTTGCCATTACTGAAGTTGTCAGTATGTGATTGACAATCGCCGTCGAAACCGGCTAAACAAGCAGGACAATGTCCACAACCATGTGTAAATGGTGCGATTACGAAATCTCCAGTTTTGACAGTCGTAATATCAGAACCGACGGCTTGAACGATACCGATCGACTCGTGTCCAGAGTTTTCAGAATTTTCAGCTTTGTCTTCTAGGCCACGATAAGCCCATAGGTCAGAACCACAAACGCAAGCACGGATTACCTTGATGATAACGTCGTCGGGCTGTTCAATTTTAGGAATGTCGACATCTTCAACATCCATTTGTCCAACTTTTTTAAAAATTGCTTTTTTCATAAAAAATCCTCCTCAATTTGATAACTCAATTATAGCGTTTTCAAAAAACGTTTTAATGTTAAATGAAACTTTATTTGTGTTATTAACATAGATTGAAATTTATGTCTAATTGACATATAAGTAAATTAAAATTATTATAATATTTTATGTAAAAAGGGGGAAACCAATAATGGATGACAGTTTAAGTGTTGAAAGTGCCATAAAAGATACTTTACCGACAGTTTTTGGTTATATCGGAATTGGAATTTCTTTTGGTATCGTAGCGGCATCTGCGGGGATGAGTGTCTTAATGGCAACTTTGATGTCATTGATCGTATATGCGGGTTCGGCCCAGTTCATTCTAGTTAGTCTGTTGGCAATTGGAACGCCAATTGTTTCAATTGTTTTGTCAGTTTTTTTAGTTAATTCACGAATGATTCTGATGAGTATGACAACAGCTAATTTTTTTAAAAAGAATTCTTTATTCGAAAATATTATTATAGGTAGTTTGATTACTGATGAGAGTTTTGCCTTAAGTATGAACAAGCTTAACTATACCGATGGTAAACTTTCGTTTAAGTGGTTTAATACGGTTAATTTATTAGCCTACTTAGTTTGGGCAGCTTCAACGATGGTTGGGGCGATGTTAGGCAAAGTCATTAGTGATCCACAAAAATTAGGCCTGGATTTTGCCTTGGTAGCGATGTTCATCGGTTTATTGTATTTGCAACTGATCAGTGATAAGTCGATTTCCTTAAAAGTTCAATTGATCGTTGTGGCTGTCATGTTGCCGCTGGTCTATTTCGGATTAATTTTTATTTCCAGTGATTTATTGATTTTGATCGTAACTTTAATTGGCTGTGCGTTAGGAGTGATTTTGAAACATGCCATCAACTAAATTTGTCCTTTGGACTTTAATCGCCTGTGGATTAGCGACTTGGCTATCCAGAGTTCTACCATTTGTTTTATTGAAAAAATTTAATTTGCCGGCTAAGGTAGTTGAGTTTCTCGGCTTCGTACCAATCACGATCATGGCTGCTTTATGGTTTGAGAATCTTTTCCATCAAAATATCGGTCACTTGCCACAAATTGATTACGCTAATTTGATTGCCTCAATACCGACTGTTTTGACAGCTGTATTAACTAAAAAATTATTATTGATCGTAGTTGCAGGCATTATCTCCCTAGCATTAGTCCGTTTAGCAATATAATAGTGTTATCAAGGCAGGAGGTAATGCTATGAAAGCAATTGTCGTCAGAAAGGCCGGTGGGCCAGAAGTTTTAAGTTATGAAGATGTACCAACTCCGCAAGTAAAGCCGGGATGGTCATTAGTTCAGGTTAAGGGTTTTGGTATCAATCATTCTGAAATCTTTACTCGTAAAGGCCTATCACCTAGTGTTAAATTCCCACGTATCTTAGGTATTGAGTGTGTTGGTGTAGTTGCCGACAGTACTTCAGATGAGTTAGCAGTTGGCCAAAAGGTTATCTCGATTATGGGTGAAATGGGACGTGCTTTTGACGGATCATATGCTGAATATGTTTTATTGCCTAATGAACAAATTTATCCGGTTCAGACAGATTTGGATTGGTCAGATTTAGCAGCTGTTCCTGAAACCTTTTACACAGCTTTTGGTTCTTTAAAACATCTACAATTAAAGCCAGAAGATACTATCTTGATTCGATCAGGTGCTAGTGGCGTTGGTATTTCAGCTTTGCGATTGATCAAAGCCAAATATCCAGATATGCAGGTTACCGGTTCAGTTAGAAGTCTTAAGAAACAAGATGTACTTTTGGATGCCGGCTATGATGCAGTGATTGAAGATAAAGATGGAAAGTTACAGACTACTGAAAAGTTTAGCAAGGTTTTGGAATTGGTCGGCCCAGCCACTTTGAAGGATACCTTCAACCATGTTTTACCATACGGCATTGTCTGCAATACCGGTGAGTTAGGCGGTCAATGGTATATGGACGGCTTTGATCCAATTAGTGATATTCACGAAGGTGCCTTACTAACATCTTTGTCATCAGGTGAAGTTAATAGTCAAAAACTTAATGAAATGTTGGATTATATTAAACAGTATCATGTTGAAGTTTCACCAACTAAGGTTTATAGATTGGATCAGGTTAGGGAAGCTCATGAGTATTTGGAGAGCGGACATAACTTGGGTAAAGTCGTTGTTGTTAACTAAATGTGATATGGAAATTGAAAATGTAATTTGATATATCGTTTTCTTTTTCAAAAGACGATAAATTAAAAGTGTTCGTATTGACCTAGATTGAAGATTTTTCAGTCATAGTCGATATGAACACTTTTTTTGTAAAAGTAATATTTTTATTTACCAAAATTCATTTCTATGTACATCTATTACAAATTTTGAATGATTTTCATCAAATCTGGATTTGGAATATTCAAAAGCTTCACCTTTTTGATCGTATGCAATCTGTTCAATAACTAATAGAGAAGCACCTTCGTCAACCTCAAGAGCTTGAGCACTTTCCTTAGTCGCAGATTCAGCGTAGATAACCCGTCTAGCATCTGTCATAAATATTTTCATAGTGCCACCAAGATATCCATAAATGGATCCCTTTAAAATGGATTCATCTAGTGGTGCAATTCTAGTGGGCATGATTGTATGTTCATAACTATAAATTTTATCATCACGTAATCGGACACGCTTAATTTCATATACAGGTTCATTAGCTTTTATTTTTAAATTTTTTTGTTCGACTTCATTAGGTAATCTTGCACCAAAAAATAATATTTTACTGGTTATTTTTTGATCACGGTGAGAGTAGGTCGCACCAATGGGAAGATCCAAAGGGAGTAATTCAGATGAATTTTCTTCCAACTGTGGACGGACATATGTACCACTGCCTTGATGGGTATGTATTAAGCCCTCATCAATTAGTAAATCCAAGGATTTTCTCAAAGTTATACGACTAATATTATATTTTTTTGCAAGTTCATCTTGAGTAGGCATTAATGTTCCCGAACGATAATGATTTCGTAAAATGTCTTTTTTTATATCTGAATATACTTCCTTATATCTATACAAATCTTTTCACCTCAATTGCCTTTGTTAGGGCTAATTATATCACTTATTAATAATTTATATACAAATTCATACAAAGTATTTTAAATTCATCTATACAAATTTGGTGAAAGTTCTTTACATCAATACAAATCGAGATATAATTGGGGTTGTGGAAAGCGCTTCCAAATAAATTAAGGGGTTGAATATATAATGAAGTTCGATGTTAAAAAAGTTCAAGAACCTATATTAAAAGCTTCAGTATGGGTTCAAGGTAACAGCATTCTTCAAGCTATTAAGAATGCCTTCATCATGACTATTCCGTTCACAATTGTCGGTTCTTTCTCCAATGTTATTAAGATGCAACTTGATCAATTAATTAAAACTCAACATATCCATAGTGAAATTTTAACAGATATAAGTAATCTGTTTGGTTACTTAAATGCGGCAACATTGGGCATTATCGGGGTTATTGTTGTCTTATGTTCTTCATATTCTTATGCAAGAGAGTTAAAGAAAAAATATAAAGAAGTTAATATATTTCTTGCTGTTATTTTGGCTTTAGCCGCCTATTTCGTAATGGTTCCAAACAATGTCAATTTTGCAGATCCTAAGGCAAAAGTTATCCAAGGATTCTCTACTAACTTTTTTGATTATCAAGGAATGTTTACGGCTTTAGTTGTAGGTATGATTGCCGTTTGGATTTATGCTCGCTTTGGTAGAACTAAATTTAAGATCAAGATGCCTGACAGCGTACCGCAGAACATTTTCGATTCATTCGCATCTCTTGTACCCATTACTGGTGCATTAATGATTTTTGGTATCATTCGTATTATTATTCAGAATTTAGGCTACACTTCAATCATTGAAATTATTACAGAAGTTTTAGTCAAACCATTATTATCTGTTGGTACTGGTTTACCAGCAATTATCGTAGTAATTTTGATGGAACAAATTCTATGGTTCCTAGGATTACATGGATTCAATATCGTTTGGGGTGTTGTTTCAGCATTCTGGTTGCCAATTTATTTACAAAACTGTGCACAATATGCAAGAACTCAAAGCTTCGCAGGTATTGGAATTGCTCCTAATACAATGACAAATGTTTACGCTATGATTGGTGGTTCTGGTGCTACATTTGGTTTGTTAATTGCTATGCTCATTTTTACTCGTAAAGGTGAGAAGGAACGTGAAGTTGCAAAACTAGGATTTATCCCTGGATGTTTCGGTATTAATGAACCAATCATCTTTGGTTTACCAATTGTTTTGAATCCTATTATGTTCTTACCATGGATTTTTGTACCACTTATCAATGCCGTTATTGGTTATATCGTTACTAAGATTGGATGGGTTGTACCACTAGTAGTATTGAACTCAGGTAGTGAGCCGATATTCTTTAGTACTTGGTTAACAGGTGCGTTCCATACAAGTCCGGTAGTATTGACACTTGTATTAGTTATTTTGGATACCTTCTTATACGCTCCATTTGTAATTTTGAATCAACGTAGCGAACGTGCAGCCATCGCAAAACAGAATGAACAAAAGAATGATGAATCCGATAAATCGGTTTTCAAGAATGAAACTGAATCACAAACTGAAGAAGAACCTAACGTTGGTCCTGAAACAGCTTAAATAATACTAAGAAAGAAGACTCAACAATGAAAAAAGTATTCGTTATTGCTCATACTCATTGGGACTTCGAATGGTATTTCACCAGACAAGATGCTCGAATCCAATTTATATATCATATGGACGAAGTGCTTCGAGCTTTGAAGAATAATGTTATTGATTACTATCTATTAGACGGACAGATGTCTATTATCGATGATTATTTGGAAAGTGTGCCAGAGAATGCCTCAGAGTTAAGAAAATTTATAAAAGCTGGTCGTCTGTTTGTAGGCCCTTGGTACACTCAAGTTGATGAGATGGTTACATCTGGAGAATCAATGGTTCGTAATCTGCAACAAGGAATTAAGCTTTCATCTGAATTGGGAAGAAGTATTCCAATTGGTTATTTACCCGATTCATTTGGACAAAATCATGATATACCGAAAATTTATAATGGATTTGGCATTAAGAATGCTGTTTTCTGGAGAGGTATGCCTAAAGAGAAATCGGCCCGATACTTCTATTGGACAAGTGATGACAACTCAAGAGTTTTAGTTGCTAACCTGAGAAATGGGTATCCAGTAGGCGTTGATTTAATGGAGTCTTCAAATTATCCTGATCTATTACATAAGATTAGTACAAACACTGATGTCAATAACTTGGTGCTTCCCGTAGGTGGTGACCAAAGACCAGTTGATTTCAATTTAAAGCAAAAAATAAAAGAAGTTAATACTTCACAAAGCGACTTTGAATTAGTAGAAGGAACGTATCCTGAGTATTTTAAAGAACTCAGTAAAGAAAAGGGGTTACCTACTTATTCTGGTGAGTTTGTAGATCCTAGTACTTCTAAGATACACAGAGGAATCTATTCATCTAGAGCTGATCTTAAGATGTTGTACGATAGACTGGAAAGATTAATGACATTTGAAGTAGAGCCATTGATGGCTATGGCACAATTTCATGGAATTATGACCAAGCCTGGCGTAATTTCACAAATTTGGAAGACCATTTTTAGAGGTCAAGCACATGATTCTTCTGGTGGTTGTAACAGTGATGAGACAAATCGTGATATTCATCATAGAGGAGAAATTGCTTTGCAGTTAGGTCTTTCGTTGAAGGGTTATCTTCTTCGTAAGTTGAGTAGTAATGTTACTAATAAAATGGATTTATTCTTCTGGAATCCAACCGTTTCGCCCATCACTAAGATTTATAAAACATACGTAATTACTAAGAGTCCTAAATTTGAACTTATTGATGAAGAGGGAAACGAAGTCGAATATCAAGTTATTAAACAAGATAAGATTGACAAGGCAATATTACGTCATGATAAAGAAGAAATGGTACCTGATTATTATTACAAGACGACAGTTGCTGTAGCGTTAACTATTCAGTCCACTGATTGGACTGGTATTTTAGTAAAAGAAAATATTGATAGTAAAAACGTTGAGTCTAAAGGATCCCATGAAATTGAGAATGATCATTATCAAATTTCGATGAATCATTCCGGTCTTACTCTAGTGGATAAAGATAGTGGAAAAATTTATCATGATTTTCTTACTGTTGAAGATGGTGGAGATGAAGGTGACACATATGACTATTCACCTGCATACAGAGATTGGATATTATCATTAAACTTTAATGATTCTGAAATTAAAGGGATTGAAGGAAAATTATATAGTTCACTTTCTATCAAGGGAAATTGGTTATTACCAGTAGACTTAGAGGAAAGAGGTAAAAAAGAAAAGAGTAAAAAATTAGAATATAATTTGCAACTTACTCTGGAGAAAAACAATCCAGTAATTGGGGTTACATTGAAATTATCCAATAATGTTTTAGACCATAGACTAAGATTGGTAATTAATACCGGTATAAATGCCAAGAATAGCTATGCAGATACACCGTTTGGAGTGATTAGTCGTCCAGTGATTGATCCACATTTGAAAGATTGGAAAGAGATTGGCTATCATGAAGAGCCAACTTCAATAAGGCCATTTCTTCACTTTGCTAACATCCATAATAGTGAATCAAGTGTTTCGTTTATTGGACTAGGTGAAAAAGACTTTCAAGTAGTCGGTGATTCATTTAATAGTCTCGCTGTAACACTGTTTAGAGGAGTTGGATTTTTGGGTAGACCTGATTTACTGAGAAGACCAAGTGATGCATCAGGATTACAAACTAAATATGTTCCAACTCCTGATAGCCAACTTCAAGGAGACATGGTATTCGAAGGTGGTATCCTTATTAGCAAGAAGTTTGATCCTTCTAAATTACAAAGAGCGCATAATTTGTTAAGCGTTGATGATTTATTTTATCAAAATCAGGATATAGATAAATTTACGATGCGCGTTCAATATTTTGGAATCAATAAAAATATTGAACCACTAATTCATAAGCCATTAGTCAATATAAAGGCAGATGATTTAGTAAAAAGTACGTTTACATCGACACCAGATGGAACAGGCCTAGTTGTGAGACTTTATAATCCGTCTAAAGAAAAGATTAAAAATCCTGGAAGTATAAGATTGAATCTTAGCAGTAACGTTAAGATTTTGAATCTCAATAATCAAGTAATTGAAAATGGTGTCGATAACATTAAAGAATATGAATTAGCATCATTTAATCCAGGTGAAATAAGAACTTTTGGAATATACCCAATTAAATAAAAAACTAAAACACTCTATTTATGTAGGGTGTTTTAGTTAGTTATGGAGAATAATTATGAGGGAAATAGTAAAAGGTAATGTGCTTAAGTCAGTAATAGACGATCTTAATAAATATTCGAATAATCATGAATTAAATAATATTAGAAATACAAAATTATTTAGAAACTTATTAACTGATGTTCTGATAAAGGCAACAAAATACGAAAATGATGGATCATATTTTGTGAAAACTGGTGATATTCCAGCTATGTGGTTAAGGGACGCTACATTTCAAGTACTTCCATATGTGTCATTACTTGATGAGATACCAGATTTATATTACTTATTAACAGGGGTACTGAAGAGAGAACTACGATTCGTAAGACTGGATCCTTACGCAAATGCGTTTAATCAAACTTCATCTGGGGCCCATTGGAGTGATGATGATTCTAATATTTCTATTTCTGATCATGTTTGGGAAAGAAAATTTGAAATTGATTCATTATGTGCTCCGTTATTTTTAGCGAACAATTTGTACGAGACAACAGGAAAAACCGATATTTTTGATGAACAATTTTGGAATACACTTTCGATGATTATAGATGTATTTAAAACAGAACAACATCATAATACTTCGTCTTATTATTTTAGACGTAAAGATTGTCCTTCAAATGATACTTTATCAAATGATGGAAAAGGAACACCGGTTGGATATACCGGCATGATTTGGGATGGATTTAGACCAAGTGATAATGCTTGTGTCTACGGTTATCACATTCCTTCCAATATGTTTGTTGTTTCCGTTTTAACACCATTATTGGATAAAATTCCCAAAGGATTTGAAGCTTTAAAGAATGAAATATTAACATTATTGAATGATGTCAAATCAGGGATTAAACATTATGCAATTGTAAAACTGCCGAATAATCATTTGGGATATGCTTATGAAGTTGATGGGTTAGGAAATTATAAATTAATGGATGACGCAAATGTACCGAGTCTTTTGTCACTTCCGTTTATTAGGTACTGTTCAAAGGAAGAACCATTGTATATGAATACGCGTGAATTCGTTTTGAGTTCGAGAAATCCTTACTATTATTCGGGAACAGTATTGCAAGGAATTGGAAGTAATCATACTCCGGTTAATTATATTTGGCCGATCAGTATCGCTATGGAAGGGTTAACTTCGAATGATTTAAATAAGAAATCACATCAATTAGATATTATTTCAGAAACAGATAATGATACATCACAATGTCATGAGAGTATTGATATGAATGATCAGAGTAAATACACAAGAGAGTGGTTCTCTTGGTCAAATATGACATATTGCCAGTTGGCATTAGATCTCATTAACCAAGACGTAAGGAGGTAATACCTTTGTTTCCTTATCAAGATAAAGAATTAACTATTAGAGAACGGGTCAATGATTTAGTCTCTAGAATGACCATACAAGAAAAGATAGGTCAAGTTAACCAACATCTTTATGGATGGCAGTCATATTATAAAAATTCGTCAGGTATCAAACTAACTGATAAGTTTAAAGAACATGTCGATTGGGGTCAGGGCTTAGGTGCTCTTTATGGTCTATTTAGAGCCGATCCATGGTCTAAAAAAGACTATGATAACGGAATTCGTGCTAATGAAAGTGCTCATTTATCGAATATGATTCAATCGTATGTTATTAATAAATCACGTTTAGGAATACCAACTTTAATTGTTGAAGAAATGCCTCATGGACATCAAGCGTTAGATTCGGTTACATATCCGACTAATATTGGTAAGGGAAATACGTTCAACCCTGAACTTATAAAAAAGTCGGCTAAACTGCAAGCCGAAGAACTTAGACTTAAAGGTGGAAATTTAGCACTTGTAAGCTCTTTAGATTTATTGAAAGATCCTAGATGGGGAAGATCAGAAGAAACCTTTGGAGAAAGTCCATATTTAACAGAGACTTATACAAAAGCGATAATTGATGGTTTTCAAGGTGATCTCATTGGTGATTCTGACTTTTTAGATAATAAAGTGTCACAAGATAGCCGTAAGCACGTTGGTGTTGTGATTAAACATCTTATTGGACAAGGTGAAGCATTGGGGGGGCACAATTCTGGAACGGTTCCGATGGGAAAAAGAGAGTTTTTAGAAGTTTACGGTCCTCTTATTTCTAGTCTAAAAAAAGCCGCCGGAGTGATGGCTGCATATAATGATATTGATGGTGTACCTTGTCATGCAAATCGTTATCTGTTAAATGATTTATTGCGTAAAAAAAATGAATTTCAAGGAATAGTTATGGCAGATGGTACTGCTTTGGACAGACTGATGGATCTTTATGGCAATTATAGTGATTCGGTATTCGCAGCACTAAATGCAGGAGTTGATTTGAGCCTTTGGGATGATGTTTATATGCACATATCAGATGCAATAGAACAATATCCTCAATTGCTGTTGAAACTTAATAATTCGGTAAAACGTGTACTTTCAATAAAGTTTTTGTTAGGACTCTTTGATGATCCATATATTGATGAAAATGATACAAACATGGAAGAAGTAATACATAAAAGTAATGACTTGAACTTAAAGATTTCATCTGAAAGTATGACTTTAGTTAAGAATACAATCTTACCTCTTAAGAAAGGAAGCAGCCTCGCTGTGATAGGTCCCCATGTAAAAAATATCTATCATTGGTTAGGTGATTACACTGCCCCTCAATTAGAAAATCAGTATGATTCGTTAATAGATTCCTTGAAAAATTATACTTCAAACATTATGTATGCCAAGGGAAGCAATATTAGAGAAATTACTGAGGATGATAAATTAATTAATGATGCAGTAGAAGTGTCTAATAAGGCTGATGCCGTTGTTTTAACAATGGGCGGCTCATCCATGAGAAACTTTAATATGAATTTTTTAAATAATGGAGCTGTGAGTGAAGAAAGTATTCTAAAAAATACCGATACTGGAGAAAATGTAGATGTTGCAAGTCTTAGTCTCGGTGGTAATCAAATTGACTTATTGAGAGCACTAAAGAAAACTAGGAAGCCAATTATTGTGGTCATGATTCAAGGTAGACCTTACGATATAACGGAAGTAATGCGATTGGCCGATGCCGTATTAATAGCATGGTATCCTGGACAGAAGGGGCCAAGAGCAATATCAGATATTCTATTCGGGAAAATAAATCCAAGTGGAAAATTACCAATCAGTTATCCTAGAAATACAGAACAGCTACCGGTTTATTATTATCAAAGACGAGTTTTGAAAAATGAAAATTATTTTGATGAAACGGGATGCCCTCTTTTTGAATTCGGATATGGACTTAGTTATGGTTCCTTTGACTATAAGAACTTAGAGGTAAGCTACAAAAATAATAGAGTTCTTGTATCTGTGGATATAAAAAATACTTCTAGTGTTAGTGCTAAAGAAACAGTTTTATTGTTTTCAAGTTTCTTTGGAACGGATGTGCTTCCACAGCGCAGACGACTAATGAGTTATAAGAAAATCCTCTTAGAACCCGGTCAAACTAAAAACATTGGATTTGAAATAAAAGATGACAGGTTGCTGTATATGAATAAAAGTATGAAATGGGACAAACCTAGGAGGGTTGAATTATCAATAAAGGGATTAAGTAAATCAATAACGTTATAAAGTTGATTTAATGTTGAATTGAAATTTTTACCGAGATAAAAAAGAAACGAATATCAATTAGATTATTCGCTTCTTTTTTATTTTTTTGAAAATGGTAAATAACTCTGATTTATTCTCTAGACAAGATAACGTAACCAAATGGCACCATCTTCATACGTTCTAGCACTCTGTAATTTCAAAGGCATCGGTTTGCGGTCTTTAGGACGACCATCAAAGACAGCAGGCATTCCTTCACGTCCGTCGACTCCGGGTCCAATTAATAGACTGATTTCATCAGTTAAACCGGCATCTAAGAATGATCCGTCAATGTGACCGCCACCGACGATGGCCATTCTTTCAACATTAAATTGTTCAGCTAAAATTTCAACAGCTCTGGATAAATCAATGTGATCTTTTCCCGTTGCAATCCAAGAGATTTGCTTGGAATCGAGATAGTCTAAGTAATCCTTTGTTACTTGTTCACTGGTAATAACGATATGTGGTTTGCTGTAATTGTGGTCTTCGTCCCAGAGTAAGGTTCCCTTAGTATCGGTAATTACTTTATAACCAGCAGAGTCATTATTTTTTGCAAAAGATTCTTTATTAAGTGACTCATTAGTTTTGGATTGGAATTTTCCAGTTTGAGCTAATTCCAATTGAGCAGTAACGCGGCCACTTAAGGTTGTAGGAGCCTCAATAGTTTTAAGAGTCTCGTAGTATTCCTGCGTTCCTTGAAGTTGAGCAGTCATATCGCAATCAATACGACCATCAATGGATGTCATCATGTGACAGATAATATATGGTTTGTTCATCTTTGATCTCCTTAATAATTAACTTGATAAATTAACTCTATTACTTAAAGTCAACTTGAGGTCAAGTATAAATTTTAATTTGACTTTAAGTATCAGACTGATATATATTAGAAAAGTTGATTTATATCAGTCTGATATATAAGGGGATGAAACGATGTATGACTTATTTGTCTTAGGACAACTGATGGACGAGTCGATGAGCGGTTATTTGATGCGTCAGATTCTCCAGCAGATTGTTGGTCGTCAACGTAAGATTAGTTTTGGGATGATTTATCCATTATTTAAAAGGCTACATGAAGCCGGATATATTACATTGGATGACCAAACTGATAAACGTTCTAAAAAGATAGCGACGATTACTGATCGTGGTCGAACTCGTTTTCAAGAGTTGATGATGCAAGAAGTACCATTGAATCCCAATTTGGAATTCACATACAGTATTAAATTCCGTAATTTTCATCAAATAAAACCAGATTTACGACAAAAAATTTTGCAAGAATACAAAGATTACTTGTTAGCAAGTCAAGAAGATTTACGCCGGCAAGTAATTGATATTAAAAAAATACCTATCTCAGCACCTGATTTGAAGAATGCTGAATGGGTGATTTCATTGAAAAAAGTCCAGATGGAAGCTGCTTTACAATGGGTGGATTCATCTTTGAACGAATTTGTAAAGTAGGGGGATTTTAGTTTGGAAGAGACAGAAACTATGTCAAAAAAGACCATCCTTTTGATGGCGGTGGTAACGGGTGTCATTGTTGCCAACTTGAATTTTATTCAACCAATTGAAAATTTGATTGCGACTGACTTTAATATTTCTAAATCGGTTGTCGGGATGCTGGCCATGATCACACAATTGGGTTATGCCTTTGGATTGTTGTTAATTGTTCCATTGGGAGATATTTTTGATCGTTACCATTTGATTCAAGTTATGATGGTCTTGTCGATTGTTTCGTTATTATTAGCTTTTTGGGCACCGAATGCGGCCGTCTTTGCTGTGGCAACAGCTTTAATAGGGATTACCTCAGTAGCACCACAAATTATTATTCCTTATGCTGGCTATTTGGCTCCAGTTCTCCAACGAGGAAAAGTATTAGGAATTGTGCTGAGTGGATTGTTAACAGGTATTTTATTATCGCGTTCGTTCAGTGGTCTATTGGGCAGTATCATGCCGTGGCAATATATTTATTTGATTGCTGCAGGTGTCGACGTAGTATTCTTGTTGGTAGTCCATCTATTTATGCCTCATGATAAACGTGGTCATCAAGATTTAAAATATTTTGCTGTAATCAAAACTTTGCCTAAACTCTTCATTAAGCAAAAAGAGTTACGTGGTTCAGCTATTAATGGATTTTGCATGTTTGGAATGTCAAACGTATTGTGGTCAACATTAGCTTTTTATTTAGCAGATCAATACCATTTAGGCAGTAGCATCGCCGGATTATTAGGACTATTAGGAGTTGCCGGAATTTTGGTAGCACCTTGGGTCGGTAACTTAGTTGATCAAAAGTCGCCTAAATTGACGATTGGTTTAAGCATGGTTTTGTCAGGTCTAGGATTCGTAGTATTTTGGTTGATCGGATTCTGGATGATTGGTTTGATAGTGGGTATCGTCTTGCTTGATCTAGGAACACAATTCAGTCAAGTATCTAATCAAGCCATCGTGCAATCTTTGAATCGTGAACAAAGTAGTCGTAACAATTCAATCTTTATGTTCAGTTACTTTTTAGGCGGTTCAATAGGAACTTTGGCCGCAACTTGGGCTTGGAGTCGAATCGGTTGGACCGGTGTATGTTTAGTCGCCTTGGTATTCTTGATCATTGCGGTGATTGATCATTTTGTTATTGGTGAACCTGAAAAATTAAATACTGAAGTTGAATAGTGATTAGCGTATCCTTTTTGGATGCGCTTTTTTTGACTTTTTATGGATAAATTATTATTGTTTTTGTTGTTAATTAGTTTTCTGTTTTGGGATAATTTTTTATAAATAAGATTTTTGCTTAAATTTGGTTGTAATTGATATCAACCGAGGTGGTAGTAGGATGCCGTCGGTAGTAGAAAATCTGTGGGCCGCTGGAACGTAGCGGACACAGTTGGATAATAGTTTTGCACTTCGTACAAAATCATGAATCTCCAAGTCTGGTCTTCTACTAACCTTGCTTCGCAAGTTAAGTAGAATTTCGCTACTGAGGGCCCACAGATTTTCTACTACCGACTGTATTAATATTTACCGAAGTTGCAGTATTTGGATAGTACTTAATTCCATGTAAGGGACTCTATTCTAAGGGAAAAATAATACCCGTTAGCTTATATATGTGGAATTGTTTAACTTTATATTAAGTTCTGTACTATCAAGCATTTTAAGGTGTATAAGCAATAGAACAGAACATTAGCCCGGAGCAATAAGCCCGGTTGTTTCAGATGTGAAATTTAACTTGGCGTTTTATCGATTCTTAAAAGAAGCTTGGTTAAAATACATATTAATGAAATGATCGTAATTTGTTGTCTTACTATCTAATATTTAAAAACGTATAAACAATAGAAGCGCTCTTTAGTCCGGAGCAAAAATTGGGAATGCGTTCCAACAGCATTCCCAATTTTTGTGGAGGACGGGAAATTTAAACTATAATCAAATTTAAGTAGGAATTATAAACGAGTTTTGCAGGCCAATTTAGGTTTGCTCTCTGAGGATGGTATTATGGGAAAATTTGCTTTATTGATCGTATTGTTTGCTGCCTTGATCACGCCACTTATTACGGCAAGATTTCACTTGCAGCGAATGCCTACGGCTATTTCAGAAATTATTATGGGAATCATTATTGGTAAAACTGGTCTTAATATTGTTCACCCAGATGTCAGTGTTCAATATATTGCTAATTTAGGTGTGATCATGTTGATCTTTTTAGGTGGAATGGAGATTGATTTTTCGCTGTTGGAACCTAAAAAGGATAAATCAATTTATTCACCATTAGGCAATTCTTTTGCTGGATTCATGTCGATTTTTATTATGTCGATGATTCTAAGTGGCATCTTATATGTCACAGGAATCTTTAGTGAATTCATCCTGGCAGTTATCCTGTTCAGTACAATTGCTTTGGGTGTGATCATTTCACTTCTAAAAGAAGCAGATCTGTTGAATACAGATTATGGGCAGACGATTTTACTAACGTCAGCGTTTGGTGAATTTATCCCGTTAGTAGCTTTGACAATATATTCAGCTGTTAAGCAACAACATTATATTTCAGTACTCGGTTTGCCAGTTATCTTTTTCATTGCCATTATTCTATTGCGTCGTTTCAATCGAATTTACTTTTTCTTTGAAAAAATTGATAAGTCGACAACACAATTGGATATTCGTTTGGCATTCTTTTTGATCTTTACTCTAGTAACTTTTGCCGAACAGATTGGTGCTGAGAATATTTTAGGTGCCTTCTTGGCTGGTGCGGTTATGAAATTATTGAAACCAAAGCCTGATACAGAAGAGAAATTGAGTTCGATGGGGTATGGATTCTTCATTCCAGTATTCTTTATTACCACAGGGGTAAATCTGAACCTAAGAACTCTATTCACTAATAAGCAGGCGTTGTTGTTGATTCCAATCTTTTTAGTGGCCTTTATCGTATCAAAAGCGATTGTTTACTTCGTCTTTCGGAAACGTTTTGGCAAACGCTATGCCAGTGCTGCTGCAATTGTGACTTCGACAACGATTACTTTAGTTTTGCCAATTTTACAAGTTGGTCGCAATTTGAAGATGATCACCACCGCTCAATCAGGAGCAATCACTTTGGCGGCCATTATTACTTGTCTAGTCTGTCCAGTTGTTTTCAATAAAATTATTAGCTCAAATGACACTGCGGAATAACGTTTTAAAATAAAATTGATATTTCCGGAACAAATCTCAGCATTTTAAATTAAGTTAGGTTAAACTGATCGTGTTGAATAAATACAAGTAAAAGGATGGGATTTTTAATGAAAAACAAGTATGAAGCAAGTACTGCTGAAAATCATATCGATATACTAAATATTGCGGGTCTAGAAGCTCGTGTAAAGGATCATATGAGTAACGAAAAGGGTGCTTTTGGTTATATCAGTGGTGGTTCAGAAGATGAATGGACTAAGGAAAGAAACACTGAATCCTTTAATGATGTAAGTATTGCACCACGTGTACTTCAAGGTATCGATCACGCAGATTTAAGTACAAAAATATGGGATATTGATTTAAAGACTCCTATTATTCAAGCACCATCTGCTGCCCAAGGATTAGCACATGCTAAGGGTGAAACTGACACTGCTAAGGGTGTTGCCGCTGCTGGTTCTATTTTCTCAATCAGTACTTATGCAAGTACTTCTGTTGAAGATGCAGCCGCTGCTGCCCCAGATGCTCCACAATTTTTCCAATTATATATGAGTAAAGATGATAAGTTTAACGAATTTTTGATCAAGAAGGCTGTTGCCGCTGGTGCTAAGGCTATTGTCTTAACAGTTGATTCAACTTTAGGTGGTTACCGTGAAGCTGATGTTGCTAATAAGTTCCAATTCCCACTTCCAATGCCTAACTTGGCTGGTTATTCAGCTGGTGACGGTGAAGGTAAGGGAATTTCTGAAATTTATGCTTCAGCTAAACAAGGAATCGTTCCTTCAGATATTCAAAAGATCAAGAATATGTCAGGTCTACCAGTTATCGTTAAGGGTATCCAATCACCTGACGATGCTGAATTGGCTATCAGTTTTGGTGCCGATGGTATTTGGGTATCTAACCATGGTGGCCGTCAACTAGATGGTGGTCCAGCTTCATTTGAAGTTTTACCAGATATTGCTGATGTTGTTGACAAACGTGTACCAGTTATCTTCGATAGTGGTGTACGCCGTGGTGAACATGTCTTCAAGGCTCTAGCTAGTGGTGCTGACTTAGTTGCCATTGGCCGTCCAATCATTTATGGATTGAATCTTGGTGGTGCTCAAGGTGTAACTGATGTTATCGAACACTTGAACATGGAACTATCAATCACAATGCAATTAGCCGGTACTAAGACAATCAATGATGTTAAAAACACTGAATTGCTTTGGTAGAGGGTTTTAATTAATTCAAAATAGCGGTATTCTTATTTAATTATGAGAATACCGCTATTTTTTTATAATCAAATTAAAAAAATAGTAATAAAGTGCTTTTGAGTTGCGTTAAAGTTAACTTGAGGGTGTAGAGTATTAATAATGTATTTTTTTGGATTGTAGGTGAGGTACATGGGGATTTTTTCTCGACTTAAATGGTTTTTTAAAAACCAATGGAAACAGTATTTAATTGGGGTTATAGCGTTAATCATTGTCGCAATTGTAAACGTGATTCCTCCTAAGATCATTGGAAACGTGGTCGATGCGGTAAGTAAACGTAACGTCACAGCTAGTTTCCTATGGGTAAGCATGTTGATCTTTTTAGGAACAGCGATTGCACAGTATCTTTTGAGGTTTTTATGGCGAAAGATGATATTTGGTAGTTCTTTTGTCTTAGAGAGGGATTTAAGAAGTCGTCTCTATCGTCAATTTATGAAGATGGATGCGACTTTTTATAAGAAATGGCGGACTGGTGACTTGATGGCTCACGCTACCAATGATATTGATGCGGTACGTGATGTTGCAGGACCAGGTATTTTGACTTTGGCAGACTCTATAATTACCGGAACTTCAACGATTTTGGCCATGGGATTATTTATTGGTTGGAAATTGACGATTCTGGCCGTTTTACCACTGATTCTTCTAGGAATCATGGCTAATATCTTGGGCGGCAAAGTTCATGACGCTTTTTCTAAGTCTCAAGCAGAATTTTCGAGTATCAACAACAAAACTCAAGAGAGTATTGTTGGTATCAAAGTTTTAAAGGCACTCGGTCAAGAGCGTGAAGACGAAGCTGATTTCAACAATTATGTTGATGACAATATCAAGGCCAATCGTCGTTCATATCGTTTGGATGCCTTATTTGATCCTTTGACGACATTAATCATGGGTATTTCTTACGTAATTACGATTATCTTTGGTGGTTTAGCTGTTTTGAATAAACAAATCACCATTGGACAATTAGTTTCGTTCATCACATATATGACACAACTAACTTGGCCAATGTACGCTGTTGGTAGTTTGTTTAATGTTTTGGAACGTGGCTCAGCTAGTTACGATCGTATCAGCGATTTACTAGGAGAAAAGTCTTCTTTGATTCGCCCTAAGCATGCGATTGAAACAATCACGGATTGTAATTTAGATTTTAATGTGCATTCTTTCCATTATCCAGACGATGACAGTGCCACTGCCTTGCATGATGTTCATTTTGAATTAAAAGAAGGCCAGACTCTAGGTATCGTGGGTCCAACTGGTGGTGGTAAATCGACAATCATCAGTCTATTGATGCGCGACTTTGACCATTATGATGGTTCAATCAAGATGGGTGAAAATGATATCAGAAAGTACGATATCGACAATTATTTAAGAACTATCGGTTATGTACCACAGACGAACTTCCTATTCTCAACTGACATTCGAGACAACGTTCGTTTTGCCAATATTGAGGCAAATCAGGCGCAAGTTGAGAATGCCAGTCAGATTGCTGATTTGGATGCTGATATTGAAAAAATGCCCGAAGGTTATGATACCGAAGTTGGTGAATTAGGAGTTTCTTTATCTGGTGGACAGAAACAACGTTTGGCAATTGCCAGAGCTATTTTGAGTGATCCTAAATTGCTGATTTTGGATGATTCTTTGTCAGCCGTCGATTTTAAGACTGAACGTAATATTGAACAAAGAATTGCCCATAATCGTAAGAATTCGACAACAATCATCGCCGCTAGTCGTTTGAGTTCAGTTGAAAATGCTGATCAGATTTTGGTTATGGATCACGGAACAATTATTGAAAAGGGAACTCATCAGGAGTTGTTGGATCAAAAGGGCTGGTATTACGATACCTTCCACTTGCAAGAAAAAACAGCCGAGTTAGAGGGGAGGTTGAATGATGAAAAATAATGAACAAGAAAATATTTTAAAAACTGTTCAATCACTGTCGCATAAAGATCGAAATAAGATTTTAAAGTGGTTGTTTAAGTTTGCTTGGGAATTCAAGATGCAATTTGGTGTGGCAATCGGTTTTGCTATCGTTTTGAGTGTCATCAATATCATGTTGCCCAGAATGTTGCAATACTACATGGATCATTATTTGACCAACCAAAATACCGGTGTACAGCTGATTATTGGTTTTGCCATTCTCTATGCGATTGGAACTATTATCCAAGCCATTGTTCAATTCATTCAGAATTTCTTCTTCTCAATGGGTGCTGAACGAACTTTGGAGAAAATCAGAAGTCAACTTTTCCACAAGCTACATACTTTGGGATTGAAATATTTTGATGTTACTCCTGCTGGTTCAATCGTGTCACGAGTAACGAATGATACCAAAACGCTATATAACTTTTGGACACTCTTTTTGATGATCATCATTGCCTTATTCTCGATGATGTCATCATTTATCGCTATGGCTTCAGTTAGTGTACCGTTGGCTATTTTTACAGCGTTATTCGTGGTTCTCTTGTATTTGGTCGTTTGGGTTTACCAACATATCAGTTCCAAGATTTATCAACGTTTACGTGAATATTTGAGTCAGATCAATACGAAGTTGAACGAATCATTGATGGGTATCAGTGTTATTCAACAATTTGGACAACAGGGACGTAAGACGGCGGAATTTGAAAATAAGAATAACGCTTATTATCAGATGCGTTCTCAGATGATCAATGTCAACTCTTTCTTGCTGAATCCAATGATCAACTTGATGTTTACCTTAGCCGAATTAGTAGCCTTATTAGGATTTGGGGTGCAGAGTATGAACAGTTTGGTAGCGGCTGGTGTCATCTACGCCTTCTTGTCTTACCAACAGAATTTCTTTAATCCGTTGTCTAACGTAATGAACTACATGTCCTTCTTCCAGGATGGCCTAGTAGCGGGTTACCGGATTATGCGGATGTTCAATAATGACTCTTATGCTCCTAAACAAAATGAAGACAGTGGTGCCAAGATTATTGACGGTAAAATTGAATTCCGTCACGTTACTTTTGGTTACAATCCTGACGAACCTATTTTGAAGGATATTTCCTTTGTAGTGGAACCGGGGGAAAATATTGCCTTTGTTGGGCATACCGGAAGTGGTAAGAGTTCGATCATCAATATCATGTTACGTTTTTATGAGTTTGGTGAAGGTCAGATTTTGATTGATGATCATGATATTCGTGACTATTCGACTCAGGAATTGCGTCGTCAATTAGGCTTAGTAATTCAGGAACCATACTTGTTCTACGGTGATATTGCCAAAAATATTCGTATGTTTGATGACAAAATTACTGATGAACAAGTCGAACAAGCGGCTAAATTTGTTGATGCAGATGAGTTTATTGAGAAATTACCAGAGAAGTATCATGCTCCAGTAACTGAACGTGGTGGCAGTTTCTCAACTGGACAACGTCAATTGATCTCATTTGCCAGAACAATTGTTAGAAATCCGAAAGTTTTGATTTTGGATGAAGCCACGGCTAATATTGATCCACAAACGGAACAAAGTATTACCAAGAGTTTGAAAAAAATGCGTGATGATCGAACAACGATTTCTATTGCTCACCGATTATCAACTGTTCAAGATGCCGATCAGATCTTAGTTTTGAGTGCAGGTAGAATCGTTGAACGTGGTACGCATGAAGAATTGATTGCCTTAGGTGGCAAGTACGCTGAATTGTATGCTTTACAATCAGTTGAAAATAATTAACCATAACAAAAAGGTATAGTTTGGTATTTAAAATAAGTATTTAACATATCGGTGATACTGGATAATAATTATCATCGTTAGAAAATTTTACAAAAAGGTTTGGTAATTAAATGAAGAAACAAATAAATGAAGGTTATTTTGATGGCGAACGTCCTTTATTTAAAGAACATGATGCTCAAATAACTGATACAACTTTTGGTGAAGGTGAATCTCCACTTAAAGAATCAAGAAATATTGATTTAAACGATGTCGTTTTTAAATGGAAGTATCCACTTTGGTATTCAAAACATGTTAAAGTTGATGACTCCATCTTCGAAACAATGTCACGTTCTGGTATTTGGTATACTGACGATATCGAAATTAACAATTCAGCATTGCAAGCACCAAAACTTTTCCGTCGTGCTTCCAATATTAGATTGAACAATGTTCATTTTGCTGACGCTGAAGAAACAATGTGGACTTGCAAGGATATCAAGATGAAAGATGTTGAAGTCAACGGCAATTACTTTGGTAAGGACAGTGAAAATATTTACGCTGAAAACTTAAATGTTGTTGGTAACTATGTCTTTGACGGTGCCAAGAATATTGAAATTCATAATTCAACTTTCGTTTCCAAAGATGCTTTCTGGAATTGCGATAATGTCACTATCTATGATTCAAAGATCAGTGGTGAATATTTAGCTTGGAACACTAAGAATATTACGTTGATTAATTGTACAATTGAAAGTGAACAGGGTCTTTGTTATATCGACAACTTGAAGATGGTCAATTGTAAGGTACTTAGAACTGATTTGGCTTTTGAATACTGTTCAAATATTGACGCTGAGATTACAACTGATGTGATGAGCATCAAGAATCCTATCAGTGGTTCAATCAGTGTTAAGTCAGTTGATGATATTATTTTTGATGATCCTGAAATTGATAAGACGAAGACTTCGATTAAGATAACTCAAAAGGTATAGGTTGGTGTAAGATGCCGTCCTCCGTAAAAATTGGGAATGCTGTTGGAACGCTATGGGCACGATTTGAAACTAATTATTTTACACTTCGTGCAAAATAATGGATTTCCAAAGTCGGCCTCATTGTAAATGGCATAGCCATTAACAATGATTTCATAGCTGAACGTATTCCCAATTTTTACTCCGGACTAGTGTGTTGTTCTGTTGTTTGTTTATTCCTAAGTTATTAGATAGTTAGATTGGTATTTGTTAAGAGAATCGAGTATTTTTACATACTATACCTGCTTAATAATGAACATTTAGTTATTTAGAACTAGGAAAACCCCAAACACTGCGATTTTGAACAATAATAGAATCAGAAATATACTTGGTAGTAGAAAACCCGTTGGCCCTCGGTAGCCGTGTCCGCTACGTTCCAGCGGCCTACAGATTTTCTACTACCGACGGCATACTTAAACTACATCAGTTAATATATTACCTTTAGACAAAAACTAAGGAGTGTAGCCTAATGAATTACGATTTTGAAACTTTAAACAAAGAACGTGCTGGAAACTCGGCTAAGTGGGATGTTGGTCAAGGTGAATTGCCAATGACTATTGCTGACATGGATTTCAAGACGGCTCCGGAAATTATTGAGGCTGTGCAGGATAAGATTTCTATGGGACTGTTTGGTTATGAAGAAATTCCTGATGAATATCGTAAGGCTGTAGCTGATTGGTATGAAACTGAACACGGTGTTCGTCCTCAAGAGGACTGGATGGTCTTTGCAACTGGAGTAGTGCCTTCTATTTCTTCGGCAGTGCGTCGTTTGACTTCGTTAGGTGACAATGTCTTGGTACAAGCACCTGTTTACAATATTTTCTATAACTCGATTGTTAATAACGGTCGTCATGTGGTCTCAAATGATTTGGTTTATGATCCACAGACTTATCAATACTCGATTGATTTTCAAGATTTGGAAGAGAAATTGAGTGATCCGTTAACTAATATGATGATCTTGTGTAATCCTCATAATCCAGTTGGAAAAGTTTGGACGGTTGAGGAATTAACTAAGATTGCTGATTTATGTTTGAAATATGATGTTAAATTGTTTAGTGATGAAATTCATGGTGACGTTACTTTTACTGAGGATGGTTATAATCCCGTTTTCGGATTGGAAGAAAAATATCTCAAGAATGTGATCGTTGCCGTATCACCAAGTAAAACATTTAACGTGGCTGCCTTTCATGCTTCAACGGTGATTGTTCCTAATGCTAATTTAAGGGCTCAGGTGAGTCGTGGTTTGAATAGTGAGGAATTGGCCGAACCTAACGTTGTGGCTGTTCCTGGAACGATTGCAGCTTATACAAAGGGACATGAGTGGTTGAAACAATTGAAACAAAAAGTTTTGGCCAATCGGAAATTAGTTTTGGATTTCTTGGAAGAAAATGTTCCTGAAATCAAATGGATCAAAGGGGATGCAACATACTTACTTTGGTTTGATGTATCGCAATTGACCGAGAATGTTGACGAGTTGACTGATTTTATTCGAAAAGACACTGGCTTGATTGTTACACCTGGCGATGTTTACGGTGGTGATGGTCATCACTGCATTCGTATGAATATTGCTAGTCCAACAGAGATGATTCAGGATGGCTTGAATCGTCTTCAAAAGGGTGTAAATGATTATAAACAAAAAGATTAGATAAAAAAAGACATCTATTGGAGTTCTAGTTAAAGAACTCAATAGATGTTTTTTTGTGTAGCACAGAAGTTAATATTAATTTGTTTGGGTTTGATTTAATTCTTGCTTAGGTTTGTAGGTATCAGACAAGATCAAAGTATAAGAGTTAACGCCGAAGAAGGCGACAATTACCATTAATCCCGTCATGAAGAAGCCTAAGAACATGAAGCCTAATCCCAATGCCAGTCCAAAGAGAGCAAAGCACAACATCAAGATTTTTGAAACGTTGACGAGACTGCGTTCACTTTTGAAGACATAATTATAAATTACGTCAATTTTTCTTGATTTGTAGGCAACATTTTCAACTTGGTGAAGCTCAAGGATTATTCCATATGGTTCAAAACCATTTTCTATAATATCTTTATCAAAATCAGTCGGAACAACTTTTTTGTATCTACCACCGGTTATTTTTATTGTGGGATAAACTCCTTGAGACATAATCTTTTTAAGATGAGAACTTAGTGGATAGGAGCCGATCACGACAGTTTCAAAACCGGGAATACGGGCTAGGACATTAATTTTCTTATCAAACGTATCTAAGCTGATAATAGCTGAATCAAGATTTGCCAATTGATGAATCCGAAAAATGAATTTGTTTTTTAGAATGTTTTTATCTTTTTTTCCTTCATATAAATCTTCGGGATTGATTGTTCTTACGTAGTTAATATAATTCTCAATAAAGGTTGTTGAATCCTCATTTAAAGTTAATTTCTTATCGAATAAAATAGTCATGTTTCCCCCAAAAATTGTAACGACTAGGGATAGTATACCAAAAATGTATGCGCTTTTGTGGGAATTTATGAAAACGTTTTAATTTATTTGATTATTTTTGTGTTTAGCCAATTTATTAATAATCTGCTTACAATATTTTGTTGTTTTCGATTACTGATAGAAGCGGATTTATCACCACTCTGTTTGCCATAGCTACCAAAGCCGGCGTGATTTCCACCCTGAATTTGTTCATAAACTGTATTATTTGGTAGTAATTTTTTGGCCTTGTTGTAGTTATTCCACTTTAAAATACCATCATTTGAAGCGGTAATTGATAAAACTGGCACCTTGGTTTTCCGTAAATCTCCTTTTTTCTCGGGATAACTAGCTAGGAAAAAGACACCTTTGAGATTTTTAGAATGATCGTGAGCATAACGACTTGCCATGGTTCCGCCGAGAGAGTGGCCTCCGATGACATAACCATTCGATTTAGAAACTTGGTCAGCCACGTTAGTTTTTAAAACAGCAAGATCTAATGGAAACCTTACTATGTAAACCGAATATCCTGCTTGAGCTACTTTCTTGGCCCAAATGCTGTAACTCTTGGGTTCTACCAAAGCTCCAGGATAGAAAATAACTTTAGGGTTCTGATTATTTCCTGAAAACTCCGTAATATTATTAGTAGTCGTGCTAACTTTATTGGCTGAAAGTGCTGCTGAAGAAGGTTGATACTCTTTATTTTTAACGACAAAGACAGAGATCAACACTATTACAGCTAGGGCAATGATGATTCCAATCAACCACTTGAAAAACTTTTTCATAATAATCCTCCTAATATCTATATTCTACTTTACAATTTGGTTGAAAATATGCTACATTTAAGAAAATTAAAATATCTAAAGATATTAAAAGAAGGAGTACTGTATACTTTATCCACAGGGAGTTAAGGAAAGTGAGAACTTAACGTGTCGGTATATGGGAAAAACATCTTTGTTATTCTAGCTGAAATCATTGAGAGTAGGTTTAGACGTGACCCAGTACGTTATAATTGGAGAGTATTTTAATGTACTTTTGAGGTGTTTTTTTAAAAACTTGGGTGGTACCGCGGAAAGATCTTTCGTCCCTTTTATTGGGGATGGAGGATCTTTTTTTCGTCTACAGTATTCCAGAGTTGAAGAGGAGAGAAAGCAATGACAGACGTTTTAGTTAAAGATTTATACAAAAAAGAATTTGCTGACGGTGATCAAGTCACACTTTCTGGTTGGATTCGTACAATCAGAGGTTCAAAACGAGTAGGTTTTATCGAATTAAATGACGGTTCATTCTTCAAGAATGTACAAGTTGTTATTACAAGTGATATGGACAACTATGCTGATGTAGTTAAGTTCCCAATCAGTACAACAATTAAAGTTGTTGGTGAAGTAGCACTAACACCTAAAGCTCAACAACCATTTGAAATCCATGCAACCCAAGTAGTTGAAGAGGGTGCTTCAGATTCAGATTATCCACTACAAAAGAAAGCTCACTCATATGAATTTATGAGAACAATTGCTCACTTACGTCCAAGAACAAATACTTTCTATTCAGTATTTAGAATTCGTTCACTAGCAGCATTTGCTATCCACGAATATCTACAACACAACGGCTTCGTTTACGTTCACACACCAATCATCACAAGTTCAGATGCCGAAGGTGCCGGTGAAATGTTCCAAGTAACAACTTTGGATATGAACAACGTACCAAAGACAGACGATGGTAAAGTTGACTACAACGAAGACTTCTTCAAGAAAGAAACTAACCTAACAGTTAGTGGACAACTAGAAGTAGAACCATTTGCTCTAGCCTTCAGAAACGTTTATACATTTGGACCAACTTTTAGAGCAGAGAACTCACATACAGGACGTCACGCTTCCGAATTCTGGATGATCGAACCAGAAATGGCATTCGCTGATCTTAAAGATGAGATGGATTGTTCCGAAGAGTTACTTAAATATGTTATCAACTACGTTATGGACAACGCTAAAGAAGAACTAGAATTCTTGAATGAAAACGTTGATAATACATTGATCGACCGCCTGAAAGCAACAGCAGGCGAAGAGTTTGCTCACGTTACTTATACAGATGCTATCGACATTCTTGAAAAAGCAACAGATGTTGAATTCGAAATCAAACCATATTGGGGACTTGATCTAGAATCAGAACATGAACGTTACCTATCAGAAAAAGTTTACAAGAAGCCAGTCTTCATCACAGACTATCCTAAGGAATTCAAAGCCTTCTACATGCGTGCCAATGACGACGGCAAGACCGTTGCTGCAGCCGACTTGTTAGTACCTGAAATCGGTGAATTAATTGGTGGATCACAACGTGAAGAACGTCTTGATAAACTTGAAAAGAGAATGTCAGAACTAGATATGAACGAAGAAGACTACAAGTGGTACTTAGAATTACGTAAGTACGGTGGTACAGTTCACTCAGGTTTCGGTATTGGATTTGAAAGATTGGTTATGTACATCACAGGTATGGAAAATATTCGTGACGTCATTGCTTACCCAAGAACACCTGGTAATGCTGAATTTTAATTAGTTAGGAAGTATGATTATGGCTATTAGAGAAGCTAAAATAAGTGATTTAGATAGAATCATGGAATTGATTGGTCAAGCTCAAAATTATTTTAAAGCTAATAATATTGATCAGTGGCAAAATAATTATCCGACTTCAGAAGTTATTTTAGCGGATATCCATAATCATGAGTGTTACGTTATCGAAGTAGATCGAAAAGTATTAGCAATCATGACATTGACTTTTACTGTTCAGCCAGAATATAGCAATATTTCCGGTGAGAATTGGAAAATTAATAGTGCTTATGCAACGATTCATCGAGTTGCAGTTGATAATGAAAGTAAAGGTCAAGGTTTAGCAACAGAGTTGTTAGATTTTGCAACCGCCAAGTGTTCTGTACATCGGGTACATAGTTTGCGAACTGATACTTATGAAAATAATAAATCAATGCAACACAGTTTATTAAAAAATGGTTTCGATAAAAGAGGAGTCATTCAAAGAGCTGGAGTTGCCGATATGATTGGATTCGAAAAGATAATAAAATAACCCTAAAGAAGGTCAAAATGGTTACCACAATATAAAGTGGTTATCATTTTGGCCTTCTTATTTCACTTTAAAAAATAATAAAATTTCCCTCAAAGACTTAATTAAATGAATGTACTGCCCTTTGAAGTAAGTATATCGTTATAAACAGTTGTTAAAAAACTTGACTGTAACGTAGATGTACAGTTTATTCTGTAACAAGTAAATTGATATTATTGTGCTAATTTTTTGTTTAAAAGTTAGAAGATATTTATTATTAAGGTAAGTTAGTTTCGGAGAGGGGAAATAAGTTGATAACGTATAAGAATGTAGGGATGAAATACGAAAAAAACTCTGTTTTACATGATATTAATTTAACCATCAATGACGGAGAATTGTTCGTATTAGTCGGTCCCAGTGGTAGCGGTAAAACAACATTATTGAGAATGTTAAACCAACTGACAGTACCCACCGATGGCGACGTCTATTTTGCTGACAAAAAGATCAAGGATTACGACGTACAGAAATTACGTCTCGACATGGGTTACGTTCTACAAGATAGCAGTTTATTCCCTAATCTGAATGTAGAAGATAATATTGCCATTCAACTGGAACAAAAGGGTGTTTCAAAGGTAGAACGTCATAAACGTGCAGCTGAATTATTGGAATCAGTTGAACTTGATCCTAAAAAATATGCTAAAAGAATGCCAGACGAGTTATCTGGTGGTCAACAACAACGTGTTGCTATTATCCGTGCTTTGGCAACCAGTCCTAAATTAGTTTTAATGGATGAATCTTTTAGTGCTTTGGATCCGGTTTTAAGACGTAAATCACAGGATTTAGTTTTAAAATTGCATGCTAAATATAAGATGACAGTTGTCTTTGTAACCCATGATATGCAAGAGGCTTTGCGGATGGGGCAGAGAATTGCCATCTTAAATCAGGGCGAGATTCAACAAGTTGGAACACCACATGAAATCATGCAAAATCCGGCCAATGATTTTGTTAAGAAATTCTTTGGTGCTAGAACGCCACATTGGTGGAATATGGACTTCTTGATTGGTTCCAAAGTTTTAACGGAAATTCCTAATTCAACCGAATATCCAGAAGTTGAGCTTTTTGGTGAACTGGTTAACAGTTTAAAAGACCACGCCGAAATAAAATTTAGTTATCAGGGTAAGTCATACTCATTGACCCCTCAACAGTTGTTAGCTTACTTTGAAAAAGAGGGGGACAATCAATAATGCAAATGTTATTACAAACGATGGTCAGCCAACGTGCTGAAATTTTCAAATCACTGTATCAGCATATTGGTATTTCATTTATTTCACTATTGATTGCCATGCTAATCGCAATACCGCTGGCTATTTTGTTACGAAACCATCGCCGCTTTGGTGAAGTGGGATTACAGATTGCTGGGATCATTCAGACGATTCCTAGTTTGGCCTTGTTGGGATTGTTGATTCCAATTGTAGGGATTGGAACGGTACCGGCAGTTGTAGCTTTAACAATGTATGCTATCATGCCTTTGTACCAAAATACTTATTCCGGATTGACCAATATTGATCCTAATCTGGAGGAAGCTGCGGTTGCCTTTGGATTGTCGAAGTGGAAAAGATTACAACGACTAGAATTTCCGTTAGCTTTGCCAATGATTATCTCCGGAATCAGAATTGCTTTGGTCATGATTATTGGTACAGCAACATTAGCTGCCTTCATTGGTGCCGGTGGTTTAGGTGATTATATTATGTTGGGTATTCAACAAAATAATAATTATTACCTAATTATCGGTGGTGTTCTATCAGCTTTATTGGCCTTTATTTTCAGTGGACTCTTGAAATTTATTGGTTCTTCAAATCGTCGAATCTATGCGAGTGGCATTGTAGTACTCTTATTGTTACTAGGATTTGGTGGTAATAAAGTTTATCAGATGACCAAACCACAACCAGTTCAGATAACAATTGCTGGTAAACTAGGTAGTGAGCCTGAAATTTTGATCAACATGTACAAAGATTTGATCAAACAGGATAATCCCAAAGCTCAGGTAACTTTGAAGCCTAATTTTGGAGCTACAACTTTCTTGTACAAAGCATTGAAACGTCAAGATGTTGATATTTATCCAGAATTTACCGGAACAGTTTTGGAAGCTTTGGTAAAATACGATAAGCCGACACCAAAAGATCCAGAAAAGACCTATCAAATTGCCAAAGAAGAACTATCCGAGCAAGAAAATATGAGTTTCTTAAAACCAATGAAGTATGAGAACGGTTATGATTTGGCCGTAACTAAAGAGTTTTCTAAGAAATATCATGTTACTAAGTTAAGCGATTTGAAACGAGTGAATGATAAAGTTATTGCTGGATTTGATCCCGACTTTTCTAACCAGGCTGATGGTTATTTAGGATTAAAGAAAGAGTATGACTTAGACTTTGCTAACATTAAACGAATGGAACCGTCCTTGCGTTATAAGGCCATCGCCAATGACCGTGTTAATTTAGTAGATGGTTATACGACTGATCCAGAAGTTGCCGAGTATCATTTGGTAGTTTTGAAGGATGATAAGCATTTCTTCCCACCATATCAGGGTGCACCATTGATGAATGAGAGTTTTGCTAAGCAGAATCCTGGAGTCGTTAAGAGTTTGAATAAGTTGGCTGGTAAGATCTCTGCTGAAGATATGCAGAAGATGAATTATCAAGTCAGTGTTAAGAATAAGAAAGCCAGTGTTGTGGCTCATGATTATTTGGTTAAAAAAGGTTTATTGAAGTAAAAAATAACGGTATCTATAGGATAACTATAGATACCGTTTTTAAATCTTCAAATTAACCAAAATTAAATACTGCAGTGATGAATGTTGCTGCTCCAAGAAAGATACCAGGAATATTTGCCCATACGATAGGCCAATCCTTTTCTTTCTTGAGTAATCCATAAGCTGTCCAAATGGTGCAGTTGATAAAAGCAACGAGTGGTTGAATAGGATTTCCCTTACTACCAGATAGGTTGGAGATAATCTGGGGAATATAAGAAACGTACATTAAAACAGACATCGCACTAGCGATTGTCCCAATTCTCTCTACTTTTTCTGAACTTATCCTCTGCAATTAAATTAACTTCCTTTCAAATGCCCAGCTTTTTTCGTCGTCAGGTAAATTTTGGACGTTAAAAAAGTCATTATTATATTATTTAATTAATAATATTTGACCATACGTACAAAATAAACCAGACAATTTGTATTGTCAATCAATATACTGTTTCACAAAATTGAGAAACAAAAAGCCCCCATAACTCAACTTCTGAGTCATGGGGACTTTTACTTTTAAGTGGATTTGTCACACATTTATGTTGAAAAATTTAGTTTTGAATCTTAGCGACTTGGCGAACCATCATTAATTCTTCGTCAGTCGGAATCAAGAATACTTTGATAGCTGAGTCAGGACTACTGATCAATCCTTCTTGAGCGGCTTCATTTAATTTGTCGTCTAGTTTTACATTGAAAATAGCGAGTTCATCGATGATTTGTTTTCTTAACCAAGCGTTATTTTCAGCGATACCACCAGCAAAGACTAGGGCATCGGCGTGATGCAATTCAGTTAGGAAACTTCCGGCGTATTTAACAACGCGGTTAACGAAGATATCGATGGCTAGTTTAGCTTGTTCGTTAGTATCTTCTTGAGCCTTAATATCACGCATATCAGATGAGAATTCGGCAATTCCTAAGAGTCCTGATTTTTGGTTGAAGATGTCTAGAACTTGTTGTGGATCATCGAGTTTTAATTCTTTCATTAAAAAGGGCACTAAGGCGGGATCGATGTCTCCGGAACGTGTTCCCATTGTGACACCATTTAGAGGTGTGAATCCCATTGAAGTATCAAAAGCTTTACCATTTTTAACGGCGGCTAGAGAGGCACCACTGCCTAGATGCATTGTGACCAAGTTAACGTCTGCTTGTGGCTTGTTGAGTAATTTTGCAGCACGTTCAGTCAAATAACTGTGGGAAATACCGTGTTCGCCATAACGACGGATTTGATATTTCTTAGTTAATTCATAAGGCAAACTGTAGATAGCATTTTTCTCAGGTAAATCAGTGAAAAATTGACTATCGAAGACGGCATATTGTTTTACGTTAGGCAAAGTCTGTGCCATCGTTTCGATTCCTTTAGCCTCCATAGGATTGTGAAGTGGGGCAAAGTCACTGAGTGCTTTGATTTGTTTCAACACGTCAGGAGTAATTTCAACGGCATGTTTGAAAACTTGACCTCCGGCTACGACACGGTGTGCTACGGCGGTAATTTCAGATAGATCCTTAATGATATCTAGATTTTGCAATTCCTCAAAAACCATTTGTGCAGCTTGATTCTGAGTTAGATTATCTTGTGTTTTTTCAAATTTCTTACCATTATATTTCATCTTGAAGAAGGAAGCAGGGGCATTGATTCTTTCCACAGTACCACTTGCCAAAACTTTTTCGGAGGGCATTTCAAATAATTTCCATTTTAGGGATGAACTGCCGGCGTTGACGATCAACGTTTTTTCCATTACGAAATCACTCTTTTCTTTTAATATGAAGCTTTCATCACTAAATATGTTATATAAAGAAGCAAGTCATTGCAATAATATGGCGATTAATAAATGTCGAATTGTATTTTTGGTACCATATTTTATAAATATTTTTAACTTTGGTCTATAATCCTGTCACGAAAACAATAAAAGGAAGCTTTCATCATGTTAAAAAATAAGCGGTTAGATTTAATATTAACGATGATTGCTATTTTTATCGCGACTTTCATGACTTCGGTAGAAACGACAATTGTTACCACAGCCATGCCGACGATTATTAGTAAATTGAATGGTTTGGCTTTACAAAGTTGGGTCTTTGCAATGTATTTGTTGACGACAGCTGTCAGCACACCTGTATATGGGAAGCTATCTGATCAATTGGGGCGTAAACCGATATTCGTCAGTGGCTTAATTATTTTCTTATTAGGATCTTTCCTTTCAGGGATAGCGCCTAATATTTATCTGTTGATTATTTTCAGAGCCATTCAGGGATTTGGTGCCGGAGCAGTTATGCCAATGACATTCACCATAATTGCTGACCTGTTTCCGTATGACAAACGTTCAAATATCATAGCTTTGAATAATACCGGTTGGGGGATCTCAGCTTTGTTGGGTCCACTGATCGGCGGTTTTGTTGTTGATAGATTGAATTGGCACTGGATATTCTTTATCAATGTACCCTTAGGAATAATCGTGCTAATTCTAATTTTGATAGGGTTTGACGAAAGCAGAAAAGTAAAAGATAAAAAAGCTAACATTGATTACAAAGGAACTCTCAGTCTTACAGCAACATTAGTTTCACTATTGATTTTTCTACAGTTGATCGGTGAGACTAGATTGTCGATTCCATTGATCTTAGTAATGCTTGTTATCCTAATTATCTCCACAGTGGTCTTGGTCTATTCAGAAAGAAGATCAGACGATCCAATTATTCCATTGCCACTCTTTAAAAATCAATTGTTTAAAGTTCAAATTTTGACAACACTATTGCTAAGTGGAGTTCAGATAAGTTTTCAGATCTACTTCCCAATTTGGTTGCAATCAGTTTATCGAGTTTCCGCATCAATCGCAGGTTTGGCAATAACACCCAGTCCGGTATTGTGGTTGCCAGCATCATTCTTAGTAGGGATATTGGTTAAAAAGTTTATTCCCAAAAGGATTGCAATTCCTGTTCTCATAATTCAGATGCTGTTCTACTTGCTATTAGTCTTTGCTAGTCTCAATTTCCCAATGATAATGTTCTACATCATTGCTGCTATTACCGGTGGTGGTCTAGGTATCATTATTACCATGAATACCTTGATTTCTCAGGAAGTAGTGCCAGAAAATGACGTAGGTACAGCTTCATCAATGTTGACTCTAGGTAGAACCTTAGGACAGACAGTTATGACCGGTATTTTGGGATTAGTCTTTAATTTGTCGATTAATCATGAGTTAGTTAAATATCCTAATGTACCATTCCAACAAGTTGATAGATTCATTAGTTCTAACCAAAACTCGGAAGCTAGTTTAATTCCTTCAATGCAAAAGATAATTATTGAAGGGATGCACAATGTTTTCCTAGTTACGGTTGTACTGTTTGTTATTGTTTTGATTGTTAATATTAGAGATAAAAATAAGAATATTATTAAATAGTATGAAAGGGGGGATGACGCTTAAATTGTCGTCCTCCACAAAAACGGGAAATGCATTGGAACGCTATGGGCGCGATTCGAAACTAATTATTTTACACTTTGTGTAAAATAATGGATTTCCAAAGTCGGCCTTATTGTAATCGGCAAAGCCGATAACAATAATTTCATAGCTGAACGCATTTCCCGTTTTTGTTCCAGACTAAATAGTAGTTTGATTCTTAGTTTGGAGGATTACTATAGATTTTGGCTTAAAAATGTCTTTAAATTAAAAAGGTGCTCATATCAACCATATGTATTGGTTGCGTATGAACGCATTTTTGAATGTATAGTTGTTGATATTACGTTATGATTAATTGTTATATAAAATTTAAAATATCAAAGGAGTCATTAATTAATGAAAACAGCAATCTTTTTTATATTAAATGAATATGCAGACTGGGAGGGTTCTTATTTATCAAGTCAATTAAATCAGAATTCTGAATGGACAGTTAAGACTGCCTCCTTAACCGATGAGGTGACATCCATTGGTGGGTTCAAAACAATAGTTGATTATCAAATTGATGAATTACCTGAACAAATTGATTTGTTAGTTCTAATTGGTGGAAACTCATGGGATGTTGAGAATGAAAAATTAAAAGAACTAATTTCTGATAGATTAGACAATAATCAACCGGTTGGTGCTATCTGTGGTGCTGTTGATTACTTAGCTAAAAATGGATTGTTGACTGGTTATAAACATACGGGAAACTCCCAAGCAATTTGGAAGAATTACTCAGAATACGATAATTCTGATCAATTTCTACCTCAACAAGTAGTTAGTGATAGGAATTTAGTAACTGCTAATGGTACAGCTGCATTAGATTTTACTGAAGCTGTTTTAAAATTAATCCAGTTTTTGCCTGATGAGCAATTAAAACCTTTGATTGAATTGTATGATAATGGATTCTACGAGTATTGTAAAAAATATGGTAATCCATTTCAGTAGCATATTTCGTGCGTAACTTACTGGAATTTAATAATATTAGGATATAAATATTATTAAGGAGGGTAATCTTATGCACTGGTTATGGGTAATCATTGTCGGAGCTATTATTGGTGCTCTTGCGGGTGCCATTACTAATAATGGAAAATCAATGGGATGGATCAGCAATATTTTAGCTGGTATTGTGGGATCAGCTCTAGGTGAGGGAATATTAGGAGCCTGGGGTCCACAACTAGCGGGGATGGCGATTATCCCTTCGTTGATAGGAGCTATTATTTTAGTCTTAGTGGTATCATTTTTCGTCAAAAAAACATCGTGAGGTATAACTATGGATACAGTAAAATCAGTTTTTAAATTTATGGCTGTTAGTACCCTAATAGTCGGTGGAGTTCTTGTCGGTGGTACTATTTTGTCGTTTCATTTTCTAAAGCTTTTAGGGTTGAGATTTGAAAATCGGCCAACAGGACATGAATGTCATTGATGGTCTCATTTTGACCACTGATCAGCCATTCACGCCAAATCGCATAGACACCAGCACTCATAAATTTGACCCAGTATTTGCGTTGCATAGGGGAGAACTGACTCCAATTCATAGTTTGATCGTAAAATTTGGTCATATTTTTATTGAAAATATCCTGAATGATCGATTCATAGTGCCTATTAACGGCCATTTTCAAAGTGTCAGCTATTTCTTCAAAGAATGAACCCAAGGCGTTCAGCTTTTGATCTTGAGGGATGCGATTGATGATATTTTCAAAACTAGCATTTATTTTGGGTTCGATATAGGCTATCAAAACGTCGTCTAGACTTTCAAAGTTACGGTAAAAGGCCATTCGACTAACACCAGCTCGTTTTACAACTTGAGTAACAGTGATATCGTTAAAATCCTTAGTCTTTAATAATTGTAATAGTGCGGTGATGAGATATTGCTGGGAATCTTGTTTGATTTTCTGTGAATGCTCGGTCGCTGCCATAACACTTTCTCCATTCTGTCACAGATGCTTCCGATTTACTTGAGCAACTGTTTCTTACATAGTAGGATACATTCATGCACGTTACAAGTGAAACGTCAGTTAAAATGAAAATGGAGTTATTAAATATGAAAAAACAATTAGTAGTCGTTACCGGTGGTAGTGGTTTTATCGCAGTTCACATTATTTTGCAATTATTACAACAAGGCTATGCCGTCAGGACGACAGTTCGTGCCGCTAAAAAAGAAGATGTCATCAAAGAGATGCTATTCAATGGCGGAGTAAAAGATTTTTCCGACCTGTCATTTGCTCAAGCAGATTTGTCCTCGGATAAGAATTGGGAAGAGACTATGCGTGGTGCAACGTATGTTATTCACGTGGCTTCACCAACCCCAAAGCTTAACTTCAAAAATGAGGATGAAATGATTCGTCCAGCCGTAGATGGAGTTTTGCGTGTTCTAAAAGCCTCGAAGGATGCTGGAGTTAAACGAGTAGTTTTGACATCAGCTTATGGCGCTGTTTTTGCTGGTCATAAGAACCGCACGACACCGTACACTGAAAAAGATTGGTCAGATCTGTCTGCCAAAAATATTCATCCATATCAAAAATCAAAGACGATGTCAGAAATGGCTGCTTGGGATTTTATCAAGAAACAAGGAGATGGGTTAGAATTAGCAACTGTCAATCCAGTTGGGGTTATGGGACCAGTTCTGTCAGCTAAGTACTCCCATTCCAACATTCAGATTCAACAAATGCTAGAGGGCAGGATTAAGGCTTTACCTAAGGTTGATTCAGGTTATGTTGATGTTCGCGACGTAGCCAGCTTACATATCTTGGCTATGACCTCACCAAAGGCCAACGGAGAAAGATTCTTAGCTACAACTGGTGAAACTTTGTCGATGATGGATGTGGCCGATATTTTACGAAATGAGTTTCCTGATTACGCTAAAAATATCCCGACAAAGACGATTCCTAATGTAGTTGTGAAAACGGCAGCGTTATCTAATCCTCAATTAAGAATGATTGCTTCGATTGTTGGTAAATACGCCGGAACTAGCAACGAAAAGGCTAAGGACTTGTTAGGATGGAATCCTCGTTCTGCCAAGACAGCCATTATTGCCACAGCTCAGTCAATGATCGATCTGGGAATTGTAAGATGAAAAAATGACTCTCATTAAATTTGAGAGTCATTTTCTACTTTTATAGGAGTGAAATATTTTTTGAGAAGTACGATTGAACCTAAGAAAAAGAGCGTCGCTAAAACAGCGGTTAGGGGCAACATGTGAAACATATTAGTAGGCAAAACGAGAGCTAGAAGTGGAAAAGCAAAGGCTGCTGGTAACTTGATTTTTAAAAGTTGAAGTAAAACAAATACCAGTGGTAGGGCAATGATAGCTGAAATTAACCACGAGCTGATAAAAGTGTGAACTAAAACGCCAATGCTGGCGGCACCAACTAAAGCAATAAAGTGCTTGAGAGCCATTTTCCAACTGTATTCGGGTTTTTGCAAAACCTCAAAGAACACAACCATAATCGGCGGGATGGCGGCCATCTGTGAGAAACCAAAGAACCAGACACCACCGACCCAAATCAGTGCCATGATGGCAAAAATTAGCATGTGATGTTTTTTGATGATCGAACTCGGTGTTGTTTCTTTGTAGTTGCCTTGAACGAAGACACCAATTGTCAATACTAAGGTGAATAGTAGAATGGCAATAATGAATGACCAGTGTGTAGCGTTAATAATGATCGGCAATAGTCCCGTCGCAAACGAAGGTGCTAAATTTGAGTGCAGGACACGTAACAAAATTAGCATTAGAAGTAGACCTAAGAGAACTTTTTGAGCGTAGCCGATTGCTAACTGATTGATCAGAAAACCAATGATAGCCGTTCCTGATGGAGCTAGAAAAATCTTCAAAGGTTGATTGATCCAGCCTCCATTTTGATAAATCCACGTCCCGGCCGTTAAGGCTCCTATCTCCGGTAAAATGATTTCCATATCGTTTAATAAGGTGGCACTCGCTACCATGACAATAATGAATGAAAACCCAATTAGATAATTTCTCTTCTCAGTAGTACTTAAATGCATGTTTGTCTCGTCCTTTCTGAATGTAAACTGCTGATACTTTTTCAGCAAAACGAGACTAGTTTAACATAGAATATAACTTTTGAAAATAAAAGATATATAATTTTGGAATATAAAGTAGGAGTTACCACAACAAAATAAAAATTTACATTCTGGATAATAGACTAGCTTTAACTTCGAAAGCTATTAAAATAAAGGTCAAACAAGCGAATTACAAATAGGCGATAGAAATAATGTCAATTTGCTTGTGACCTGAAGGGAGTATTTATTATGGACGAAGTTAAAGAGAAAAATCTAACCAGAACTTATAATATGGATGATATCGACGACTTACTATGTGAGCTGGATGATTCAAAAATCAGAATAAATGCTTTAATGGATTACAATTTGAAACTTAAACGTATAAATGACGATCAAATCAATAAAAATGTTTTGTCCCATGAGTATCGGAGATTGAGTTCGATCATTGAACTTCTAAATACAGAAATTTTTGAATCGATTGATAAATCGATTAGTATTTTGGATTCTGGAACTAAGGAAAAGAAATAAGCATAAATAAGGTCATTCTAAAAAGTACATCTTAGCTGGTATTTAATAGGATGTTCTTTTTTTTGGAGAAAAGACATCTTGAATATTCGTCTATACTTTCGTTTGTGACAGTAGTTTATTGCTAATTTGCTACACTTATAACTCTTATTTTTTAAAACCTAATTAATAGCATAATGATTAAAATGATGTTTAAATAGCGGCAAAAAAGATGGATATAAAACCATATTGAAAATTGTGAGATGATCAAGATGAAAAGGGTATATGTTCAAGCCATTGCCGTCGCCATTTTGCCACCTATCTGGGCCGCACTTTCAACTATGTTTGGTTTCACTACTGGTGCAGTGGCCTTGATGACAGCGGGTTTGGTAATGATCAGTAGGGATAGTGGTTTAGCTTTATCAGTTGGTTTGTTAATTGGCGATATTTGGGGAGCTGTTTCATTTAGTTTAATAGCGTTGGCCCCACCGTCATTAAATATTTTGGCACAAGTAATAGTTTTAGCTATATTTGGATTTTTGGCTGTAATTATTAATTACTATTTAAGAAAAGTCAACATGGTGTCTTGGTTCATTGGCTGGGCGCTGACTATTCAAATTTTAAGCATGACACCAAAAAGTAAGTGGCCAATTACTGTACTAATGATTGGCGTCTCAATGCTTGTCGGCATTTACTACATTGGTTACGGTATTAGATATATTATGAGTAGATTTGGATAGACAAAAATAAGCTACCTGTCTCAAAATATGAGAACAGATAGCTTATTTTTATAAAAACCGTCAATTAAGAAAATTTGATAATTGTATTGCTATTGATCAAGGAAACAAAGCACTAGATACAAAAAAGGGCCAGACACTGGCATATCTGACCCAAAAGTAATTTATTCAAATGTAATTTAGGCGACGACATTAAGGCTTTTGGGACTGAAGATTGCCTTCTTTAGTCTTTTTTAATGTCTTCGTTTACGTATTGATAATAGCACGAAACAAATTGCATTGACAATCGATTATGATTCTTATTTATGGATATGGCTAATTTACGTTTATTAATAAATAATAATAGTTACTTCAATGCAAAAAAAAGAAACCCTCGATATAGGATTTCCTGATATATATATTGGGCATATTGGGTTCGAACCAATAAATTGCGGATTCAGAGTCCGCTGCCTTACCATTTGGCGAATGCCCATTAATATAAAATATTAAACAACACTAAAATGTTATAAAAAAAACGCTGTAATGTCAATAGTAATTACGTATTCATTATAAATGGAAGTCATATTTTTATCATCTATTAGGTTTTATCGTAACTAAACGATATATGATGAAGAATTTCAAAGAAGTTGTGGATAATACTTAAGGATTCTTTAAGAAATGACCATTACAATCGAAGTATTATAAAATAGAACCGTAAGAACGAAAGCGGGTGTAACAAATGACGAGAATTGATAGATTGCGTAAAAGAAGAAGATCAGAAAGAATTGATCGTAATGTGGTCATTTTAAAGTTGTGTATTGTTATAGCTGTGACTTATTTTATCTGTCAAGCAGTTGCAACAATCCATTAGTTTAAATTTTTTTGACGTGAAAGCTTCTAATTTGCTGAATCAACAGGAAACTTGCTAAGCTTTAATCATATTAAAGATATGAGAGGAGTTTTATTATGAGTGTTGATAGCAAAAAAGATGCAATCAAAGGTAAAACAAATCAAGCCTTAGGGAAGGCTTCTGGTAACGACAAACAAGAATTAAAAGGTAAAGTTCAAGAAGCGGTTGGTAAAGCTAAGGATAAAGTAGATGAAGCAGTTGATAAGGTTGCTCATAAGGTAAATGAGAAAACTGATAAATAAAAATCAAGTGTTATTCTTTAAAAGTGCTGTCACAATAGGTGTGATGGCGCTTTTATTTTTTTAATCTCCTTAAAAATAGTGTAATTAAATTCTAAATAACTACTCATAATACCTTTTGAATGTGTTACATTATTTAATGGAGTGAAATAAATATTTTTGTGAGGTGAATCAATGGATAAGAACGAGATTTTGGTAACTACAACTGAGCATATTCCAGGACATGAATACGAAATTATTGGTGAAGTTTTCGGATTGACTACTCAATCAAAGAACGTCGTTAAGAATATCGGTGCTGGATTTAAAAACATCGTTGGTGGCGAAATTAAAGCTTACACTGAACTACTAACAGAAGCTCGTGATATTGCAATTAGTCGTCTGCGACAAAATGCAATTGACATGGGTGCTGATGCTGTAGTCATGATGCGTTTTGATTCCGATTCTATCAGTGCTGATATGGAAACAGTTGCAGCATATGGTACTGCAGTAAAATTTAAGTAAGGTGATTTGATGGCATTAGAGTACAACAAGAGTTCTTTGTCTGCATGTACCAGCATTTTAATTGGTAAGAGTGCGACTGTCGATGGTTCTACTATTATTGGTAGAAACGAAGACGCTAAAGCATCCTGGCCAAAGCATTTTGTGATTCATGAACATAAAGAATTTACTGAGCAACAAAGATTTGTTTCTCAAGCCAATGATTTTCAAATGGACTTACCTAAAATTCGCAATAAATATTCTGCTACTCCTGAATGGACCTCAAAAGAGGGGCTGTTCGAAGAGGATGGCTTTAATGAATACGGAGTTGGGATGAGTGCTACCGAAAGTGCTTATGCTAACCAACGTGTTTTAGGTGCAGATCCTCTTGAAGAAAATGGTATTGGTGAGGAAGCTATGATTACAGTAGTTTTACCTTACGTCAAGACAGCTCAAGAAGGTGTTTTGCGTTTAGGTGAAATTATTGAAAAATACGGAACTTGTGAAACTAACGGAGTCCTTTTCTCGGATAAAGATGAGGTTTGGTACTTCGAAAGTGGATCAGGTCACTATTGGGTAGCACAGCGTATTCCCGACGATAGCTACGCTGTGGTAGCCAACCAACTAGCAATTCAAGATATTGATTTTGACGATCATGAGAATTTCTTGTATCACAAGGATATTCAAAAATTTGTCGCCGATAATCACTTGAATGCTAGACCAGATACGTTCAATTTTAGAGAAATTTTTGGAACACATGATTTGTCCGATGAGATTTATAGTACGCCACGGGTTTGGTGGGGCCAACAAGAGTTTTCCGGCAAGACGGATGAAAGTCCTGAAAGTGAAAACTTGTCCTTTATCAAAAAGGCTAATCGTTTATTGAGTGTCGATGATGCTCAAGATTACTTGGCTTCACATTTCCAAAAGACGCCTTATGATCCGTTGAACGAATCAAAAGATAACAAACGTTATCGCCCAATCAGTTTGGCTAAAACTCAAGAGTCACATGTCTTACAAATAAGACCAAATATGGCTCCTGAGATTGCCTGTGTGCAGTGGTTAGCAATGGGTGTAGCTTCACAAAGTGTCTATGTTCCTTTCTATATGGGAATTACCGATACTCCTGAAGAATACAAGATTGGCAAACTACCATACGACAGTAAGTCAGCCTATTGGGTTTATAAACTGGCCGGAGTTTTATTAGATGGTCACTATAAAGAACTTGGAAAAATGTTCCAAGACAAGCAAGAGGCGATTAACATCACATTGCGTAATAAATTACGTGATTTTGATGAACAAGCTTCAAGCAAAGATGATGAGGAATTACCTAATTATTTAACAAAAGCCTCTTTTGAAATGGCAAAAATTTCAATGGATGGTTATAAAGAGCTAATTGCTCAATTAATTACGGACTCGACTGATTTTTCACCTCTTAACTTCAAGACAGATATGAATTTGTAAAAATTCGTACATTGAAAATTAAATGAGGGGTTTTAAAAAATGGATGATAGTAATTCGCCGAAAAAAACAATCACATTATTTGGATTAATAATGATGATCTTCACGGCAATCTTTGGATTCGCTAATACAACAGTTGCTTACGAGCAAATGGGATTGGCAAGTATTATTTGGTACATCTTCGCCGCACTTTTATTCTTCCTACCTGTAGGATTCATGGTAGCCGAATATGGTGCCGCCTTTAATGAAGCAAAGGGTGGAATTTATTCCTGGATCGAGGGAGCCGTTGGTGCAAAATGGGCTTTCATCGGTACCTTTATGTGGTTAGCTTCATGGGAAGTTTGGCTAGTGTCAACTTCTTCAAAAGTTTGGATCCCACTTTCAACAATGTTTGCAGGACATGATGTTACACAAACATGGGGTCTCTTTGGATTAAGTGCTACACAAGTTATTGGTATTTTAGCTGTTCTATGGATCATTTTTGTTACATATACTGCTTCACAAGGTATTGACAAGATTTCTAAGATTTCTAACTTTGGTGGAATCATGACAATCGCCTTACAAGTTATTTTCTTTGTTTTAAGTTTGGCAGTTTTATTCATGTCAGGATTCCATACAGCTGAACCTATCAATGGTTTGGATACCTTTATTCATTCTGCTAATCCTGCCTTTGCTTCACCACTAGGGATGGTTTCCTTTATCGTTTATGCAATCTTTGCATATGGTGGTTTGGAATCCGTTGGTGGTGTTACTGATAGTATGAAGAATCCTAAGAAGGATTTTCCACGTGGTGTTTTAATTGCGGCCGTTATTATGGCTTTAGTTTACTCACTAACAATCTTTTGTTGGGCAATGAGTACTAACTGGAACGCTGTTATCGCTAAAGGTAATGTTAACTTAGGTAATATTACTTACGTTATGATGAGTAATCTTGGTTACCAATTTGGTAGTCATATTGGTTTAAGTAGTGCCGCTGCCATCGCCTTAGGTGAATGGTTAGCTAGATTTACAGGTTTCGATATGTTCGTTCTTTACATGGGTGCTTTCTTTGTTTTGATTTATTCACCATTGAAATCATTCATCTTGGGTACACCAAAAGATTTGTGGCCTTCAAAAGTTACAAAGTTAAATAAACATGGTATGCCTGCTTACGCAATGTGGATTCAAGCCGCTGTTGTTATCGTTCTTATCTTAGTTGTTGATATGGGTGGTAAGAATGCCAAAGCACTTTATAACGTTTTGACATTGATGGCTAATGTTTCTACAACGGTTCCATATTTATTCTTAGTTGGTGCATATCCATTCTTTAATATGAATAAGAATATTGAAAAACCATACTTCTTCTATAAGAATAAAAAAGCTATGTGGACTGTTACATCAGTTGTCTTCCTAGTTTTGGCTTTTGCCATTATCTTTACATTGCTCCAACCAATCATGGAAGGTGCATATACAGATGCTCTTTGGACAATTATTGGACCAGTCGTCTTTGGTTTAGTCGGATTCGGACTTTACTACAGATACGAACATAGATCTAAAGACAAGACAAAAGCAGCTAATACTGCTAATGCAACAGATTAAAAGATTAATAGATCTTATCAATTCTGATAAGGTCTATTTTTTTTGCGTGAATTTTATAAAAAAATAAATAAAGTACTGTAATTGTCATGTTGTGTCATAGGCATTTGTTAGTATCTGGGTATAAACAATGTTTATAGGGGGAAAGCGGTTATGAAGTTAAAAAGATTATTGGTATATGTTGCAGCACTGTCCTTTGCAGCTATTGGAGCCGTTTCAGTGTCACAAAATGATGCTGACGCTGCTGTTACCAAGGTAGCCACTACCAACAGTGGTAATGTAGTACGATTATATAGATTAGATGGTTCTTTAATTACTAATAGAGCCTTAGGTCCAGATACTAATTGGTTGGTTGATAGAATTTTTACACATAATAACGAAACATTTTATCAAGTGGCTACCAATGAATATTTAAAGGCTAGTGATTCGAAGAGACTGTACGATAAAAGTAATCCAGATTCGAGTTATACACCTAATATTCAAAGAATAAATTATTACTTTATTCAATATTTGAATGCTTTACATCGTGCTAATGGTACTCCAGAAGTTTCTACGTCTTCAGATATGTTTGAATATGCTAATCATCGTGCTTATCAACAAGTTGGCAATACGTTGAATCACACGACTGCTGAAAGGGAAACGGCAGAAAATCTATATAGTATTGGGTATAGTTTTATATTAAAATTAGGAAAGTGGGCTGGAATAAATTCCGATCGTGATGTGGCTTATTATCTTATTAAAGGTTGGTATGACGACGACAATAATGCTTCATTTGGTCCTGGCCAGGTAGGTCATTTTGGTCATCGTGCAGCACTAATTTATGCAGGTTCACCCGCTGCACTTGGAATGTCAGACAATGCCACGTCTTTGAATTCTGAATGGGATCCAAATCAGTATTCTGAATTTAATAGCATTTATTACTACACGGGAACTAATCCAAACACCAAATTTATTTCAAAAGATGCAGTAAAATAATCTTACACAAAAACGAATCTTCAATCTGAAGGTTCGTTTTTGCGTCTAAGAGGGTAGAAACTATCCAATCTGTACGGTTCAAGAGCTCGCTTTATTATTTGTCTAAACATCTTGGTAGAATTATAACTGTGGTCGGTTATGATCAACAAATTATCTTCTATATATGGAGGAGTTTTCTATGACAACTAAGATTGGTATCAATGGATTCGGAAGAATCGGACGCTTAGCATTTCGTAAGATTAAGGAACTACAAGACAAGGGTCAAACTGACCTCGAAGTTGTAGCTATCAACGATTTGACATCACCCGCAATGTTGGCTCATCTATTGAAATATGATACAGCCCACGGCAGCTTCATGACGGATAAAATTTTCTCAACTGAAGATGCTATTGTGGTTGATGGCACTGAGATCAAAGTTTATGCAGAAACTGATGCTTCCAAATTGAAATGGGTCGATAATGATGACGTAGAAATCGTTTTGGAATGTACAGGATTCTATACTTCAATGGAAAAATCTCAAGCACATATCGATGCTGGTGCTAAGAGAGTTCTAATTTCAGCTCCTGCTGGACCAATGCCTACAATTGTTTATGGTGTAAACGAAGACACATTAACAAGCGATGATCATATTGTTTCAGCCGGTTCTTGTACAACTAATTGTTTAGCACTTTTGGCTAATGCAGTTGAAAAGAGCTTCGGTATCAAAGTGGGTACAATGACAACAGTTCACGCTTATACTGCAACTCAAAAATTGCAAGATGGTCCTGATCGTGGTGGAAATGTTCGTGCTGCGCGTGCCGCTGCTGGAAATATCATTCCTCATACAACAGGTGCTGCTAAAGCTATCGGCTTGGTAATTCCTGAATTAAACGGTAAATTGAATGGACATGCTCAACGTGTGCCAGTAATTACAGGTTCAATTACAGAGTTGGTAACTAAATTAAATAAAGAAGTAACAGCTGACGAAGTTAACTCAGCTATCAAGAAATTCACTGATGGTAGTGAATCATTCGGATATAATGATGATGAAGTTGTTTCATCTGATATTATCGACACAACTTATGGTTCAATCTTTGATCCAACACAAACAGAAGTTGTTGGCGATGGCGAAGATCAATTAGTTAAAACTGTAGCTTGGTACGACAATGAAGCTGGATTCGTTGCTCAAATGGTTCGTACATTACAAAAATTAGCAAGTTTTGACTCAGAACCTACTTATGGTGAATAATTAATTATTCAATAGAGCTTGTCATTCGATAAGCTCTATTTTTTTACGAAAAAATTAGTTGCATTATGCACATAATGGTGTTATTTTGATTAGGTGCAAAACACACATAATATACAAAATATAAAATTATAAAAAAAGAGGTAATTAATTTATGAAAGCAGCAATCGTTACAGAAAAAGGAACTACACCAATTTATTCAACTTTTGAAGAACCAGAATCTAAGGAACAAAATGTGCTTGTAAATGTTAAGGCTTCGGCTTTAAGTAATCTAACCAAAATGCGAGCTATGGGAAATCACTATTCAGCTGGTCACGTTTATCCGAATGTGGCAGGAACTGATGGAGTGGGGGAAGTTAACGGCCAACGAATTTATTTCTTAGCTACTAATGCGCCTTATGGATCACTTGCTGAACAAACTTTGATCAATGAACACTTGATGGTTCCACTCCCCGACGGTATCGATGATGTTACAGCCGCCGCTATTGCTAATCCAGGGATGTCATCGTGGGCAGCTTTAGTCAGTCGCGCACATTTTCAAGCTGGTCAGACAGTATTAATTAATGGAGCTACTGGAACAGCCGGAATTTTAGCCGTTAAAATTGCTTATCATTTGGGAGCTAAGAAGATAATTGTTACTGGAAGAAATGCGGTCAAATTAGCTAAATTGGAAGCAGATGAAGCAATTGCCTTTGATATGAGTAAAGCTGATGGTGCCAAGAAATTTACAGATGATTTAGCAGAAGTATTCAAAGCAGGCGTTGATGTTGTTCTGGATTATCTTTGGGGTGACAGTGCCCTAGCTATCATGACAGCCGTAGCACAATTTGGTGGTCATCATGTAACTAAATTTGTCAGTATTGGGGCATCAGCCGGAAAAGGTGATATTGCCTTGCCATCAGCTATCCTGCGTTCATCGGCTATCGAAATTTTGGGCAGTGGCGTGAAAAGTGCCACGATGCCAGAATTACTTTCTGCTATCAATGGCGTTTTCGAATGGGCCGCAGAAGAAAAAATTGTAATGTCAGTAAATGAATTCGGATTAGAAGATATCGAACAAGCTTGGCAAGCACCATTGAATCCTCGTGCTGTGGTGGTGATGAAATAATGGATAATCAATTAATCGAATCGTTAGTTACCATCGTTACATTCTTTAATCGAACCGACCGTGATCAAGCTTTTATCAAGCAAGCCGGAGTCGATTTAGAAGCTGTTTCATTTCAATTGTTTGTGACTATTGGCCGCATGCAACCAACAAACGTCTCTGATTTGGCCAATATTTTGGGCAAAAGTCACTCTAGCGTCAGTCGCCAGATCGACAAGTTGGAACAAAAACAATTGGTTACAACAAAGGATGGAGAACAAGATGCCCGGGTTCGTTCAATCGTCTTGTCCGGGTCTGGAGAAAAATTGAAAAAGATTCTCGATCAAACCAGAGTTAAGATGATTGATTCTGCTTTGGAGAGCTGGTCTGAAGACGAAAAAAAAGCCTTATCAGATAATTTAGGTCATCTGGCTAAGACTTTAAAAAATATTAAATAAAATTTCAAAAAAATTTTAGTGGAGCGTTTGTATTGTCATATCGTGTCATGGCGGTGTGCTAGTCTTTCATGGTAAACAAAATGTTATGGAGGATGAAATTTTGAACAAAAAGATTAAATATATGGGGATTGCGGCTGCAACATTGTTGACCGTCGTTCCTATCGCTGCACCAGTTTTTAATTCTGCAACAGAGATCACCGCTAAGGCAGATACAGTAAATGACAGTGTTAAGACAGGTACAAGTGCCGCTGAAACAAGTAAAGTGACAGATGCCAATACAAATGCTGATGCAAGCACAGATACAAATGAAGATAAGAAAACAGACGCTGATGCAACCTCTACAGGTACTACTAAGAATACTACATCAGATGTGACTACAGATACTAATACAAATAGTAATAATAATGATGAATTAAATGATGCTGAAGATACAGTAAATGACAATTCTGTTTATAAGACGTCATTAACGGAAGATATGATTCAAACGAATACGGATGATAATGGACAACCAATTAATTATCTTTCTGGTACTTTTCCGGCAATGAAAGATGGTAAGCAAATTCAAATTCCCTATAATCGTGTTGGTGTTATTGGAGATGGTATGAATAGTAGGAGTCTTATCGCAATACCGCACATTGAAGGATATACAGCAAATCAAGATTATACAACATTTGGCGTGAAGAGAGACCCCAAAACAAATCAACCAATAGGTATCACACTTGCTAATGGAATGCCAATATATACAAAGAATGGATCACCAACAACTACAACAACTGAAAATATAGAAGCTTACGAAACAAGCACCATGTTTCCAGATCGTAAAGGACAAGAAAGCTTAAAGGATTCCACTGATATTACATCTGAACAAAAATCCCATGCTCAACAATGGGTAAAGGATATGAAGAGTACTATCCGACTAGCTAAGGATACTCCTCTGGTTACCAATGATGATGTTTCGGTAATTTATATTGTTGGTTCTGATGGTTGGTTTTCAATGGGTTCTTCTAATTTGACCCCAGAAAGTGATATCATGGAAACTTTTAGTGATGATAATCACAATGCAACCGAATTTTTTATGCAATTTAACGATAAAAATGACGCTTTCTTTGATAATGATAATTATCATGTGTTTGCAACGGCAACGGCAAATGATGGTGGAACTAAGAGAAATCTTGCAGCTTTTGAAATTAATAAGCTATTAAGTCAGAAAGGTGGTAAAGGTGTAACTTTCCATTTCGGCGTTCATTATGTTGCTGATCCTGAGAGTGGAAGTGTTTCTATAGATAATGGTAACGAGCATATTGTAGCTGCTGGCGGTTGGTGGGCTCAATTCTTGGAAGGTAACTCAAAACAGGTAGCTTCTAAGGATGTTGTTGTATTACCATATGATGCTGACTTAGAAACTACAGGATCAAATACGAATACAGGAAGTACTACAAATACTGGTTCAAACACAAATACAGGAAATACAACCAACACAGGTACTTCAACCAATACTAATACAAATACTTCAACAACTACTGATGAAAACACAAATGATGATAAGACAACACCAGTAGCATCATATAGTTCTGTATATACACCAACAACAGGTACTGAATTGTATAACGATAATGGTGAACTAATCACCAACGTAAGTCTTGGTAAGAACACAGCATGGAAAGTTGACCAGAAAAAAGTTGTTAAAGGTGTAACTTATCTACGTGTTGCCACAAATGAGTGGGTTAAAGTAGATAATGGTTTGGAAATTAAGTTAGTAGATTCAGTTATTACAACTAATAAACAAGCAATTTTATACAACAGCAAGGGTGAAAGAATCACTAACCGTGTATTAGGCGCTAATACTGCATGGAGAACTGATAGAACAGCTCAAATCAATGGTCAAACAATGTACCGTGTTGCCACAAACGAATGGATTCCCGCAAGTAACGTTCAATAATCTTATTTAAATAACAGTATGAAAATAATTTTTAGAAAAAGATTAGTGGTAAGGCCTGAATTGTCATATAGTGTCACAGCCACATGCTAATCTTATGTAGTAAATAAAATGTTAGGGAGGATAAGATTTTGAATAAAAAATTTAAATATATGGGGATCACAATTGCTGCATTGTTGTTAACAGCTGGTCCAGTTATTGCACCTATTGAGGCAACTAACGTACAGGCTGCTGTTGATTCCGATGGCAATGTTGAAAGACCTGATGGTACATATACAGATAATGGTGATGGTACATATACATTACATGGAGTTATGTATGCGGATATTTGGACAACTGGAGAACATCCTACTGAAACAGGAAATGCATTGACCGTATCATTAGACGGAATAAAAGTAAATTCTACTGGTGAGTTACAACTTCCTGCACCTGAAATTAAGGGATACACTAATTCTTCCGATGGTACTTATAACATCGAACTTGAGGATGGAAATGTATATGTGCTTAATTCATTAGCTTACGTACCTGCTAATGCTGCGACAGCCAACGAAAATAAGAAGTTTGGTATACCTTATTCAACTACTATTACTCTTACAAAAACTGCATATACAGTTGACGATACTGGACTACCAATTACAAAACCAGGAACAAAGGATTTTGTAACATTGCCTACTGGTTCTACTTGGAAAGTAGATCGTGAAATGTTTAGAGACGATGGAGAAGTATATTATCGTGTAGGTAAAAACATGTGGATCGACAATAGAGCTGGAAGTGAGAAATCTCACTTAGGTGTCGTAACTACTAAGAATCAAGCCGCCTTGTTTACAAAAGATGGTTCAAAAATTTCTAACCGTGTCTTGGGTGCAAACACAGCTTGGTTAACTGATCAAACTGCAACTATTAATGGTCAAACAATGTATCGTGTTGCTACTAATGAATGGCTTGCATCAAGAGATGTTAAATAGTATTTTTTAGATAAAAATTAAATATCAAAAAAAATCCCACTTTATACAATTATTTTTGTATAAGGTGGGATTTTGACATATTGTGACGTTGCCGAACTGTATACTGTAACTTGGAATCAGATGATTCCGAATATTTCCTCTATATTATTTATGACTACATGGACATCCCCGTGTCTGTGACTAAACAAAGAATCCAGAAGTCAATTTGATTTCTGGATTTTTTGTTAGCTTTTAATTTTGAATTAATATTTTAGCAACAGCTCTGGCGGAGAATGGATTTTGTCCGGTGATCAGTTGACCATCTTGGATGGCGAATTCTTTGTAGGCACGTTTCTTTTGGAAGTTGGCACCATGTAGCTTGGCAACTTCTTCATTGAGAAATGGCACAACTTTTCTTTTGCCAGCAAGGATCTCTTCAGCAGTCGTGAAGCCAGTTATTTTTTTACCAGCAATCAAGTAATTGTCGTCGGCGTCTTTAACATTCAATAGACCCGCGATTCCGTGACAAACGGAGGTAACGAAACCACCTTGTTGATAAATTTTTCTAGTGATGTCTTGCAATTCTGGATTAGTAGGGAAGTCCCACATGACACCGTGACCACCAGTGTAATAAATAGCTTGATAATCTTCGGGATGAACTTCTGATGGCTTCAGCGAGTTAGTTAAAGCTCGTTGTTGAAAATCAGAACTGCTGTAAATATCCATTGTGGATTTGTCGGTATATTTGAAACTGCGTGGATCGAGAGGAACGAAACCGCCTTTGGGGCTGACGTAATCAATGTCGAATCCGGCTTTAGTCACTTCATCGACGAATTCAGTGGCTTCACCTAACCAAAGTCCGGTAGCCTGATCGGTGCCGTTATATTCAATTGTGTTAGTTAGAACAACTAAAATTTTTCCCATAATTTACTCCTTATCACGTTGTGGCATTAAAGCGGATAGTCCTTGGTGTCTGAGAGAGAATAGTAAAGAACCCCAAGCATTAGTTGTGTGTTGTATTGCTTTATCTTCAGCGATGCGCAACATTTGTAGTTGATAGAAACTTAATCCAACTAAGGAGCCCACTTTTTTGTCCAATTTCTTGGAACCAGTAGTTAAATGATGTAATTTTACAGAAGTGAAGTTACCCCATTTTAGTTGATTAGGCAAGTCAGGCACCATCACTAAGGGACGAGCTAAGCCGATGAAGTCAGTCTCTTCATTTTGAATGGCACTTTCCATACCGGTGGCAGTATTGAAGCCACCTGTAACAACAATAGGAGTGGAGATAGTTTGTTTCACTTTTTGAGCATAGTCGATGAAGAAAGCTCCTTTACCGATACCCTGCATTTTAGGATTCTCGTAATTACCACCAGAAATTTCAATCAAATCAATTCCTAACTGATCCATCTTTTGAATTACTTGAAGTGAATCTGCTTCAGAAAAACCATCACTACTGAAGTCAGATGAATTGATCTTTAAGGCGATAGGGAAATCAGTACCGACTTTCTCACGAATACCTGTATAAATTTCGGTTAAGATACGCATTCTGTTTTCTAACGAACCACCGTACTCATCGTTTCTCTGATTATCGTGTGGAGAAAGAAATTGATTTAAAAGATATCCGTGAGCGGCATGAATTTCAACACCTGAGAAGCCAGCTTGTTGGGCAATTTCTGCGGCATCAATAAATTTGCTGATGATTTGCTTGATTTCAGATGTACTCAAGGCTCGAGGATCATTGAATGCAAAGCTGTTGGAACCTGTCATTGGAATGGCACTGGGAGCAACGGGCTGTTTACTGATAGTTTTAGGTGATTGCTTGCCGGGATGATTTAGTTGCATGAAAATTTTTGTATCGTTAGCAGTTCCAGCCTTAGCCCACTTTTTCAATGGATTTAAATCTTGTTGACGGTCAACAACGACATTGCCATATTCACCACGAGCATTACGATCGACCATGACATTTCCAGTAATAAGTAGGCCCGTACCGCCGTTAGCCCAATGTTGATAAAGTGAGATGAGTTCTGAAGTAGGTTGGTAATTCTTGTCGCCTAAAGCTTCACTCAAAGCAGCCTTGACGAAACGATTTTTAATTGTAGTACCATTTTTTAAAGTTAGAGGTGTAAAGATTGTTGTCATAATTCATTCTCCTGATAATAAGTTTAAACATTTGAACCTATGGGGCAAAAAATAAATTTCACCTTATTTAGATGAAATACTTTTTTCGAGTGAAACAGTTAAATCTTTTAATAGTTGCACCGTCTCGTCTAACGAAACACGATAAAAACGTTCTTTACCAACCTTATTGACGGTAATAACACCAGCGTCTAGCATTAATTTAAGATGATGGGAGACAGCAGGGCGAGATAAATTTATTTGATCGGTGATTTGATTAACGGTCAGTTCTTTATTTTTGCATAATAAGATAATTATCTTTTGACGATTCTCATCTTGAAAGATACTAAAGATGGGCATGCCTTTTCGAAAAAGATCCATTGTTTCTTCAGCCATATCGTTCTCCTTAATTAATAGGTTTAAATGTTTAAACTCATAATAATCATTACAGAATAAAAAGTCAACAAAAAAAACAGAGCCTATGCTCTGTTTTGGAAATTACTATTTGATAGGGTGCTTGTCAGTCAATGCTTTTGTACGAGCATCCAATTTCTTTAATTCTTCAGGATCATTGTGATACTTAATAGCGTCAATGATAATACGTGCTACTTCTTCACAATCTTCTTCGTTAAAGCCTCTTGATGTGATAGCAGGTGTACCTAGACGTAGTCCAGATGTGTACTTAGGAGGTAATGGATCGTTAGGAATGGCTTCCTTGTTAGCTGTGATGTGAATTGTATCAAGAAGGTTTTGTACTTCCATACCATTCAAGTCTGTTTCAGTTAGAACCACGTTTAGCAAGTGATTGTCTGTACCACCAGTTAGAACTGATAGGTCTTCAGAATCATTGATAACTTTGGCCATAGCTGCAGCATTTTTCACAACTTGTTCCATATAATCCTTAAATTGAGGTTGAAGATCTTCACCGAAGGCAACGGCCTTACCGGCAATAACGTGTTCTAGTGGACCACCTTGAGTTCCTGGGAAAATAGCTGAGTTGATCTTTTTACCTAATTCAGCTTTGGCAAAAATCATACCACCACGAGGTCCTCTAAGTGTCTTATGAGTAGTTGTTGTAACGATATCAGCAACACCAATTGGAGTTGGGTGTAAACCAACAGCAACTAATCCAGCGATGTGAGCCATATCAACCATTAGATAAGCTCCAACGGAATCAGCAATTTCACGGAATTTGTTAAAGTCGATAATACGGCTATATGCAGAAGCACCGGCAACAATAAGTTTTGGTTGAACTTCTTCGGCAATCTTTTGAACATCGTCGTAATCGATAAAACCTTCAGCATTAACGCCATATGAATGGAAGTTATACATTTTACCAGAGAAATTAACTTTTGAACCATGTGTTAAGTGACCGCCGGCATTAAGATCCATACCTAAAACAGAGTCGCCAGGCTTTAGAACAGCTTGATAAGCTGCAGCATTAGCTTGTGAGCCTGAGTGAGGTTGAACATTAACATATTCAGCGTTGAATAACTTCTTAGCACGATCAATTGCAATTTGTTCAATTTGATCGATGTATTCACAACCACCATAATAACGGTGACCTGGATAACCTTCAGCGTATTTGTTTGTTAAAACTGATCCTTGCGCCTTTCTAACATTGTCAGAAACAAGGTTTTCAGAAGCAATCAACTCAATATTTCTATTTTGTCGGTCTTCCTCTTTTTTGATTAGATCAAAAACTTCTTTATCTCCTGTACTATATTGCACTACGACCATCTCCTTAATAATTATTATTAACTACACTTGTACCATCGCTATAATTAATCTTAACACCTTTTTCAATGTTAAAAATATAGACATTGAACGATACTGCTTTATCCGGTTGACCAGCTGAAGTCATTGACTCAGCCATCATTTGCACGCCACGAGCAACTAATTCATCGTTACGATATATCGGTTTGACCCGATACCTAATATAGTTGCCAGGATTTTGCTTTAGGTAGTAGGCAATATCGTTTTCGTGTTTGAGCATTTCCGGGGAATTCAAAGAGCGAGTACCAGTCATCAAATTCTTAGGATTATTATTTTGTCCTGTTAATTGATAACCAATGAGGTGCGAACGATTATATAGCCAGCCACCCTGAATGTGTTTGTTATGCCAACCAGTTGGATTAACATAAAGTCGCTCACGTTTTTGGGTAGGCATTAAGCTCTTGCTTAATAGTGCATCAGCTTGAATCGCACGGTTTAGATTATCTAGATCGGCGAACTCTTGCCAGGGACCATTTGAGACATTTAGTTCGGATTTTGTAAAAGTAGGCGTATTGTTATTGACTTCTATTTCTTGGCTACCATTGTAATTGAGATTAGCTAGACTAGAACTCGAGTAAGTTTTGTTTTTCTCGACTCGACTCGGGTTATCACCGTTACTAACTCCATTGTTCTGGTAGGATTCGTAAACGCCTGATCCACCAACGACAATCATCAGTAACCCTAAGGATACCAACTTGCGGTGAAGACGTTTTTTAGGCTTGACCATGAATGTTGTAAACAACACGATGGCACCTAATAAAACAAGTAATAACATATACATAAAATCGTTCCCCTTACTATGAAGATTTTAGGAAATCTCCATGTATGATTTTATCATATATTTTCAGAAATCTTGAACATTATTTATGAAATCACAAAAATTTATTCGGAATTAACTTGATTAATTAGAGAAATTATATTAATTAATGATAGAATTTGGTTAATAAGTATTAATAGATAAGATCTTGGGGGATAAGCATGAATTTAGATGAAAAGTTTCAATATATGGCAACAGGAAAGCCATACAACGATTTGGATCAATTATTAGTGGACGCTAGAGCAAAATCGACAGAATTAACAACTAAAATCAATAATGAAGATGATGAAGTTAAGAAAGAGGAATTAGTTCGTCAATTGTTTGGTAGAGCCGGTAAGGCACCATTTGTTAATCCTAACTTTCGTTGTGAATTTGGACGTAATATCTTTGTCGGCGATGACTTCTATGCCAACTACGATTGTGTAATTTTAGATGGTGCTAAAGTAACGATTGGAAATAAAGTTTTGTTCGGACCCAAAGTTGGTTTGTACACTAGTAATCATTTATTCGATGCTAGAGAACGTGAGATAGGTGGGTGTATTGCTAAACCAATTTCAATCGGTAATCGTACTTGGTTGGCTGCCAATGTTACGGTTTTGCCAGGAGTAACGATTGGAAATGATGTAATTATAGGTGCTGGTAGTGTTGTAACGCATGATATTCCGGACAAGGTCATCGCAGCCGGTAATCCTTGTAAGGTGATACGTCCAATTGCTGATGCTGACAAAACTGGATTTGTTGGTCGTGATTTTATCTAAGTTACATGGAAAAGGCCTAAGAACGAAAGTTCTTGGGCCTTTTTTGTGGTAGATGTCATTGCTTTTTGTAACCATATAAAGCGACGATCACGCCAAAAATTATGGTTATGATGCCGGTTATTTGCCATAGAACTAATGTTTTAACGGTAATCCATGCTGCTAAGTAGCTGACAACTGAGAATAATGCAAAGGTTGATGTTGAAAGTGCGTGCATTGCCGATATATCCCCAACGTTATATGATCGATACATTAATTTTTCAAAAACGTTTCCTGACATCCCCATGACAATTCCCGCTATTAAAAGAAGAGTCAGTCTTATAAAGTTGTTAATTGGAAATGTGATGACTACAAAACAAATTCCGGAGAGAATGTAATCAACTGCAAAAAAGGTTGGTGCACGCCATTTAACCAATGGAGCCAACAGACCGCCTGCTAAATCACCTGTTTTTTGAACGGCATTAACGATTGAGAACATTGCTACAGCTAATCCTAATTCTTTCATGGTTAGTGGCAACAATTCGAATAATAGACCGGTTATACCGCCTAAAATGGCTTCGAATAGGATAATTAAAAAGGCAGGCATGGTGTGTGAAAACTGATATAACGAATTCAGCATTTGTTTTAAATATGGTTGTTCAGCTTCATTCTCAGCTCTGTCTTTGGGTAGATCAAATTTTTCATCATAACTAATTAACCAGTAAAAAATGATGCCGATTGGTGCACTGGCAAAACTTACTATTAAGAGCCAAATGCTGCCAGACTTTACTAATATAATTGAACTAATAATACTAGTTATAATCGTTATTCCGGAACCCATGAAGTATTGAAAATCAACTGATTTTTCAATCATATCTTCATTTTCTTGGAAGACGACCGGCACAAATCCGACCTCTACAGATCCTGAAATTGTATCTGCGGTACTCAGTATGAAATATAAGATTCCGATACTAAATAGGTTAATATGGTTTATCAAAAATACTCCACCCACAAGAATTGCAGCGGTGGAAATTAATTGCAAACTGATTAAAACTCTTTTATTGTTTCGTATTTGTCCTAGCTTTGGAGATAGAAAGATAATCAAAGCGGGAGGGAGTGCCGCTATTCCTCCAAAAACAGCAACGATTCGCGCATTAGCCCGGTATTCTTGAACTAATAAATAGAGCAGTACCGTTGAATACAAGGTAAATGAAATTAATAATAAAGCTTGTCCGACGACTAATTTAAAAAGATTCCTATTTTGTTTAAGCATCATAAGTCAGAACGTCCCATCCATACCAATTGAACAGCTTGATATTATTATTTATGATATTCATTTATAAGAATTTTAATGGAGACGTGGGTGCGTGTACAAATAATTAAAGTTTACATATAGTATGGCTTTTATCTCTAAATCAAAAAAGACACTCATATCAACCGTATCTTGGTCAATATGAGTGCCTTTAGCATATTATTCAAAAGTCTTTTTCAATGCGGCAATTCGATCATCCAAAGGTGGATGAGTATCGAAAAGTCCTGAGAAATGTTTCTTTTTAGTTGGATCATCAATATATAACGAAGCACTCGCATCATCGACACGGCGCATCGGTTTGGTGCTTTCTTTTAATTTTTCCAAAGCATTGATCAATCCTTGAGGATTACGAGTCAATTCAGCTCCAGAGACGTCAGCTAAGTATTCACGATTTCTAGAGATTGCCATTTGAACTAAACTGGCAATCAATGGTCCCAAAATGGCAAACACCAAACCAACTAGCCAGAGAACAACCCGGATAGCACCCGAATTGTTGTTATCACGATCGTCACGGTCCACGGGAATCCACCAGCGGTAGGCGTTACCGATGAAGTAAGAAATCAAAATGATAGCCGAGGACAAAGCTACGGAAATTGTTGATACACGAATATCGTAATTTTTAACGTGAGAGATCTCATGGGCTAAAACACCTTCGAGTTCTTCACGATTCATCATTTCGTAAAGTCCACTGGTAACAGCTACAGCAGCATGTTGTGGATCACGTCCGGTTGCAAAAGCATTGGGACTAGGATCGTTGATAATGTAAATATCTGGCAAAGGGATATCGGCAACCATTGAAAGGTCTTCGACGATATGCCAGAGATCTGGAGCATCTTTAGCCGATTCCAATTTCTTAGCACCATTCATTTGCATGACGATACTAGTCGATTGAAAGTAGGTTATCAATGTATAGACGATAGCTATTACCAAGGCAATGACGATACCGGAATAGATATTATCAAAAAAGTAAGCACCGATAAAACTACCTAAAGCTGCTAGTATTAAAAAGAAGAAAAAGAAAATAAAGTAAGTTTTACGTTTATTACGATCAATTTGTTCATAAATCATAGGAGACCCCGATTAAAACTTAACCTTAGGTGCCTCTTTATCGGCGTCAGGGATTTGAAGAAAGTCCATTTCCTTGAATCCGTGGATACCGGCAATAAGGTTACGAGGGAATGTTTCAATTGCCGTATCGTAGGCTTGAACTTGACTGTTATAAGCTTGACGTGCATAAGATACTTTATTTTCAGTATTTGAAAGTTCTTCCATTAATTGTGAAAATTGTTGATTAGCTTTCAAATCTGGATAGCTTTCAGCTAAAGCAAAAACTTGTCTTAAAGCACCAGTCAAAGCGTTGTCGGCCTCAACCTTATCTTGGAGACTGTCAGCGTTAGTAACGTTGTTTCTCATAGCAACAACATTTGCTAGTGTTTCCTTTTCATGTGTAGCGTAACCTTTAACAGTTTCGACCAAGTTAGGAATTAAGTCAGTACGACGTTTTAGTTGAACATCGATTTGAGAACTGAACTCACGAGCACGATTGCGATATTTTACCAAACTGTTGTACATGCCCGCATAGGCAACAATTATTACTAAAATAATGGCAATTATTATTATTGTTTTCATTTAAATCTCCTTCGTTTCTTATTGGGTATATTCTACCATATTGCAATGATTCAAGTGAAAAAAGACATATTGAAAACTTTGGCTAAAACGTTATTAATTTTTTCAAAACTATTCTATACTTACACTTAAGGAAGGTATTCGAACAGGTTTTAAGGTGAATATTATGAAAAAAATGTTTTTACCCATTTTAGTGCTTTCATCCGCTTTGTTAGGCATTGCACCATCGACGGCATGTGTGGATAGTTCGGTTGATACAAATTACACTGATGAATTTGCCCAAAAAGCCAATACAATTTTGGATCAGAAGGGTTTTTCCGGTAGTTTACTAGTCGTAAAAAATGGTAAACCGATATTTGAAACTAGTCGAGGATATTCAAATTACGGTACTAGTGTTTACAACAATTCTAATACAGCATATGAAATAGACTCAGTTCAGAAGAATTTAACGGCAGCAATGATCATGAAATTAGTTCAAGAAAACAAATTGAGCTTGGATGACAAGTTGTCACAATTTTATCCAGAGGTACCTGGTAGTAACAATATCACCATCAAACAAATGATGGCTATGACATCGGGTCTAATGTTAAAGGGGGACGTTGGCCCATATCGAGTTATGTCAGATTCAGAAATTATAAATGCTGATATTAAGAATACGAAATATATCGGTTTATTGCACAATAAATGGAATTATCAAGCTATTAATTTTAATCTTTTAAGTGGTATTTTGGAAAAAATGACAGGTAAGACTTATCAACAATTATTTACGGAGACATATATTGATAAGTTAAACCTCAAGCATACGATTTTTGCTTATGATTATTCACCCGATGTCGTTAAGGCTGTTGGTTATCAAAATCCCAATCCTTTGGCAGTCAAGATGGATTATCAAAATGTTTTTTACACCAAGAGATATTATGAATATGATGAGCTAGGTACTGGTCAAGTTTATATGAGTGCTAAAGATCTTTATAAAGTTGAAGAGTATATTATGGATGGTTCTATGTTGACAGCAAAATCTCGTAAAGAACTATTTACTCCCGGCAGTATCAGTACTTATGGTGGTGGAATGTACCACGCTAAAGATGATAACTACGCTAATGGTTGGGGATATGGCTTCCAAGGAGTTGTTCATATTTCTGACGATGGCAAGACTGCCGTAATTGCTCTAGAGAATTACTCCAGAAGAGCAGCGGATGTAAAACCATATGTTAAACAAATATATCAACTAGCTAATGATTAGTTAGTGTGTTACTATATTAGAGGCAGATAGCCTATCTGCTTTTGACTGTTCCATACATTCCAAAGATTTCTATGGAACGGTCTGGAGTCCTACATCACGGATTGATGTAGGACTTTTTTTTATGCAAAAAATTAATTGTTTGATTAACTAAAAAGAGTTACGTTAATATTAACTTATGAAAGGGTGGATGTTGATGTATAAGTTAAATGATGGACAAAAAATACCAGAAATAGGTTTTGGAACTTATAAGTTGAATGGTCGTAAAGGCGTTCAAAGTATTGTTTCTGCAATCAATAATGGTTATAAAATGTTAGATACAGCTTATAATTATGAAAACGAGGGTGCCGTAGGTCGCGCTATTTCAGAAAGTGGCGTTAATCGCGATGATTTAGTCGTTACTTCTAAGTTGCCAGGTAGATACTATGCTTATGATGACGCGATCGCTGCTTTGCAAGAATCACTTTATCGAGCACACTTAGATTATTTCGATCTTTATTTGTTACACTGGCCTAATCCTAAACGTGGAATGTATGTTGAAGCTTGGCAAGCCTTGATCGATGCTCAAAAATTTGGATTAGTTAAGTCGATCGGTGTATGCAATTTCTTGCCAGAGCACTTGAACAAGTTGAAACAAGAGACTGGCATTTTACCAACAATCAATCAAATTGAATTGCATCCATACTTTAATCAAGCTGACATGCGTAAGTTTGATAAAGATAATGGAATTGTGACAATGGATTGGAGTCCACTTGGCCGCGCTAGCTCTGTCTTGACAAATCCAGTCTTGATCGAACTAAGCAAAAAGTATAATAAGTCAGTTGGACAAATTATTTTAAGATGGGAACATCAATTAGACACAGTGCCAATTCCTAAGTCATCATCTCCAATTAGACAAGTGGAGAATATGAATATTTTTGATTTTGAAATATCAAATACTGATATGGATAAAATTAATTCATTGACTAAACCAGATGGTCGTAATAAAGACCAAGATCCTGCTGTCTACGAGGAATTCTAAAATGAGAGTGATATTTGAGATTATCTCAAATACCACTCTTTTTTTATATTGTCTCATTTTTTAGAAAATATAAAATTCAAAAAATAATATTATTTTAGAATATCTATTGAATTTTAAAAAAATAAGAACTATATTCTAGCTGTAAACGATTTCAACTAAGAAAGCTAATAATTCAAGAGGTGGTTCTTATGTATAGAAGTAACGGAAATTATGAGGCATTTGCTAAACCAATGAAACCAGTTGGTGTTGATGATAAATCAGCTTATATCGTTGGTTCAGGACTAGCTGGTTTGGCTGCTGCAACATTTCTTATACGTGATGGTCAAATGAAAGGCGACAAGATTCATGTCCTAGAAGAACTTGCTCTACCTGGTGGTAGTATGGATGGTATTTGGAACGAACAAAAGGGCTATATCATCCGTGGTGGTAGAGAGATGGAACCTCATTTCGAAACACTTTGGGATTTGTTCAGATCAATTCCATCATTGGAAAATCCCGATGCATCTGTTTTGGATGAATTTTATTGGTTGAATAAGAAAGATCCTAGTTTCTCACATGGCAGAGTTATCCAAGAGCAAGGTAAGGAATTGCCAACTGAAGGAGATTTGACTCTCACACCAAAAGCAGTTCAAGAATTGCTTGATTTGGTTATGACGCCTGAAAAAGATTTGGGTGACAAGAAGATCAATGAAGTCTTCTCAGAGGACTTTTTGAACTCTAACTTCTGGCTCTACTGGTCAACCATGTTTGCTTTCGAACCATGGGCTAGTGCTATGGAGATGAGACGTTACTTGATGCGCTTCTGTCATCATATCGACTCACTTTCAAATCTATCATCTTTGAGATTTACTAAGTACAATCAATACGAATCCTTGATTCAACCATTGATCAAATTCTTGGAAGATAAGGGTGTTCAATTTACATACAATACTCACGTAAACAATATTAAAGTCGATACATCAAATGGTTCCAAAGTAGCTAAAGAAATCGAGTTAACAACCGATGGTAAAGACGACACGATCAGTTTGACCGAAAATGATTTAGTCTTTGTAACTAATGGATCAATCACCGAGAGTACAACTTATGGTGACAAGACACATCCAGCACCAACTGAACACGAATTAGGTAGCAGTTGGCAATTATGGGAAAACTTAGCCAAACAAGATGAGGCTTTTGGTCATCCAGATAAGTTCTGTAAGAATATCCCTGAAGCAAACTGGACAATTTCTGGAACAATTACTTTGACTGATGATGAAGTAACACCATACATCGAAAAGATCAGTAAGAAAGATCCACACAGTGGTTCCATCGTAACTAGTGGTCCTGTAAGTATTAAGGATTCCAACTGGCTATATGGTTATTCCATCAGTCGTCAAAAACACTTCAAGAGACAAAAGGATAACGAATTGGTAGTTTGGGTTTACGGATTATTCTCAGACAAACCAGGTAACTTCGTAAATAAGAAGATCACTGAGTGTACTGGTGATGAACTATGTGAAGAGTGGTTATATCATATCGGTGTTCCAACTGATAAGATCAAGGATATCGCTGAAAATCATGCAAATACTATTCCAGCACATATGCCATATATCACTTCATACTTCATGCCAAGACAACTTGGAGATCGTCCACTAGTCGTACCAGAAGGTTCAAAGAATTTAGCCTTTATCGGTAACTTTGCGGAAACAGACCGTGATACAGTCTTCACAACTGAATATTCAGTTAGAACTGCTATGGAAGCCGTTTATACATTGCTTGATGTTGACCGTGGTGTTCCTGAAGTCTTCGGTTCAGCCTTTGATGTACGTACATTGATGCGTGCTATTTACTACTTGGATGGAAAGAAGAAAATCGAGGATATCAAGTTACCATTTAAGGAACGTATGGTAGAGAAGAAAGTTATGGAGAAGATCCATGGAACTTATATTGAAGAACTATTGAAAGATAATAATTTGTTGTAATACACAAAGAGACGTTTCAATTCGCAAATGAATTGAAACGTCTCTTTTTTAATCGAAATAAGTTTGCCAATCTTTAGAGTGATGACATTCAAAAGCTAATTTGAAGTCTTTTGGAAGATTTCTTTCCAATGAAAGATTTAAATTTAATGCTTCATCGAGGGTGAAGTACTTAACATCGGAAGTCTCAACACCACTGTGAAGATCATCTTCTGTTGGGGTACATTCGAAAAATAATTTATAGATATAACTGAGATTCTTTTTAGGATAGTGGTTCTTTTGCATATCTTTGATAGCAATTAAACGGAGCGGCTTGGTCTTTATACCAGCTTCCTCAAAGGTTTCTTTTGTAGCAATTTCACTAGCAGAGTAACCAATATCAGCCCAACCACCAGGAATAGACCACTTACCATTACTTTTTTCACGAACTAACAAAATCTTATCATCCTTAAAAGTTGCGGCACGGACATCGACTTTAGGAGTGACATAACCTGTATCTGAGTCAAAAAAGATGTTGAGGTTTTCAGGTGTGGCGTTGTTGGTTAACTGGGCAGTTAATTTCTTAGCAACGTCTTCTAATTGTTGATACCGTTCCAAATCAAAAACATCTTTGCCGTAATGTTTACCAGACTGGGCAATTGCTTGAAGCTTTTCAAGTAATAATTCAATATCATTATCCATTGTTATACCTTCCTTTTGATGAAAGTATAACATTTATAATTATATTTTTTAATTGACCTTAGCGTAAGGACGTTCGTGAATGAAGTCATTGAAAATATCGTATTTTTTAACATTTTCTAATTTGTGACAACTGTCCTGAATCTTTTCGGTGATATGGGCCATTAGATAGATGCTGTCCAATAACATGAAGTGAGAGTTATTTTTGCGAGTAAAATTGATACCTCTTTCGACCATTTTGATAGCCAAATCATACTTGTTGAGGGCTAAGTAGGAGAGTGCTGCTACAAAGTAGATGATGTTGAGATTCTCATCGTAAGTAATTTGGTCGAGATTTCTTAACGCTACATTGATTTGTTTAATGGCAGAGGTACGTAGTCCTTGTTTAGCGTAAACGTAAGCCAGGGTGATATTGCAGATACGTGTTAAAGTTGTTTGCTTGCGACTGTGACCAGTGCTGGCTAGAGATAACTTCAAAAATTCCTTAGAACTGTCAAAATTATGTTCCAAGTGCAGATCACAAACAGCTAGATAAAAGTAATAGGCTTGCATCTGCTTACTAGTCTCAACCAACTCAGTAACAGTGGGGCGATTTAAATAAGATTTTAGTAATTGATAGTTTCTACTATTATATAGTGAACGAACTTTTTGATTGAAATATCTGTCCTTACAGATACTGAAATTTTGTGCTAAAAGTAGATCATCAAAATTGATTGATAACCTTTGGCACAAACTGATCAAAAGCTGAGTATTAGGGATGTACTTGTTATGCTCGATTTCTGAAAGAGTAGATTGAGAACAAATATTTTCAGCTGTTTCCAGTTGCGAAAGCTGTCGACGCTGACGAGTTTCTTTTAATATGTCCCCTAAATTGTCCATATATTAACACCTACTTATCTTAATTAATAAATCTATAAGTAGATGATATAAAAGTAGTGTGTATTTTCTGTTCAATTATTGTAAAGTTTTGTAAATATGTTTGTAAATTTTCAGGAAAAATTATGTTTATTGATCAAACCAGGTTGAATTGCACGTTGATTTTTGTCTGGAGCAACCTGATAATTAATAATCATATTAACTGAATCAATAGTCAAAATGTCGATAATAGAATTTTTCATAATCGTTAATTCATAACCACGAAAAGTTCTATCTTCAATGGGTGCCATGATTAATTACCTCCAAACTCTATCTTTGAAACAATACATTGTAAGGCTGTAAAGATTGAGGGGAGTAATGATTTGCTCTAACTATTTTAATTGTCTATTTTGACGGGATGGAATCGAATTTTTTTATCTTCTATAAGGCTGGTGTTATATTAACTCCAAATATATCCATAGCAATTATGTGTGGTGATAAATATGAAGAAGGTTAGATTGCATCGGTCGACGACGCATAAGATATTTAATGCTTTTGGTGTGGTTTTTATTGCGATTATCATTTTGCTGATTTTGATGTCTAGGTTGGTAAGGACTAGCAATATAGATGTAACTTCAGTTTGTGGCTTCCTGCTTATCGTTCCTTTGACAGGAGTTGTTGGTGCGGTTAATGAAAAAGAAAAACAACATATTTCTTTTGTTGCCTTGAATATGACATTTTGGATCATGGTGGCTTTGGGTCTATCTTTCTTGAATTTTGAGTTCTCAAAACGTTGGGCCTTGGGATTAGGCTTTTTCGCCGCCGCAACTTCAATTTTGATTACCGTTTCGGATACGGTTTTTCAAAATGAAGCGGATAAGTGGATGATTCAAAGAAAGATTAATGAACGAGATCGTGCGAAGAAACATGATAAGGAGTAAGATTTGGATTCTTTCTCAAACTCGGTTGTGATATAAAATTTCCGTCCTCCACAAAAATTGGGAATGCTGTTGGAACGCTATGGGCGCGATTCGAAGCTAATTATTTTACACTTCGTGCAAAATAATGGATCTCCGAAATCGACCTTATTGTAATCGGCAAAGCCGATAACAATAATCTCATAGCTGAACGCATTTCCAATTTTTGCTCCGGACTAAAGAGTGCTTCTATTGTTTGTTTATTTTTAAGCTTTCAGATAGTAAGATGGCAAATTACAGTTATTTTGTTAATATGTATTTTAACCATGTAAGGCTAGATGATATCTAACTTTACATGGTTTCCGATAACATTAGAAACGAATATCTAGTCGGTAGTAAAAAATTATTAGCTTCAAGCCGTGTCCACCACGTTCCAGTGGCCCACAGATTTTTTACGGACGACGGCATATTTCAACTACATCAGTTAGTATTAATGATACAACCGAGTTTGAGTAAGAACCAAAATTTGTTAAAAAAAATACCACGAAATTCGTGATATTTGATGGGAGATTCTAATGGTTGATAGACCATGTTTTTCTAAAGAATTATCAGTAGAAACCTTCAAAAACTTCTATTGGTATAAAACGGAGTTGGTGAAAATCTGTAAAGATAATCACTTACCAACTTACGGGACCAAGGCTGAATTGAATCAGTATATTATTCAATATTTAAATGGTATACCGCAGTCGCAAATAAAAGTTGTTCGGACTAATACTCAGACATCTTCATTGAAAGCTGAACAAATCAATTCGCAAACTAAATTGTTGGCTTCAGGATTCAGTTTGAATGCAGAAGCTAGAAATTTTTTTGCCAATTATTTTCAAATAGACAAATTCAGTTTTAAAAAAGCTATGGCTATCAAAATGCGTCAAGTCCAAAGTGAGCATGACGATTCAGCTACGGTTCAAGATCTCATTGATGCTTATCAAAATGGAATTTCGACTGATAATAAGGAAGAACATACTTATCAATGGAATAATTTCGTGAAAGCCTTCAATCGTGATGAGCGTTCGAAAGACTATTCTCAAAAAATGAAAGTGGCCGCAATTATTTGGTCTAAAGTTCGTGATAGTCAAATGGAAAAAGTTTACAGTCCTAAGTTGATTGACCAATATCAAAGTGAAATTTCAAAATATCGTAAAGTTTAAGCTAGTGTGAAACCTTGTTCTTTAAGGAAACTGGCTACTTCTGGGCGTCTAATTTGTTTGAAGATGGCCAGATTTTTTTCGGACCAATTAGTATCGGATGCATTAGTTTTGCGGTTAGCGTAGTAATCGTGAACTACTTGATCGTAATTTGCTAAGTCGGTGAATTGATGGTTGTTGTAAGAATTAGTTGCTACTTGGCAGTTCTGTGGCAAACGAGGTTTATGTTGATTCTTAGTTTTGGGAACACCGACAGTCATACCAAAAACAGGAATTGTAAGTTTAGGCAAGTTCAGTAACTCGGCAACACGTTTGATGTTATTGCGGAGACTGCCGATGTAGCAAATACCTAAATCCATTGATTCAGCGGCTACAGCCATACTTTGAGCCGCGATAGTCGTGTCCACAATGCTGACAATCAAGGATTCCATATTTTTTAAACTATCTAGATTTTGGTCATGAGCTTTTAAAATTTGAGCTTGACGGTTCAAATCAGCTACGAAAACGTAAAAAGTATCCGCCTTTTTTACGTGTGGGGAGCTTATCGTAATATCAGCTAACTCATTTCTTAGTTTTGAATCAGTTATTTCAATAATAGAAAAAGCTTGGACAAATTCAGATGTTGAGCCACTTTGAGCAGCCATTAACAGTGCTTGTTTTTGTTCATTAGTGATAGCTTGGTCTTTAAAGTCACGTACAGATACGTGTTCAGTCATCTTTTTAATCGTTGGATTCATTTTTTCCCTCTTTTTTAAATGGTCGAAAAGTTTCATGCTTGGATTGATATTCAGCGACGTCAATAATTTTATTATTTTTGAACTCGATTATTGAGGCACCGTCGAAATCATATTCAGTATGTTCGACAGCATGAAAATACCATAACACTGTATAAGTATTTTTGTCTGTTGGTAGGATTTTGTCGATGCGCCAATTTAAAACTTTTTGACGATTCATCATGTTATCGATCCATTGATGTAATTCGTCCAAACCGATGTAGATAGGACCATAACATTCACGATAAATTATTTTTTCATCAAAATAAGTATCGAGGTCTGAAAAATCCCTTATAAGCCAGGATTGAAAATATTTCCTAATAATATCTGTATTGTCCATAAGATTCTCCGTTAAAATTTACAAGATACTAATAATTATAGAAATCTTTGTTGGTCTTTTCTAGTAGAAGATGACAATTAAAAATCGTTAGCCGAGTGGACTAACGATTTTTTTGAGCTATTAAATATCCAATGCCAAGTACGGACGTACCAAGGAATAGCCATTGATACCATTTATTAGGTTTATGTGCTTCGAAAGAGATAGTGACGTTTTTACCTTTGTAAACTTTTTTCATATTTTCCTCCAAAGACTGATTGTTTGATTTGAATTGATTGTAACATGAAAAATATATCTATAACTATTTTAATTAGAACGGTAACATTATAATTAGTAAGAGAATTCTGAACAAAGTAGAGGATTAAATTAAATGAATAAGTATAAATTGCAGGCAGCGGCGTTTGTCTTAGTGTCATTTATGCTGGGATGTAACGAGTTTATCGTTGTCGGAATAATTTCTGATATCTCAAGTTCATTGAAGGTGGCCGTTACGACTGTTGGTTATATGATTACAATGTTTGCCATAGTCTATGCCATCAGTACGCCAGTTTTGACTATTTTGACCAGTCGTTTTAACCAATATCATACTTTTATGGTACTGATGATAATTTTTTTAATAGGAAATACTTTGACAGGTTTTGCGACAAGTTTTCCGTTGATGTTAATGTCGCGAATGATCACGGCAATTGTAGCGGGGACGCTTGAGTCATTGAGCATCGCTATTTCCAGTGTCATTGCGCCAAAAGATAAGAGAGCTATCTTGATTTCTTGGCTGGCGGCGGGATTTAGTATTGCTTCTGTTATCGGAGTCCCCATTGGAACAGCCATCAGTACTCATTTTGGTTGGCAAAATGCATTCCACGTTATTTCGCTGTTGAGTCTAGTGACGTGTATTATTCTAGGACTGGTTTTACCGAAGAACTTGAATCATCCAACCAGCAGTATAAAAGATCAATTAATTATCTTGAAGGATAAGCGTATTTATCTTGCATCCGCATTGACTCTCTTTGCCGCCGCAACTTCCTACGCTTATTACACTTATATTCGTCCTCTGATCACGAATACGTTGGGATTCAGTACTTCGACGTTGAATTGGCTTTTGATGCTGATTGGGATCGTAAGTATTATCGGTAATCGACTTTCAGGCACATTAGCTGAACATAATGGATTAAAAATTTTGCCTAAGTTCTACGGGGTAAATATCGGATTGTTGCTGATTTTTTCAATTGCAATGGGTAATAGGTGGACTGGTTATGGGCTGTTATTACTGCTGACATTATTAGTATTGATTGGTGGATCTCCTATTCAGATTCACTTCCTGGATGTGGCGGAGGCCGACTATCCACAAGCTACGGCATTTGCTTCAGCTCTGGGTGCTATTTTCTTTAATGTCGGTATCTCACTAGGATCAGCGACTGCTTCAGTGAATTTGCATGTTATGGGATTGCGTAATTTAGGATGGGGAGCAGCTGTCTTCATGGCAATATCCTTAGGTATCGTTATATATTTGAATCACGTTAATAAAGAATTCCAAAATAAAAAATCGTTAGTCTAATGTGACTAGCGATTTTTATTTTTGGTCGGGATCTTTGTAATCCTCTTGATAAATATACTTATGCAATTTTAAATACTGTTCACCTAATTTTTGTTCATTAGCGTTGTCTTTAGGATAGTAATAACGACGACCAGCTAAACCTTTAGGCATGTAATTTTGTTGAGCAATCTGATGCGGCGAGGCAAATGGAGAATCTATCAAACCACCACCAGTAATTTCTTCAGAATGCTTATAGTGCATATCTCTTAATCCTTTGGGCATGGGATGTTCGTTAGGGTGTTCAGTATCTTGATCTAATTTATCCCAAGTTTCGTCAAATGAACCTGACTTAGGAGAGATACACATTAGCATCGTGGCGAACATCAGTGGATATTTGGCCTTAGGCATTCCAATCTTTTCGGCTTGATTAGCGGCAACCACGATTTGGGTAACTTGTTGCGGATTAGCTAAACCGATATAAGTGTAGGGGATTTCTCGTAATCTCCGCACAACAGAAGGTAAGTCGTTATTTTTTAACAGCACCGCTAAATAATACAAGGCCGCATCTGTGTCAGAACCGGCCATAGAATCGGAATAAGCGGAAAGGTAATCATAGTGTTTAGTAGCCTTTTTGTCGTAATTAAAATGTTGTTGCTGAGCAAATTTTTTCACGTTTTCAACAGTGATTTTATCCGGATTAATAGCGTGAATCGTTTCTAAACTATTTAAAGCAATTCTCAAGTCACCGTCAGCTGAAATGGCTATTAGCTTTAGAGCTTCAGCTTCAAATTGTTTATCGTCTAATTTGTAAATATCAGTCACGGCACGTTTGAGCATGGTGATGATATCTTCGTCATTGAGAGATTTGAATTCAAAAATTTGGCTCCTCGAACGAATAGCAGGAACGATGGACATGATAGGATTCTCAGTCGTAGAGCCAATTAACAAGATGTGACCATTTTCCAAATAAGGTAGTAGGAAATCCTGTAAAGTTTTGGTCATACGGTGAATTTCATCTATTAATAGAACGAACGAATCGTCAGGGTATTGGTTGATTTGTTTAGTCAATTTAGCCTTATTGTCAGTCGATGCATTGAATGCTTCAAAAGGATAATTGTATTGTTTAGCAATAATTTTGGCTAAAGTAGTCTTGCCCGTGCCAGGTGGTCCCCAGAGTAACAGTGGGATGTTGACGTGTTGATCGATGATTTGCCTCAATGGCTGACCAGATTTCAAGAGTTCCTGTTGTCCAACCATTTCATCTAAAGTTTGTGGCCGCATTAAATCGGCTAGTGGTGTTTTGAATGCCAATGTTTTGTTCCTTTCTGTGGGTTTAATTTACAACTGATGATTTTTCTAATCGATATTTTTTAGGAGTGGTTTCATAACGTCTATGGAATTCCTTACCAAAATAGCTGGCTGTATTGAAACCACACATTTGAGTAATCTCTTTAACCGATCGTGTCGTCGTTATTAGAAACATTTCGGCCATAGACATCCGATAATCATTTAAGTATTCCATTGGAGTTTGATTAAGGACAGCTTTAAATGCTCGGAAACATTCTGCACGACTAATATTGGCAGCACTTGCCAAGTCGTTAACGGTTAGGTGAGGACGTTGATAGTTTTCGTGAATGAATTGAATCGTAGATCTAATTCTTTCCGACTGAATATTTTTAGGTTGTTTGATTTGATCGTAGTGGTGTTGTTGGAAAGAGACCAACATTAATCTCCAAATTCGACAAACTAATTCTACACTGTGAAGTTCGTAACCGATTTCTTTTTCAGATAATTTGCATAATTCTTCGATACTTTCACTAATTATGTGGTCTTGTTTGTCTTCTCGGCTCCAGTATAAATAATTTACACCTGATCTGCTAATAGGTAGCACTGAACTATTTTTTAATGTCATGAAAGATTTAAATTCAAAAAAAGTTGGAGGTAGAACACAACAGGCCGTTATGGTGTTTGGTTCTAATGCTTGAACACTGTGCAAAGCAGCTGAATTGATAAAAATGCCATCATCAGGTTTTAGACTGATTGTTGTGAGTTTGTTATTGCTGTCTTGAACCTGATACTGACACTTTCCTTGTAGTAAGGTAGTGAATTCAAAGCCTTCATGCCAATGCATACTCCATTGTCGACTAGTGTATTCATCAAAGTTATCAATACAAGTAACTAGTGGAATAGTGTGTTCATCATAGATTACTTTTTCATAGAGCCCATTTATTAAGTGGAGTGATTTTAATTTCATTATTAAGACCTCTGATACGAAAGTGATATTTTTGGAGACTATATTGGCTATTAATGTAATTATAA
>DXCM01000020.1 GCA_019116025.1 Candidatus Companilactobacillus pullicola | reverse complement strand
AAATGTCAACCATAGTGGGACTATAGCAGAACGCTATGGGCACGATTCGGAGCTAATTATTTTACACTTCGTGCAAAATAATTAGCTCCGAAGTCGGCCTTATTGTAATCGGCAAAGCCGATAACAATAATTTCATAGCTGAACGCATCCCCAATTTTTGCTCCGGACTAAAGAGTGCTTCTATATGTTTGTACGTTTTTAAATATTAGATAGTAAAGCAGTATTTATTAAGCAATTCAGATATATGGATATATCTTGAATACTTGATAGATGCTGTTTTTTATTGAATTGAATTTGTATGAAAACTAAAAAAGCGTCCATATAACCAACATAGTGGTTATATGGACGCTTTTGATTCAAAGATAATTTTGAAATGAAAGCTATTAACTAGTAAGCTTAACCATTCTTTTAATTTGTTCAGTTCCAAATTGTTGTTCTGTTTTAACGAGAATCTCGGCACAAGCTACACTGTCGGCTAGAGCGTTATGATGATTTCGTAGATCAATATTTAAACGCTCAGAAACGGTGTTCAGTTTGTGATTGGGAAAATCGGGGAAGAACTTGCGACTGGTTCTTAAAGTATCGATTGTTAAATATTTAGGAACCATTATGCCGTAGTTAACTAAAGTTTTTTTCAAAACGCTATTATCAAAACTGGCATTGTGAGCTGCTACAAGATGACTGCTATCAAATAAAGGACTGATGTGATTCCAAACTTGGTCAAAAGTAGGGGCATCTTGAACGTCTTCTGGTCTAATGTGATGGATTTGAATGTTACGGGGACTGAAGTATTGTTGAGGATTTATTAAAGTATAAAAATTATCAACAATTTGGTTGTTACGGACGAGGACTAGAGCTAAAGAACAAGCACTGTCTCGGCTTCCGTTGGCAGTCTCGAAATCCATTGAAACAAAATTCATAGAGTGATCTCCTTATATATCTAAGTCTAATTCGATGGGACAGTGATCTGAACCATATATATCTGTGTGAATGTCGGCAGCTTTCAGCATTTTTTCGCCATTATCGGAGAGAACGAAGTAATCAATTCTCCATCCAGCATTGTTTTGACGAGCATTGAAACGATAACTCCACCATGAGTATTTCACATCATCGGGATGCAAGGTTCTAAAAGTATCAATAAAGCCGCTGTTCAGCAATTCTGAGAACTTAGCTCGCTCTTCATCAGAGAAACCAGGGTTCTTATGATTGGTTTTATCATTTTTAATATCTATTTCTTCATGGGCTACGTTTAGGTCACCACATAGAGCAACTGGTTTATCAGCTGATAATTTCTTCATGTATGCTCTCAAAGCATCGTCATAACGCATCCGATAATCTAATCTCTTGAGCTTTTGTTGAGAATTAGGGGTATAGCTATTAATTAAGTAAAAATCTTTAAATTCTAAAGTTAAAGTTCGACCTTCATCGTCAAATTCCTCAATTCCTAATCCTTTTGTCACATTCAAAGGTTCTTCCTTAGTGAAAACGGCGGTACCAGAATAACCTTTCTTTTTTGCATAGAAAAAGTATTGATGATAACCGGGAAGGTCAAGATCGATTTGTCCTTCTTGTAGTTTAGTTTCTTGGATACTAAAAACATCAGCATCTAATTCATTAAAGGTTTCAGCAAAATCTTTCTTGACAGCTGCACGTAAACCGTTTACATTCCAGGATATAAGTTTCATAAAATCACCTCGGCACAATTATAGCATTATTGTGGTATTTGTTAGTTCGTTATGTATCTTAGTATGTGATAAAATTGTATATAAGTCTATGCAACATAAAGGATGATGAATATTGAAGTTTCCAGTTGAAGAATTACCTAATATTGAATTTAAAATAAATGAACCGCTCAGTAAGTATACTTTTACTAAAACGGGTGGAAATGCTGATGTCTTGGCTTTTCCTAAGACTCGTGAAGAGTTAGTGAAAATTGTCGATACAGCCAGGGTCAATAAGGTGGATATTACTATTATTGGTAATGCCAGCAATTTGATCATTAAAGATGGTGGTATTAGAGGAATTGTTATTATTTTACCTAATTTCCATAAAATTACTGTATCCGATACTAAAGTTACTGCTGAAGCTGGGGCCACGATTATTAATACAACGATTGCCGCTCAAAAGGCTGGCTTGACTGGTATTGAGTTTGCTGCCGGAATTCCAGGTAGTGTCGGTGGGGCAGTCTTTATGAATGCCGGTGCTTATGGCGGTGAAATTAAAGATGTTTTTGAGTCTGCGGAAGTATTATTACCAGATGGACATATTACAACAATCAATCATGAACAAATGGATTTCACATATCGTCACAGCTTGGTCCAAGACAATGGTGGAATCGTTATTAGTGCTACTTTTGCTTTAAAACGTGGTAAAAAAGAAGTTATTCAAGAAGAAATGGATCGTTTGAATGAATTGAGAAGATCTAAGCAACCACTTGAGTATCCTTCATGTGGTAGCGTCTTTAAACGTCCTAAGGGTCATTTCACTGGTCCATTGATCATCAAGGCCGGTTTGCAAGGCAAGATTGTTGGTGGGGCTCAGGTTTCTATGAAACATGCAGGCTTTATCGTCAATATTAAGCATGCCACGGCAACTGACTATTTGAATTTGATTCATCTGATTCAAAAGACTGTAAAAGAAAAATTTGATGTCGAACTTCATACCGAAGTTCGTATTATTGGTGAAGACGAAAAATAAAAGAATGGTAGGTGTTGTCTGTGGAAATAATTGAATCAATTATTTTGATTCTATCTTTATTAATTATTGCCAATATTGTAAGTCACTATTTTGTGTCAATTCCACCGAGTTTGTTACAAATTGCGGCGGGAGTTTTAGCGGCTTTGTTTATGCATGTAAAAATTTATGTTGATACAGAATGGTTTTTGCTGGCATTTATTGCGCCAATTCTATTCAATGATGGAAATAATTTCCCTAAACGAGAACTCTGGAAGTTGAAGGGTCCCATTTTGGGAAATGCAATTATCTTAGTTATTTTATCCACGGTAATTGGGGGAGTGTTTGTTAAATGGCTGATTCCTCAACTACCATGGGCAACTGCATTTACTTTAGTGGCAGTTTTGTCGCCAACTGATCCTATTGCGGTTGAATCCATTGCCAAGAAGGCTCATATTCCGGATAAATTGATGCATCTGATAAATGGAGAAAGTTTAATCAATGATGCATCTGGTTTGATCTGTTTCAAATACGGAGTTGCTGCAACAGTAACTGGAGCCTTTTCACTGAAAAGTGCAACAATGGACTTTTTTCATATCTCGATTATAGGTGCCTTAGTCGGTGCCATAATGATTTGGATTTTTAATGGAATTAGATTGTATCTGATTAATCAAGGTGTGGATGATTCAATTCTGCATGCGATTATTCAAATCATTATTCCATTTATTATTTATTACGTAGCTGAAGATGTCTTCGACGTTTCAGGCGTTGTAGCGGTCGTTATAGCGGGTATTTTGAATATTTCTTCTAGTAGAAATATTAGTAATTTCACACCCGAGATTAGGCTGGTTACTTCTCGGACTTGGGATTTGGTTGTCTACGTTCTCAACGGCATTGTATTTGTTCTTTTGGGAATTGAAATTCCATTTGCGATGGAAGAATTAGTTCATAACGATAACATCAATACTTTTGGAGCAACGTTATTAGCTTTTATTATTTGGATAATGTTAGTCGTGATTCGTTTCCTTTGGAGTTACGTCTATTCAACTTTTTCCAACAATGGGGATGGCAAAGTCGTTCTCTGGTCAAAAACTAGATTTGACGATTGTCTGATGTCAGGAATATCTGGCGTTCGTGGTGCTGTTACTATGGTTGGTGCGTTGTCAATTCCGATGACGATCAAAGGTGGAGCGGCTTTTCCTTCAAGAACGTTATTGTTGTTCATCGCTAGTGCCGTTATTATTTTTAGTTTATTAGGAGCTACGCTTTTAATCCCTATTTTGACTAAGAATAGTGCACCGGTTGTTTATCGTGGTAGTACGCTTACCTCTGAAAGTGATGAGGATGACGACGATGATGAGGAAGATGAAACACCAATTGAATTGACTCAATACGAGGCTAATCGAGTTATTTTAGAAAGAACGGTTAAGAAACTGCGTTCAGAAATGGATGATGGCGATACGGCGGTTTATTCATCCGTGATTGCTGAGTATTTGTATGATATACGAAATTTAGGTGCTCAATCACGAAATCAATCTAGAACACGTCAAATTAGCAAGCGTCGAGTTCACGGTAAAAAGGATGCTGAACTTTGGGATATTTCTTTCAACTGTGAATTAGAAGCTGTTGATGAATTATATGATAATCATGAAATATCCGATGAATCGTATGATTTAGCATTAAAGAAAATTGCTCGTTATAAAAAAGAAATCGTTCATCGACGCTATAATCAAACGGTTGAATTCTTTTATAACTATTTCCGAAGAACTTACTTACAAATAAAGCATTTGATTTATCGTTCCGTAAACTCGGATGATATTAAACAAATCAATCAGGATTCAATCAAAATTTCCATTGCTGGTGCAAAAAAGGCTTTAGAAAAATTACAAGAATTGAATCAATCGGATTCAGACGATTTTGATGATGACTTAATTTATATTTTCCAACGCCATTATGAAGATCGTTTGGAGTTGTTACAAGGTCGATATCGAGGACGTTCACCACAGTTTAATAGTGATCGAATGAACCTTGAAATCAAGGCTTTGAGTTATCGTCGAGCTTTTGTCCAAGATATGTTGGAACAAGGTAAGATCAGTAAGATGACGGCTAATGAGTTACGGAAGAATATTAATTATAGTGAAGAAGTAATTAATATTGGAATAGATTAAAAATACAAAATATGGTGAACTTTTATAATTTTTATTGTTTGTTATAATTAGTTCGAACTACTAAGGAGCTATGGAAATGAATTTTATACCAAGCAATATATTTACGTGGCAGAATTTGGCTAACTTGGTTGATATCTTGGTAGTCTGGTATTTTCTGTATAAAGTTCTGTCGATGTTACGAGGCACCAAGGCTGTTCAATTATTAAAGGGAATCATAATTATATTCGGGATTAAGCTCATTAGTTGGGCTTTAAACCTACATACAGTCTCTTATTTAATGGATCAGCTGATAAATTGGGGAATTATTGTTATTGTGATAATTTTCCAACCAGAAATTCGTCGTGGCTTGGAACATTTAGGCCGGTTGCCATTCTTTAGTTCGACTAGTAATGAAGAGGGCAAAACGAAGAATCACTTAATTGAAAGTCTGGATCAGGCTATTCAATATATGAGTAAGCGTCGAATTGGGGCGTTGATCACCTTGGAAATGAATACTGGTTTGGAAGAATATGTTGAAACTGGGATTGATCTGGATGCTGAAGTTACAGGGGCATTGCTGATCAATATTTTCATTCCTAACACGCCGCTTCATGATGGGGCGGTTATTGTTCGAAACAACCGTATTTCAGTGGCTGCTGCTTACTTACCGTTATCAGAGAGCAATACGATTCCTAAGGAGTTAGGAACTAGACACCGTGCTGCTGTTGGTATCAGTGAAGTAACCGATGCGATAACGATTGTTGTATCTGAAGAGACTGGTGGCGTTATGATCACAAGAAATGGTCATATGATGCTGGATTTGTCTCGAGAAGACTATTTGAAGTATCTCCAAGCACAGTTGAAGGATCCTAATGATAATGGCACACATTCAATCTTAGGTTTCTTGAAATTAAGCCGGAAGAAAAAGGAGAGACAAGATGAAAAAGATAATTAACAGTAATTATTTTTACGCATTTATATCTCTCTGTTGTGCCTTATGGTTATTCTTTTTTGTAAGCACACCCGGTGTGGGCTCAACAAGAGATTCTAATCAATCGAATACATCTACTGTAACTAAGAAGGCTACGATCACAGCTCCTTTACAACTACAGGCAGATGTTGACAAGTATTACATAACTGGATATCCTGAAAAAGTTAAAATAACAATCGAGGGTCCGGCAGCTTTAGTGACCGCAACAAGAAATACACAGAACTTTAATTTGTATTTGAATTTAAGAGACCTTTCAATTGGTCAACATCGAGTCCAAATTAAAGAAACTGGGTTAAACAGTGAACTTACATATAGCATTAAGCCAAAGTATGTAACAGTTAATATTCAAAAACGTGTTACACGAAGATTTGCAGTTGATGTTGATTATAATAAGGATTCACTGGCAAGTGGTTATGAAACTGGAACGACAGATGTGTCACCAGATACAGTAACAGTAACTGGTGCGGCCTCTGAAATTGCCAAAATTGACAAAGTAGTAGTTAAACCAAATTTACCTAAAGGAATAAAATCTACATTTGATCAAGAAGTTTTAGTGCAAGCTCTCGATAAAAATGGTAAAACTGTAAATGTTACATTAGATCCACAAACGGTTCATGTGAAGATTCCTATTTCAATTCAAAGTAAACAAGTAAGTATCAATTTGAAGCAAAAGGGAAATTCATCGGATACGAGTTATTCGTTTGAATCTGATGTT
>DXCM01000019.1 GCA_019116025.1 Candidatus Companilactobacillus pullicola | reverse complement strand
TTACCAGCCTTTAAGTTTGCACTTCCACCATCAATAGTTACGTCAGTTAAATTCATGTCTCCATCGGTAACATTCAATGAAATTTGAGATAAGGTAGACCCAGATACTTTAATTTCTCCGTCATATGTAGCCAGCTTCCCATCAGCTAAATCACTATTTCTCACGGTTACATTACCATCTGTTGATTCAAGAAGAGATTCAGCAATTGCAACACGTCTTACTCTAACTCTTCCCTCAGTCGATTTAAGATATGCTTTCTCTGCTTTGGTATCAACGATTTCAATATCACCACTATTAGTTTGAACATCAAGCCGATCTAAAGTTACATCTGCTGGTACAAGGACTTTAAGATGCGCTTCACCATCATCAATTAAATTAATTCTCTGCTTAAGCTGTAACTTTCCATTTTCCAATTGAACAATAGGTAAGTAGTGCCGTTTACCTATAAAGTTAACTGCAAAACGTTCTCCTTGTTCAACTGTTACATCCCCGCTACTTAGTTTTATTTTCAATTCGTTGAATTCTTCGTCGCTTATCTTTACCCTAACAATCTCATCTTTTTTATTTTCTTTAGAAAAAAGCTTTTCAAAGATCATAGCCTTTCCCCCAATCTACGACACAATTAAATTATTATTAATTATATTAATACGATTTAATATTTTCAACTATTGAATTCAAAAAAACAGCGCTGAATTATCAACGCTGTTTTATCGTTTTTAGCCACTTAATTTGGTTATCAAGTCTACTAATTGCACGTTCTAAGATCAAATAATGGCCATAATTTTTATTTCTTTTTTCTTGAGTATCAAATAGTATTTTTTCTCTATCATTTAAATGATCAAGTTGCTTTTCTAATAGATCAAGTTGCTTATTAACTAAAGTCGAAATTCTTGGATCATTCGGATCCTGAATAAAGAATAATTTTAAGGAAAACAAGTCTTCGACTACTGGAAGAGCGTTAATAGGAATATCAATCCATGAATTTAATTTTTCTTTTCCCAGATTAGTTAAATGATAATACTTTTCTTTTTCATTATTACTATCACTAGTTTGTTTAATCCAATCATCTTCGACCATTTTCTTTAGTTCAGGATAAATCTGACTATGAGAGGCTTTCCAAAATTCCCCAATTTCATTTTTAAATTGGTTAGTAATAAATTTTCCTGTTAAACCAGGATTCTGATCTAAAATTCCTAGAATAATATAAGGTAAAATTCGCTTTTTTGGCATCTAATCTTCTTTTCTATTCTATAGCTAATAGTTTTATTCTAACAAAAAAGTTATTATTACCTCATTACTTTTCAAGATAGTTATGACCTTATTTTTTAATAATTTGGTAATGCTCGTCATAGTAATTACCATTTCTGATATCATCAGTCATCCCTTCATAAGGAGCTTCAGCAATTACTTCATCATTATTTACTCCAGCTTCTCCAATATAAGTAATCTTCGCAAATTCTGGGACAACCAGCTTAGGACAAGTTTCATATTTTACTCGAGATTCGTGCATTAAATCGATGTGGTCATTTTGATAGCAAACAGTAATCTCGGGATAATCTTGTACCCACTTAGGAAAGAAGATAGTTCCATTTAATTTATGTTCATTAGGAACAAAATCTAGGGCAACATCAGTACTCGTTGGTTCAGTCCACGCAATTTTGTAAATTCCATCAGTTAAAAGATTAATATGTGCTTCTTGATCTTTAACCCAACGTCCTTTTACCATTCCACCATAAATACGATAATCAACAGTATGATCATTTTTGCAATACCATTCATATTCCCAACCATTGTCATAAGTATAAATAAAGTGAGTACCTACAAAATCATCTAAGGTCTTAAATTTTTTATTCATTTTATTTAAATTAGTCATTTTCATCATCCTTTTATATTTTATGTTTTTATCGACACATTTATTATATGACTATATCGACACAAAATGCAGACAAAAAAATAGAGAACTATTTTTCAATAATTCTCTACTTTATGTTACTTACTACCTGGTCTCTTCTTCTTTGCTACCTTAGCACCTTGTACCATCTTGTCATTGTAGCCCCATACCCAAGTTACAATAAATGAAACTACAATAGTTACAGTACTAGCAATTAAGAAGGTGTAGAAACTAGATAAATCAGTTGGATGTTTTGGATTGAAGAATGATGAGAATCCAATCAAACCACCAGTAAAGCCATACATTGTTCCGTGCATTAAGCCGGTAACCAATCCACCAAAGGCAGAACCAATACATCCAGAAATAAATACTTTCTTATATCTTAAACTAATACCATAAACGGCTGGTTCTGTTACACCGCACATTGCAGAAATTGTTGAAGCAAAACCTAATTCCTTTAGGTCTTCTTTCTTAGACTTAATAGCAACAGCTAATACAGCAGCACCTTGAGCAATCATTGATGAACAAATAATTGCGTTTAATGCACTTTCACCAGTTCCGGCAATTTGTTGAGCAACAAGTGGCACAACACCCCAGTGAAGGCCAAAGATAACCAACACTTGGTAGAAACCACCAATAATGAATCCACCAACCCAGCCAGATGCATGAACTAACCAGTTAATGAAGACAGCAATACCGTTAGCAACACCTTGAATAATTGGACCAGTTATCATCAAAGTTAAAGCTGATACAACTAAAACAGTAATTAATGGAATAAAAATCATTTGTAAATATGATGGTAGCCACTTTTTAAGCCAATCTTCACATTTTTTAGCAAGCCATGCAGCTAAAATCATTGGGAAAATTGAGTACGTATAGTTCAAGAACTCAAACTTAATTCCGCCAACTTCAAACATGGTCTTGAAAGCTTTACCCCAATCAACCAATTGCGGATAAACAAGCACACCACCAATAACTGCGGCAATGATTGGATCAGAATTTAACCTTTTAGCTGCACAATACCCTACTAAAATTGGTAGGAAGAAGAATGCGGAATCAGCAATCGCACTAGTTGTAATATAAGCTGTACTCTTTACACTAAGCAAACTCCCTAATTGAGGAAGAGTTAGGAGGGCTAATATCCCCTTAATAATACCAGCTGCAGCAATTACTCCAATAATTGGACTCATTGAACCAGTAATAAAGCCAATTAGATTACCAAAAGCTCTTGAAACTGGATTTTTACCATCATCTTCTGGTGCAGGAGCTGTTTCACTATCTAAAGGTCCTAATTGTTTAACTACTTCGTCAAAAATATTAGTAACTTCATTACCGATTACCACTTGATATTGACCTGAAGCATGCATTACATCCAAAATTCCGCGCTGATTTTTCAAAGCTTCATCATTTGCGTTACTTTCATCCTTTAAGTAAAAACGCAAACGTGTAATACAGTGAATCACATTATTAACATTATCCTTACCACCAACATTTTTAATAATAAAGGTAGCTAATTCTGGATAGGATAACTTTTTGCTTGAAATGTCTTCCGTTTTAGCTGCTTTTAAATATGCAGTTGCAACTACTTCACCAGCTTTTGCTTCACCTTCAGTTACATCTAGTCCTGAAAGCTTATCTGCTGAATTAGTAATTAAAACCATGATTGTTGTATCCAATCCCTTAGCCTTAATTTCCTCTAAGTTCATTTCAGCAATTTCTTGGCCAGCCTTAACTTCCTGACCATTTTCAATCTTAATGGTAAATGGAGCTCCCTTTAAGCCAACGGTGTCCACACCCATATGAACTAACACTTCTAGTCCCTCTTCAGTTACGATACCAACAGCATGTTTAGTGTCAGCAACCATACTGATTTTCCCTGAAACAGGTGCTACAACCTTTCCAATGGTTGGAGTTAATCCAAACCCATCCCCCATTGTTCCCTGAGAAAAGATTGGATCGGAAGTTTTAGCCAAAGCAATAACCGCTCCAGTTGCTGGAGCTAATAAATTAGTAGTATCTTGTACCATAATTTCATTCTCCTCTTTTAAAGTATCCGCTTTCATTTATCTTGATTTAAATATTATACTTGTCTGTACAAGTTGTCAATATATTTTTATGAAAAAGCTTACTTTTCTATTAAATCAATATTTTATAAATAAAAATATTTTTCTTTACTTGTCTAATCAAGTGTATATAATTAAAGACAAAGGAGGATTTTTTATGGCCCAATCTAAAGTTGGAGTAATCGCCCAAGACTTAGTTGATAAAATTAAACATCAACAATATCAGCCTGGCGACTACCTCCCAAGTGAACATCAATTAATGGATTTATATGGCGCTTCTCGTGAGACAATTCGAAAAGCCCTTAACAGCTTAACTGACCTAGGACTAATACAAAAAATTAGAGGAAAAGGTTCAATTGTATTGAATTTAGATCGTTATACTTTTCCAATTTCCGGAATTACTAGTTTTGCGGAATTGAATAACCAATTAGGATTAAAAGCTGAGACAAAAGTATTACTTCTACAAAAAGAAGATAAATTACCAGCGCAATTTATAAAGTATTTTTCTGAAGAAGAAAATAGCATCGGTTTTCATCTTGAACGATTACGTTTAATCGACGGACAAGCAGACGTCTTAGATTGCGACTATCTACTATCTCCTCCTGTTGATTCTCTTCCTCGAGAATATGCTGAGACTTCTATCTATGACTATTTAGAAAATAAACAAAAATTAGATATTTCATACGCAACAAAAGAAATTTCTGTCTGCAAAGTTGATAAAAGAATTCAAGACTTACTTCAACTCGACAATGATCTTGCAGTTTTAGTTGCAAGCCGTAATTACTTAGCTAATACAACTAAATTTCAATTAACTTTGTCTTATCACAGACCTGATAAGTTCAAATTTGTTGATTTTGCTCGTAGAAAAAAGATTAAGCTTTAGAAAGGTACTGTATCAATGAATAATTTAGGCAATAAAGTAATCTACCAAATTTATCCAAAATCTTTTTATGACTCAAATAATGACGGCATCGGCGATTTACGCGGAATTATCCAAAAAATTGACTATATTAAGAAGCTAAACGTAGACTTTATTTGGTTCAATCCATTTTTTGTTTCTCCGCAAAATGATAACGGCTATGATATCGCTGATTATAAAAAAATTGATCCTTGCTTTGGAACTATGGCAGACTTTGAAGAATTAGTAGCTAAACTAAAAGACATAAATGTGAATGTCATGCTTGATATGGTCTTAAACCACTGTTCCACTGAACATGAATGGTTCAAAAAGGCTCTTGCTGGTGATAAAAAATATCAAAAATTCTTCTATCTCAGAAAAGGTAAAGATGGAAAGTTGCCTAACAATTGGCAATCTAAATTTGGTGGCCCAGCTTGGTCAAAATTTGGTGATACCGATTATTACTATCTCCATCTATATGACCCAACTCAAGCAGACCTTGACTGGCACAATCCAGAGGTTCGTGCTGCTTTAATTGATGTAGTAAACTTTTGGCGCGGTAAGGGTGTTCACGGTTTCCGCTTTGACGTAATTAATGTAACAGGAAAAGATACTGTCCTAGTTGATTCAACTGATCCCGTCCAAGAGAAATCACTCTATACTGATACACCAGTAGTGCAACAATATCTAAAAGAATTAAACGCTAAGTCCTTTGGTCAAGATCCAGAGTCTGTCACTGTTGGAGAAATGTCCTCTACTACAATTGAAAATTCAATTGCTTATACTCGTCCCCAAGATCATGAACTCTCAATGGTATTTACTTTCCACCATCTCAAAGTTGACTACAAAAATGGAGAAAAGTGGTCAAAGATGCCTTTTGATTTCAAAAAATTAAAAGACATTATGCTTACTTGGAACAGCAAAATTGACCAAGGTGGCGGTTGGCAGGCTCTATTTTGGAACAATCATGATCAGCCTTGGGCTTTAAATCGTTTTGGCGATACCGGTAAATATCATGACAAATCTGCTGAAATGTTAGCTCTCGCTCTTCACCTACTGCGGGGAACACCTTATATCTACATGGGTGAAGAAATCGGTATGATGGATCCACACTATACCTCGATGAAAGATTATGTTGATATTGAAGCTCTAAATGCATATGATGCACTCATTGCTAAAGGAATGCACGAAAAAGAAGCTTTTGAAATCGTTCAATCAAAAGCTCGTGATAATTCAAGAGTCCCAATGCATTGGGATAATTCTAAATATGCTGGTTTTAGTAAAAGTAAGCCTTGGATGATGCCAACTGACCAAGACAAGGTGAATGTTGAAAAGGAATTACGTGAAGGAGAAATATTTAATTTCTACCAAAAATTAATTAAACTTAGAAAAAGTGAAGAATTAATTTCAGCTGGTCACATTAAGCCACTTTTGATGGATCATCCCCAGGTTATGGCATATGAACGCTACTTAGATAACTCGGATGAAAAATTATTAGTTTTTGCTAACTTCTATGGTAAAAAAACAAAGATTGAAATTCCTACGGAATATATAAATCGTGACGGTGAAATTTTAATTCAAAATTATGATGAAGAGATTGCTAATCTTCCTTCAATGCTTGAATTGAAGCCATATGAAGCTTTAGCAATTAAAATATAGTAAATAAAGAGCAACTACACATAGATTTTCATGTGTAGTTGCTCTTTTTACTAGATAATTTACTTAAAGAAATTTACAAATCCACTAAATAGAATTACCGTACTAATTAAATAAATTTGCCAAACGGCTAAATTACTATCATCCTTGCCCAACTTTTTAGCCATTTGATGTCCACGCCAGTACATTAAAAGTGATACTATAATTAAAATAATTCCTAGAATAACATATAAAAAGTGTGGAATATAAGGATTCGTATCCCCTAACAGGAACATGACTGGTACGATAATTAATACTGCACTAATGAAGGTTCCAAAGTATATTACATAAGGTGCAGTAGCAAGTTGTTTTGCCTTTTTATCCCACT
>DXCM01000018.1 GCA_019116025.1 Candidatus Companilactobacillus pullicola | reverse complement strand
TTACAGAAAAAATCGTTGGCAAATCAAATACTAATGCAGCCAGTGATCTTGGCGTTGCTGCTTTAAATCTTAAATCAGGACTACAAGGGTCATGGTTGAACGTTCTAATTAACTTATCAAGCATTAAGAATCAAGATTTCATTGCTGAATATAAGGAAAAAGGGACGGCTTTATTACAAGAAGGTTCGCAATTAGCAGATGACATTTATAACGAAATTCTAAAAACTATCTAGAAAAGGGGAATAAACATGGCTTTATCAGATATCGAAATAGCAAATCAAGTAAAGATGGAACCAATCGAAGACGTCGCTAAAAAGATTGGAATTGAACGCAAAAACCTCTCACTTTATGGCGACTACAAGGCAAAAATCACAATTGATGATGAAGAATTAGAAAAAGCACCTAAAGGTAAGCTGATTTTAGTTACGGCCATTACCCCAACTCCAGCTGGTGAAGGTAAAACAACTGTTTCTGTTGGATTGGTTGATGCTTTAGCTAAACAAGGTAAAAAGGCCGCAATTGCTGTTCGTGAACCATCGTTAGGACCGGTTTTCGGTGTTAAAGGTGGAGCTGCCGGCGGTGGTCATGCCCAAGTTGTACCAATGGAAGATATCAACTTACATTTCACAGGTGATTTCCATGCTATCGGCGCAGCTAATAATCTTTTGGCAGCCATGTTAGATAACCATATTCATCAAGGAAATGCTTTAAGAATCGATACTCGTCGCATTACTTGGAAACGTGTTGTTGATATGAACGATCGTCAATTACGTCACATCGTTGATGGACTTCAGGGCCGTGTTAACGGTGTTCCTAGAGAAGATGGTTATGACATCACAGTTGCTTCTGAAGTAATGGCAATTCTTTGTTTAGCCAATAATATTACGGAGTTAAAGGATAAATTACGCAAGATTATCGTAGGTTATAACGAAGATAATGAACCAGTTACAGCCGGTGATTTGAAGGCCGAAGGTGCAATGACCGCGTTGCTTAAAGACGCTATTCATCCAAATATCGTTCAAACTTTGGCACATACACCAGCATTCATTCACGGTGGACCTTTCGCTAATATTGCTCATGGATGTAACAGTATCTTAGCAACTAAACTAGCTTTGACACACGCTGACTATGCAGTTACAGAAGCTGGTTTTGGTGCTGATCTAGGAGCTGAAAAATTCATCGATATCAAGTGTCGTCTATCCGGACTAAGACCTGACGCTGTGGTTTTAGTGGCAACAGTACGTGCTTTGAAGATGCATGGTGGCGTTGATAAGAAAGAATTAGGACCTGAAAATGTTGATGCTGTAATAAAAGGACTACCAAACTTAGAGAAACATCTTTCAAATATTCAAAATGTTTATGGTCTACCTGCAGTTGTAGCTATCAACAAGTTCCCAACTGATACAGATGCCGAAATTGATGCTATCAAACAAGCTTGTCAAAAATTAGGCGTAGACGTTTCTCTATGTGACGTTTGGGCTAAAGGTGGCGACGGTGGTAAAGAGTTGGCTGATATGGTTGTTGAATTAGCTGACAAACCAAACAATTTCCAATTCGTTTACGACGATGAAGATTCAATCGAAGAAAAAATGAATAAGATCGTTCAAAAAGTTTATGGCGGAACAGGAGTTGAATTCACTCCTAAAGCTAAGAAACAATTGAAACAACTAACAGATTTAGGATTTGCAAATTACCCAATTTGTATGGCTAAGACACAATACTCATTCTCTGATAATGCAAAATTGCTTGGCGCTCCAAAGGACTTCCCAATTACCATCAGTGAACTCAAAGTTTCAGCTGGTGCTGGATTCATTGTTGCTCTGACAGGAGCTGTTATGACAATGCCAGGATTGCCAAAATCACCAGCTGCAGAAAGAATTGACGTCGATGCGCAAGGAAATATCACAGGTCTCTTCTAGTGTTAATTTGACCACATTAACAGAAAATGATTATCAAGTGTCGAACTGGAGTGGTGGCAAAACTAAAGAACTCTATATGCGTCCACAGACCAGCAAATATTTAACTAACGATTTCGATTATCGTGTTTCAAGTGCCACAGTCGAACAGGATCAAACTAGGTTTACCTCTCTGCCAGGGTATAAAAGAATCATTTTGCCTTTGCATGGAGAGTTAGCTTTGGAACATACAACGCAGCGCGTTAATTTAGTACCTTATCAACAACATGCATTTGATGGTGGGGAAATAACTAACAGTTACGGCAGATGTACCGATTTTAATTTAATTTATCGCCGTAATTTTCATGGAGAAATTATTCCAGTCCGTCATCAACAAACTTTCGAGATGGATAAGGGAATAGATATTGTTTGTTATTTCTTAACTGACTGCACTTTTAAATATTCTGATCCAGTAGAATCTCTTCAAAAAGAACTTCATGCAAATGAAACTTTAATAGTTAATTCAGTCAAACAGAAATCAAAGCTGACTATTTCTAGCGATGAAAAAAATTCATCAGAAGTATTGGCACTATTAGTATTAATTGACAAAAATAGAAAAACTATCACATGAGTTCTCAAAAAAAGAGGTGCATATAAATGAATGCTGAAGAAAAAAATCTCGGTACGTCAGATGTAACCGCTTCCGAAATGGAAGATGCAGGGATGGAATTAGAAAAAGATAAATTTAGTCTTGGTGGAGCTACTCTTTACGGTATTAACGCTGTAATTGGTTCCGGAATTTTCCTACTCCCAAGAACAATTTATAAGGATTTAGGTCCAGCTTCACTTTTGGCCATGATTGTTGACGTGTTGCTCGTTTTGATGTTAGCAGTCTGCTTCGCCGAAGTTTCCTGCTATTTCTCTAAAAATGGTGGAGCTTTCCAATATTCGAAAGCAGCTTTTGGTAATTTTGTTGGATTCAACGTTGGTATCTTAGGATGGTTCGTTACCATCGTAGCTTGGGCCGCCATGGCCGCTGGATTTGCCAAGTTGTTGATTCAAACATTCCCATCGTTAGAGGGAAGAAACACATTGATCAGTATCTTATTAGTTTTATTCTTATCAATTATTAACAGTACTGGTATTAAGACTTCAAAGATATTCACGATTACGATTACTATCGCTAAATTGATTCCAATCGTAGCGTTCACATTATTTGGAATTTTCTTTATCAAACATGGCTTTAATGCAGGGAATTTCACACCGTTCTTACAATTAAATCCAGATATGTCGCTTTCAAAAGCGATGGCTTCAACATCTCTAACTGTTTTCTATGCTTTTATTGGATTTGAAGCCTTACCAATCGTTGCTGGTGAAATGAGAAATCCTAAGAAAAACGTACCAAAAGCTATTATTGGCTCAATCAGTGTCGTTTCCTTCTTATATTTTATGATTATCGCCGGAACAATTGCCATGTTAGGAACAGGAATTTTACAAAGTAACGCTCCTGTTCAAGACGCATTCTTCAAGATGATTGGACCTGCTGGTAAATGGATCATCTCTATCGGGGCCTTGATCTCAATTGCCGGATTAAACATGGGGGATTCAATGATGATTCCTCGTTACGGTGCTTCCATTTCCGATGAAGGATTACTTCCTAAAATTATCGGTAAGAAGAATAAAAAAGGTGCTCCAATCGTCGCAATTATTTTCTCAGGTTTAGTAACTGTTGCCTTTCTTTTGAGTGGATCATTCGAACAATTGGCAGAATTGAGTGTTGTCTTTAGATTCTTCCAGTATATTCCAACAGCTTTAGCTGTTATCTTCTTACGTAAAAAAGGTATGAATACTGAACCAGCCTTTAAATTACCATTCGGACCAGTTATACCAGTTATTTCAATCGTCGTAAGTATTTGGATGGTTGCAGCAGCTAACCCAATTAACCTAGTTGCCGGTGTGATTGGTGTTATTGTCGCTAGTGGTTTGTACTTCATTATGAATCGTGGTCGTCAACGCGAAGATGATGATGTTGATATTTCAGAAGATTAATAAAAAATATTATTAATGGGGGAACTAAAAATGGCAGATATTATTGTACTAGATGGGAACAGTTTAACTTTGGATGATGTTGTGGCAGTAGCTAGAGATAATGTCAAAGTGACAATTGCTCCAGAAGCTGAAGAAGCAGTTAATGAATCTCGTAAGATCATCGACAATATTGTTAAGGAAAAACGTGTTGTTTATGGTGTTAACACAGGTTTCGGTTCACTCTGTAATGTAAGTATTTCGCAAGAAGACACTGAACAGTTACAAGAAAACTTAATCAGAACTCACTCATCAGGTTACGGCGATCCACTTTCAGAAGATATCGTTCGTGCCATCATGTTGATTCGTGTTAATTCATTAGTTAAAGGTTATTCAGGAATTCGTTTAAGTACTGTAAAATCCTTGATGGGAATGCTAAACGCGGGCGTACATCCATTTATTCCTGAAAAAGGTTCATTAGGTGCTTCTGGAGATTTGGCTCCATTAGCACACATGGTTCTACCACTACTAGGTTTAGGTAAAGCTTATTATCAAGGCGAATTGCTACCAGGAAAAGAAGCAATGGAACGTGCAGGACTAGAAGTGATTCGTTTAAGTGCTAAAGAAGGTTTAGCTTTTATTAACGGAACCACCGTTCTAACAGCCATCGGTGCTTTGACAACTTACGACTCAATTGAATTGCTCAAGTTATCAGATATTGCCGGAGCTTTATCACTAGAAGTTCATCAAGGAATCTCCAGCCCATTTGAAGAAAATCTTCATACAATTCGTCCCCAAAGTGGTCAATTAGCAACAGCCAGAAACATTCGTCGTTTGGTTGATGGCAGTACATTAGTTGGAGAAGCAACACCAGATCACGTTCAAGATCCATATACTCTTCGTTGTATTCCACAAATTCATGGAGCAAGTAAAGATACGATTGCTTATGTAAAGAAGAAAGTTGAAATTGAAATCAATTCTGTTACTGATAACCCAATCGTTACACGTGACGGCAAAGTAATTTCAGGTGGTAATTTCCACGGTGAGCCAATGGCACAACCATTTGATTTCTTAGGAATCGCCGCTTCAGAAATTGGTAATGTATCCGAAAGACGTGTTGAACGCTTGGTAAATACACAATTAAGTAAGTTGCCATCATTCTTAGTTAAGTATCCAGGCTTAAACTCAGGATTCATGATTACACAATATGCATGTGCTTCATTAGCATCAGAAAACAAGATTTTGGCACATCCAGCCAGTGTTGACTCAATTCCATCATGTGAAAACCAAGAAGATTTCGTAAGTATGGGAACAACAGCTGCAAGAACAGCTAGAGATATCGTTAAGAACTCACAACGTATAGTTGCAACAGAAATTATGGCAGCTTGCCAAGCACTTGATCTAAGCGACCGCACAGGTGGATTAGGTAAAGGTACAAGACCTGCTTATGAAGTATTCAGAAAAGCCGTTGATTTCATCGAAAATGATAAAGATATTGAAATCTATGATGAATTAAACAAAGCTTCAGAAACATTAACAGACGGTAAGTTACTCGCAGCTGTAGAAGATGTTGTTGATTTGGATATTCAATTTGATTAGTTGTGATTAATATCAACTAATGTGGTGTTAAGTATGCCCGTCGTCCGAAGATTTCTGTCACCAACTATATTCTGTTTCTATTGATGTTCACTAAAATTGCAGTATTTGGAAAGTTTTTAATTTTATGTAATTGAATAGAATCTATGAATGTATCTAAGTTTCTTAGTAAGGATTGTTTTTACCATTCAATGTTTTGAAGAATAAAAAATAGAATAGGACATTAGTCCGGAGCAAAAATTGGAATGCGTTCAGCTATGAAATCATTGTAACCGGCTTTGCCGGTTACAATGAGGCCGACTTTGGAAATCCATTATTTTGCACGAAGTGTAAAATGATTAGTTCCAAATCGCGCCCATAGCGTTCCAACAGCATTCCAATTTTTGCGGAGGACGGCAAGCAACGATAGGTAATTAAGAGGTGAGCACGATGTTGCAAAAGCAAAGTGTATGGCAAGACATTGTTACCAAACTGACGGTATGTCTGATATATGCACTTTTGTACTCCGTAGCGCTGAATTTCTTTTGGCAACCAGGACATATTTATGCTGGTGGATTGACAGGTATTTCGCAGATCATTGTTACCTTAATTGACAAAGCAGAGACGATCAATCTACCTTTCTCAATCATTTATTATTTATTAAATATTCCAATGATTCTGTTGGCCTGGTTCAAGATCAGTCATAAGTTCGTTATTTTCACTGTCATTGCTGTAACTTTTGCCTCAATTGCTACATCAGTAGTGCCCAACATGGTATTGATCAAGGACCCAATCATTTGTGCCATCTTTGGTGGTGTTATCAACGGCTACTCTTTAGGATTGGCTTTGAAGCATGGAATTTCTACTGGTGGAATGGATGCTTTAGTCGTTACTTTGCGGCAATGGACCGGCCAAACAGTTGGCCTGATATCGATGGTTCTAAACGGCATGATTATTCTTGCCGCTGGATTCCTTTTCGGTTGGCCATATGCTTTTTACAGTCTAGTATCAATTTTTGTTAGTGGAAAAGTGACTGATTTGGTTTATGTTAAACATCGCAAGGTACAAGTAATGGTGATCACGCAAAAACCAGAAGAAGTTATCACGGCTTTACAAAAAGAACTGACACGAGGAATTACCGTTTTACCACAAGCCTATGGAGCATATAAGAATGCTACGCAGACAGTATTAATTACCGTAATTACGTTTTATGAAATGGAAATTCTCGATGAAATTATGAAAAAAGTTGATCCCAAGGCTTTCGTCAGTGTATCGCAAGACATCATGATTTTAAGTGAATTTAAGGAAAAAGATATTGTTTAAAAACCTCTTTAAATGAGGATGTCACAAATACAAATAAAATATCAGAGTAGAAAATGAAGCGTCAAGTGTCAAAAGATGGGATGTTGCTTTTGGACGAAGGGAACTTTATCCGCGGTTTCGTTTTCGCATTCGCTGCATATAATGTGTAGCAGCTCTAAAAGGAGATGCTCGAAGTGGATAAGAAGATTAGTGTTTACTCAATTTCAACAATGGGATTATTAGTTGCTTTGATGGTTGTGTTATCGCAGGTATTTGGTTTTGAAACACAATTGATCAAAATAACCTTTGATTTTATACCGCAAGTTGTTTTAGCAAGTTTATTTGGACCATTTTGGACTGGAATTTGTGCCGCCGTGGCTGATATCATTGGCGGAACTTTACTAGGTAAGGGAACATTCTTTATCGGCTTTACACTTAACTCATTTATTTCTGGGTGGTTGTACGGTAAGTTCTTCTACAAGAAGGAAATAACTTTGAAGAGTGCCTTTATCTGCGTGCTACTAAACACTGTTATCATCAGCCTTTTCTTGACACCACTATGGTTGTCGATCATGTACAATATTCCGTTTACTGATCCAAAATTGTGGGCCATCCGCTTGGTTAAAGCAGCTATCATGTTGGTCGTACAAACTGGGGTAATTGTTTTCTTCGGTAAAGCAATTCCATTCAAGACAATCGCCCACCGTTACGTTGCTAGATAAAAGGGGGAGTTAGGAATGGTTACGACGGGCAAACAAGCAATTGCATGGATCGATTCGCGTGTGAAGCATGGAAGTCGACCCGGTTTGATCAGAATTGAAGAATTGTTGAGATTAGACAATAATCCGGAAAAAGAGGTTCGTAGTATTCACATTGCTGGGACAAATGGAAAGGGTTCAACTGTGATGTATCTGCGCTGCTTATTGGAACAGAAGAATTTGACTGTCGGAACTTTTACCTCTCCTTATATCGAAAGTTTCTATGAAAGAATTTCTATCGACGGCCAAATGATTCCTGAAAATGACTTTGTAGAGTTATCAAATAGATTCATACCTTTAGTTGAACAAATGGATCAGTCAGAAAAATATTCTGGCATCACCCAGTTTGAAATTTTAACAGCAATGGCTTTCGACTATTTCAAAAATCGCGTGGATATTGCCATTATTGAGACGGGAATTGGCGGTTTGCTGGATAGTACCAACGTTGTACATCCTGAATTAGCAGCCATTACCACTGTGGGATTAGATCACACGGATATTTTAGGGGATACAATAGCTAAAATTGCCTGGCAAAAAGCTGGAATTATTAAAGAGAATGTTCCAATTGTCAGTGGCAATATTCCGGAAGAAGGACTAGAAGTTATTCAGGCTGAGGCTAATAAAAAGAATGCACCAAGTTATGTTTGGAAAAAAGATTACAAAACAGATTACTTAGGCTTTAAGGATCAATTTGAGATGTTCAACTTTCAAAACCAATACGCACAGTTCAAAAACTTAAAAACTCCATTAACCGGACATCAACAAGTTGAGAATGCGGCCGTAGCAATCGAATTATTCTATCTATATTGTCAAAAACATAACTATTCAATAAGTATCCAAGAGATTCAGACAGCATTATTGAAGGTACGTTGGCCAGCGAGAATGGAAGTTATCAGTCAAAAACCTTTGGTTATCATGGATGGAGCGCATAATCCGCATGCCATCAAACGTTTAAAGGACAATATTTTAACAGAGTATCAGGACTTTCATATTCACATCTTATTTTCTGCCATTACAACGAAAAATATTGATTCGATGTTGGAAGATCTGCTCACTATACAAAATGTCGATTTAACGTTAACAACGTTTGACTATCCTAATGCCTTACACTTAGCTGATTATCAAGATTTAGCTGATAGGATAACGATTGAACCTGATTGGAAGAAGGCTCTTGGAGAAAAGATGCAACAACTGGGTTCAGACGATGTGCTCTTCATTACGGGTTCACTTTACTTTGTATCAGGTGTTAGAGATCTATTGAAATGAAAAACAGACAGTAAGCAATCGGCTTACTGTCTGTTTTTTTTGAGTAAAATCATTAAATTTTTTATTTGTAATGTAAGCACTAATATCCCATTATTAAAGTAATAGTTCTTTTTTGAATTACCCTAAAAATAGTGGTAACATTATATAACTTTAATTTAAGAGGTTATTATGACAGATAAATCTATGGTTAATGAACTAGACGAAAAAAAGCTTGAACAGGCACATTTAAATGATGTGGTTGAGAAGATTAAAAAGTCTGAGAGCCAACTCCGTGAACATATGGAAGTTGCTGAAGAAGATTTAAAAGTTATCAATAATGCTTTTGATGACATTCATTTAGGCATGGATGGAGACTCGATCTCTATGGATGCTGCACTTTCCATTCATCAGCAACAACAGATGTTGGACGAAAGAAATAATAGTTGGCAACAATCCAAACAACGTTTGGGTATTTTGAAGAAGTTGGAAAAGAATCCCTTCTTTGCTCGACTTGATTTCCAAGAAAAAGGTGAACCTAAGAAAGAGACTGTTTATATTGGATTAAGTTCTTTTACCGATAAGAACGACCATTTCTTAGTCTACGATTGGCGTGCGCCAATTTCCTCAATTTACTACGATGGTAAGTTGGGCAAAGTCACATATATGACGCCAGATGGGGAACAGGAAGTTAATCTTTTTTTGAAGCGCCAATTTTTAGTTGAAGATGGCAAGATCAGGGCTTACTTTGATACACAAGAGACTATCGGTGACCAAATGTTGCTGGAAGTCTTAGATGGTAAATCTTCTACTCATATGAAGGGGATTGTTAAGACAATTCAAAAGGAACAAAACAAGATCATTCGTGATACTAAGTCGAAGCTCTTGTTTGTTCAAGGTGCCGCCGGTTCTGGTAAAACATCTGCTATTTTGCAACGAATTGCGTTCTTACTATATAGATACCGGGGAACGTTAACTTCTAGTCAAGTAGTCATGTTCTCACCAAACTCACTTTTCAACGACTATATTAAAGATGTTTTGCCTGAAATGGGTGAACAAAACATGGTCCAAATGACGTACAAACAATTCTTGGCACGTCGTTTGCCTAATCTGACTGTTGAAAGTTTGGCACAACAATTCGAAACGGTTGTTGATACGGAAAATAAGAATATCAGTAAATTTGTTTCCGACGTTGAATTCTTCAATATCATGACCAATTACAGTAAGTTGTTGGATCAAAGTGGGATGGCCTTTAAGGATATCAAATTCCAAGGCAAAGTTTTCATTTCTAAAGAAAAGATTCAAGAAATCTATTACAGCTATGGTCCTCAATATAATTTAGGTAATCGACTAGATGCGACTGTTGACCGTTTGATCAAATTACTTCATCGTAAGATCGGTGCTGAGATGCGTTCGAAGTGGGTCGCTGAAAGAATTGAGAACTTGAGTCAGGAACAGTTACAAGCACTCTATAGTACGGCTGATCAAGAATTCAAGAATGGCGATGAAGAGACAAAATTCTTAGCTCGTAAGATTGTTACTGCTATGTTGCAGGGTGTTTATAAGAATATTAAACGTTTGAGATTCCTAAATGTGGCAGCCAACTATTTGAATTTCTTAAAAGCTGTTCCACAAATTACTGATTTAAGTAAGTGGAATATTACCAAAGAACAATGGAAGGGTTATGTTGATAAATTTGTTAAGTCATTTACTGATAAGCAAATTTCAATGAACAATTTGAGCCCATACCTTTACTTATATGACTTAGTAACTGGTCGTCATGGTGAGCTTGATATGAAGTTTGTCTTTATGGATGAAATTCAAGATTACACACCATTCCAGTTGGCTTATATGAAATTCAAGTTCCCACGCGCTAGATATACCATGTTAGGGGATTTGAATCAGTCGATCTTTACAAAGAAGAACAGTCAAACTCTGCTTTCTGAAGCTCAAAAATTATTTGATGCTGACGAAACAAGAGTTGTTCAATTGGTTCACTCATATCGTTCGACAAAACAAATTACGGACTTTACAAAGGCAATTTTGACAAATGGTCAAAAAATCGAACCATTCAATCGTGATGGGGACTTGCCTAATATGTACTGTGCCCAAAATGAGCAAGATTCACTACAAGATGTTAAAACACAATTGGCTGAAAATGATAAGCAGAATTATACGACTGCGATTATTGCTAAAACTTTGGAAGATGCTGAGAACTTGCATAAGCAGCTCAAAGAAATCGGTGTTAAATCGACACTGATTCGCTCAGAAAACCAACGTTTAGCAGCTGGAACAATTGTCTTACCATCATTCTTGGCTAAAGGTTTGGAATTCGATGCGGTCATCATGTGGGATGCTTCAAAGGATAAGTTCTCTGAAGACGAACAACAATTAGTTTATACAATTGCTTCACGTGCAATGCACAAGTTGACCATTACATCGATTGGTGATTTTTCACAACTACTTCAACGTGTACCTGAAAAGTATTATCAATTGATGAAGTAACTGAAGGGTGCCGTCCTCCGCAACAAGAAAATTTGGCTGGAACGCCATGGGCCGACTGGAAGCTAATAAATTTGCACTCTGTGCAAATTCATGGATCTTCAAGCTCGGCCTTTACCTAAGCGATAAATCGCTAAGGTAAATCTCATGGCTGAGCCAATTTTCTTGTTGCTCCGGACTGAATAACGTGTTTTATCTTTATCTCACTTAACTTAGAAATTAAAATAGCGTTTATTCTTGAATGTTGGTCTCTACGTTTTCAGTAGGGATTGAAATTCAGAATAGACGCTATTTTTTGACGGCAATATTCTATTACTTAATCTTATAAGTTCTTTTCCAAATCGGCAATTAAACTTAGATTAATAGGTTGCCAATTAAGTTCTTTTTGAGTCAATTTACTATCAGCTGGAATGTCTAAACCAAAGAGATTATTTACATTGAATGCATCTTCATCGGATAGACTATCAAAATCAATATTAGGTTGTGATTCTAATGGTAAATTCAGTTTTTGGCTGATAACTTTTGCAATTTCAATGGTCTTTGTCTGGCCTTCACCTACTGCATTAAAGATATGTAATGAATGGTTGTCACTTAAAGCATAATCTAAGGCTTTAACAAATAATTTGGCTGCATCTTGATAATTGACTGCATTCCAACGATTCTGTCCATCACCGAAATAAGGAACTTTATCGGTCTTTTGTGCTTGGGCAATGATCATTGAAATGATTCCATAACGACCATTACCGTGAACTGATGGTGCTAAACGGACTACATAGGCATTAATACCTTGGTCTACTAATTCTCGGGCTAAAAATTCTGAGCGGCGAGGCATCACTTTTTCTACACCCTCAAAACCAGTATCTTTTTCTGTTAAAACGTGATTAGGATCAAGTCCTGCCGTTCCAGCGGTTACGATCAGAGGCCTATCAGTTCCATTCAATACTTCACCAAAACTTTCAATTGCTTGGGCATCAATACGACTAGCCTGAGCAAAATGTTCAAAGTCGTTGACGAAGCCTAAATGTAAAACAGCATCGGCGTTTTGGGCTGAAGTTTTCAAAGTATCTATATCTTCTAAAGTTCCCATTACTGGAACTCCACCCATTTTGGTTAGTTTGTCGGCACTTCTTTGTGATCGAGTTAATCCTAAAACTTCTATTCCATTATTGATCAGATCTTGGGCAACTAATGTCCCAATGTAACCTGTGGCTCCAGTCATAAATACACGCATTTAAAATACTTCCTTTTTACTAATTAATTTAAAAATTCATTGGTTTATCCTTAGAACGTGTTTATAATATAACACCGTAGAAATATTAAACCATGTATAATAATTCGATGATGTAGTAATAATAGACACTGTCGATTAATTGTAGAAAAGGACGACAATTTTGGCTAACTTACAAAATGAAAGAACCAAGAAATTAATTTACTTAGGATTCAGGGATTTGTTGACTAAAGAATCTTTCAGTAAAATCACTATTAATGAGATTGCTGAACAAGCGATGATTCATCGTTCTACTTTTTATACTCATTTCAATGATAAGTATGACTTGTTGAATCAGTATTTGAACAGTCAACGAACTGATTCGAATTTTGAGATGGATGACTTTTTTGATCATCCTTTTACTACTGTAGCAACAATTAATAATCGGGAGTTATTGCCTTTGTTGTCACTTCAAAGTAATGACGCTGATTTTCGGACGGGATTTTTTCAATTTATCATTGATACCGTTATGGAAGATCAATCAGATAAAACCGAATTGGACCGTTTCTTTTTTATCGGCCGCATTAAGGCTATTAATTTGTGGATTGAAAGAACTCATCAACCGTATAATCCCTTTGTTGATTATCGCTATTTGGATCAAGTCTTTAAAACTGGAAAAAAGTGATCTGAAAATAATTTTTAAATAAAAAAGAACAGTATTTATTAAGAAATTCAGGTATATTTACATACCATGAACACTTGATAAATACTGTTCTTTTAATATTTGTTGTGGCAGACGGTATATTTAGTCAAATGTCGCCCAAAAGATTACTAATTGTTCTTAATAATATCCTTAAAGAAATCAACAGTAATATCGAATAATGGCTTTAAAATAGCTAAGATTAATAACAATAGATCCACAAATAATAGTTGTACTAACCATGTAACTGACATATTAGTTGTGAAGTGGAAGTAAAGTGCAAATAATCCTAGGAATACTGCCACGAAAACAAAAATATAGGTCATCACTAGTCTAGTGATTCTTTCTGAATTTGTTTCTTTATTTTCCATGGCTTTTTCCCCCTTAAATATAAATAAATAGTTTAATTGTTAACGCTTACATTATAACATTCTCAAGGATTTTGTGCAGAATACTATCAGATAAAACAGAGTAAAAACTTGCACATGACCTTTTGAAATAGGTATAGTTGAGAGTATTGTAATTGAAAACTTTGATTGGAAGTGAGAGAGTGACCCAGTCAACTTACTGGAATCGCATTGCCGAGAAAGCTAAGAAGGAAAATCGTCCTTTCTTCAGCTTGGCACCAATGGAGGCTGTAACCGGATCAGTCTTTAGAAGAGTGGTTGAAAAAGCCGCTGCTCCGGATGTTTTTTATACTGAATTTACAAATGCTTTAGCCATCACGCATCCTTTGGCTAAAGAAGCAACTAAGGGGAGATTGTATATTGACCCTAAAGAGGATCCTAAACCAATTGTTCAACTCTGGGGTAACTCTGGTGAAGATTTCGCCAAAGCAGCCGTAGAAGTGAAAAAACAAGGTTATGAAGCTATCGACATTAATACTGGCTGTCCTGATATTGCTGTAATTAAGAATCACAGTGGTAGTGATTTAATTCGTCATTTTGATACTGCAAAAGAAGTTATTGAGGGTGCACGTGAAGCTGGATTGCCAGTCAGTGTCAAAACTCGTTTAGGCTTCAGTGAAATCTCAGAATATAAGAAATGGATTCCTTTCTTATTGGAACAACAAGTTCCTGTTTTAACAGTTCATGTCAGAACTAAAGAAGAAATGAGTAAAGTTCCAGCTCACTACGAATTGATCGACGATCTAGTTAAGATGCGTGATGAAATTGCACCAGATACATTGTTACAAATCAACGGTGACATCATGAATTATCAGGATGGAATCAAACTAGCGCAAGAACATCCTGGTGTGGATGGAATTATGATTGGACGAGGAATTTTCTCTGATCCATTTGCCTTTGAAAAAGAGCCACAACAACATTCAAGTACTGAACTCTTGAATTTGTTGCGTTACCAACTCGATTTGTACGATGAATTTGTGGCTAAAGGAATTCCGGGTCATTTTGCACCATTGCAACGTTTCTTCAAGATTTATGTTCGTGGAATGAAACATGCCGCTGAAATTAGAAATGATTTGATGCAGACAAAGACAACGGATGATGCACGTAAAGTTATTGATAAAATTGAGAATAACGAATACTAGAGAGCGGGACATAACATGTTCAGCTTTCGAGTATTAAAACAAATAGGACCAGGTAATCGTATTTTGATTACCTGGTCCTATTTGTTTTAAGCGGAAAAAGTTATGTTATGCTCCGCGTTTATGCTGCATATATTAATCAATAAAGCAGTTTTGTTTAACTTAATAAGGTTAGTGTGACACGATTCAAACGTTGCGACAGTTCAAACAATTTGTCATAAGTTGGATCTTTTTGATAAAGAGCAATCTTATCTTTCAATTGTTTCTGTTCGAATTGTGAGAAGTAGAATTTCAAGTCGTGGTTACCATAGAGGGTAGCTAATAAAGCAAAGGCTTCGGGAGAAATTTTATCCGCCGTCAGAATTTCTTTTCTTAGATCAGCTACTAATTCACGTTTCACTCTGCGGTTAGGTAAATAGTTATTTGTTTTGAAAACTAATCCCGTAACTGCTTTAGTTACATCGACTTTGTTGACGAGTGAGTCACCAATTTCGTTGTAAATGATTCGTGTGATTTTTTCATTTGTAGCCATGGCTCTCAAAACATGAGTGACACTTTTACCTTGGTTCTTGTTGATGATCTGGAAGAACTCGTTGAGGTACTTCTTGTCGTCAGGCAAAACTTTGTTAATGATGACACTGTTGTCAGTTAGATCGATGATATCGTTTAAAGCTAAATCAAAAAATGAGCTTTCAGCTAGATAGGCACGACGTCTGGTATTCTTAAAGATTCGGATACTACCTTTTTCATTACACGATAAAATAAAATATTTTTGAGGAATATTTAACTCCATAAAGTGCTCCTTCAATTCGACACTAACTCAATTTGTTTGGCCAGTGTGGCTTTAATTTCTGGTATTAATTCGTCTTCTAAAAGATTATAACCTTGTTTGGTAAAGTGCAAACCGTCGGCTTGTAGCAAACTGTCCAGATTAGCGCTATTTGCCATATTGTGCAACAAATCGATATACGATACGTCTAGTTGTTTACTCAAATGTTCCGTCACCAATTCAAATTGTAGTTGGCGAGTCCAAGGTCGTTTTGGATCTTTGCGCCAATCGGTGAATGGTGGAGAAAGTAGAATAACCCTCTGATTTCCTAGTAGATCAATCATACTCATCAAGTTAGCAGCAAATTTACCAGGCTTAATTTCATCATCTACTGAAATATCATTGATACCAAATCCTAAAATAACGATCCTAGGATTTAATTTTCTTACGCGATCAACTCGTGTCATAGCATTATTGGTTTTGTAGTCGGCAATCGACATATTAATAACTTCATAGCCTTGAAAATCTTTGCGGATGCGCTTAGCCAATGTATCGGTAGCTTTACCGTCACGTAAACCCATCAAGGTTGAGTCCCCAAATAATACTATTCTCTTCATATATTATTTCCTTTTTTAAAAAAGTTCTATACTATACTAGAATACCAGAAAATAAATAAAAGTTAATTACTATATTAGGTAGGTTTAACAATATGCAAAGTTTAGCTAACTATGATGAGTTCTCAAGAAAAGAATGGGAAAACTTTCATGGCGAGTATAAGAAACAAGCCATTACTGATGGAGAATTGCGGAAGATCAAGTCTTTAGACGATGAAATTTCAATCGATGATGTTCGTTCGGTGTACGCACCAATTCGCCATTTACTACATATTTACTTAAAGAACTATCGCAAATTAACCAAATTAAAAAATGAATTTTTGAATAGTAAGCCTCGAAAAGTTCCATTTGTAATTGGTGTTTCCGGTTCAGTTGCTGTAGGTAAGAGTACAACGGCTCGTTTGTTGAAAATTATGTTGGAGCGTTCATATCCACAATATAATGTGGCTCAGATGACGACTGACGGTTTCTTATATCCCAGTAAAGTTTTGAAAGAACGCAATTTAATGAATAAAAAAGGATTTCCAGAGACATATGACATGTCCAAGCTGTTGGATTTCATGGGTGAAGTCAAAACTCGTGGCGGCAAAATACGTTATCCTTTATATTCACATAACATTTATGATATTATTCCAGGAAAATATGAGGAGTTAGATAATCCAGATATTTTGATCGTAGAAGGGATAAATGTACTACAATTGCCTCAGAACGAACAAATCTATGTCAGTGATTTCTTTGATTTTTCAATTTATATTGATGCGGAAGTCGATGATATTGAGGAATGGTTCTTAAATCGTTTTGAGACGCTATTGGATTTGGCGAGAAATGATCCTAACAGTTATTACTATCAATTCACTCAGATTCCTGAAACTGAAGCGATGGATATGGCAAAGAATGTGTGGAATACGATCAATTACCCTAATTTGCGCGATTATATCAAGCCAACTAGGAACCGTGCTGACCTTATTTTGCACAAATCTGAGGATCATCAGATCGACAAAATTTATCTTAGAAAATATTAAGCGTTAACAATATATGACATGGAACTAATTTTCGTATACAATAGAATAAATAAAAAAAGTGGGGGAAATTGATTTGAGCAAGCAATGGCCAGATGCTGATAGCATCATTGTTCTAGACTACGGTAGTCAATACAATCAATTGATTACTCGTAGAATCAGAGATATTGGCATATACTCTGAATTACTACCAAATACTATTACTGCTGCAGAAGTTAAAGAAATCAATCCTAAAGGTATTATCCTTTCTGGTGGACCTGATAGTGTCTACGATAAGGGTGCCTTTACAATCGACCAAGACATTTACAAGTTAGGTATTCCTATTCTTGGTATTTGTTACGGTATGCAATTGATGTCTTATAACCTTGGCGGTAAAGTCGAATCAGCAAGTAACCGTGAATATGGTCACGCTGATATTACAGTTACTGATAAAGATGCTGTATTATTCAAAGACTTACCTGAAAAACAATACGTTTGGATGAGTCATGGTGACCTTGTTAAAGAAGCTCCAAAAGGCTTTAAAGTAGTTGCTACAAGTAAGAACGCACCTATTTCATCAATCGCTGATGATGAACGTAAGATGTACGGTGTGCAATTCCATACCGAAGTTAGAAATACTGAATTCGGTTCAGAAATCTTGAAGCATTTTGCATTCGACGTTTGTGAAGCAAAAGCTAACTGGTCAATGGATGATTTCATTGAACAACAAATTCAAAAGATTCGTGAAACTGTTGGTGACAAGAAGGTTCTTCTTGGTTTATCCGGTGGTGTTGATTCTTCTGTTGTTGGTGTTTTACTACACAAAGCTATCGGTACACAATTGACAAGTATCTTCGTTGATCATGGTCTTCTTCGTAAGAATGAAGCCGATCAAGTTATGGACAGTTTGGAAGGCAAGTTTGGTTTGAACATCATCAAAGTTGATGCTCAAAAACGCTTCTTAGACAAACTAGCTGGCGTAACTGATCCAGAAAAGAAACGTAAGATTATCGGTAACGAGTTTATCCAAGTGTTTAACGATGAAGCTCAAAAGCTTGATGGTATTGACTTCTTAGCACAAGGTACACTTTATACTGATGTTATCGAAAGTGGTACAAGTACTGCTCAAACAATTAAATCTCACCATAACGTTGGTGGACTTCCAGAGGACATGCACTTTAAGTTGATCGAACCTTTACGTACATTGTTCAAGGATGAAACACGTGAATTAGGTGAAAAACTAGGTATGCCACACGAATTAGTATGGCGTCAACCATTCCCAGGCCCAGGTCTTGGAATTCGTGTTATCGGTGAAGTTACCGAAGACAAGTTACAAATCGTTCGTGATAGTGACTGGGTTCTTCGTGACGAAATCGCAAAGAATGGCCTAGATGAAAAGATTTGGCAATACTTCACAGTCTTGCCAGGTATCAGAAGTGTTGGTGTCATGGGTGATGGTAGAACATACGATTACACAATCGGAATTCGTGCCGTTACATCTATTGATGGTATGACAGCTGACTTCGCTAAGATTCCTTGGGATGTACTTCAAAAGATCTCAGTTAGAATCGTAAACGAAGTAGATCATGTCAACCGTGTAGTTTATGATATTACTTCTAAGCCGCCCGCAACAATAGAGTGGGAATAGGATTCCATAGAAAATAAAAGAGCATCTCTGATAAAAATTAGAGATGCTCTTTATTTGTAAATATAGAATAAATTGGCGTAGAAAGTAAGAATACTTAATTAATTCGTAATATTATAAGAATTGATTCTAGATTTTATGTATTCATACTGGAGGAAAAAGCGAATGCTAGTATATGTCGAATCGAATCTTTTTGATAGTCAGGCTCAGGTACTCGTAAATACAGTAAATACTGTTGGTGTCATGGGTAAAGGTATTGCTTTACAATTCAAAAAACTTTATCCAGATATGTTTAGAAAATATCAAAGTTTTTGTGATAACGGAAGTTTAACTATTGGAAAATTGTATTTGTATAAGACACCCAATAAGTGGATTCTTAATTTTCCAACTAAAAAAAATTGGCGTAATAAATCGAAAATAGAATATATAGATGAAGGTTTAAAAAAATTCGTAGAAACCTATAGTGAAAAAGGAATAGAATCTATATCTTTTCCACAATTGGGTACAGGAAATGGTGGCTTAGATTGGGAAAAGGAAGTTAAGCCACTCATGGAGAAATATTTGCGAAAACTACCCATTAAAGTTTATATCCATATATATACGGGGTGGGAAAAGGAACCAGAATATAAAGATATAAAGTCAATGAGAAAATGGATTGAAAGTGAGCCGAAGTCTTTAAGCTTGAATGAGTTTAAGAACGATTTTATATCTGTTCAAGATGGTAGTAATTTTAATCTTGCTGATAGGCATGTTGTTATCTCAAATAATCAGGATTCTATAGATGAAACTGCAGGTTCATTTATGGCGATAACAAACGAAAAGAATGGTAAAGAGTATTCTATAACGCAATCTGATATAGCTGATTTATGGACAAGGTTAAGAGATCAAGGAGCAATTTTGGATATTGATTTGCCACAGAATATTTTAAAGTTTAAAGATAAAAATTTTTTCAAGAATTTGCTATTAAAGCTTCCATATATTGGTGTGGAACCTGCAATTGTTAGTGGTGAAAGAATGGATATGCTCGTATTAAAGAAAAATAATTTAAGTCAGCAAAATACTCAAACAATAAACTTAATGGAGGGATAATTCATGGATTATCAAACTACTATTAATAAATTGCTTGATGGAGTTATTCCAATAAATTTGAACCCCTTGAAGAGAAAATATTGGCCTAGGTTTGCATTTCATTTTACTGATATAGAGAATGCAATCGAAATTCTAAAACTGGGATTTATTTGTTCGAGAAACTATGCTAGAAATCATAATATTATGATTAATGATAATGCTAGTGAAAAAGTTCTAAACAATACTAATCCAAGGGTCAAGGATATGGTCAGACTCTATTTTAGACCTAGAACCCCTACTCAATATTATAATGAAGGGTTTCAAACTAAAAGAAGTAGAAATAATAGTGAGTTCAGTGCAAATTGTCCCGTGCCAATATTTTTTTTATTTGATTTGAATAAATTACTGATTTCATCAGGTGTAAAGTTTTCGGATAGATCTTTAGCATTATCAGAAAATGTGCCTTTGATGGATACTCCTGAAGAGTTCAGTAAATTGCCTTTCAATGATATATACCATGATTCTGGGTTAGGAGATATGTCTTCGGAAAGAAAGACAGAAGTCAAGCATCATAAGCATGCTGAGATAGTGAAAAGGGATATTTTACATTTAGATTATTTAAAGTGGATATATGTAAGATCAGTGGCTGAAAAAGAGACACTGATTAATTTATTACATGATGCAGGTATTTATAAATACGATAAAATTATAACAGTCAGTGACGAGACAACCTTTTATATGGATAGAAATTATATTAAACGTGTGGTTCTTGGCGAAAATGATATAAAGATCGATAGTAGTGTTAAAGATCCATATCCAAAAGAATGGGGCGATTCACAATACGCCGTGAATCCTGAAAATACAGAAGATTTTTTGGAATTCAAATTGAAGCTGACCCAATCAAATGGAAATACCTATTATTGGCCGAAATCGAAAGAAAAGAAGGCACTTCTTCAAGATAGAGTGGGATTTATAAATCCTCAAAGTGATTATAAATTGGAGATTTATATTGATGATCATATAGCCTATAAGGGAGCATATAATGTAGGGGATGATTTACCATTCTGATATTTTGTATTGTGAATAAAATAAAAGGAACATTTGGATTAAAAACCAAAATGTTTCTTTTTAATATATATTTAAAATAGATTAAATAAAAGGGGAGAAATATATGGTGCAGAGATTTTATCATTACACTTCAATAGAAACATTGTTTAAAATTATAAATTCAAAAAAATTAAGATTTCGTAATTTGACAGAAATGGATGATCCCGATGAAACACAATCATTAGAATTTAAAAATATAGGAAAATGGAATTTTATATCTAGCTGGACATCACTTCGAGATGAGTTAGTGATGTTCCAATCGTATGGAGGATTGGATGGTGTCTGTATCTCATTACCTGAATTACCTTTTTATACAGAAAATATAGTTCCTTTTGAGGATAATCCTAAATTTGATAAAGACAATAATATGATTTTATTTGAAAAATTAAAATTAACTACGGGATTCAATTATTATACGAATAAATATAATGTATTATTTTATCCAAACGAAGTTCAAAAGTTGGATATTGAATATACGAATGAAAAAGAAAAACTCTATCCTAAGATTATTACGTATAATGGATCGCAATATGTTTTTAGTGGAACTAAGATGGGGAAATACAAAGATAGACAGTGGTCGTTTCAAAAAGAAGTGAGATATACAATACAAGTTACACCATTTTATCCAGAATTACTTCTCAAACTTAATCCTGAAGATCCTGGTAGTGCGTTTATATCAGGTAAAATAGAATATAATCCACCGTTTAGTGTAATAGATATACCAGTCTCATTAGAAGGTATGGAAGTAGTTTTTGGTCCCAAAGTACCTGATTATGAATATAAAATGTCAAGTAAGGAAATATATGATCTTGTTCCAAATGTAAAAATTTCTAAGAGCAATATTAGAGTCAGGTAAGGGTATTATAAAAAAATAATTAATTAGGAAAGCAAGTAACGTTCACCAGAAACGAGTTATTTTGATGATTCAGAAACAGGAGAATAATTTTGGAGTTACACATAGAGAATAAAAATCTGAAGATAAAAAAGATGCTTGTAAACTAGTTGAATCTGGATATTCTTCGCAGATGAATAAACACTTTCATTATAAAGATAGTTGTTTATTTAAATAAATGAATAAAAGGTTATATCAAAGTTAAATGGAATATACCAATTCTTTTGGTTAAAATAATATTATTAATTAAAAGAAGGGGTATTTATATGGATTATTGCACGGAATGTGGCAATGAAATTGGTGAGGGAATTAAATTTTGTTCTAATTGTGGACGAAATGTTTATAAAAATGAATTATTAGATAATACTGGTTCTGAGAAAAGATTTAGAAATATAATCGGCTATTTTAAATGGGTTAAAAGTACAATCCTACATCCATCAGACGAAGGATTACATAGCAGCGCTGTCGAATTTGGAGTGACTTCTTTTGTCATTCAATCCTTATTATCATCTTTTGCAATTTTTGTTTTGGGTAAAACAATAACTGAATATATAATCGAATTATTTTTAATTTATTCACATACTGATTATTCTGAAGTGACTTTGCCTAAATCAACTGAATTATATATGAAATTGCTTCTTTTGAGTATGATTTATTATTTTATTTTTGCACTGGTTGGTTTTTTATGTAGAAGATATCTTATTGATAGAAGAACTAATTTTAAAAGTTACTTAAATCAACTAGCTGGGTATAGTAATTTGATGATCTTTTTTCTTTTACTATTGATAATATTCATATTGGCATGTAATCCTATTAATGGAACGGGGAGTTCATCTAAGGATGCTTGGGATTTTGTTAAAAATCTAATAGTTATAGGAACCATTATTTCGAATTTCTGGTTCATAGCTTATAATGCATCTATCATTACTGTAAGTGGAAAAATGAAAATAGATAGGCTTTATGCAGCTCTTGTAGCTTTTATTGTAGATGGTATTGGCCTCTATGTATTATTTAAGATTATTACAAATGCTATTTTATAAACCAAAAAAGTATCTCATAAAAATTCAGGGATGCTTTTTTTAGTTCTTTTGTGGATTTCTAACTAAGCGTGAAAATATGTCGATATAATGGATGGTAGAATTATTATAAGTAGAAAACGAAAATCTCTAGGAGATAACATGCCATATAAAAGAAGATCAGTTGAAAAAGCGATAATATTGGCCTTACGTGAATTAGGTGCTGTGGCAAATAGAAAAGATATTCGTAAAACAATAGCGGATAAAGAATACGATGGATTAAATTATAATGATGTTTATTCTACAAAAGAAGGAAAAACAGGAAGATATAGTCCGTTTTTATTCGATTTCAATTTTGGAATGAGAAGCTTGTACAGTGTCGGCTATATTGAAGAACCCATACGAGGGAAAGATATAGTACTAACTGATTTAGGTAGGAATGATGATGTTGATAATTATCCTACAAAGGAACAACAGGAACTAATTAAGAATTACTGGGATAAGAAGAATAATGAACACAAAAAGAATGATAAGCAGCAAGTTCCTGATAATGATGCTGCTGAAAAAGAGGATATTGATAACAACAATTGGAAAACAGAACTGCTAAACTGTTTGATGCAGTTTGATCCTGGTAAGTTTGAAAGCTTTTCTAGATTATTAATTTCCAAAATGGGAGTAGTTATCGATAAAGAGCGTGGAGTTGTTCGTTCCGGTGATCACGGTATTGATGGATTTGGTTATTTTACATCAGATGAGTTCCGGACAAGTAGAGTCGCTATACAGTGTAAAAAATATACTGAGGGAGCTGTTTCAGAACCGGAGATTGATAAATTTAAGGGAGTTATGGACGGATTTAATGCTGAATATGGAATTTTTGTTACAACAAGCCATTTTACGGATCGAGCCAAGAAAAAAGCTACACAAGGAAATAATACTGTGACTTTAATTGATGGACAGGAACTCACTGAATTGGTAGAGAAATATCAATTGCATATCACACCAATTACTACATATACTTTAGATAATTATTACTATAAAAGGGATTAGATGATAGAGTCCTCTGTGTTTGCAGAGGTTCTATTTTGTTATCGATAGTTATATATCAAAAAAGCTCTGCCGTTGATGGCAGGGCTTTTGTTGCACTTATTTATTTGTCTTCTGGCTAATCTTCAAAACTTCTAACAATTTTTTGCTAATCTCTTCGCTCTGATCGGAATCCAAACCGTCCAAAAATTTAATCAACTGGCGTAAATTTGGTCCAAATTCTTTAGATGACTTTATATCATTACCCGTCATTAAAGAGTCCATTGTTACTCCAAGGGATTTTGAAATCCTATAAAGTGTGTTGGCACCAACTTGTTTAACTGTTCCACGTTCAATTTTAGACAAATAGTTGATAGTCAAATCACTAAATTCTGAAAGCTGTTCTTGAGTCATGTTCTGATTATGACGTTCTCTAGCGATGTTTCCACCCACATTATTCTTCATATTTGCCCTCTTATTTTCATTTAGTATCTTAATTTAAAGCCTAATGAAGAATAGAGAGTGTTTTAAGTTCTTGTAATACTTATTTTTAAATAACCATATAGTAATACAAATCCTAAAAGAGTATCATATATATAGTTCTAAAAGAACATAAAGCGATTTATATATAAGGGAAAATATTTTTTAGGGGGAAATAATGAAACATAAATCAATAATCGCATTTTTTGCATTAGGATTGACTCTAGTGTTAGCTGGGTGCTCGTCTAGTAGTGGTGCCAGTGGTGGTAGCAGCATTACCACACCCAAAACCATTTCATTTGTACAACAAGCTAAGGGACCGGGGACTCATGTATGGGTTCAGGCTTGGTCGGACACTGGTGACGTTGAAAAAGACAGTATCGTAAATTACGTTTATCTTCTTAAAAATCACAAAATGATTAAGTATAGAATTTTTGATCGTTCTGTTACATTAGGCAAAATTAGTTCAATGACTGATGATCAAACTATTAAGCTAGCACGGGATCAGGATAAAAAATATAATACTTCTGGTGCGGTTTCCGTAGTGGAAGATTATATAAATAAAAATAAAGGACATAATTTAGAAAATGATTTTGATGGTGCAGCTGAAAATGTTGTTGACGGTCAAATACGTGTCTATACGAACGCTGACAATACGAAGATTGTTGCGCCATCGGGTCAGGCAAGTTTTTATTCGCCGTATCAATTAAATCCAGACGATGCATATGAGCCCAACCCTGTCATAGATAAAGCACTTATACAGGATATTAAAAATACGCCATATCAGGAACCCAAGGCGCAAACAATTTCTGTAAAGAGTAGAACGGATAATTCAGGAAATAAAATTGTTTCTCAAAATATAAGATATAAATCTATTCAATTATTTGATGGAAAACAGGCTGAATATAATTTATATAAACTTGCATTGAAGAATGAATCTGATTTTCTACAATTGATCAAATTCTCTGAAGCTACTGATTATCAATCGTCAGAATCATTTTTGAAAGAGAACGATGACACTGGTACATTAAATTATAAATTAAAGGGTAGAGAACTCTATCGTACTTTATATAAAGAACATGAAAAAGAATTAGTTAAAAATGTTTTTGGTTATCACTCATACAATGGTGGCATTAGTTTGTACAAGCCATTCGTAAATCAAAGGATTTATAAAACTCGTTATATTGGTTATCACAATAATTCAGGTTATCTAATTACAAAAGCACAAAATGATACTCAAAAAGTATCATTTTCAAAATAGAAAACTAAAATTTTAAAAGACCGCTATTATCATTAATACAATAGCGGTTTTTTGCTATCCGAAAAATATAAGCATAAAAAAATCCCAAGCTGAATATCAGCTTGGGATTTGAGATAATATGTTAATTTGTGAATTCTTCTGCGACATATACTACGCCGTCTGATGTTTGATATACACCGATACCAACTTTATTGAAGCTAGGTAACATTAGATTTGTATAGTGGTTACTTGTTGTATTGCTACCACTCATTTCACCACGGTAGTTATCCATAACTACTTTAGCGTAATGTTCAGGTGTTCTCACTGAGAGTTGATCCCATGGAGTACCAAATAAGTTTTCACCATAGTATGTTGAACTGTTTCCCACTTCAGTAAGAACAGTTTGAGCATTGGTTCCATTTGGACGTGTATGACCAAATTTTCTAGTTGTTTCTTCAACACGAATTGAAGCGGCTTTTGTCAAAGATGAATCTTGGATTAAAGGACTGATTCCTTTGCTTTGGCGTTCGGCATTAATTGATGCGAATACAGCAGATTGAACTTCCGATAAATTAGGTGTTACTGTTTCTGATTGATTTGAATTATTGTATTCGGGATGTGGATCAATGATGGGAGCGTTAGGATCCGTATTTATATTGTAATTAGTATTTGGATCGGTCGTTGGGCCATTAAAGTTATTTCCCATACCAAAATCTTCAATATATGTTGGTGTTGGCAAGGTTTGATTAAATGTCATGTCAGCAGCGTTGGCATATTCATTTGTTGAAACCTGAACAAAAGTAATACCTTGCTTATTTTTGAAAATCTTACCAATTTGCCAAGAAGTTCCTTTACCCAAAGAACGACTAGCCATTGAACTTTGTGGTCTGTCATAAAGAGCTAAACGAGTTTTGGCTGTACCAACTAGCTTGGTAGTAGACTGTTGTGGCTTGAATTTTCCGTTCAAAGACGAGTCTCTGGCACGAAGATATTCGTTTGTAGCAACTTGATACATTTTCTCACCATTGATAGTAAGAATTTTACCAACTCTCCATGGAGTATCTGGTCCAAGAGCACGGTTAGCAATGATGGTTCCATTAGATCTATAAAGACTTGAATATGTTCCTGGATGTGTTGTGGCGACAGTGGCAGCATCTGCATTTGTTTGATTCAATGCAAGTACTCCAGTAGTAGCCATGGCTAGTGCGGCAATGACAGAAGCTGATTTTGTGTTAAATTTCATGATATTTTCTCCCCTAAAATTTTCATCTTATTTACTAAAGCATCTTGATTATACTGCTTTTTATATCCTTATAGAAGTATTTTTATAATATTCCTATGAGAACATGTTACTAAAGGAATATTTGTATAAAGGTACTATTGGAATTTGAAATGTGCTGGCTATTGAAAATCAAACTGACTAGAAAAAGAAACCTCAACCGAATTGGTTGAGGTTTTTTGCTATTCGTTTAAGTCGACAGCACTGAAATAAATATAAGGAGATTCCAGATGTATGGTGATAACACAAGTATTATCAGATAAAATTTTGTAACAATTCCAAACTCTTTCACTAGGGGATGTAACAGTTAAAAACTCGGTTATGTCCCTTAAATAAGGTTTGATTTCTGATTCAGTGAATACAACACGATGATTAAGGTTTAATGACTTTATTTGAGCATCGCTAAGTACAAATCCAGCCTGAATTTCCAAATCCTCCTTAATCTCTTCAGTGATTTTATTAAATTTAATATCTAGTGTCATAATGTATGACCTCCGGTTTTTTATTTTGTTCCGGAAGTTAAAAAAAGACGCCCGTGGCGTCTAGATTTGTTGAACTTTAAAAAGTATGTAAAATTTATCAGGCAGAAGTTATCTTGTAAATTCAAATACGGGGATAATATAATTATCGAAAAGGTAGGGGAACAATATTGGAATTTACGCAAAGCAGTGAATATAAGGTTTTATACGATTATCCACAATCAATATTAAAAACGACTATTGAAGTAATTAATGATTTTGAATTATTTCAACAGTGGGATGAGGATAGTATTCCAAAGTTTTTACGATTATTGGAAGGAACAGCTACTTACAGTGATAATCCAGAAGCAGATGGTGCTTTATTAACTGTATATAATATCGTGAAAGCCTACTTTAATTATTTGATAACCGAAAATGAATTGAATATGTCACGAGAAACATTACAAGGTTTACAAGAATCTTTTGAGAAGAGAAATGAACTTTATGTTGCTCCAAAATTTAGTAGCATGCAAACAGGGCAAAAACCATGGAATTGGCAAGCCACTCATCAAATTGATCAAGAATTGAAATATTTTTATGAATTTGAACCAGAAGTTGTTTATGCCGAAAAGGTTAGAGATTTCAGTATTACAAATGAAGGCTTTATTTTAAGATTTCTACATGATGTTGATGAATACGCTGTAGACAATGGAGTAGAAGAAGATGTACTACCATTTTAGGCAGTAGAGACAGCAGAATAGAGAAGGGCTTCGGCTTTGGATATAGACAGGGGACGAAGCTCCTATGGGTTATTAGTAGCGTTTGATGAAGTGTATATTTGAAAAATCTATTTAAATTGTTTCGATATAAATTGAGGAGGTCAGTAAACATTATGAATAAAGAAAACGTATATGAGGATTTGATTGCATTTCACCCAGGATCATATGATCGATGTAATTGTTACTTGAATCCATCAGATTAAATGGGACAATATGATGCTTATTTAAAAAACTCTGTTTAGTAGCAGAGCTTTTTTAGAATATATAATCTTATCCAAGATAAGGTTTAGGAATGTCACGCTTAATATAATCTTCAGAATACATATCATAAATGACGTTACAGGTTTTCCAATCTTCATTTGGAAAGTACTTTCTTTCAGATAGATGATTTAAGGACTCATCAAGTTCTATTTTGGTAGGACGTTCTAGCTTATAGTCAATGGAAATACCATCTAAATAATAGCCTTTGTGATAGTTGGTTACCCGACCATTGAAGAAAACCTTCTCGCCTACTTTTAAAATGCCTAATTTTTTGAAGCCGGATGTTAAATTGAACCACAGATGATCCGCCACAAGGATTTCTTTATTATCTGAATCAATCAATTTAATGTTTTTTAGTATCATCGTAGGTTTAGCATGATTTCTTTGCCTATCGGCATATTTGTATCCATATTTTGCGAAAGTACCACTGTATCTGTGTCGTTCTTTGTTCCCAATTTTTTTCAATTCTTCTCTCATATGAATTACTCCCCCTACATTTGTATTCTTTATACTAAATTACGAAGATAAATTCATAAGATGCTAGTATTAAAGGGAAAAACTATTTGAAGAGGCAAAAATATGAAAAAGAAGTTGATCCTAATCGGAGGTCCGATGGGAGTGGGCAAGACAATATTGGGTAAATACTTGGTTGAAAAGAAACTAAATAACGCCATATTTCTCGATGGAGACTGGTGTTGGTACATGCATCCTTGGACTTTTAATGAAGAAAATAAGGCAATGGTCCTACGCAATATTCAATTTTTACTCAATTCGTATCTTGCCAATAGTCAATTTGAAACAATTGTGTTCGTTTGGGTTATGCATCAACAAACTATCGTTGACGATATTCTACGTGGTTTGCAAGGTGACTTCGACGTCTATTCTTATTCACTAATTCCATCCGAAAAAGAACTGACCAAACGTTTTGAAAAAGATATCAAACAAGGGGTCCGCTCTCCAGAGGCACTGCCGGGTGCTATTGATCGAATCAAAATGTATCAGGATGTCAATTCAATCAAAATTGATGTCACCAATCGAGAGTACCCTCAAGTATCCGAAGACATTTTGAAGAACTCTAATCTTTAGCTTAAGAATAAATAGCATTTTATTAGTAACTTCAACCGCAAGAATATACAATAGGCTTAACCAAAAAGAACCGGAGGATAGATAAATGTCACGTAAAGTTATTCTATTCATCGCGGAAACCTTAGATGGATATATTGCGGAAGAAAATGGCAACATTGATTATTTGATCAATAATGATTTTATGGCCGGTGATGATAATGATCGTGAATATGCAAAATTAGTTAAACATGTGGATGCAGTGGTCATGGGACGCAAAACTTATGATCAGGTAGCTAATAAATTGTCACCAGATAGTTATCCTTATGATGATTTTGATAATTATATAATGACTCGTCAGCCAATTGATGATGTTGGAAATATGCATTTTGTGGATGGAGATATTATCGACTTGGTTAATGGATTGAAAAAGAGATCATCTTCAAAAGATATCTGGATCATCGGTGGCAGCAGTATCATTGCCCCATTAGTGAATAGTGATTTGATCGATAGTTATCAAATAGGAATCGTCCCCGTTATTTTGGGGAAGGGTATTCCATTATTCTCGGACAAGACAAAGTTTAAAGAATTGAATTTGATATCTGCTAAAAAAGTTAACGGTATCGCCTATCTTGAATATAGTAAGTAAAAAATAAGAGCATCTCTGATTGAATTCAGGGATGCTCTTTTAGTATTCAAAATGATTAAGTTAAAAGTGTACCGATAAGGTAGGTTACGACCATCGTTCCCAACCCAACTAGAAGATTTCGCAAAATACCTTTGATGACATTAGATTTACCCAATCTACTACTGATATAACCTGTGAAAGTTAAAGCAATAATTACAGCAAACATGGTACCTGAAACTTTATATGGATAAGGGATAAAAGTGATTGCCATCAGTGGTAACAACGAACCAATAATGAATGAGAAGAATGATGAGAAGGCTGCTTGCCAAGGACTGAAGTAGTCTTTAAATTCGATATTGAATTTAGATTTTAACGTAGCAGCAAGTGGATCTTGTTCCATTAAACTGGATGATACTTGTTTTGATAATTCTAAACCTAAGCCCTTATTTTCATAGTAACTAGTTAAGGCATTTTCTTCACGGTTAGGGTTTGCAGCAATCATTGCTTCTTGCAATTTAACCATATTTCTCTGTGTATCTCTTTGAGTACTAACTGAGACGTATTCACCGCCACCCATTGATAGGGCACCAGCAAACATGCCAGCTAGTCCAGAAATGAATAGTGTCATTTGACTTTGTTGAGCGCCAGCTACTCCGGTTACGATTCCGGCTACAGAAATAATACCATCGTTAGCTCCCAAAACACCGGCTCGAATTACGTTTAACTTTTCAGATAAACGTAATTTTTTAATTTCCTTCGGTACGATTGAATGCAATAAATAATTAGTCATAATTGGTCTCCTTCGATTAGAGCATCGGAAATTATAATGTCAATGCAAACGTTTAACTAAATATATTATATTTGGACACAGAAATAAAGATAAAATTTCAAAAAGCAAGTAATATGCTCAGTAAAAAAACGAGAAATTGTGCGAATTATTTCACATACAAACATTAGATTAAAGGCATTCTTAGAAGATTGAACGATCTTCCAAAAATGCCTTTTTTAGTAGAAGAAAATTTTGGGGATAAATTTATTTAAAAAGTGACAAGTGTAGTCAGACGGGCTTTCTTCACGTAAACCTGTCCCTAGGGTCAGGGTCTTATTTCAGATTTTGAAACGTTGTTAAATCGGCATTTTCAAAAATTAACTCAAAAAATATTCCCCAAAAATGATTTTTTTAAAAATGATTGTGAAATTTTCTACATGTCAAGCAAAATGCTCTTGCTGACGTAATTATTTCTAAAAAAATAAAATTTTACGTAAAAAGCCCATTCTACGGCCTTTGATGACAGTTAAGTTGTATTTTAAGAAACAATTTAAAATGGAGTGTTGACCTGAACCGTAGGGTTCGTAAATATAATGGCACCATAACAAAAATGCAAACGCTCACAAAGGAGAGATTATCATGAAATATGACGCACTTGGAATGATTGAAACTAAAGGTTTAGTAGGATCTATTGAAGCGGCTGATGCAATGGTGAAGGCAGCCAACGTATCTCTTATCGGTAAAGAATTAGTTGGTGGAGGTTTGGTTACTGTCATGGTTCGTGGTGATGTTGGTGCCGTTAAAGCCGCTACAGATGCTGGTGCCGCAGCTGCTCAAAGAATTGGTGAACTACTATCAGTTCACGTTATCCCTCGTCCACATGCAGAAGTTGAGAACATTTTACCAACTCCAGACAATAAATAAGGAGTAAGTGACCATGGACATAAATAAAGAATCTATCAACGGACGCATTAGTCTAGCAGATACTAAGAAGAATGCGTTAACTAAGAAATTTCATACTACGGGATTAGTTAATGGAGCAATTTCCGGCTTGACCTATGGTGTTTACTCCACATTGGTAATGGTTGCCAGTGGTTACGATCCTTTAGTAAGTGCAGCCGGATTTTTGGCAGCACCTTTTGTCTGTTCAGGACTGAATGATTTTATCGCAGGACTTTGGTTGTTGATCTACAACGCTAAAAAAGGTCGTTTGAAAGAATTAGGCAGAACGCTTAAGACTAAGCCAGGAAAGATGTTGGTTATTGGATTCCTTCTTGGAGGGCCAATTGCTAACGGTGCTTACTTAGTTGGATTAGCCATGGCTGGTGCTTATGCAATTCCGATTTCTGCTACATGTAGTTTGTTTGGAGCCTTGTTCGCTTGGATGTTCTTGAAGCAAAAGCCAACCAAACGTGTTGTTTTAGGTATGGTGCTCTGTGTTCTTGGCGCAATTATTATTAATTTTGTAAAACCCGAAGGGGCACCTAACTTCACACTTGGAATTATCTGTGCTTTGATTGCCGCAGTTTGTTGGGGTCTTGAAGGTGTCTTCTCAAGTTTTGGTGGTGCAATGATTGATACCGACGTTGCTGTTAACTTGAGAGAATTAATTTCAGGTCTAGTTGTTCTAATTCTTATGGTTCCTGCAGTTGGCGCTCTTAAATTACTTGGTGGTACTATTTCAGCCGGAATTCCACTAATTTGGTTAGCCGTAGCTGGATTGAGTGCAGCCGTATCCTTCGTTACTTGGTACAAAGCTAATGCAACTGTTGGATGTGCAATCGGAATGTCACTTAACGTTACTTATGCTTTCTGGGGTGTTCTGTTCTGTGTCTTGTTCTTGGGACAGACTTTAACACCAACAATCGTTATTGGTTCAATTGTTATCGTTTTAGGTGCCATCATCGTTACGATGAATCCTTTAGATCTATTTAAAAAGGGAGGCGTTGAAGAATGAGTTTACCAAGTAGAATGGCTGTTTTGAATTACATGAACAACAACGAAGCCGTTGATGTAAAAACCGTTATGGCAGCTTTGAAGCCGCTTTACGGCAATGAAAAACAGTTTAATGAAGACTTATACATGGAACATTTTATGGCTCTAGAAGCCAACGGGTTAGTGGAATTAGATAGTTATGAACTAGATAAAGACGACAACCTGGTTATGAATTATCGAATCAACGCTGATGGTCGTGATGCTGTTGCAAAATATGTTGATAAAAAGTATAGCAACTAAACTAAGAGGTTGAATTTATGAGATATAAAGGTGATGAAGCATTGGGACTCATAGAAACAGTTGGTTTGGTCCCTGCATTGAAAGCAGCCGATGAAATGTTGAAAGCTGCAGAAGTCGAATTGATTTCATATGAAAACATAGGATCCACTTTAGTTACAGTTATTGTAAAAGGCGATGTTGCCGCGGTTAAATCAGCCGTTGAAGCTGGTGCCAAAGCGGCATCAGAGATCGGCAAACTAACAGCTAGCAATGTAATGCCACGACCAATACCTGGAGTTGGCGACATTGTTTCAGTTCATGATATTGATCAATAACTTAGGAGTAAACAGATATGGAGAATTATAAAGCAATAGGATCAATTGAAACATTTGGTTTGGTGTTTGTTCTACAGGCTGCGGATGCTATGTGTAAAGCAGCAGATGTCGATATTGTCGGATACGAAAATGTTGCTTCAGGATATATTTCTGTAATTGTTCAGGGTGATGTTTCAGCTTGCGAAAGTGCAGTAGCTGCTGGAATTAAAGCCGTAGAGAATATGAATGCGGAAGTTTATAGTTCGGTAGTCATTCCTAGTCCTCATCGCGACCTAACAAAAATAATTGATCGATATGCATTGAATAAACTATTGCCTGAATAATAAGGGAGCAATAATTATGCAATTAATAGACAATGATTTGAAATCGTTACAGGAAGCAAGAATTGTTTCAGAGACAGCTAGGGATTCGTTTGGAATGTTAAAAGGATATGGTCAAGATGAACTGAACCTTACCCTAAAAAAAGTAATCGATGATTTAACTAAGATTTTGCCAGATTTATTAAAAATTGAGTACGCCAATAAATCCATCGGATCATGTGAAGATAAGTTAGATCTATACAATCAGTTCATTGAACTATATAAGAAGAATATCGACAACGAAAAAATTATTGGACCACTTTTATTCAATGATAAGAATCAAATTGAAAAAATGGGAATGCCCTTAGGTCCAGTCGTTACACTCTTACCAATTGAAAATACCGTTTTATATAGTGTTTACGCATTATTGATGGCTATTAAATCAGGAAATACTTTAGTGATGGTTCCACATCCAAAGATGTCATCAATTTCTTCAAAAATATATCCACAGATTCAATTGATCTGTACTAATGCAGGCTTACCTCAAGGGTTTTTAGGATATATGAACAACGTAACTTTCAATGGTGTGAAAGAGTTAACTGCTAGTTCAGAAATAGCCGCTGTGATCAACGTTGGTTGTGCTGAATATTACGATCAGATCAATATTCCAAGCAAACCAGTATTGTACGCAGAGACAGGTTCAACACCGGTTTTCATTCAAAAGACAGCCAATATTGCTAGCGCTTGTTCACAGATTATTAAGAGTAGAGCTTTTGATAATGGTTTAGCTCCAGCCTCAGAACAATTCGTGGTTGCTGAAAGCTCCATTTCTGAAGATGTCAGAACACAATTGACCAACGATGGAGCTTACTTCATGAGTAAAGAAGAAGAAGCTAAGTTGAGACAAACATTGTTCCGTAAGGGTATGGAAGTTAGTGAAGAATACATTGGTAAAAGTGCTAAGTGGATTGCTAATCGATCCGGATTTTCAATTCCCGATGATGCCTTGGTACTAGTATCTGAACAACCTTACATTTTCGAAGATGATCCTTTCGCAGTGAAGTTGAAATGTCCAATCATGGCTTTCTATAAAGAACCAGATTGGCGACATGCGTGTGAAAAGTGTATTCACCTTTTGAAAGAAAAACGTAATGGACACACACTAGTAATTCATTCTAATGATGACAAGATCATCAGAGAATATGCTATTCAAAAACCAGTTGGCAGAATGATCGTCAACGATGCGGCTTATCTAGCAGGTTTAGGTATAGGTTCAAGTTTCCCACTTTCAATGTTCTTAGGCGGACAGACAACTGGTAGAGGTTGCACGGCTGAGAATATCGTGGCTGAAGACTTAACTTATCAACGAATGATCTATTACAACGGTGATTCCAAAATCTCATCTGACAACAACAGCTTTGATGAAGAGGTTTTGAAGAAGTTCCTTAATAAGATTTTAGAAAATTAATTCCACGAGAAGTGAGGGAATAATAACATGGATATTAAAGATTTTTCAGCAAAATTATCTGAAGCTACTAAAGATTTAAGCGATGAAGAACGCCAAGCATTAGTGAAAATGTTTAGTTCAGTTTCAAACGAAGTATCTAAAGATGCTGAAGCAACACCTAGTAAAGTTGTTGTTGAAGATGAAGAAACTGAAATTCCAGACGGAATTACAAGTAGATTGAAAGCCCTAAAGGATAACTACTTGAAACAAGTTCCATCGATCACAACTTATCGTGCACGTGCCATTACTAAGATTGCTAAAGAAAATCCTGGTATGCCAAAGATCATGTTACGTGCTAAATGTTTCAAATATTGTTGTGAAACAGCACCACTAGTTATCCAAGATAACGAATTGATCGTTGGTGCTCCAAATGGTGCTCCTAGAGCCGGTGCTTTCTCTCCTGATATTGCTTGGAGATGGATGGAAGACGAAATCGACACAATCGGTACAAGACCACAAGATCCATTCTACATTTCAGATGAAGACAAGAAGATCATGCGTGAAGAACTTTTCCCATATTGGAAAGGTAAGTCAGTAGATGAATATTGTGAAGATCAATACCGTGAAGCTGGCGTTTGGGAATTATCAGGTGAATCATTCGTATCTGACTGTTCATACCATCAACTAAATGGTGGTGGAGATTCAAATCCTGGTTACGATGTTATCTTAATGAAAAAAGGTATGATCGATATTCAAAATGAGGCTAAAGCTCATCTTGAAAAACTAGATTATGAAAACCCTGATGACATTGACAAGATTTACTTCTACAAGTCAGTTATCGACACAACTGATGGTGTAATGATTTACGCTAAGAGAATGTCAGAATACGCAAAGCAAATGGCTGACAAGGAAACTAATCCTAAGAGAAAAGCTGAATTGCTAAAGATTTCTGAAATTAACGCTAAGGTACCTGCACACAAACCAGATACTTTCTGGGAAGCTATCCAAGCTGTTTGGACAGTTGAATCACTACTTGTTGTTGAAGAGAACCAAACGGGTATGTCAATTGGTCGTGTTGATCAATACATGTACCCAATGTTTAAGCATGATATTGAAAGCGGTAACATGACTAACTATCAAGCCTTCGAACTTGCTGGATGTATGTTGATCAAGATGTCAGAAATGATGTGGATCACAAGTGAAGGTGGATCTAAGTTCTTCGCCGGTTACCAACCATTCGTTAACATGTGTGTCGGTGGTGTGACACGTCAAGGTCTAGATGCAACTAACGATTTGACTTACCTATTAATGGATGCTGTTCGTCACGTTAAGGTTTACCAACCTTCACTAGCTTGCCGTATTCACAGTAAATCACCTCGTGCTTATCTCAAGAAGATCGTTGATGTTGTTAGAGCCGGAATGGGATTCCCAGCATGTCACTTTGATGACACGCACATTAAGATCATGCTTGCTAAAGGTGTCTCCCTTGAAGATGCTCGTGACTACTGTTTGATGGGATGTGTTGAACCACAGAAATCTGGTCGACTATATCAATGGACATCAACAGCTTATACACAATGGCCTATCTGTATCGAACTTGTTCTAAACCATGGTGTTGACCTATGGTACGGCAAGAAAGTTTGTCCAGATATGGGTGATCTATCGAAATTCAAGACATACGAAGAATTCGATGCTGCTGTTAAGGAAGAAATTAAGTACATTACTAAATGGACTGATGTTGCAACTGTTATCTCACAAAGAGTTCACAGAAGCCTAGCACCTAAGCCATTGATGTCAATCATGTACGAAGGTTGTATGGAACATGGTAAAGACGTATCAGCCGGTGGTGCAATGTACAACTACGGACCAGGTGTTGTTTGGTCAGGATTAGCAACATACACAGATTCAATGGCTGCTATCAAGAAGTTAGTCTTTGATGACAAGAAATACACACTTGAAGAATTAAACAAGATTCTTGTTTCTGACTTTGAAGACAACGATCAAGCTCGTAAAGATTGCTTGGACGCTCCTAAGTACGGAAATGATGACGACTACGCTGATTTAATTGCTGCTGACATCATTGCTTACACAGAAGAAGAACACAAGAAGTACAAGACATTGTTCTCAAACTTAAGTCACGGAACATTGTCAATTTCAAACAATACACCATTTGGTCAAATGACAGGTGCTTCTGCTAATGGTAGAAAAGCTTGGACTCCATTATCAGATGGTATCAGTCCTACACAAGGTGCCGATTACAAAGGACCTACAGCTATTATCAAGTCTGTTTCTAAGATGTCTAACGACTCAATGAACATTGGTATGGTTCACAACTTCAAGATCATGTCTAGCTTACTAGATACTGCTGAAGGTGAAGAAAGTTTGATCATGTTATTGAGAACAGCATGTGCTTTAGGAAATGGACAAATGCAATTCAACTATCTAGACAATAAGACATTGATCGATGCGCAAAAACATCCTGAACAATATCGTGACTTGATCGTTCGTGTTGCTGGTTATAGTGCCTTCTTCGTTGAATTATGTAAGGATGTTCAAGACGAAATTATCAGTCGTACAGTTCTTACTCACTTTTAATTAACAATCAGGAGATGAAAACAATGGACGCAAAGGTAGACGATGGCATTGAACGTCAAGCGATGATTTTCAATGTTCAGAAATATAGTTTATACGATGGACCTGGTATAAGAACCATTGTATTCATGAAGGGTTGCCCATTGAGATGTAGATGGTGCGCTAATCCTGAAGGTATGAACAGAAAATACGAAGTTATGTACAAAGAAAGTTTATGTAGTGATTGTATGGCCTGTGTTGAAGCCTGTCCTCGCGGAATCCACTACATAGATGAAAATGGTCAACATCGTGTTAGACGTGATATTTCTTGTATTGGTTGTCACAAATGTGAAGAAGTTTGTCCAATGAATGCACTCCATATTACCGGAGCTATTAAAACCATACCTGAATTAATGAAAGTTATTCATGAAGATGATGCCTTCTATCAACAATCAGGCGGCGGCGTAACCTTGAGTGGCGGTGAATGTACTTCTCAACCAGATGCTGCATTAGCTTTATTGAAAGCTTGCAAGGCAGACGGTATCAATACAGCCATTGAAACTTGTGGACACAGTCGCATGAATAAATTGATGGAAATGGCAGATTACATTGATTTGTTCTTATATGACATGAAACACATGGATCCAGTAAGACACAACGAATTAACAGGAATCAGTAATGAAAGAATCTTAGCTAATTTGAAAGAACTTTTCGAACGTGGATATCAAGTTAAAATCAGAATGCCAATGCTTAAAGGTGTTAATGATAGTGAAAAAGAAATTCATCAAATCATTGATTTCCTAATGCCATATCGTGATTACCCTAACTTCCAAGGTATTAATTTACTACCATATCATAAGCTCGGAGTTAACAAGTACGGACAACTAGGAATCGATTATCCAGTCAAAGGTGATCCAAGTTTATCCGATGCTGATTTGGACCGTATCGAAGGTTGGATCAAAGAATACGATTTTCCTGTAAAAGTTATAAGACATTAATACCAAATGAAAGGAGGGAATCATATGACTGAATTCAGTATGAAAACAGAAATAATTAGTGGAAACAATTCGATCAGCGAACTTTCCAATATGCCTATCAAGAACGCCTTGGTTGTCTGTGATCCATTCATGGTCAAGTCCGGCAAGGTTTCAGCAGTTACTGATGCTTTAGATAAATTAGATGTTAAATATGACATCTTCTCTGAAGTAGTTCCTGATCCTTCTATCGATGTAGTTTCAGGCGGGTTATTCAAAGGAATAGCATTGAAACCTGATACGATCATTGCTTTAGGCGGCGGTTCAGCAATGGACACAGCCAAGGTAATCAAGCATCTGATGGACAATATCGACATCAAGTTGATCTGTATACCTAGTACCAGTGGAACTGGTAGTGAAGTTACATCCTTTGCAGTTATCTCAGACCCAAGTGTCAATGGTAAATATGCTTTGGTAGATGAAGATATGATTCCAGATATTGCCATATTAGATCCAAGTTTGACTATGAGTGTTCCTGCAACAATCACAGCCGACACGGGGATGGACGTTATCACCCATGACTTGGAGGCTTATGTATCACTGAATAGCACTAGTTTTACTGATGCTTTAGCTGAAAAATCCATTCGAATCGTTTGGAACGAGTTACCAAAAGTTGTTAAGAATGGTAAAGATGTAGAAGCTAGAAAAGATATTCACGACGCATCTTGTATGGCTGGTATGGCCTTCAGTGGAGCTTCATTAGGAATTTGTCACAGTTTGGCTCATGCCTTAGGTGGTAGATTCCACAAGGCTCACGGAAGATTGAACGCAATGTTGTTGCCATATGTCATTCAATATAATTCAGGAATTGATGGATCAAAAGAGACAGAAGCGTTACATCGTTATGCAGAAATTGCTCGAGTATTGAATATTTCATCATATACAGATAGATCCACTGTTAATTTATTGATCGGCAACTTGAAGAGATTAACTGATCAAGTTTCAATTCCAAAGACAATTTCTCAATTAGGAATTGATGTTGATGAATACAAAAAAGCAGTTCCGGACATGGCTAAAGCAGCACTAAAAGATAGATGTACAGTAACTAATCCTGTTGTTCCTACACAAGAAGATTTAGAAAATATATATCTTAAGTTAGTTAAAGGAAGCTAAAGATATGTTTATTACGGAAAGAGAATTGCAGGGTCTCTACCATAAAGCAGAATTTTCAGAATATCTGATTTCTAAGAACGACAGATTAACACCTGAAGCTAAGAGTTTTTTAACAGGTAAAGGAATAAAAATAATCGAAAAAGATCATTCGAAAGATGTCCATAAGACGTCAATCACAGACAGCCAAGATGTTGCTAATGAACTTTTAAAGTTAGATCTACAGGCTGCCATCGTTGAAGCTTATGAAATAGATGTCAAATTAGGCAACAGTCTTTATGAAACATACGAGTTGCTTGATCAAGAAATGCCACCAAATTTACATATATATTCATGTGACGCAAGTGAAGTACTTAGTAAACCTATAACAAAAGAAACGTTAAGAAACCCTAAGTATAAAGTGATTATTTTACTTAAGAAGTGTTTATCAAGGATATGTGAGATTCAGTTAGATTCAAGAGATCAATTGAATTTAGTAAAGGTTGAGCTGGTAGATCAGATTCGTAAACTAATGGAGGATTAATTATGGGTGAAAGTATGCAGGCTTGTAACGATTTAGTTTCAAAATTTGAAGCCGTTGTTGCCAATCCAGTAATTGATAAAAGTGAAATATATTACACAGGTGTCGATCTAGGAACCGCTTGTGTAGTTCTAGTAGTTATGAATTCTGAATATGAACCAGTTGCAGGTGCATATGAATATTCAGACGTGGTAAAAGATGGAATGATCGTTGATTATTTCGGAGCTATTACTTTAGTGAAAAAGCTGAAAAAGAAATTAGAAGATCTGCTTGATACAGAACTTGTTTATTCTTCCGCAGCCATTCCACCGGACACAGAGTCCCTGGATGGCGGAGCAATCAAAAATGTAATACAGGGTGCAGGATTTGAAATTACATCTATCTTAGATGAGCCAACAGCTGCTAATAATGTTTTGAACATTAAAAATGGCGCCATTGTAGATATCGGTGGTGGAACAACCGGAATTTCCATTTTAAACAATGGCAAGGTTGTCAAAGTATCCGACGAAGCTACTGGGGGGACCCACTTAACTTTAACAATTGCCGGAGCGATGAATACCTCGATTGACGACGCTGAACTGTATAAGAGAAATAAAGATCATCACAAAGAGCTCTTACCAATTTTGAAACCAGTCATCGAAAAGATTTCAACCATCATAACGACACAAGTTGCCGGATATGATGTGAAAGATCTGTACTTAGTAGGTGGAACGGCTTGCTTAGGCGGTATTGAAAAGATTATTGAAAAGAAAACTGGAATAACAACACATAAACCAACGAACCCAATGTTTGTTACCCCGTTAGGAATTGCCAAAAGTTGTACAAATATAATCATAGATTAGGAGGCAGTAGATATGGATTGTAGAATTATCAAGTCACCTAGTGAAGGAACCATGGCGATCTTAAATCGTCGTAAAGGTTCTGGAATTAGGGATCAAATCGAAAATATCGATGCAGTCGGTTTGGTTCAAGGAAGATTGATCGAAATGGTTGTAGCCTCAGATATCGCTGAAAAAGCTGTCGGTGTAACTACAGAAGACATCAGGGGTAGCTGTCCTCAAAATATGATTATGCTTGCCATCTTTGGTGATACTGCCTCCGTCACTTCAGCAATCGAAGAGATCAAGAAAACGTGGGAAACTGAACAATGGTAATAGCTAAATTAATAGATAATGTCTGGGCAACCAGAAAAGCTGATAATATGAACGGCTTAAAATTAATGTTGGCAGAGATCACGGGTGGTAGAAAGAATGGAGAACAAATCGTAGTTTGTGATGTAATTGGTGCCGGTATTGGCGACAGAGTCATCATAGCTAGTGGCACTGCAGCCAGACAGGCGTTAGGGGACAATACCATACCAATAGATTCAGCTGTGATTGGAATCATCGATGATAGCTGTAAACCAGTTTAGTGGGGGTGTTGGCAAATGAAAAAAGCATTATGTGCAAGCACCATTGAAAACGCTTACTCTGATGGTCAAACCAACATTGAGATTGATCAAGATACGATCATCACACCTTTAGCCCAAGACTTAATTGAAGAGTATGGCCTAAACGTCAAAGTTGTTAAATCAGAAGAGAAAAAAGATGCGAGTTCTAAAAATATTTCCGAAGAATTGATCATGTCAATCATTAAAAAGATTTTGAAAGATTCTTTGAATAATCGATATGTTATGAGACTCGATTCTAATGGATTGAAAGTCATTGATGGAAGCAGTATTCATTTTACTGATATTCCTAACTGTACTGATGGTGGTTCTGGTAAATATTGCAGTATATCTTACGGAAATTCTAATAAATCAAAGTTTGGCTTAGCCAGACTGAATCATACTGAACTAACTAAAACCATTGGAAATGACACCTATCTATACATATCCAAAGGAGCATTAGATATCTCCATTGATGAGAATTCGTGTGTATCAAAAGAAGGCGACATCATCTTTATTCCTAAAGATGCCAATGTCACGGTCAAAGCCTTTAAAGATGTCGAACTTGTTTATTCTTTAACTGAATAATTCATAAAAATTAATGGAGGTAATTATGCAAGCATTAGGGTTAATAGAAACCAATGGACTGATCGCCGCTATTGAATCCAGTGATGTCATGTTAAAAACTGCTGAAGTTGACTTGGTATCAAGAGAATTCGTCGGTGGCGGATTAGTAACAGTATCAGTTGTCGGGGATGTCGGAGCTGTAAAAACAGCCGTTGACGCTGGAGCTAGTGCAGTCGAACAATTAGGAGATTTCCTAGTATCCAAACACGTCATTGCCAGACCTGATCCAGAGATCGAACCACTTTTGGACGATCCCAAAACTAAAAAGGTTCCAGAAGAAGTTGCTGAAGAAGTAGTTGAAGCTGAGCCAGTCGTTGAAGGTGTGGAAGAAACACCCGTACCAGAAGCACCATTGGCAGCAGATGAACCAAAGGCAAAACCAATTGGTTTTAAACCAGAGGAATTGGAACCAAAACGAATCGCTGAATTAAGAAAAATAGTAAAAACTAAAACGAACTTGAACATATCAGATGCCGATTTACAAAAGATGAGTAAGAAGCAGATTATTACTGAAATATTGAATTCTGATAAGGAAGGTTAGTAATTATATAGGAGAGCGAACATGGAGAATTTTGATAAAGATTTAAGATCAATTCAAGAAGCCAGAGACCTTGCCAGAGCGGGCCATCAAGCCGCAGTTGATATTTCAACTTTTAGTCAAGAACAAATCGATGCCATTCTAAAGGCAATGAGCATTGCTGGAGAGAAACATGC
>DXCM01000017.1 GCA_019116025.1 Candidatus Companilactobacillus pullicola | reverse complement strand
GAATGTCTAGTCGGTAGTAAAAAATCTGTGGGCCCTAAGTGGTGAAATTCTACTTAGCTTGCGTAGCAAGGTTAGTAGAAGACCGGACTTGGAGATCCATGATTTTTCACGAAGTGGAAAATTATTAGCTTCAAGCCGTGTCCACCACGTTCCAGCGGCCCACAGATTTTTTGCGGACGACGGAATATTTCAACTACATCAGTTAGTATTAACGTTACAACCAAGTTTGAGTAAGAACCAAAATTTCATCTTTTTTTACTCTACAAAATATTACCTAAGGCAAAAATCAATGGTATCGTAACTAACGACAAAATGGTCGACAAACTCATTGCTGAGATGGCTGGTGCTGTATCATCGTGAACTTGTAAAGTGAATAATACTACCAATCCCGCTACCGGACAGGCGGCCATAACAATTGTTGTGTAGAATGCAATTCCGGTAACTCCAACTAAACGTAAAATCACAATACCCAAAATGGGAAATAGTAAATTACGAAATAGAATCGTCAATCCAATTTCTTTATTCAACATTTCTCTGGTGAATTTGATATTAGCCAAACTATTACCAATTACAATCATCGATAGTGGCGTATTTACAGAACCGATATCCTTAATAATTTGATTAGGAATACTTGGAATCTTTATTGAAAAGACAAAGAACAAAGCTCCAACTACAATCGCGATAATGTTAGGGTTCAACAAGACTTGCTTCCAGTTAGTTCTCTCAGTTGTACCACTATCATTATTTTTAAATAACGATACCCCTTGCGTCCAACTAAAAATGTTAAAAGCTGCTAGAGATACAACCGCAAAGAAAACACCTTTTGAGCCGAACAGCGAACTGATCAACGGGATTCCCATAAACCCGGCATTAGAATAAATACTACCGTATTGAGCGATTCTACTTAGATTACGATTCTTCAAGTGACCAAAAACGAGTTTGGCAATCACAATTTCGACTAGATATAAAATAATTACACCCGCAGCGGCCAGCAAAAATTGTTTGATTCGATCATTAGAATAAGGTTGCTCGAATGCATTGATAATTAAACATGGTGAAACAATATACAGTAAAACATTTGTTAAATCATTTGACGTCTGTGCATGCATAAATTTTAATTTGTTAATTAAAACCCCCACGAGCATTAAACAGAACATCAAAATAATTTGATTAATCAGTTGTCCAATATTCATTATTTTCCCTCTAGTAATACTTTAACTAAAGTTTTGTGCCAAAACAACAAACAGTAGCCACCTAAATTTGGTTTTGAGTAATAAACAAGAATAGCCCCTATTAGATACTCAGGTATATATCTTGAATATCTAATAGAGGCTATTTTTTTAATTTAAAATTCTTATTTGCTCACGTAGGACTAAAAATCCCTAAGACAATCACTATGAACCACATTTTTCGAAATGAAATGCAGTGAATTAAACAATCAAAGTAGGATTTAGTCCGGAGCAAAAACTTAAACACACGTCCTTACTTTCTTCGACGGCCAGTAGCTGGATATCCTAACTCTTCACGATACTTAGCCACAGTTCTACGAGCAATCTTCAAATTATCCTCGACTAATAAATTAGAAATCTTCTGATCGCTCAAAGGCTTCTTTTTATCTTCATTATCAATAATATTCTTGATCTTAGCCTTAACTTGATCAACTGACTTATCATCTTCGCCTACGTTTACCTTACTTCTACGTGAGAAGAATCTCTTCAATTCAAAAATACCAAAATCAGTTTGAATGTATTTACCGTTAATAGTTCTACTTACAGTTGATTCACTCAATTGAAGTTTTTGAGCAACATCCCTGATCAATAGTGGTTCCAATGCATTGGTTTCCTGCATAAAGAACTTATATTGTGCTTTCACAATACACTTACCAATAATGGAAATTGTTTCAATTCGACGCTGCAAATTATAATTTAACGACTTATATTGATTATATTTCTCATAAATATACTTTTTAACATCTTCATCAGTAGATTGCGACAAACGATCATAAGTCTCTTCAGCAAAAACAATCTGAGGTTGCCCATATTTAGTCACTGACAAAGTTAATTTGTCTTTATTTTTTTTGATTCTTAATTCAGGGACAACGTATTGTTCATTCTGTGAGGTATATCTTTGACCTGGATTGGCTGTTAATGACTGAATGAAATCAACATTTTTTTGTAACTCTTCATTTGATAATTTCAGTTTACGTTTCAATTGTTTCCATTCATGTTTAGCTAACATTTCAAAATTATCGCTCAACATTGACATTATTACAGGGTCAGCATTATCCGCCTCAGCTTGCAAATACAGACATTCCTGCAAATTTCTAGCACCGATCCCCGGTGGGTCCAATTGATGTAAAAGTGTCTTAGCATCTAATAACATAATTGGCGTGACATCTTTTAATTCTGCCAATATTTCCTTATCTGACATAGTTAAATAGCCATTTGGATCTAATTGCTCAATTAAGTAAACGACTAAATCACGTAAAGGTGTCTTTCGCATCGTCAATTGAACTTGATCCAAAAGATATTCAAATAGTGATTGTTGATCATCTTTAATTTGATATGAAGCTTGATTATTATTTTCAATAAATGGCATATCTAAATCAACATGTACATCAAATAGTGGGTTTTCCAAACTTTGTTCATTTAAGTATTCAGCTAAATCAATTGCATCTGATTGCAATACTAAAATTGATTGTCTCATTCCCTGTGTTAGAGACAAACCTTGAGTTTGCTTTTGGTTTAATTTTTGCTCTAATTCCATTAAATTCACACTCCCTCCGTTATTTTATTCAAAAATTCATAAGAATGTTTTTAGTCAAATATAATAACTAATATAATGATAGCGCTTTTTTAGATATTTGTATTTAGTCTCATCAACTTTATTTTTCCGATTGGCGATTTAAATCAATGAACGAGCTCAAGCCACTAGTATTTAAGCGAATCAAACGATTCCTGAACTCACTCTTATCTAATTGAACTAAACCGCTACTATATAAGCGAAACATCATCATCGTATTACGAATAAAAAAACTGGCGCAGATATATGAATCTAATTGTGATGTTCCATATTGATCTTGAATTGCTTGAGCAAAACCTTCAACTACCTTAGCTTCCACTTTCCGAGATAAAAAGCTGTAGTCCATTGAGGTCATCATAAAAGTATAAAACTCTCGTGATTGTTGGAAAAAGTTGAATACCCGATCAAAAATATAGCCTGGTTTGGCCAGACTATCCTTTAATGGTTGACCTGTAATCAATGTTAATAACTTATCGGCAATTTCATCAACGACAGTATTGGAAAAATCATCGATTGAATCATAGTGTAGATAAAATGTCTTACGATTTATTCCCGCTGTTTCAGTCAATTTCTTGACAGTAATGTCACGATAGCTACTGCCACTTGCAAGTTGTCTAAAAGCCGACTGTAATGCTTGATTAGTTTTCTGTACTCTTCGGTCAATTTTAGCCATTTATTTTCGCCTCTTTTAAGATAATACACACATTGTGTATTTATGTTGTGGAAATGAAATATCAATATGTTTATCATTTAAGCCACAGTTGAGTATTAATTCACGCCAACTATAACATATTTTCTAAAGGAGTAATACAAATGATCAAAGAGGAATGGAAATACCTGTTAAAACATAAGCTAATGGTGATTGTATTTGCAGTTATGATCTTTATTCCATCCATCTATTCTGTAACCTTTCTTAAATCCATGTGGGACCCCTATGGACAATTGAAAAATTTACCAGTTGCTGTCGTTAACAACGATAAGTCGGTGAATTATCAAGGAACAGATTTAAAAGTTGGAAAAGATCTTACAAAAAAGCTAAAGAATTCAAAGGATATGGACTTTCACATCCTCAATTCTCAGCAACAAGCGCAAAAAGGTTTGAGTGATGGCAAATACTATATGGTAATTACTATCCCTAAGAACTTTTCGCAAAACGCTACCACATTATTGAATACGAATCCTAAAAAGATGATCCTGCATTATGAAACCAGTGCCGGCCATAACTTCACAGCTTCTAAGATGACTGCTTCGGCTGCCCAACAAGCTGCTCAAGGTGTTTCTGAGCAAGTAACCAGGACCTATTCAAAAACTATGTTCCAAGCTCTCAAGCAAGTCTCAAAAGGTATGAATAAAGCCGCCACTGGCAGTCAAAAATTAACCACCGGTGGTCAAAAACTAGAGAGTGCTAACTCACAATTAACGACTGGACTCAACACTTTATCTGCCAGCACTTTAACTTTCAGTAACGGTGCTAACACTTTAAATCAAGGTTTAAGCCAATATATTTCAGGCGTTAATCAAGTTGCATCGGGTTCACAAACACTTTCAAACGGCATCCACCAACTGAATGACAAATCTCAAACTTTATCTACTGGAGTTAATCAACTAGCAAATGGCAGTAACACCTTGACTTCCGGCCTACAAAATTACACAAATGGCGTAACCAGTTTAAATACTGCTAGCAATAGTCTGTATTCAGGATCACAAGCCCTAAATAACGGAACTAATACTTTGGCTAATAGTTCGCAAACTTTGAACTCTGGATTAAGTCAATTACATCAATCTAGTCAAGAATTAACCGACAATCTTCAAAAGGTCAGCGATGGATTAAGTAATACCACACAGGTTCAAAGTTCCATTAAAAATCTCAAAGCACAACTTGCTGACAACAATAGTCAACAAGCCAACACTATCAAAAATGATTTGAGTTCTTTACAAAAGGCTATCGAATCTCAAGCTGACTCAAATAATCAAATGACCCAAAGTGTTTCTCAAGTCGCTGATCAGCAAGGATTAACTGCTGCTCAAAAGGCTGCTATCCTTAGTGCTGTCACTACTTCAAATGATAATAGTTTGAGTCAAATCACTGATACTCTGTCTAAAGATTTAACCAATCTTATGACCACCCAAGAAAGTGCAATATCACAATTAGATAGTCTTTCAAATAGTAATAATGATTTGACAACTGTTATTGAACAACTAGCATCTGGTTCTCAACAGTTAACAACACAACTGCAAAATGCATCATCTGGTATGAGTCAATTGAGTAATGGTCTTAATGAATTAAATGCCAATACAACTCAGTTAACTCAGGGTACTGCTCAATTGAATTCTGGTGTCACTCAATTAGCCAATAATAATTCCTCTTTAACTACTGGTGCCAATAATTTGAGTAACGGTATTAACTCACTAAATAATCAAATGCCAGCTTTGACATCTGGCGTTAGTCAATTGGCAACTGGTACTGATTCCCTTAACTCTGGAATCAGTCAATTAGTTACTAACGGAACAACTTTAACAAGCGGTGCTACTCAACTAGCTTCTGGAGCACAACAGATAAACAGTGGCTCCCAAGAACTAGTTTCTGGCTCCGAACAAATGGGTAGCGGAATCCAACAAGTAACTAATGGTAATAACACCTTAAATAAGGAATTAGTCGCTGGTGCTAAAAAATCCAATATCAAAGCGACTGACCTAACCTATGATCAACTAGCTAAACCGACGACTACCAAACATAAGGAAAGAGATACCGCACCAAATAATGGTACAGGAATGGCTCCTTACATGCTTTCCGTTTCACTATTTGTTGGTGCTTTGGCCTTTAACTTAATGTTTGATATCTATACTCCAAGAAAATTCCCACGTACTGGTGTCAGTTGGTGGGCCAGCAAATCAACAATCACTGGTGCTTTCGTATTCTTAGAAGCTATTGCCGTCTTTCTATTGTTAAGTGCCATCGACGGATTAGCCCCAGTTCGTCCTTTCTCAACTTTAGTTATGCTCATTTTAACGGGGCTGACTTTCATGTCGATTGTTTATTGGCTCAACCTAGTACTGGGAAAAGTTGGATCATTTTTAAGTATGATTCTTCTAGTTTTCCAATTAGGTGGCTCGGCCGGAACCTATCCAATTGAGTTATCAAATAAATTCTTTGAGACGATTCACCCTTGGCTACCAATGTCCTACAGTGTCGACGGTTTAAGACAGACACTAATGATTGGTGATTCGGCTGCATCCGATATGTTGACCCTTTTGGCAATCACCTTACTATTTTCACTTCTCAGCATTCTTTTCTTTATCAGAAGGAAAACTCATATTTCAGAAATTGACTACACTAAAGAAGCCGCTGAACACTCAATTGTTTAAAACAGATAGCAAAAAGTCTTCAAATCCATAGATAATATGTCTAAAGATTTGAAGACTTTTTTCTTGTGTTTCAAGAATCGGTCTACTTCAATAATTCCATTATGTAAACAATCACTAATAAGTGGTCTAATTTTTTTACTATTATAAAGCACCGATTTATACTCTAGGCGTAAAAAAGAACATAGCTTTAACCGTTCAAACAATAAGCCTAATAAAAGCGAAAGGATACTGGCTTATTGCTTTTTTACAATAGTTTAATGAGTTTGTGCAGACTGAAAATCTAACATACTCTTTCAATGGAGATGTATAAAATGAAAAAATCGCTGCTTTATATAACTTTAGTCGGATTGGTTTTAACATTTTTGCTGATCTTTGTGCCTAGTGGGCAAACTGTAAGAGCTGCAACAACCTCACAAGCTGATTCATCCTCAACTTTGAAAACTACAGATCCTTCTGTTAGTTCAACAACGACCAAAGCTTCCACTGATCCAGTCATTACGCCCCGTTTTATTGAAGGCCTTACTGGATTAAACGGTGAAGATGCGGTTGTTACTGATATCAATGGTAATCCTGTTGGACCTAACGATAATTTGTATACTTGGTTGAACTTCAACGTTAACTATAATTGGAGTATTCCCGACGGTGTCCAAATCAATGCCGGCGATACATCTGATTTTGAACTCCCTAACGGAATAGTAGCTTCCGGTGATTTATCATTCCCTATCTACGATTCCAATAGCGTTCAAATTGGTACTGGTACCATCAAAAATGGTGAAACTACTGGTACAATCACTTTCAATGATGCTTTATCTAATACTTCAATCAACCGTAAAGGTACATTGACCCTTATTGGTAAAGGTACTAATACTGGTAATGAAAATGAAGGTATGAATTGGATGTTCAATAAAGTTGGCTGGGTTGCTGGTTATGATCAAAACAATGTTCCTAACGAACTAACTTGGAATATTGCCTTTAATCCTAATGAACACAATCTAAGCAACGTTGTTATCCGAGATACTCTTGGACCTAACGAAGAATATATCCCTGGCTCTCTAACCGCTATCGGTGGTTCTTACCAAAATGGTGGTTTCGTAAGCAATGGTCAACAATTGACACCTAATGTCACTGTTAACGGAAATGTTGTTGAAATTAGCTTCCCTGGAAATGTTACAACAGCTGTTGATATTTATTACAGAGTCAAAGTTACACCTAATCCTGATGGCACTAACACTTGGACTAACCACGCTACAATGGGTTCAAGCGAAGGTAATTATTCCGTCGACTCCAGCACATCTTGGGGTGGTAGTGGTACCGGTAATGGTGAAGAAGTCGGAACCATTAAACTTACAAAGACTGATTCCATTTCTGGAAAACTTTTAGCTGGTGCTGAATACGAATTAAAGGATAGCAATGGCAATGTCATCATTTCTAATGCTACAACAGACGAAAATGGTGTAATTAATATTAAAAATTTGCCACTCGGCACATATACTCTCACTGAAGTAAAAGCTCCTGAAGGTTATGAATTGAATACAACACCAATCGTTGTTACAGTTCCTTCAGCCTCTGATGGTTCATTGAATATCGATCTTTCTGAGACTGACGAACCATTCACTGGTAACGTAACATTGACCAAAGTTGATTCAGTAAGTAATAAGCTTTTGCCTGGTGCTGTATATAATTTACTAGACGCAAACAAAAACGTTATCCAAAGCGATTTGACAACTAACGAAAATGGTCAAATCAATGTTACTGGCTTACCTGTCGGAACATATTATTTTGTTGAAACTAAAGCCCCTGAAGGCTATGAATTAAATGAAGAACCAATAGAATTTAGTATTACTGCTAATGCAACAACAGAACTAGGTGCTAGAGATGTTGAAGAAGAAACACCTCCTGTTACAAATCCTGGCGAACCCGGTACTGAAAACCCTGGTACTGAGAATCCTGGCACCACAAATCCTGAAGAACCTGAAAATCCTGGTACTGAGAACCCCGGCACTACAAATCCTCCTGTTAAACCTGAAGAACCTGAGAACCCTGGTACTACAGAACCTCCCGTTAAACCCGAAGAACCTGAAAAACCCGGTACTACAGAACCTCCTGTTAAACCTGAAGAACCTGAAAAACCCGGCACTACAGAACCTCCTGTTAAACCCGAAGTTCCTGAAATACCTGGTACCACAGTTCCTGTTAAACCAGAAATACCTGGAACCTCTACACCATCAACTAAACCTGAAAATCCTAGTGCTATAACTCCTGCACCAAGTCCTGACGAAGTTATCCCACCAATTAATACCAATAACAGTGGTAATAATAGTGGAAGCATAGGTACTATTGGTACTGTTGCTTCTAAAGGATCAAGTTCAGCAACTGGTCAAAGAAGATTCCCTCAAACTGGTAATGACAGTGGTCTATTCATGGCAATTGTGGGATCATTCCTAGCTCTATTCTTAATTCTTAAACATTTAATTAAGAACCTATAACCAAATAAAAAATCTCTGAATTACTTTCAATTAAGCAATCCAGAGGTTTTTTTGTCTATTCATCATCTACAGTATATTCCAAAATATCGCCTGGCTGACATTCCAAAACCTGACAAATTTTTTCTAATGTTGAAAAACGAATCGCTTTAGCACGATTGTTCTTCAGGATAGAAATATTAGCTTGAGTGATTCCCACCTTTTCTGCCAATTCTACGACCGTCATTTTCTTCTTTAACAACATAAAATCCAAATTAACTTTTATCATATCGTCAAATCATTTTCATCCTTCATTTTAATAGAATTATCCAAAATCTGTTCCATCGTATAAACAAAAGTAGCTATGGCTAGAGGTAAGAATACAACTGCACCCACAATAATAATTAGCCCCGGTGCATCTCCATGATCAGCTGTATAGTAGACAAACGGCATAATACCTAACAAGATCACAAATTCAGCGATAAATAAATAACGAATCATCTTAACTGCATGTAAAGCGATTTTACTGAAGAAATCCCGCTGATCAATTAAAAGGAAGATTCTAAATAAATAATAACTAATACCAAAAATTACTAAACAACCTAAGAACAAAGAACTAGCTGTTAAAATTTGTAATCCAAAAATTGAGCTCTCTTTAATAGACGAAACGATTCCCATTGTTAAAGTAAAAACAAAAAATAAGACAAACAAATCGATAATAGCTGTAACTAATTTTAAAAATATCGTTTTAATCTTCATGCTAAAATCTCCCATCAATTATTAATGGTATTTTAGCATTTTGCATATCGATAAACAATATGTCTATATTGATTATCAATGTAAATTAAATAAAACTTTTAATAAGTTGTGCTACTTTTTCACTATTAGCTTCACAAATAACGTCTGCTTTTTTACCAAAATTCAACAGTGACGGCTTACTATTAATCCAAACACTCTGTTGAGCTTCACCTAACATTTCCAAATCATTGCGATCATTACCAAAGGCTATGAATTTATCAACTTGTAAATAGTCCAAAGTATAGGCTTTGTTAATATTCTGTGATGTAATATCAACTGTTCCCTCACCAGCCAAACCAATAGGATTCAGAGTCGTCTTTTCCTTAATAAGGGTCATTAACTTTTCCTGCAAAGAGTTATCCAAATTAACAAAAATTGTTTTAATCGGTTCAACAATTTCCTCCAGAGCAACCTGTTTAGCTAAATTTTTGGGATCAATCATTTTTTCAATAAAACTTTCTTGAGTAATTCTAGATGAATAATTCCAACTACCATCGACTATATAATCTAACTGAAATTCATTAATCAACTCTTTTAAGAAATCATAGTACTCAAGGTCTATTTTGGAAATTACTCTAACTTTTTGATCTATTGAAATCATGGCACCATTAGCGCCAATTAATTTTTGATTCGTAAAGGTAGGAATCATTGGTAAAAGATCTCTGATTGGTCGTGCCGAAGCAAAAATAACTTCATTCCCTGCCGCAATCAAATCGTCAATAGCGGAATTGATCACTGGAGCAATTGTTTCACCATCAAAACTCAAAGTTCCATCAACGTCAAAGATATATTTCATTAATTTTTCTCCTGATATTTATTCACTATAAAGCCAATTATTAATCCAACTAGAGCTGGAATTACCCAACCCAATCCTAATGAAGCTAGTGGTAAATAACTATTCCAATGTAATACAGTTTGAATAAAACTAACGTTTTTCAAAGTTTCTGGTAAAGCATCCACCCCCGCAAATAACGATGGGATAATTGTAAATAAAGTTGTCATACCAAAGATCCATCTCGATTCACCAATCAATGGTGTTAAAACTGCCACAATAATCAAAACGATGGCTAGAGGATAAAGGAACATCAAAACAGGTGTCGAATAATTGATCAACCTTGTTAAACCGATGTTGGCAATCAAAAATGAAATCACACCAACAACAATTAAAGTAATCTGATATTTAAATTTAGGAAACATCTCTTCAGCAGTTTCGCCAAAAGCAGTTGTCAATCCAATTGAGGTTTTCAAACATGCAATAATGGCAATTAAGGCCAACAACAAACTACCAAAAGAACCGAAGTAATAATTGAAGACTTGTGCCAGAGTTACGCCTCCATTAGAAGCCAATGGCAATTTAGCTACACTCATCGTTCCAATCAAAGCTAAGAATCCATAGATTACACCCATGATCACAACACTGATCAAACCTGATTTGATTGTATCTTTAGCAATTTGTCCAGGATGTGTAATTCCAAGCGACTTGATCGTATCAATTACCACAACTCCAAAAGCTAACGAAGCCAAAGCATCCATCGTATTGTATCCTTCAGTGAATCCTGTCAGAACTGGACTTACTGCGTACTCATTTTGAGGAATCGCATGTAAATTTCCCATCGGTTTTACGAACGCTGTTACGATCAAGATCCCTAATAACACTAGAAAAATTGGTGTTAACCACTTACCGACATAAGTCATCAACTTACTAGGTTTTCGTGCCAACAGCCAAGTTACTCCAAAGAATATTGCTGAAAAGATCAACAACACTAAACTCTGATGATCCTTATCAACAAATGGTGCAATTCCTAATTGAAATGAAATCGTCGCCAACCGTGGAATCGCAAATAACGGTCCCATAGTTATATAAAGTAAAATTGTAAAAATATAAGCAAACGGCCGATTAACTTTACCTGCTAAATCAAAGACACTGTTACTGGCTGTAATCCCCATACTAGCAACACCTAAAAGCGGTAACCCCACTCCTGTGATCAAAAGGCCAATAATAGCCCAGCCAACATTGCTCCCGGCTTGCTGGCCTAGAAAAACTGGAAAAATCAGATTTCCAGCTCCAAAGAACAGTCCAAATAACATTGAACCAATGAAGAATAAATTTCTCCAAGTTAATTTTGTTTTCATCAAATCACTCTCTTAATTAAACTCATCTAAATATCATAATAAAATCGGCCTTTTGGCACAATAAATAATATCAATTTTGGCAAAAAAAATCACTTCACAATTGTTGGGACAACCTCCCACAATCATGAAGTGATTAAATTTTGACTAACTAAACTCTGGTTTTAATAATATTTCTCTTAAATCAGCAAATGGCATTTTCAAACTGTCGGCAACCGCTGCTTCAGTTAATGAACCATGATAAGTATTAACTCCTGTAGCAATTGTCTTGTTAGCACAGGCGTTTACGATTCCTTCATTAGCAATCTTGACTGCGTACGGCATCGTTTGACTGGATAACGCTTCAGTAGCTGTTCGTGGTACTGCACCGGGAATATTAGCAACCGTGTAGTGAACCACGCCATAAGATAGATATACCGGATCATCATGGGTCGTTGCTTTAATACTAGTTTCAAACAATCCACCCTGATCAATCGGAATATCAACAACAACCGATCCCGGTTCCATCGATTTTATCATGTCCTCAGTAACCAATTTAGGAGTGACCGCACCAGGAATAAGTACCGCTCCCACCACTAAATCAGCTTCCTTAACACTTTTAGCAATATTCTGTTGGTTCGACATCAAGGTATGAATCTTACCATTAAAAATTCTTTCTAACTCAGCTAAACGATTGGCATTAATATCTAAAATCGTAACGTCAGCGCCCATACCGATAGCAATCTGTGCGGCGTTCATACCTACCGTACCACCACCGATAATAGTGACCTTACCCTTTCTAACACCCGGAACACCACTTAAAAGTAATCCCTTACCCTGATGTGGTTCTTCCAAAAAGTGAGCTCCCACTTGTACTGCCATTCGACCAGCAATTTCACTCATTGGAAATAGTAATGGCAAATCACCTTTGGGTCCAACCATAGTCTCGTAGGCAACTCCAGTAACATTTTTCTTTAATAATTCAGCTGTTAATCTCTCATTTGCGGCTAAATGTAAATACGTATAAATTATTTGATCCGGTTTAAAGTATTGATATTCAGATTCAATCGGTTCCTTAACTTTAATGATCATTTCTGAATTCCAAACGTCTCCAACTGCACCAATTTGTGCCCCTGCATTAATATACTGCTGATTGGTGTAACCCGAGCCCAGTCCCGCGTCCTCTTCAACAATAACCGTGTGACCGGAATTAACTAATTCAGAAACTCCATTGGGATCAGCACCCACACGTTCCTCTCGATTCTTTAGTTCTCTAGGTATACCAATTTGCATAAAAATAGCCTCCTTTTTGTGAAATAATTATCAATATAATATACCATATCATATAAACAACTTTTCCACAAAGAAAGCTGGGATAGTGTAAAATTGCCGTCCTCCACAAAAACTGGGAATGCTGTTGGAACGCTATGGGCGCGATTTTGAACTAATTATTTTACACTTCGTGCAAAATAATGGATTTCAAAAGTCGGCCTTATTGTAATCGGCAAAGCCGATAACAATAATTTCATAGCTGAACGCATTCCCAGTTTTTGCTCCGGACTAAAGAGTTCTTCTGTTGTATGACTTGAAAAGTATTTAATCCAGTATCTTTTCTGTTTAAAAATTACTTTTGAATCAAAAAGGAATGTCGACATAACCAATATTATATTGATGAGTATGGATGCTTCTCTTTATCACTGATAATTTTGAAAGATGGAAAAATATTTATTGGTCTGAAATAAATGGACATTGACGATATTACAACCATTTTCAAATGGAAAGATAATGAATCAAACATTTTTCTCAAACTAAAAAACAAAGCTGGATTTAGTCCGGAGCAACAAGAAAATTGGCCCAGCCATGAAATTTACCTTGGCAATTTATTGCCTAGGTAAAGGCCGAACTCTAAGATCCATGATTTTGCACCAAGTGCAAAATTATTAGCTTAAAGTCGTGCCCATGGCGTTCCGGCCAAATTTTCTTGTTGTGGAGGACGGCACCTTAAGCACATCCATCACCCACCATCCATCCAATAAAAAAGACACCCTCATAAAAGGATGTCCGAAATTATAAAATAAAAATCTATTTAACAACGTATGTGTCTTGTACCCATTCGTTAGTAGCAACACGATAATATGTGTGACCATTAAGAACTTTAGTTTGATCTGTTTGCCATGGTGTGTTGTTACCCAAAGCACGATTAGTAATTAGTGAGAATGTACCATCACTTTGTAAAGCAAGTAATCTTACATAAGGACTGGCACTATTCTTAACAGTAATAACACCCTTTTGATCACTTTGTGAACCACTGTTTGTTTCAGCAGAACCATCATACTTAGTCAAGTTGTAAGTTGCAATGATGTTATTCAATGAAGATGCATAGTTAGGAGCTGTTGCATATCTACCTTGTAGCCATGCAGTAGCATCTTTGTATGAACTTGTATTTTCTTTCCATGTACCCTTGTAATAACTTGAGTTCCATGAAACACCATTACGAAGTTTGTCACCATTGTCTAAGAATGATTCATAGTAACTAGGATATTTTCTGAAGTTAGCATAGATTGTATACCAACCCTTTGAAACACTGTATTCAGATGTAGGCATTGTTACATAAGCGCCGTTATAGTCACCCTTAATACCAAACAAGTTATGACCTTGAGTAGCTAATGTTGAAGCTCCCCAACCACTTTCTAGAATAGCTTGTGCCAACATTACTGATGTATAAAGGTTATACTTTGCAGCAGCTTTTTGAGCCATTGGAACAGCTTCATTTAAGAAAGCTTGTTGTTGTGAAGATGATAAACCTGAAGCAGCTTGTACAATTGCAGTTGCTCGTGCTGCTGCATATGGTGATTCACTAGCAGCTTGCACAATTGATGAGTTAGCAACAGTTGTATCAGCTTTTTTTACGTCAGCGCCAGCAATGACGTTTTCTTTATTATCTTGTGATTTGTTATTTACTTGTTCTGTATTTGTGTCAGATGCTGTAGAATCCGCATCGGTTGTAGCAGCTGAAACTACAGAAGGTGTAGCGGTTGCAGCCAATGTTCCAAGTACCAAGGCACTTGTAATTAGATTTTTTTTAGACATAGAATGTTTCCCCTTAATAAATAATCTAGTTATAGACTACTATTTACAAAAATTAGTTTCAATAAAACCCGGATTTTGTAACAAGAATTAAACATTCGAAAATAAATTGTAATTTTTTGTCACTTGACATTAAGAAAATCTTAAGAAATTTAAGACTTCTTTATGCCAAATAAACCAATTACATCTTTTCCAAAAGAAATTGGATAACAAATTCCATAAAAATGAAATGTTCAATTGAATAAACTCATTGGTAGCCAAATTAATTTTTAAAAAAATAACGAGAGTAATCCCCTGTTTGTACGCTATCCAGGCTTTGTCACCGGCCTCCTTTATATGTGATTTTTTACACTACCATAAAAATTTTACAATAAAAAAAACCGCCATTCAGCGATTTCTTATAATTTTGAAGTTAACTTAACATTTGGATACTTATTAGCAAACCAATTTTCAGCAAACTTATTTTCAAAGAGGAATAGTGGTTGATCATCCATGTCTCTCACTAACATATTTCTAGTTGATGACATTGATGGATCTAATTGTTCTGGATCGACCCATCTAGCAATTCTAGAACCAATTGGCTTCATTACTACGTCACTATTATACTCGTTCTTCATTCTAAATTGGAAAACTTCAAATTGAAGTTGACCAACGGCACCTAAGATATAATCGTTAGTCGTATATTTCTTATACAACTGAACAGCACCTTCTTGAACTAGTTGTTGCATCCCTTTATGGAATGACTTCTGTTTCATAACGTTCTTAGCTTGAACTTCCATGAACATTTCTGGTGTAAATTGTGGTAAATCTTCAAATTGAATTGCTTTCTTACCAGTGTAAATTGTATCGCCAATTTGGAAATTACCGGTATCGTACAAACCAACGATATCACCAGCAACGGCAGTCTTAACTGTTTCTCTTTGATCTGACATGAATTCAGTAGCATTGTTCAAACGCATAACTTTGCCAGTTCTTTGTAATTTAACATCCATTCCACGAACGAATTCGCCAGAACAAATTCTCACGAAAGCAATTCTATCACGGTGATTAGGATTCATATTAGCTTGGATCTTGAAGACAAAGCCAGAAAACTCTGGGTCATCTGGTTTAACGACTTCATCACTGTCATTTTCTTTGTGAACACTTGGAGCTGGAGCTAGATCTAAGAATGTGTTCAAAAATGTTTCAACACCGAAATTAGTCAACGCTGAACCAAAGAAGACAGGAGTTTGATCACCGGCAAGAATCTTATCAAGATCGAATGTATTACCGGCTTCCTTGATCAAATCAACTTCACCAAGAGCTTGTTCATACACGCCCTCTTCTTCAATTGGGTTATGCTCAGCCAATTTACCTTCTTCATTCAATGGCAAGAAACGATCATCGCCGTCTTTTCTGTAGAGTTCCAAACGGCTGTTACGCATATCGTAAAGTCCCTTGAGTTCCTTACCCATACCGATAGGCCAGTTCATAGCGACCCCTTCAATATTCAAAAGATCTTCTAGTTCAGCAATCAGATCAAGTGGATCACGACCATCACGGTCCAACTTGTTCATAAATGTGAAGATAGGAATACCACGTTTTTTAACAACCTTAAACAATTTCTTAGTTTGAGGTTCGATACCTTTGGCAGAGTCAATTACCATGACAGCAGCATCAACAGCCATCAAAGTACGATAAGTATCTTCAGAGAAATCCTCATGTCCTGGTGTATCCAGAATATTAATATCCTTATCGTGATAATGAAATTGCATTACGGAACTGGTAACAGAGATTCCACGTTTCTTTTCAATTTCCATCCAGTCACTAGTTGCAAATTGACCAGACTTCTTAGCTTTAACAGTACCTGCTGAACGGATAACCCCACCAAAATAAAGCATTTGTTCAGTAATAGTTGTCTTACCAGCATCCGGGTGAGAGATGATAGCAAAGGTTCTACGTTTATTTACTTCTTGTTCTAATTGTTTTTGATCCATATTTTATCAACACACAAAACAATCTGCCTTGTGTACCTTTTCCTCCATACATACTTATAATTATAATTTTTCATCGAAAAAAAAGAAATACAGTTAGTATTTCTTTTTGAACATGTTTGTAGTAACGGCTTTCAACTTACTGTCTGGCACAGTTACAATAACATTTTCAATTCTTGAACCACTTAGTTCGCCAGATGTAATAACTGTTCCATCTTTTAACTCAAATGATTTGGGATGTTTAGGATCAGGAATCTCACCAATATTCATGATTAGATAACCTGCAATCGTATCAACATCTTCTACTTGAATTTCTTCTTCAAATAATTCGTCAAAATCCTCAATTGTCATTAAACCAATAACAGAGAACTTATTGGCACCTAGACGTTGGAAATTCTTTGTTACGGGATCATATTCATCATCAATTTCACCAACGATCTCTTCCAAGATATCTTCAATCGTAGCTAAACCAACAATTCCTCCATATTCATCAACTACCATAGCAATCTGAGTCTGTGTACTACGCATCTTTAACAGTAAAGCATCAATATTAGTTGCTTCAGGAACAAACAGTGGTTCTTTCATAAGTGATTTCAAATTAATATTCTCAAAACCAACTTCACGCGACCTTTTCAAAAGATCCTTGATGTGAACGATTCCGATAACATTATCCTTGTCGCCACCGTATAGTGGAATTCGGGAATAAGGTTGATTTAAAATTGCGTCAATATTTTCATCGACCGGATTATTGATATCAATCATGAATGTATCTGTTCTTGGCGTCATGATTTCACGCGCCGTCTTATCGCCAAAACGAATGATTCCTTGTAACATCTGATACTCATCAGAATTAATCGTTCCACTATTACGTGACTTACGTAAGGTCGCAATCATTTCATTTCTAGTGATAGGATCGTCTTTTTGACTGAAATCTATCGGAGTAATTTTCGTCAACATATTGATGGTTTTATCTAGTAACCATACGAATGGACGTAAAATTTTTCCAACAAATCTTATAAAAGGTTCAGTAAAACTGGCTACCTCGTAAGGCTTTTGTAACGCTACTCGTTTCGGATACAATTCTCCGAAAACTAAAGTAATAAAAGATAAAATTATCGTTATAATGATAATTGAAATCTCGTGACTGCCTGGAAATGTACCAATCAAAGATTCTACCCTTGTACTTAAAGTAGTTGCCGCACTAGCTGATGACAAGAAGCCTGCTAAAGTAATAGCTACTTGGATCGTAGATAGGAACTTATTGGGATTATTAATCGCCTGTAATATTTTCTGAGCTCGTTTATTATCGCTCTTTGCTTTTTCCTCAACAGAGGTCTTATTAACAGAAACTATCGCCATTTCGCCTGCTGCAAAAAAAGCATTTAATAATGTCAAAACTATTATTAAAATCAGCTGCCCGGAAAGCGACGCTCCAGAAGAGTCACCACTCATTTAACTCGCACTCACTTTCATTTCTAAACTTGAACATAAACAAAACAATTATAACAGGTGTTTATGTATTCAACAATAAAGCTTTTTCATGTTAGAATAAGAACATCATTATATAGGGAGAAATCAAAAATGTCTAATAAAAAAATTTCCATCATCTATCTATTCTTTTTCATCATCCCTTATATCCTTTGCTTATCGATTATTGGCGTATCGTATAACTCATTGGTACTACATGCTTTGACTTGGAGAATCGTTGTTGGTGGAGTCGTGGGAGCTTTTGGTATGTTTGCTGTTAAGGTCATTGCTCAACGTCCTGTTTTGATCATGTACCGTAGCTCAACTCGAAAAATCCTAAAGGATCTGCTTCGTTTCTTTGTTCTCGAGCGTAACAAATTAGTAATCGGTGCTAATCTTTTTGTTGATTTTTGGTTATCAATGTTAAGCATTTATCTCATTGCACGCTTCCTACCCTTGAATTTAATTCTTGGTCGTACGCTTGGCTGGTTAGTCTTCTTATTGATGATATCATTGACTTTAGCGTCATATTTGGAATTCGAATCACTTTCGATTTATACAGAAAAAAAGAAATAAAGCTTGACTAATTATTTTTTTAATTGTAAATTTGAGACATCTTAATTGCAGGAGGAATTTGACATGTTGAATTTTAATTTAGAAAACACTAAATCATGTTGTTGTGTAGTAATTGACAAAAATTACTATACTTTTTCGACATGTCTAATACCACTCAATTGATAAACAAGTAGTGTAAACTGTAAATATCAAGAGGAGTTGACATTAGTCAGCCCCTCTTTTTTGTTTGCCTGACTTAGAAAGGAGATACTTGTGGAACCTATTAAAATTGGGATTTTAAATTTAATGCAGAATAAACTTGAAACAATGTATAACTTCCAAAGGGCCTTAAAGCTCGACAGCGTTGAACTAATCTTCTATTATTCAGCTACACGTTATGTTGATCGTACTTTATCCCCAGAGATAACCGACAATATGAGACCGTTAGATCTAGACGAAATTAAAAATCTGGATGGCTTCATCATTAGCGGCAGTCCCGTTGAAAAATTAGATTTTCCTCAAGTTTCCTACTTTGACGAAATCAATGATTTAATTGACCAATTGAATCATATCAACATGCCACAATTATATGTCTGTTGGGGCGCCATGGCTGCCCTTAATCGTATATATGACATTCAAAAAAAGCTTTTACCACACAAAGTATTTGGAATTTTCCAAAACCAAATTTTGAAAGACTCGAAATATCTGGATAACATCAGTGATAATTTTCCTGCACCTCATGCTCGTTATGCAGAAATGGATCATGAAGAAATTCAGAATAACCCACATTTAACAATCAAAGCTATCAGTGAAAATGGCTTGTTAACCCTAGTTGAATCGGTAGACAGAAATCAAACCTTTGTTTTTTCACATTTAGAATATCAAAAAGATAGTCTGGATAATGAATACCGTCGCGAACTTGCTAGTCCTAAAGTAAAACAACCTTTTCCAGCTTTGAATTACTATTCACCACTAGATAGGAAACCAACTTTTGCTTGGAAACAAACACAACTGAATTTCTATCACAATTGGCTTCAATCAGTTTCAGAATACAAACTAACAACTTGCTAAGGAGAATATTATTATGACAAAAATTGCTCAAAATATTACAGAACTTATTGGAAACACACCTTTGGTTAAATTAAATAACGTTGTACCCGAAGACGCTGCCGACGTTTACGTAAAGTTGGAATTCTTTAATCCTGGTAGTTCCATCAAGGATAGAATTGCTCTTTCAATGATCGAAGCTGCCGAAAAAGCTGGCAAGATCAAACCTGGCGATACATTAGTTGAACCAACCTCTGGTAACACTGGTATCGGTTTGTCACTAGTTGCTGCTGCTAAGGGTTATCACTTAATCATCACAATGCCTGAAACTATGAGTATCGAGCGTCGTAAATTGATGCAAGGTTACGGAACGGAATTAATTTTGACACCTGGTAAAGATGGTATGGGTGGTGCAATCAAAAAAGCTACTGACTTATCCAAGGAAAATGGTTATTTCATGCCAATGCAATTCCAAAATCCTGCTAACCCTGCTATTCACGAAGCTACTACTGGTAAAGAAATTGTTGATGCCTTTGGCGATACTCCGGTCGATGGCTTCGTTGCTGATGTTGGTACTGGTGGTACCCTTTCTGGTGTCAGTCATGCTCTAACTAAGAAATATCCTAACGTTAAAGTTTGGGCTCTTGAAGCAGCCGAATCTCCTCTATTAAAGGAAGGAAAAACTGGAGCTCACAAAATCCAAGGTATCAGTGCTGGATTCATTCCTGATACGCTCGATAAAGATGCGTACTCAGATATAATAGAAGTAACTAGTGATCAAGCTATTAAAATGGCTCAAGAAGTAAGTCATAAGGAAGGCTTTTTACCAGGAATTTCTGCAGGCGCTAACATCTATGGTGCTATTGAAATCGCTAAGAAACTCGGTAAAGGCAAGACTGTCGTAACCGTTGCACCTGATAATGGCGAAAGATATCTTTCAACTGACTTATTTAAATTTTAGGAGTCAAATCTTTTTTAAGAATTTTTATTTTATGAGAGAATAGAAAATAGTGATTTTCTATATTAGGGGGATTTTTTAATAATGAAAAAGCGTATAGCTTTAATTTTAACAATGATTGCAGCCTTTGTTTTAGTATTAACTGGTTGCTCAAATAAAAGTGCTAACAGTGACACTAAGACTGATGGTACTTTAACAATCGGTTTGGAAGGTACTTATGCACCTTACTCATACCGTGACGATGGCAAGCTTAAGGGATTTGAGGTTGACCTAGGTAAAGCCGTTGCTAAGAAACTTGATCTAAAGGCTAAGTTTGTTCCAACAAAATGGGATTCATTGATTGCTGGTTTAAATTCAAATACTTTCGATGTTGTTTTGAACAACGTGGCTGAAAATCCATCACGTGAAAAACATTACATCTTCTCAACACCTTATATTTACTCAAAATCAGTTATCATCACTAAAGATGGTACAGGCATCAACTCAGTAGATGATATTAAAGGTAAGAGAATTTCAGCTGGTACTGGTACTGATAACTACAACCACGCTGAAAAGTTTGGCGCTAAAGTAGTTCCTGCTGCTGATTTCCAAACTGACATGTCAATGATCGACCAAGGACGTGTTGCTGGTGCTATTAACTCTAAGGAAGCCTTCTTATACTGGAAACAAAGTCATAAGAACACTGACTTGAAGTACATCACCATTCCTGATAACAAACTTGAACCATCAAAAATTGCTCCAATTTACAACAAGAAATCAACTCACCTACGTAACCGTGTAAACAAGGCTATCAAAGACCTATACAAAGACGGTACAATGAAGAAACTTTCAAACAAGTACTTCGGTGAAGATATTACTAAGAAATAAACTCAAAACTCATTAAGGGGGTTATCACTTCATGTGGCACACTATCGTTACTTCATTACCGGAAATGATTTCTGCAATGTTGCAGTACACCATTCCCTTGGCCATCATTTCCTTTATCTTTGGCCTAATTTTAGCTGTTTTAACAGCTCTGATTAAGTTTATCCAACCGAGTGAAAACAAAATGATCAAATATCCTTGGCTCGTACTTCGTGCGATTGCTGATTTCTACGTTTGGTTATTCCGTTCCACTCCTCTGTTAGTTCAATTATTTATCATCTTCTTTGGTCTTCCAAGTGCTGGCGTTCAACTATCACCATTCATTGCTGCCGTAATTGGTTTCTCATTGAATACTGGAGCCTATGCTTCAGAAACGATTCGTTCAGCCTTGTTATCAGTTCCTCAAGATCAATGGGATGCAGCTTTTACATTGAACTTTACGACTAGACAAACACTAATGAAGATCGTGTTGCCACAAGCTGTTAGAATTGCCCTACCACCACTATCCAATTCATTTATTGGCTTAGTGAAAGATACATCTTTGGCTAGTTCGATTACAATTCTGGAAATGTTCCAAGTCAGTCAACAAATTACGGCTAAGAACTTCCAACCATTGTTAATGTACTCATTAGCTGCTTTCTTGTATGCTGTTGTCTGCACGTTGCTTACTCTATTGCAACATTATCTCGAACGTAGAACTTCAAAATACGTTAAAGGAAGTGAAGCTTAATGATTTCATTAAAGAATATTGTCAAAACTTATGGTGGCAAACAAGTTCTTAAGAATCTCAATGTTGATTTTCCTGATGGTAAAACCACCGTTATCTTAGGACCTTCTGGTTCTGGTAAGTCAACACTTCTAAGATCGCTTGATCTTCTAGTTAGACCAGAGAGTGGAACCTTAAACTTCTCTGATTTACAACTTGATTATGCCAAACCTGTTTCTAAGAAACTTAGTTTCGATGTTCGTAAAAAAACTAGTATGGTCTTTCAAAATTGGAATCTCTTTCCTAATTTGACTGTTCTCCAAAACATCACCACTGCTCCGGAGACGGTCTTAGGTAGACCCAAGAAAGAAACTGAAGAACGTGCCCACAAATTGCTTGAACAAGTCGGTTTGTCTGAGTACGCTGATCGTTACCCTAGCCAACTATCTGGTGGTCAACAACAACGTATTTCCATCTGCCGTGCTTTAGCGATGGACCCTGAATACATCCTGTTAGACGAACCAACCAGTGCCCTTGATCCAGAGTTAGAGACACAAGTTCTTTTGATTCTGGAAGAATTAAGTAAGATGGGCCAGGCAATGATTATTGTGACTCACAATATGGATTTTGCCCGTTCAGTTGCTGATAAGATTGTCTTCGTTGAAGATGGAGATATCCTCTTTGATGGATCTCCAGATGAGTTCTTCAATCATCCAACAACTAGAATTAAAGATTTTCTATCTGGTATCACATTTAGTGAAGAAAAATAATAACCCTTAAAAAAATTGGGCCCGTTTGGGTCCAATTTTTTTTGTTCTTTTCACGGTGACATTGCTTGGTAATAAGTCATTTTTTCAAAAGATGAAAGCGGTGTTATAATATTCTTAGAACTTAAATGGATGTTTGAATTGTTCCTAGACTTCTTCCTACCAGAGATAAACGTACAGCTACCAGGATTTTACGGAATCTGCCTGTTCCCATCCGCTACACTTGGTCAACTTGCTACCTCTCGGAGGTATCCCTAATTTCGTAAACAATTAAGTATAGTTCCATGAACCTATGCGCTTAATTGTCACAAGGCTTCGATAAAGCCGCGATTAGAAGAAAAAAGGCTACCTAAAAATTCTACATACACAATCAAGTCCTGGTTGAGATTATTCAATATTTATCAAATAATGAAAGAAGTGACATCTGATGATGATGTATCCATATTTGAAATTAGGTCCTAGAGATGGAATCTTGTTGATTGCAGCTATTATTATGTTAGTTTTAACACTAGTTTTTAAATGGTCAGTATGGGAATTCTTGTTCTCTCTTATTGCAGTTATAATTTCATTCGTAGCAGGAAGAATGAAACCAGATAAGAAAAACGTACTTGCTTTCTTGAAAAAATAGTTTGAATTGAGACAGGATAACTTGAATTCTTGTAGATTCCAGAAAATAAGATTGAGTTACAAACATTACAAAAAGCAGCCACTATATTATAATCTGGCTGCTTTTTTGTATTCTTATTTGAGTTTAGCTAGGACAGAAATCACCATATTAATCTACTATCATTCATTTTAAAAATTAATTCTAATTCCACCAATATATGTTGGTTATACGGATATTTTTTTGTTTTAAAAGCCATTCTTAAAATAGAAAAAATACAAGATTAAATATTTTATCTCAAAACAAACAACAGAAGTACTCTTTAGTCCGGAACAAAAACTGGGAATACATTCAGCTATGAAATCATTGTTACTGGCTTTGCCAGTTACAATGAGACCGACTTTGAAGATCCATTATTTTGCACAAAGTGTAAAATAATTAGCTTCAAATCGTGTCCATAGCGTTCCAATGCATTCCCAGTTTTTGCGGAGGACGGCAATTTCACACCACACCCGAATTGACAGCAGTTATTTCACTTGTTCGATAAACTCAAACTTATCGTCATCAAACGTTAATTTCAAAACGGCACAGTTATGAAAACTGATTTCTTTAGCAATTTCTTCCATTGATAAAAGTGACTGCATGAACATCAACATCACTGCTCCATGACAAACAACCAAAGTATTTTGATCATCTAAAAGTTGTGACATTATTTCTTTCAGAGTTTTAATGACACGTTTTTGAAATTCTGTCGCTGACTCGCCACCAAATTCCACGAAATAATCTCCATAAGAGCCATCAGTATAATAAGTCTTTGGCAAAAGCATTTCACTCTCACCTTCGAAAATACCGAAGTCCCATTCTTTGATGCCCTTCATTCGTTGATAAGGTTGATCGGTTACCAACTCCAAAGTATCGGAAGCACGTTCTTGTGTTGATGAAAAGTACCTATCAAAGTATAAACCTTGTTCTTTAAAGAATTGACCTGTAGCTTTGGCATCAGCAATTCCCGCATCAGTTAGTGGTGAATCGCATGCTCCTTGAGTTTTTTCTAATTTGTTAAATAAAGTTTGACCATGACGCATTAAATACAATGTCTTCATTCTTAAATTTTCTCCCTAAATCTGATATACGCCTAGGATACGTGATTTTCAATTTTGGGACTACAAATTTAGGTCGAAAGTTTGAAAAATTTATTCTACAACATTAATCGTTTTAAGATATTTGAATTTATTATCCGCAAATTCAAATTTCAAAACTGAACAGTTCTTCATCTCAACATGCTTAACAATTTCTTCTAACGGAATCCAATTTTTCAAGAATAGATAAATTGAAGCCCCATGTCCTACAACTAAAACTTGTTGATTATCTTCACGACTCATAATATCAGTCAAAGTCTTTACCATTCGTGCTTGAACGTCATCAGCTGAATCGCCACCATATGGAACAAAGGCATCTCCAACTGAACCAATTTTAGGGTCGTATTTAGGATTGAGGCGTTGATTCTCACCTTCAAACAATCCAAAATTCCATTCTTTTAATCCTTTTAGTCGTTGATATGGTTGATCAGTTACTAATTCCAAAGTATCAGAGGCCCGCTCTTGTGTTGACGAATAGGCGTGATCGAACTCTATTTGATTATCTTTAAAATACTGCCCTACCTTTTTAGCATCGGCAATTCCCTTTTGCGTTAACGGTGAGTCACAAACACCTTGGATTTTGCCTAGAGCATTGAATTGTGTCTGTCCGTGACGCATTAAATATAAAGTTTTAACCATTCTAATTCACTTCAATCGTTTTTTGATATTTAAAAATACCTTGATCATATTCAAATTCAATTACTGAACAATTGGTGATATGTGGCAGTCTTTCTGTGATCCACTTCAAAGCAAACATGTGAATTGCGCCACCATGACTGACAGCTAAGACTTTTTCATTATCCTTTGCTTGCCTCATGATCTCGGTTAGAGTCTGATTAATTCTTTCTTGAACTTCGCTAGCAGCTTCACCTTCGTAAGGTACAAAGAAATCGCCATATGATCCCGCCTTAACGTCAGGTTTAGGATTAAGATTTTCACTTTCGCCCTCAAAAACACCAAAGTTCCATTCCTTTAAACCTTTCAGACGTTGATATGGCTGATCAGTTACCAATTCCAACGTATCAGAAGCCCGTTCCTGAGTCGATGAATAGGCATGATCAAATATTAATTGATGTTCTTTAAAATACTGTCCAACCTTTTTGGCATCATCAATTCCCTTTTGCGTCAACGGTGAATCACAAGCTCCTTGAATCTTATGCAATTTATTGAACTGAGTCTGTCCATGGCGCATTAAATAAAGTTTTTTAGTCATCTTATTTCTCCTTCAATAAATTAATAAAATTATTGTGATAAATAGCGTTTCTTTGAGTATCAGAAATATCCATTTCATCAATTGCTTGAGTGATTTCCTTAGTGGCTCCGTTAGGCATCACTGCAAAGGGTGCATCTGTCCCGAAAACTAAATGATCTGTACCATAGAAATCCATCGTTAATTCCAGTGCTTTGGGATTACCTAGAATCGCTGTATCAACGTAAAACTTCTTAAAGTCCTCATAATACTTAGGTAAGGTGTATTTGATACGACCGGCAAAAAATGGCACCATTGCTCCAGCATGATGGACGATTATCTTTAAATCTGGATACTTTTCAAAATAATCGGCTGTCACAATTTGATACATTACCTGAGTCAACTCATATTCCCAACTAAAAGTTAAATTATTATCTGGTTTCCTTTCGTCAAACACTGGATGTAACCAAATTGGTACCTTCGACTCCGCGGCTGTTTTAAATACTTCTTCAAATTCTGGATCAGCAATCGACTTTCCTAAAGCTCTCGTGAAAACCTGAATTCCTATTAAAGACGGATTTTGAGATACTTCACGAATAATTTTAATCGACTCATCCAAGTTATTCATAGGTATCATCGCTACAACTGATTCAAAAATATCAGCATTATCTTTTTGGAGCTGTAACATCTCTTCATTAGCATCCCAACACATTTGAGCAGATTTTTCGGCATCAAAATAGTCTTCTGGATTCAAGTTAACATTTGAAATAATTTGTTTAACATCCTGTGGAAAGTTTTGATGACGTAACTCTAAATCAGTTAAAGAAGGAATTTGTAAAAAAAGATTGTCCTCAATAATACTGGGGACATCTTGCTTAATATTTTTTAACAGATTGATTGGCAAAACGTGTGCAAAAACATCTAATTTTTGATTCATTATTTCCTCCATCTATTACTAACGAGTAAAGTCATTCTCTTCCTTAGTAAAAGCACCGACTAACTTATGTGGCAAGTATGGTTCTTCCATATATTTCACATCTTCATTATCTAGCTTCACTTTCAAAGCATCAACAGAACTTGCCAAGTGATCTGGATTAGTTGCCCCAATGATTGGAGCAACGACTTGCTTCTTTTGCAATAACCAAGCAATCGCAACTTGTGCCATTGTGACGTGATGTTTGGCAGCCACTTCTGAAACTCGTTTAACAATTTCCATATCATTTTGTTCAGCATTGTCGTATTTGCTTTCGGCCACCTTATCCGTTTGGGCACGTTTGGTCTCGCCATTCCAAGTTGGACGTGTTAAATGTCCTGAAGCTAGTGGACTATAAGGAGTTACCGCAATATTTTCATCTTCACAGAGTGGCAACATTTCTCGTTCTTCCTCACGGTACAAAAGATTCAAATGATCTTGCATCGAAACGAATTCGGTCCAATTGTGTTCTCTAGCAATAGCTTGAGCACGTTCAAATTGCCAAGAGTACATCGCTGAAGCCCCAATATATCTAGCTTTGCCTGATTTAACTACGTCATGCAAGGCTTCCATCGTTTCTTCAATTGGTGTGTTGTAGTCCCAACGATGAATGATATATAGATCGACATAATCCATATCTAAACGTTTCAAACTCTTATCGATCTGAGTCATGATAGCTTTGCGTGATAATCCATGTTGATTTGGTTTATCGGATTGACTGAAGAAAACCTTCGTTGCGACTACCACTTCATCACGGTTGGCATACTTTTTCAGTGCTTTCCCTAAGAACTCCTCACTGTCACCATAAGAATAAATATTGGCTGTATCAAAGAAATTAATGCCTAAATCTAAAGCCCTTTTAACCACTTGTTCACTTTTATCATAGTCGACAGCCCAAGGGAAAACCCCTGTTTCTGGACGTCCAAAGCCCATAGTTCCTAAACATATTCGTGAAACATCTAATCCTGTGTTACCCAATTTACGATAATCCATTATTGTCTCCTTTACTCAATTTCCTTTAGTGATCTCTTATTTCATAGGTTTTTCCCATTCTCTAATGGTACTTACAGCAGTCTTATCTCCCAGTTCTTCTAATTGAGCTAGCTCTTCTGTATTCAACACTACGCTTGCCGCTTTAGCTGCGTCTTCAATATGTTTAACTTTCGTAGCACCAATAATTGGAACTGTTCCTTTATTAACGGCCCAAGCAGTTGCAATTTGAGCAACATCAATACTATGTTTTTTAGCAATTTTACTCATCCCATTAATCAAATCCTCTAGTTCATCAAGTTTGGAGTTATATGATTTAGCACGATCACTACCTGCTGGGAAAGGATGCTCACTGTTATATTTACCCGAAAGTGCACCTTGTTCTAAAACCATATATGCAAAGAATGTAATATTATTTTTATCACAATAGTCAATAATTCCCGAAGTTTCAGAAGTTCGATTTAATAAACTATAGTGATTTTGAACGGCTGAAATCTTTAATCCCTCCTTATTCAAAATTTCATTGGCCTGTTTGATTTCAGCTAGACTATGGTTAGAAACACCAATATTCTTGATCTTTCCACTCTTTGCTAACGGAATAATTTTTTTCGTCCATTTCGAAACATCAGCTGGATTATGTATCCAATAAATATCAATATAATCAGTATTCAATCGTTTAATGCTACTATTGAACATATTTTCAACTGGTTGATCAGTATCATCAGCCAATTGAGGTGTAAATTTAGTAGACAAAATCACTTTATCACGGTCAACCATTTTCAAAAATTGACCTAGAACTTCTTCTGAGGCTCCCATTCCATAAACTGCCGCTGTATCCCAAAGATTTAACCCTAAATTCATAGCTGTTTCAAATACTGGTTTCAAGTCTTTCTCAGTTAAGCTGTTTCCAAATACTTTATTACCTTCTGATTTATCTTCACCCCAAGCCCAAGTTCCTAATGCAATTTTAGGTAAATTATTCATTACTCATTCTCCTTAGATTTTCTCATCTTAAATTTTAAATAATCGATTCTTTCCAGTTGTTTCTCTTGTAAATGAATCTGTTGTAACTTTTTTTCACGTCTATTATTTAATAAATCTATAATTCTCTTTTTGGAATCATTAGTTTCCAATAAAAGACGCATGTACTGTTCAACTTCTTTATTGCTGAAACCGACATCATGCAAAGCCATGATTGTACTTAGACGCTCCAGATCCTGATTATCATATTGCCACTCACCCATCACGTATTTGACAACATTACATAGTCCCCAGGATTCATATTCATCAAGAACCTCAACCGGAATTCGATATTTTTGACTGACTTCTTTTTTATTCATAATTATCTTTCCTATAAAAAAATAGACATCCCGTAACGGAACATCTATATTATCGAGCCATTTATATGAAATGTATAATGCTTATTCTTCATCATCTGAAATGTTTTCTAAGTATTTCTTAACAAAATCGATAAACACCGACACATTTCGTGCAGAAATCTGATCAGCCTTCCAAGCTAAAACAGAATTATAAGTTAGTGCCGGTTTCAAGGGAATAAACTTCATTCCATCATAATTAGCATCTAATTTTAGACACAAAACATTGCCTAAACCAGATCTGGCCATGATAACGGCATTGTAAAGGAGATTATAGTTGGCAGCAATGTGAATTTTTTTCAAATCGGCTCCAAACCAATAATTCAACTCACTCTCCATTGGTCGACTACTGGACAAAATCAAAGTCTGATTTCTCAAGTCCTTTGACTCCACGTAATCCAATTGAGCTAGCGGTGAATCGACGGAAACCATCACGCCCCACTGTTCAATGGGATGCATTCTGGCAAAGTCATATTTTTCAGTGCTGACTGGTTCGATCAACAAGCCTAAATCTAACAGTCCCTGCTCAATTCCCCACTTAGTATCTTTAGAATTACCGCTTTGAATTTTAAATGTTACTAAAGGATACTTTTGGCGAAAAGCTGTCATGATCGAGGCCAACTCGTTCATACTCTGAAGTTCGCCACCGCCGATTGAGATTTCACCAGCTATCTCGCCTTTATCCTCAGACATTTCTTCTTTGATTTTATCGCTTAATTGACGCATCTCTTCGGCTCGACGTCTCAGTAACAATCCATCTTCGGTCAAAGTTATTTTGTGGCTTTGGCGAATGAACAACTTTGTTCCCAGTTCCTCTTCTAAGGACGCAATTTGACGTGACAATGTTGGTTGACTGACATGTAACAAATTGGCTGCTCTAGTAATGTTTTCTTCACGTGCAACCATCAAGAAATAATTCAAAACCCGCAATTCCATATTTTTCTCCCCCAATACTAAAAAAAGACCACCAACAGGTGATCTTACTAGGATATAGCAATCCTAATGGTGTGACAGTTCTTCATATCTTTGCATCCAAAGATCAACGTAGGCCTGTGAAAATGGGCCCTTTTTCTTATCGATCCAATCAATTAAAACGTCGACATTATAATGTAAAATTGTATCTATTTCGGGTGGATAATTCCACATCTTACTGTGTGCTGCATATTCGTCCACATCAAGCAGTCTTTTTTCTCCATCCGGAAAAACCTTAACATCTAAATCATAATCAATATATTTAATGGCTTCTTTATCTAAAGCAAACGGTGTTGCCAGATTGCAATAATAGGATACTCCACTATTCCGAATCATAGTAACGATATTGAACCAGTACTTTCTATGAAAATAGACTAATGCTGGTTCTCTAGTTACCCAACGACGTCCATCTGCCTCTGTGACAAGAGTATTCTCATTACAACCGATAATCTCATTTTCACTTGTCTTTAGCACCATTGTTTCACGCCAAGTACGATGTAAATGACCATCATGCTTATAACTCTGGATTGCTACGTAATCCCCTTCTTTAGGAACTTGCATAACTTACCCAGCTTTCTAAAAACCTAATTCTTATCCAAAAAAAGTATAACAGAGCTGTGAAACGATTGAAAGATAAAGAGTTAATTGTTAGTGTCTAAAACTCGTTTGATCTCGTCGTAATGGTAGCCTTTAGTCATTAAATAATTAATCAATTTAGCTTGTGTATCATAGCGATGTTGAACCTTATCAATCATCTTCTTTAATTTCGTAAGTTCCTCATCTTCATCTACTTCTAAATCTAATTTTTTAATAGCTTCATTAGTAATTTCACCGTTAAAGCCTTTTTGATATAAACTCTGACGAATTTTCGTCAACATCTGTTGAAATGAGGCTCTCTTCTGTTTTCGAGCTTGCTTCCCCGCAAATTCAACGGCATTCTCCAATAAAATATCCTGATCGATCTCAGCAATTTTATCTTGAATAATATTATTAGGGACACCCTTTTGAACTAATTTCTGCTCAATGATCTTGGGACCATTAGCTGTCGTCCGCAATTGCGTATTGATGAAACTCTTTGCATAATTATCGTCATCTAAATAATGCAGTTCACGTAATTTTTTCAAAGAAAATTCCACGGCATCTTTGTGGTATTCCTTCTTATATAGATATTCTTTGATTTCTTTTTCTGTCCGTAACTGGTAGCTCAGATAATTTACTGCATCACCATAAGCCTTATTGACGTTTTCGCTATGTTGGATTTTCGCAACCTCTTGATCGGTCAATTCCACATCTTTCATTAAGCGAAATTCGATCAAAGTTGCTTCTGCCACTGGAAAAGCGTATTTACCGTCAAGATAAATATTGTAACGCCCTTTACGTTTCTGGGCCTGAATTTTCGTAACTTTTGCCAAAATATCATTACCTCACATGTTATACTCAAGTGTAAGTTTATCGCAAAAACATTCAAAGGAAAAATTATGGATACAAATATAACTCAAGAACTAAAAGTTGGCGACAAGTTTCCGCTAACTATCAAAAGAATCGGCATCAACGGCGAAGGCATCGGCTTTTTCAAGCATGTCATCGTCTTCGTACCAAAAGCCGTTCCCGAAGATGTCATTGTCTGTGAAGTCACTGACGTACATCCTCGCTTTCTAAACGGTCGCATTCACAAGATCAGACAAGCTAGTCGTTTCAGAAATCCTGACACACCGGCTTTAGCTGATAAAGTTGGTGGTTTAGACTTTGCCCACATCAATTACAAAGACCAACTAAAATTCAAGGCTGACATTCTCCGCGAATCCCTTGAAAAATATAAGCCTTACGCTTATGAGAAGTACAATATCCGTCCAACTATGGCTTCAGTTCAACAGGAAAAATATCGTAACAAAGCTCAATTTCCAATCCAAGAAATCGACGGCGAAATCCGCTGTGGACTTTACAAGACTGGTACCCAAGAATTAGTTGATCTAACTGAAATGCCAACACAAATGGACTTAACGATGTCGGCTATGAGAAAAATCGTTGAGATCATCAAAGACTTAGAAATCCCTGTTTTCAATCCTAAACAAAAATCAGGAATCTTGAGTATGATCGTCATTCGTGAATCAGTCGAATTCAATCAATTACAAGTTACCTTTATCACCCGTTCACCTAAGTTCATTAAAGAACATCAGTTGATCGAAAGAATTCAAAAAGAAATTCCCGAAGTTAGCTCAATTTCTCAAAATATCAATAAAGAAGATCAAGGTGCCGTTTGGGGCGACGAAACTAAATTGCTCTGGGGTGACGAATATCTCCAAGAAGACATCAATGGCTACATCTTCAATTTCTCACCACGTGCTTTCCTACAGTTGAATTCTCTTCAAACCGACAAGTTATATGACCTAGTCAATCAAGCACTAGAACCAACACAAAGAGATATTCTCTTAGACGCTTATTGTGGAGTTGGAACAATCGGTATCACCATGTCCGAAACCGTTAAGCACATTTACGGAATTGAAATCATTCCCGAAGCCATCGAAGATGCCAAAGCAAACGCCAAACTAAACGAAGTCGAAAATGCTGACTATTACGTTGGATCAACAGATAAGATCTATCCAGAACTATTAAAAGATGGCATCAACGTCAATTCAATCGTCGTAGATCCACCAAGAACTGGACTAGAAGGCAGCATGATCACAACCCTAAATCACAACCCAGTTGATAAGTTAGTTTACGTTTCATGTAACCCATCAACCTTAGCTAAGGATTTAGTAAGATTAGCCGAACGTTATAAAGTAGTTTATTTACAACCAGTCGATATGTTCCCACAAACACCACATGTTGAAACAGTTGTTAAACTTGTTAAGAGATAAAAATCAGAGAGCGGAGTAGGCCCGCTTAGATTCTGAGCATTTGCCTAAGTACTGGAATCGCACGCGTTTTTTGCGGGCAATTTCAGTACTGTAGCAAAGCACAGGAATCTGGCCTACGAAGCTCGTTTCCACTATTTCGCATAGAAGAATGGTTTTAAAACTAAAGAACCACCTCAACAAAACATAGAACCATGGTTCTTTAACTGCCAAACAAAAAAAGAGATGAATTCCAATGGAAGAAAACGAATACGACGACAAAAGCTTTTTCGAAGCTTACAGCAAATTCCCTCGTTCCGTTGAAGGATTAAAAGCAGCCGGAGAATGGCCAACATTTCAAAAGATGCTACCAGATTTTCAAAACAAACGAGTTTTAGATATCGGTTGTGGTTTCGGTTGGCACGACATTTATGCTGCTCAGCATGGAGCTAAGTCAGTCTTAGGAATCGATCTATCCGAAAACATGCTCAAAGTAGCTCAAGAGAAAAATCATTATGACAACGTCCACTATCAAAAAATGGCAATGGAAAATATTGATTTTCCAAAGAATAGTTTCGATATCGTCATCAGTTCCCTAGCCCTACATTACACACCCGATTTCAACCTCATCTGTCAAAAAGTTAAACACAGCTTATCCCCAAACGGGGCTTTCGTATTTTCAGTCGAACACCCAATCTTCACAGCCTATGGCAATCAAGAATGGATTTACGATGAAAACGGCAAAATAAAGTGTTGGCCCGTTGATCACTATTTTGAAGAAGGCAAACGTGAAGCGGATTTCTTGAATCATAAAGTTATTAAATATCATAAGACCTTAACGACATACGTAAATACCCTATTGGAAAATGGATTTACATTAAAAGGATTAGAAGAACCCACACCACCTGAACACTTGTTAGACGTTCCGGGAATGAAGGACGAGTTTAGAAGACCAATGATGCTGATCATATCAGCAGAGAGCTGAACAGGGGCGCTTAACCCACGAGGATTTGCCTAAGTATCAGAATTGCACGCGCATTTGGCGGGCGATTTTGATACTGTAGCAAACCGGAATGGGTTCCCCTGTGAAGCTCGTTTCCACTATTCTGCATAGAACCATGGTTATCAAAAATAACCCATACAAACAAAATACGTTAAACCGAGTAAAAATATTCAACGATTTAACATATTTTTTATACTAAACAATCCCACCATGAGACAAAAAAAGTCGTAGACCTCACATCTACGACTTTTTTATATGGTCGTTTCACCAGTAATTAATTTAACCGGCAAAACATAATTATTTTCTAACTGACAATCATGATCATCAACCCGCTTTAGCAACAAGTCGATCATCATCGTCACAATATCAGAAATTGGCTGCATGACTGTTGTCAATTCCGGATGATAAGACTGAATAAAATTCGTCCCATCATATCCAACTAATTTCACATCCTCAGGGACCCTCATCCCCAAAGATTTAGCTTGCTGCATGACTAACAGTGCCGTCAAATCATCCGTACAGAAGATTCCGTCAACATCTCGTTTAGATAATAATTCTCTGATTTTCAACCCTTTGATATTAGGCGTGGAAGAAAAACTAATTTCCATTAGATTAAAATCCAAATCACTCTTTGACAATACATCTTTAAATCCCGTCAATCTAGCATTGGTAGGACTATTAGGACGATTAGCTCCTGTAATGATTTGTAACTTCTTACTCCCTGACCTTATCAGTGCCTGGGCAGCAAGTCGTCCACCACGATAATTATCAGAACTCACTATCGGAATATTATCTGATAAGTAGCGGTCAAATGAAATAATTGGCAAGCCCACTTTTTGGTATTCCTCAATCCCCAAATTGTGAGAACCAGCAATGATTCCATCAACTCGATTAGCTATCAACATTCTCAGATAGTCACGTTCTTTTTCGGCATCGCTACCGGCATTACAAAGGATCATCCGAAAACCTTTTTTAAACAATTGGTCTTCAATCTCTTGAACCATCTGTCCAAAGAATGGATTACTGACACCAGGCAAGATGACACCAATAAGCTGAGTCTTCTTACCCTTCAATGATCTTGCTAAACTATTAGGTTGGTAATTAAGCTCTTTCATTGCATCAAAAACCTTAGTTTTAGTTTTTTCCGACAGCGAGCCATAGTTATTGATAACTCGTGAAACTGTCGTCGCTGAAACTCCCGCTAATTTTGCAATATCATCTAACGTTGCCATAATCTACCTCATTAATAAATCTTGTTCAAACTAACTTTTTTTACTGCAATATTTTCTGACTCCACAAAGAATCGTTTACCCTGTGGAAAAATTCGACCAGTGATAACTTCTTGACCGCCGTTAACGTATAGTTCAAAAACGGTATTATCTAAATACAAATCGGCTTGAATTGTTTTGCCACTGTCGACTTTGATACTTCTCGTCGTTCCAAAGTCCGTCGCAAAACTAACCCCAGCATTAGTTCGATCAACTAATATCTTACCATTAGTTGTATCCAGAATAATTTGTAATTCTTCCTCAAGTTCAGTCTTGATAGTTAATGATCCGGCTAAATTTGCCCCCATGTTAAATGAAATTTTTGTTTGTGGCGTAATTTCTTTTGAGTTAAGTGTTTGCTTAACTAACTTGTTATTTTCGACTACTGGTATTTGATACAAATGATTATTTTTAATTTGTAATTCTTTGACTAAGCTAAAACAGTTGGCCCATCCTTCTTCATCTGAAGGATAGGAAGTATCAGGAAGCCCGATCCAACTAACTGTCAAAGCTCGTCCATCTGGCGCATTGAATCCTTGTGTTGCATAAACATCAAAACCCTCATCTAAGTTTGTGATTGCACTTGGATTAATAAAACTAAATGTCTCCCAGTCAAAGTCCTCACCGATGACCACAGCGTTTGGAAAGACATTCGAGTATTGTAACACATCTTGACCAATTCCTTGAGGACAAAAGATTAAAACGGGACGATTATTTACAAATAGTATATTAGGACATTCAATCATGTAGCCACAATTCTCATCTGTGAACTTCAATTCCGTTTTGTACGACCATGGTCCAGTTACTTCTGGTGCTTGATAAACTAGGACATGCCCCGTATCATCTTTTCGACGTCCACCAATCAAACAATAGTAAGTATCTTCATGCTTAATAATTTGGGGATCACGAAAATGATCGGTATATCCGTTCTTAGGTTCGGCAATCAAAGGTGTCGAAATTTTTTGAATATGATTATCCTTATCCATCCAAGCACCATCTTGCATAGGATGGCGAATCCAGTTTTCATCCCTGACATTTCCGGTATACATTAAAAATAATTTGTCATCGACCGGAATGGCAGAACCAGAATAAGCTCCGTGGCTATCCTGAGTGTTGCCGGGCAATAAGGCTGGACCATGATCTTGCCAATGAACCAAATCATCTGAAGTCAAGTGAGCCCAGCTTTTTAATCCGTGTGCGGCACCATAAGGAAATGATTGGTAGAACAAATGCCACTGATTATTAAAGTAAGAAAAACCATTTGGATCATTCAAAAGTCCAGTTGACGGTTGAATATGATATCCCAAACGCCAATGCGACTGAGCAATTTTATTCTTGATCTCAATTAATTCTTGATCTGACCACTCTTGATATGGTTTGTATCTTAATTCAGTTGTCCATTTTGTAATCATAACTTCGACTCATACTTTCTTTGATTGGCTACATTGTAACTTGTTCTATCTATAATTGTCAAACGTATGACATTTTTATAAATCTATATTTAACAACATGTTAATCGTTTGCAATAAATATTTCAAAATAAAATTGTTAAACGTTTGACAATTTTAAAAATGCATGTATTATTAAGTTATCGAAACGCTTACATTCGTTATAGGAGGAAATAACTATGAATCATGAACAAGTTGCGGGTCGAGTGCTTAATTATGTGGGACGTGACAATTTAATTGCGGCCGCCCACTGTGCAACTCGATTAAGATTAGTTGTTAAAGATGAAAAGAAAATCGATCAAAAAGGATTAGATAACGACGATGATGTTAAAGGTACTTTTAGCATGAATGGTCAGTATCAAATCATCATTGGACCTGGAGATGTCGATAAAGTCTATGATTTCTTGATCCAAAAGACTGGTCTCAAAACAGTTACCCCAGATGATCTTAAAAATCTAGCCGCTGACGGTAAAAAAACCAATCCCATCATGGCCTTTGTAAAACTTCTTTCTGATATTTTTGTTCCTTTAATTCCGGCCTTAGTTGCTGGTGGTCTATTGATGGCTTTGAACAACGTTTTAACTTCACCAAATCTTTTCGGTGCTCAATCAGTTGTTCAAATGTACCCTGGTATGAAAGGTGTCGCTGAACTGATTAATCTTTTGGCTTCAGCACCTTTCACTTTCATGCCCGTATTAATTGGTTTCTCAGCTACCAAACGTTTTGGCGGTAATCCTTATCTAGGTGCCGCAATTGGTATGGCAATGGTTATGCCAGCCTTGGTCAATGGTTACGATGTAGCCAACGTCATGGCCGCTGGAAAAATGACTTATTGGAACGTCTTTGGATTAAAGGTTGCTCAAGCCGGATATCAAGGCCAAGTTTTGCCAGTGCTTGCTGTTGCCTGGATCTTAGCTACTATTGAAAAATGGCTCCACAAACACATGCCAGCAACCCTCGATTTTATTTTTACCCCATTACTAGCCGTAATCGTTACTGGACTTCTAACTTTTATCGGTGTTGGACCTATCATGAGAGTTGTTTCCGACGGACTAACTAACGGTATCGTTTGGATGTACAACACAACAGGCTTCATTGGAACAGCCATCTTCGGTACTTTCTACTCACCTATCGTTATTACCGGATTGCATCAAAGTTTCCCTGCCATCGAAACACAATTACTAACTAATATTGCTAAAACCGGTGGCGATTTCTTCTTCCCAATCGCATCAATGGCCAACGCTGCTCAAGGTGCCGCCTGTCTTGCAATCTTCTTCATCTCTAAAGACAAGAAACAAAAAGGTTTAGCTTCATCAGCTGGACTATCAGCCCTATTAGGAATCACTGAACCAGCTATTTTCGGTGTTAACTTAAAATTACGTTACCCATTCATCTGTGCCATGATTGCTTCAGGAATTGCCTGTATCTTCATCGGCATCTTCCACGTACTATCTAGTGCCCTAGGAGCTGCCGGTATCATTGGATTCATTTCCTTCCCACCTAAGTATTACCTACCATTCTTCATCAGTATTTTAATCAGTATTGCTTTAGGATTCACTTTGACATACGTTTACGGTATGAAATTCGACAAAGTAACAACTGCCAAACCAGTTGAAAACAAAGACAGTGACGAAGACAGTTCAGAAGTTGCTGACGAATTAATCGCTGCCCCCGTATCTGGTGAACTAATTAGCTTAAAAGATGTTAACGACCAAGTTTTCTCCGCAGAAATTATGGGCAAAGGCGCTGCCATCAAACCCACAGACAACAACGTTTACGCCGTAGCCGACGGAACTGTTACAGTTGCCTACGCTACTAAACATGCTTATGGAATCAAAACCAATGACGGTGCCGAAGTACTAATTCACTTAGGAATCGACACCGTAGACCTCAAAGGACAACATTTCACATCTAACGTCAAACAAGGCGACACAGTTAAAAAAGGCGATCTACTAGGCACCTTCGATATTGAAAAAATTCAAGCTGCCGGTTATGACCCAACCGTAATGATCGTTGTAACCAACACAACCGCTTATGGCGATGTAGATAAGTTGAATAAAACAGACGTTAAATCTGGCGATGACATCGTAGCTTTAACAGAGTTGACCCAAGGCTACGCAGCAGTTGCCAATGTTTAGAGAGCGAAGCAGGCCCGCTTAGACTCTGAGCATTTGCCTAAGCCCTGGAATCGTACGCGTACTATGCGTACAATTTCAGGACTGTAGCAAAGCATAGGAGTTTGGCCTGTGCAACTCGTTTTCACTATTAAACATAGAACATTGGTTATTAAAAAACAGAATTCCCCCTATTCTGAATACAAAAAGAACCTTATTAGAACCATACGCCCTAAACGTATGAATTCTAATAAGGTTCTTTTTAACCATGTAAGATTAGATGATATCTAATTGCTGTATTTTTTTCGATAATATTAGAAACGAATGTCTAGTCGGTAGTAAAAAATCTGTGGGCTCTCAGTGGTGCCATTCTACTTAGCTTGCGTAGCAAGGTTAGTAGAAGACCGGACTTGGAGATCCATGATTTTTCACAAAGTGAAAAATTATTAGCTTCAAGCCGTGTCCACCACGTTCCAGTGGCCCACAGATTTTTTGCGGACGACGGAATATTTCAACTACATCAGTTAGTATTAACGTTACAACCAAGTTTGAGTAAGAACCGAGATCATTGTCCACTCCAACAGCATTCCCAATTTTTGCGGAGGACGGCAATCAATCACTATTCCCCCTGAGCAACAACAAAATAGTTACCCTCAGGATCCTGAAAGTTAAAGGTCAAAACACCATTAACCTCAGAAACCTCACCAGCACTCAACAAATCATCATGTAACTCATTAAAACGATTTGAGAAGAACATCAATGAAGGCACATTCTCATCCACCTCGGGAGAATAAATTCTGATATAATCCTTAGGAAAAATCGATAACTCAGTTTCCGCAGAAATTCCCAAGATAACATTTTGGTAACCACCATTTAAAGTTTGACGAGCAACAACTTTTGCTCCAAACTCTTCCACCCAAAATTCAACGTTCATATCAACGTCATCAACGTAAAGCATAATTCTAGTCTTCATTTAATAAGTCCCTATCCCAAACGACACCCATAGTCTTTTCACCAGTATGAACACTGATGGCTGGGCCTAAATGACTCGTTGAAATGCGAGCATTAGGGAAATTAGTTTGGAAATCATTACTCCACTTTTCCAACATTTCACGATTATTAGAATCAACAATCGTAATATGTAACTTCCAGTCTGGATGTGCGTCTGCATATTTTTGTATTTCTAAAGCAATCACGCGAAAGGCACGGTGCATCGTTCTTTCTTTACCAATTGCAAAAATCTTACCATCTTTAAAAGTCAATAATGGCTTCACATCTAATAAACTACCAATAATAGCTGAATGATTACTTAAACGTCCTGTACGACTCAAATGTTTCAAGTCATTAACGGCAAAATAAATATCGGTTGAGTCACGTAACTCTTCCATCTTCACAACAATTTTTTCAGGATCTTCGCCCTTTTGTGCCATTGAACCAGCCAACATAACTAAGTCAGCTTCGGCAGCACTAGCGGCCATTGAATCGAATGGATAAACTTTAGCTTTGTCATAGTCTTTGACAAACATTCTTAAATTATCCATGAATGAAGTAATTCCTAATGATAAGTGAATCGAAATAATTGTGTCATAACCTTCCGCTACTAAACGATCGTAAGCTTCTTGGATTTGCCCCATTGAAACTTGAGCGGTCGTTGGTAATTCAGGTTCATTACGTAAATAGTCATAAAATTTTTGATCTGTTAATTCTTCTGTTTCTTTGTATTGCTTGTCCCCCAAAATAACCGTGATCGGTAAGACGGTAATGTTGTATTGCTTGATTTGCTCAGGTGTTAAGTACGATGCTGTGTCAGTTACAACTGCCGTTTTCATATTTTTCCTCTTTCTAACGTGACATTGTATTCATGCATATAATAATAACATTTTATTATATTTTTTAAATTGATAGGCTTGTTTTAGTTATCGGAAAGCGCTATCATTTTTGTTAAGTAAACATTTACTAAATGGAGGATTAATTATGAATACCAATACACTTTTAGAAGGATTTGCTGACAAATTCAATCAGACTGCTGAAAAGCTCTTCTTTTCACCAGGCCGCATCAATCTGATCGGTGAACATACCGATTATAATGGCGGCAATGTTTTCCCTTGTGCTATCAGTCTTGGAACTTATGCTGCTTATGGAAAGCGTGATGACAATACCGTTCAAATGTTCTCTGAAAATTTACCCGATAAGGGAATTGTTTCATTCTCACTTGATGACCTCAAATTTAACAAAGATGATGATTGGGCCAATTATCCTAAAGGGATGATCTATTTTATTACTAAAGCTGGTTACAAGTTAGACCACGGTTTTAATCTTTATATCCATGGTAATTTACCTGACGGAGCCGGATTATCTTCTTCCGCTTCAATTGAATTATTAATGGGAACAATTCTCAAAGACGTCTTTTCTCTCGACATTGATCAACTTGACCTAGTTAAGATGGGACAAAAAGACGAAAATGACTTCATCGGCGTTAACTCTGGAATTATGGACCAGTTTGCTGTTGGTATGGGTAAGGAAAATCAAGCTATTCTACTTGATACCAATACTATGGAATATCACTACGCTCCTGTTGAATTGGGTAACAACGTGATTGTTATCATGAACACTAATAAACATCGTACTTTGGCTGATTCCAAATATAACGAACGTCGCAGTCAATGTGAGCAAGCTTTGAAACTGCTTCAAACTAAATTAGCTATCAATTCACTTGGTGAGTTATCAATTGATGATTTCGACCGTAATTCATACTTAATCAATGATGATATTTTGATTCGTCGTGCCCGTCACGCTGTCTTTGAAAATCAAAGAACCCTTAAGGCTATCAACTACCTTAAAGAAAACAACTTGGAAGAGTTTGGTAAGTTAGTCAATGCTTCTCACATTTCATTGCACTACGACTACGAAGTAACCGGTAAAGAACTCGATACTTTAGTCGCCGCAGCTTGGGAACAAGATGGTGTCCTCGGTGCCCGTATGGTTGGTGCTGGTTTTGGTGGCTGTGCTATTGCCATTGTCGATAAGGATAAAGTTGACGCCTTCAAGAAAAATGTTGGCCAAATTTATCAAAAAGAAATTGGTTACGCCGCTGACTTTTACATTGCTGAAATTGCTGACGGACCTAGAGAAATTGCTATTACAGAGGTGGAAAAATAATGTCTTGTGTCGATAAATTTGTCGATCAAATAATCAATGCTGATAATGACTATCAAGAAATGGATCGGGTCTATCTTTACAACCGTATCTGTGCCTTAGTTGGGGATGACAATCATCTTGATGGCAACGATACTAAAGAAGCTTTGATTCAAACAGCCGTTCAAAATAAAAAAATTGAGGACAGTCAAACTGCCAAAGAAATTCTCAATGATCAACTGATGGATTTTATTACACCATTGCCTTCAAAAGTTAATCATACATTCTGGAATCTCTATCAAAAGAATCCTAGTGACGCTATCAACTATTTCTACCAAATGAGCCAGGATAATGACTATATTAAGGTCAAAGCGATTGCCAAGAACATTTCTTATCAAGTGGCAACCGATTATGGCAACTTGGAAATCACTATTAACCTCTCGAAACCTGAAAAAGACCCTAAAGCCATTGCAGCCGCTGGTAAAGCTAAACAAACAGGTTATCCTAAATGCCAACTTTGTCTAGAAAATGAAGGTTACTTAGGCCGTTTAGGTTATCCTGCTCGTAGCAATCATCGAGTTATTCGTTTTACTCTTGGTGGCGAAACTTGGGGCTTCCAATATTCACCTTATGCCTACTTCAAAGAACATGCGATTTTCCTAAATACAGTTCACAAACCAATGATTATTAACCAACATACTTTCAATAATCTAATCGAGATCATCAAGATTTTTCCAAATTACTTTGTTGGTAGTAACGCTGATTTACCAATTGTTGGTGGTTCAATGCTTAGTCATGATCACTATCAAGGTGGACATCACACTTTCCCAATGATGAAGGCTCCTATCGACCGTCAGATTGAGATCGATGTTGATAATGTTAGTGCTGGTATCGTCAAGTGGCCTCTTTCTACGATTCGTTTAACAAGTAAAAATCCTGACGAATTGGTTAAAGCAGCTACTTTGATCCACGAGAATTGGATGAACTATTCTGATGAATCCGTTGATGTCAGATCACATAGCGGCGAGATTCGTCATCACACTGTTACTCCTATCGCTTATCGTAAGGATGACAACTATGTAATGGACATCGTCTTGCGTGATAACCAAACTTCAGCTAAATACCCCGATGGTATTTTCCACCCCCACCAAGATGTTCAACATATTAAGAAAGAAAATATCGGCCTGATCGAAGTCATGGGGCGTGCTATTTTGCCAGCTCGTTTAAAAGCCGAGTTAAAAGAAGTCGAACGTTACCTACTAGATCAACCTAATCAAATGGCTCAATATCACAAGACTTGGGCCGATCAATTGAAACAAAAATATGAATTTACTAATGACAATGTGCAAAAGATTGTTGATAAAGAAACTGGTCTGGTATTTGCCAGAGTTCTTGAAGATGCTGGTGTCTTCAAATGGAACCAACAAGGACAAGCTGCATTTGATAAATTCATTCGGAGTTTAAAATAATGGCTACTCTACGTGATATTGCTAAAAAAGCCAACGTCTCACCAGCGACGGTTTCTCGAGTTTTAAACAACGATTTGACTTTGTCTGTTACTGATGACACTCGTGCCAACATTTTAAAAATTGCGACAGAACTTAACTACAAAAAAGCTAATCATCCCAACAGTCATTATCAAAAACATCTGGCTTTGGTCCAATGGTATTCCGAATCTAAGGAACAAGATGATCTCTATTACATGACTGTTCGTGAAGGAATTGAACAGCAAGCACCTAAATATGGTTTTCAAATTAGTCGTATCTTCCACAATGACATTGAAGAAATTCCTAACGATACTGACGGTATCATTGCTGTAGGTAAATTCAGTCAGGAACAAGTTCAAACGATGACTTTAATCTGCCCTAATATTGTTTTTATCGACGACGACCAATTCGGTAAGGGATTTGATTCCGTTCTAACTGATTTCAAATACGGAATTCAAAAAGTTGTTAACTACTTCATCGATCAAAATATTGAGGATGTCGGTTTGATCTATGGTGAGGAAACCTCAACTGACAATCAACGGGTAATTCCCGATTTACGTTTTGACAACTTCAAAACTGCCATGGACGAACACAATCTATTTAATCCACAGAATTGTTTCAAAGGCGATTTCACTAAGAATTCTGGTTACGAACAGATGACCAAAGCCGTTGCCAAAGAAGATTTTCCACATGCCTTCTTTATCACGAATGATTTGATGGCTGCCGGAGCTTTGAAGGCTTTGCAAGAGAACAATATAAACGTTCCCAAGCGAGTTCAACTTTTCAGTTTTGACAACACAGCACTTTCTCGTTACGTTAATCCAGAGTTAAGTTCAGTCGACGTTGCTACAACGCAAATGGGCGCCGCTTCAGTCGATTTGATGCAGGATTTATTAACCAATCAACAACATGTTGCTAAACGTTTAGAGTTAGCTACTAAGTTAATTTTCAGACAATCTACTTATACGACTGTTGAAGATATATAGTCTTCTTATGTGCAAGCAATTAAATTGTTAGTCCCCTCATCCCTATCTATAATTAAGGTAAATCCATTTAAAGGAGATGCCTTATTATGATGGGATTATCTGGTTGCCACTTTTTTGGTGGTATGGGCTTCATGGGTGGAGGATTTCTCTTCTACGGAATCATCATCCTATTGATCATCATCGCAGCCGTTTACCTTTTCAGCAGACAAAATGGTCATAAACAAAACAGTGCTTTAGAGGTACTGGATCGTGAGTATGCTCAGGGTAAAGTTTCCGATGCGGATTATGAAAAGCGAAAAGAAAATTTGACTAAATAACTTATTAGAAATTCTTATTGGAGTTTGGTCGGGATAGGGATAGATTTAAATTCCCGTCCTCCACAAAAATTGGGAATGCTGTTGGAACGCTATGGGCGCGATTTTGAACTAATTATTTTTCACTTCGTGCAAAATAATGGATTTCAAAAGTCGGCCTTATTGTAATCGGCAAAGCCGATAACAATAATCTCATAGCTGAACGCATTCCCAATTTTTGCTCCGGACTAAAGAGTACTTCTATTGTTTAATTACAATGAATTATTTAATCCAGTATCCTTTCTATTCTAAAAATCACTTTTAAATCGAAAGAAGCATCCATATAACCGGATACATTGGTTGATATGGATGCTTCTTCTTTTATTGTTAACAATTCTAAACAGTGAAAAACCACGAATCTAGTCGGTAGTAAAAAAACTGTGAGCCCTCAGTGGTGCCATTATACTTAGCTTGCGAAGCAAGGTTAGTATAAGACCGGACTTGGAGATCCATGATTTTGTACGCAGTACAAAATTATTAGCTTCAAGCCGTGTCCACCACGTTCCAGCGGCTCACAGATTTTTTACTACCGACGGCATATTTTAACCACATCGGTTGGTACAAATTCTTATTAAATACTATTTTTTCCACAGGAAGTTAATTAAAATTTTATCAACTTGCTTGTTCTCGTGTAACTTGCTGTGTTGTGCCATTTTACCGACAATCTTCTTTTCACGGTAAGATTTAGCACGACCTGAAACTAGGTATCTCAGAGATTGTGATGAGGCATTAGAGACAGCCCCATCTGAATGGGTTCCATCGTTTTTATCACCAAAGATATTGAGCACTCGTGTATTAGTTGGATAAACTTCTCTCAACTTCAATAATTCTCGATAAAACTGATTCATCGGTGTTGGTTTACCATTTTTAGCTAGAGTAATATCTCCTGGTTCATCATCTACATCAATAATACCGTCAAAATGTCCGGCAATATCGACTACTTTATTGACCTTTGGCAATTTCTTATTGTTGTAATTGTCCAAAATGTAATAATTGATGGCCATATTTCCCATTGAGTGACCAACAAAATTAACTTTTTTAAACTTGTAATCTTTTTGCAAAGCTTCAATAACGTTCTTAGCCCACAATCCGGCTGTATGATAATTAGTCATCTTACTATTATCGTAATTGACTTCTACAATTGGGTTCTTGGCTTTTTTGGGAATTGAACCAATTATCTTAGCGTAGCCGTTAGGACTGACATTAACTCTGACGATTGTCTTTGTTACACCAGCTTTTTTAGAAGCTCCTGTCATTTGAGTCTCTGCTCGAAAACTACTACCGTAGCCATGAAAAAAGAGTGTTGGTATCGATTCCTGAACATACTTTTTGGACTTAGCTGCTTGCACATGAGAGCTGTAGGTAAATACTCCTAAAATTACTAGGACTATCGCTACTGCAGTTGAAAGAGTAATTTTTTTCTTATTCATGAGTTTTCTCCTCTCACCTCCCCTATATTGTAGTCATTCTTATCCATAATGCGAAATAAATGTCTTAACTTGATTGACACTTCTTGAATCATTAATTATGATAAATTTAATCTATTTAATATTATTTTAATTTGAGTAAGGAGATTTTAATTATGGCAAAAGCAGATCCAAAAACAATTGATTGGAATAATCTGGGATTTGATTATATGGACTTACCTTATCGTTTCATCGCCCACTTTAAGGATGGTGCCTGGCAAGATGCTGGTTTAACTGAGGACAGCACTCTTCATATTAGTGAAGCTTCTACTGTTTTACATTACGGCCAAGCAGCCTTTGAGGGAATGAAAGCCTATCGTACTCCAGATGGCAGCATCCAACTATTCAGACCTGATCGTAACGCTAGTCGAATGAAGGAATCTTGTGAAAGATTACTAATGCCTGTCTTTCCTGAAGATAAATTTGTTGAAGCGGTTAAAGAAGTAGTTAAGGCTAATGCTGACTTTGTCCCTCCTTATGGAACTGGTGCTACTCTTTATCTACGTCCATTGATCATCGGTACAGGGGCTCAAATTGGCGTTCATCCCGCATCTGAGTACGTCTTTACTATCTTTGCCATGCCTGTTGGTAACTACTTTAAAGGTGGACTTACACCCGTTAACTTTACAACTTCACAATATGACCGTGCTGCTCATAAAGGTACTGGTCAAAGTAAAGTCGGTGGAAACTATGCTGCCAGTCTTTATCCTGGTGACGAAGCTCATAAGAATGGATTTGCTGACTGTGTCTATCTAGACCCTATCAACCATGAAAAAATTGAAGAAGTGGGATCAGCCAATTTCTTTGGTATCACTAAGGATAACGTCTTCGTAACTCCTAAATCACCATCAATTTTGCCAAGTATTACAAAGTACTCCCTACTCTGGTTAGCAAAGAACCGTCTTGGTCTTGGTGCTGAAGAAGGCGATGTTTATATTGATCAGTTAGACAAATTTAAGGAAGCCGGAGCTTGTGGTACAGCCGCTGTTATTTCACCAATTGGTGGTTTGGAACACAAAGGCAACTTACATGTCTTCTATAGTGAAACAGAGGTTGGCCCCGTTACAAAGAAACTTTATGATACTTTAACAGGAATTCAATTCGGAACTGTTGAGGCCCCTGAAGGTTGGGTACAAACCGTAGAATAGCAAAAAAAGTCGTGATTGATGAGGTCACGGCTTTTTTCAATGGAATATTGTATGTTTGAGAATCTCTATATTAAAGCGCAGTATCGAAGGGTGAACTGTAACATTAATATTAGAGTATATCAGTACACTACTGGTAATTAGGGAAAACAGTGTTTTGATAGTACACATGTTATTCAGTCAAATTATCCGAGGGTGATAATAAGTCAGAAGTTAGAACAATTATTTTGTTCTTTCGCATGTATCTATATTGTATAGTTATGCTGTTCATATGGTGTTCATAAATTTATAAAATAATTTTTCTATTATTGAATTAAAAAGCAAACTAAATAATGGTATATTTTTGGTTTATGATTCTCTGCTTATTATTTGTGGGGTTGGGATGTGCTTAAATTCCCGTCCTCCACAAAAATTGGGAATGCTGTTGGAACGCTATGGGCGCGATTTTGAACTAATTATTTTTCACTTCGTGCAAAATAATGGATCTCCGAAGTCGGCCTTATTGTAATCGGCAAAGCCGATAACAATAATCTCATAGCTGAACGCATTCCCAATTTTTGCTCCGGACTAAAGAGTACTTTGATTGTTTAGTTTGAGATAAATTATTTAATCCGGTGTACTTTCTATTTCAAATATTACCTTTAAATCAAAAGGACATCCATATCAACTGATATATGCTAATTGATACGGATGTCTTTTCTTTTATTATTAGTAATTCTGAATAGCAAGGAGTCAAAAATATCTATCCGCTCTGAAACTAGTTAAGTTTGTTATTCCGAACTAAAATCGTGCTCTGATTGAAAACTATCTAAATGCTGCAATTTTAATAAATAATAATAGAAACAGAAATATAGTCGGCAGTAGAAAATCTGTGGGCCCTCAGTGGTGAAGTTCTGGTTAGCTTGCGAAGCAAGGTTACCAGAAGACCGGACTTGGAGATCCATAATTTTGCACGAAGTGTAAAATTATTAGCTTCAAGCCGTGTCCACCGCATTCCAAGCACACAGATTTTCTACTGCCGACGGAATACTTATACTGCATTAGTTGATATTAGTTACAATTCTTCAATTGAATTCCCTAACATTTAATTTCAGTTTCCTTCTATCTTAAACCGACATAATGATAAGATATTACAGAACGTATAATAATAGAAAGAAGGATTTTTTAATGAAAATATATTTTGCCAATGGTCTCTTCGCTTTAGCCGATCGCATGTTTAACGAATTTGTCGTTGATAAGATCAGAAAGATGGACTCTAATATTGAGGTTTACCTTCCTCAAGAAAATGGTGACATTAATGACAAGATGAATTATGCCGATTCTATCAAGATTGCACAAGAAGATAACAAAGAACTTCTTTCATCTGACTTAATTGTTGCAATTCTTGATGGTGACACAATGGACGACGGTGTGGCCTCTGAAATCGGTCTTGCCTACGGAAAAGAAATTCCTATTGTTGGTGTCTATACTGACTTACGTCAACATGGTGTCGAAAACCCTGAAAAGCTTAAAGCTGTGGGCTCTATTGGTGAAAATCCTTTTGCCTATATCAACAATTACACTATTGGTTTAATCAAAATGAATGGTGTCGTGGTTAACAATGTCGACAGTATGTTAGATGAGATATGCAAATATCTCTAATTTTTTTAGATAAAAATGACATATAATTATTTCAGTTTAGTTACATTAACTTTACAGTCAAATTATAACTAATTTACAGTTAAGTTATATTCAACATTTGATGGTCTAGACGTTATATTATTAATTCCGTTGAGAAAATAGTACACATTTAAACACACAAGTTTCATTCGGGGGAAATATTATATAATGAAGATCAAAAAATTCGTAGCATCTGTATTCACAGTTACAACACTTGCATTAATCGGTATCAGTACACAAACACAAAACGTTAGTGCCGCAACAACAACTACTAGCACTAGTGGAACTATCTATGTAACAAATGCCAGTGGCGCTAGTCTTTATGCTCAAACACAAGATGGCGTTGCTAGAATTGCTTCAGCACTTGGTAGCAAAACTGCTTGGAGAATTGATAAGACTATGAACTTCAATGGAGCTATTTATTACGAAGTTGGTTCTAATGAATGGGTATCAGCTAGTGATATCTCTACAGAAGCTCCAGCAGTCTCTCTAGACAAAGATATGTATATCAATGTTGCAGGAGGCGTTAACCTTTACGATGCTCCTAATGGTAATTTTACAGGCAACGTAGCTTCTGGACATACAATGGTTCATGTTTATGCAAGTAAGACAGATGCAACTGGTAATACATGGTACGATGTTGGTCGTAGCCAATGGATCAACGGAAAATACATGTCAACTGACAACGTTAAACAAACACTAACAATGTCAGCTACAGCATATGATCCCGTTGTACTAGGCTCAAATATGGGATACAGCGGTGTCGCTGCTAACCTATCAAAATTCCCACGTGGAACACATTTAAGAATTACAGCTAATGGCAAGACTTACGATCGTGTAGTTAACGATACAGGTCTCTTCGCCTACAGCAACCCTAACCAACTTGATATTGCAATGCCTAATTCACAAGCATTACAATTCGGACGTCAAAACGTTACCGTTCAAGTATTAGGCTAGGCTAGAGAGCGAAGCAAGGGTGTTCAGCTCCCGAGGATTAAGACTACTATCTCAGTCGGCAACGAAGTGCCGGCAGAGATAGTTGACTTAACCGGAAGGAGTTACCCTTGCGAAGCTCGTTTCCACTATAATGCATAGAACAATGGTTAAGTACATGTAAAAAGTGGTTAACAAATTTAAACAAAAACACAAAAGAAGCCTAAAGCAAAAACTATCCCAGATAGTCAGAGCTTTAGGCTTCTTTTTATATTTCAACTTTATTTTTTATCATGATGAATTTTCTCGTCAAATACAAATGCTTTACGCACCAACAAAACAATCCCAACGACAAAGGCCAAAATAGCATAAATCAACGAAGCTGTGGCGACAACATAAATATCAACGCCTAAGAAAAGATTGAAGATAATATTATGTAAATTTCTTAGCATGATCCTAGCCTCTTCTCAAGAGCCCAAAACTCGACTGAAAAGAATTATTATTCCAAATACAAAAGCAATAATTGAACTGACAATTCTATTTTTTTATTGTTTATGGCAATTTTATTATCTTAAATATATTTAACAAGAAATTAGACTACAGGAAAAAAGTTAGATTCCCATTAATTCAGCTTTTGTCATCACGCGATCACCAATTTGTCTATTCAAAACAAAAAGAGGCGGCAGCAATCAATTAAGATTACTGCCGCTTCCCCGTACTTATGAACATGTTCTACGTTTTTAAGCTAAGATAAAATTCTCTTCGTATCCTCAAGTATACTTGATTCAACTACCTAAAAATATATCTTTACTCTGGGATATATTTTGTTAAATCATTGGACCCTAGCGAACCATATCTGTAAGTGTCAACACAACTAATAGTTAGGTTGTTATTATATAAACTCTTACCTCTAGTCCCAAAAATGTCTTAAAATACATCGACGTTAACTTTACCCTGTCCTTTATGAAACCATATCTAGAGTATGGCTTCTGCCGGATCAAAATATTTTAACCGTTGTACTTACTGACAATTTATCTTAACTATGGACATAATATAATTCATTCCAGTCAATGATACAAACATTAGCTCCACTTTTCGATAGACGCTTTGACAAAACCGTAAAAAAAGAGCTCTCACTTGTGGAGAGCCCTCTAGTTAGATATAAGTGGTAAGATGAAATTTACTGCAGTTTCATCAACTTTAACATTGTACTTATCAATGAGAATGAATCTTACTACTTAAAACATATCTTACTATAAATATATTTTGTTCAACTAATGGATCCTAGCGAACCATGTCTTGAGCTTGCGCGACTAACTAATTAGGTCGATCTTATGTTAACCTTTGTCACTAGTTCCAAGAATGTCGTTGAACTGCACTGACTCTAACTTTATCTTTTGTTCTTTACTGATCCTATCTTGTAACAGATAAAACTTTCTAAATCAAAATCTTTTAGGGCTGCAGTTCCTGACACTTCATCTTTACCACATCTATAGTATAAATCATTCAGTAAGCGGTTACAATAAATAACTCTGACTTTTTATAGACGCTGCGTCTTTTAATTTTTGCCAAACAAAAAGGACTCTCACCTGTGGAGAGTCCCTCTAGTTAGATATAAGTGGTAAGATGAAATTTACTGCAGTTTCATCAACTTTTATATTGAATCTATTAAAATAAATGAATCTTACTACCTGAAACATATCTTACTATAAATATATTTTGTTCAACTGATGGATCCTAGCGAACCACGTATTGAGCTTGCGCGACTACTTAGAAAGGTCGATCTTATGTTAACTATTGTCGCTAGTTCCAAAAATGCCGTTGAACTGTACTACTCTAATTTTCCTTTGTTTTTGACTAATCCTACCATCTCCTAGAAACGATAAAACTTTCTCAATCAAAATCTTTTAGGGCTACAGTTCCTGACACTTCATCTTTACCACGTCTTTAATATAACATCTTAAGTAAGCGCTTGCAAGACTTTACTTTAACTTTTTATAGAGGCGTTCATTCTCTTTAATTTCACTTAAATAGAACTTGCTGTTAACCGTTTGCGGATCAACAATCGTACCATCTTGATACTCAATTTGATACATTTTTTCATAATCTGCGATACTCATTTTTTGACGATCAGCAAGCATCTTTAAGATACCTGTTTGATCAATAACTTGGTCAAAACCAGTTTGAATTTCGCCACTGTACAATTCACCAACAGCCCCTGATCCATAACTGAATAATAATAATTCTTCATCAGCTTTAGCTGCATTGATCAAATACGATAATAATCCTAGATATAGTGAACCTGTATAAAGATTTCCCACTTCTCGACTGAATTTGATACTAGCCTGATAGTGGTCAGTCAATTCAGCATATTTGTCATCGGCGATTTTACCTTCTAAAGTTCTCAAAGCCTTTGTTCCCATCTTGGTATAAGGAATATGGAACAACAAAGTTGAAAAATCATCGATCGTAGCTGAATATTTTTCCTGATATTTTTTCCACAAGGTATCGAAGAAATCGACATAGACTTGATTAGAAAATTTTCCACGAGCAAAAGCAGTCTTGGAGAATGTTGGACGCCAGAAATCACCCACATTACGTGTCATGTAAACTGACTTTTGAGTCAATTTCAATACTCGTGGATCTTGACCGACAAGCATTGCCACTGAACCAGCTCCCTGAGTGACTTCACCAGGGGTCTTAATACCGTAGCGAGCAATATCACTAGCGATAACTAAAGCTTTTTTGCCAGGATGTTGACTAACAAAATCAACTGCTGTCTGCAATCCAGCTGTAGCTCCATAACAAGCTTGTTTAATTTCAAAGGCACGAATGTCTTCAGGCAAATCTAATAGATCCATCAAAAAAGCCGCTGATGACTTGGATTCATCGATACTACTTTCTGTACCCACAATTAGTAACCCTAAAGATTGTTTATCTTCAGCACTCAAAATACTGTCGGCAGCATTAGCAGCCATAGTTACAGCATCTTCATAAGGTTGTGGCACAGCCTGCTTATCCTGACCAATACCAATTGTAAATTTGTTAGGATCAACATCTCGAGCCTGAGCTAGTTCCACAATGTCGATATAATTTTTAGGGACGTAAACGCCTATCTTATCAATACCTATATCCATTATTTACCTCTTAATTTCATTAAAATACTTTTTGCATTTTCAATTGTATAATTTTTTGTCTGATTAAGTTGCTTTGAAACTTCAGAAATCTCAATACCACTAGCCCCAGCGGAAACAGCCAATGACTTACTCTGTAATCCCATGTGCCCCGCTTGAATACCAGTCGTTACTAAAGCTCTTAAAGCTGACAAATTGTTGGCCAAACCAACCGCAGCAACTACGGACTGTAATTGTTTGCTATTGGTGATCTTCATAATTGCTAAACTCATTTGAGCCATTGGTAAAGCACTGATAGCTCCACCGACACTTCCTAATTCGATCGGCATTTTCAAAGTTCCTAATAACTTGTCATCTTTAATTTGCCATTCACTAAATGGTTGATACTGACCCGACTCAAAAGCAAAACTGTGTGCAGCTGCTTCTTGAGCCCGAAAGTCATTACCCGTGGCTAAATAAACTGCATCAATACCATTCATGATACCTTTATTGTGAGTCACAGCTCGTTTAACAGATTGTTTCGCAAAATTAGCTAATTTAACAATTCTATTGGCCACTTCAGATCCGGACATGGATTTTGTCTGCAACTGTTCAAAATCAATTTCCGCCTCAGCTGTAATCACTTGCCCTTGACCACTATTGGATAAAATACTGCACAAAACATCACCAGAGATTAACTCTGAAACCTTATGAGCCGTTTTTTCCAAAATGGAATTGACCATATTGGCCCCCATCGCATCAACTGTATCGATACCTAGTTCAATTTCAAAAAAATCGTCATATCGATTAAATTTTAAAGAAACCACGCCACCGCCACGTTTAATTAGACTGGGGTGAGCTCGTTGAGCAAATTCAAAAATTTCTGAATCTTTTGCTTCCAAAATTTCAATATCTTTAGTCTTAATATTCTCTAAAACAATCTGACCATAAACTACTCGAGAACTAGGAAAAGTTCTGAAACCACCGCTATTTTTAACACGTTTTGCCGCATTAGAAGCAGCTGCAATCACTGAAGGCTCCTCAATAACCATTGGTACGAGGTAATCTTGACCGTCAACCACAAAATCAGTAGCAAAGCCATATGGCAAACTAAAACTACCGATTTGATTTTCACTCAAACTGTTAGCTAAATCTACCGAAATTGTCTGACGACTCTGTAACAATTCAGCTTGTTCAGATGTCAGATAACCCTCTTGAACTAATAGCTTAATTCTTTCTTCATTCGTCATTTCATAGATTTTCATATTAACTTTATACCCATTGCCATACCCATACCGCCACCAATACATAGTGAGGCTAGGCCTGTTTGTTTTTTCTCTTGTTGTAAGGAATTTATCAATGTTGCAATCATACGTGCTCCTGTAGCTCCTAATGGATGTCCTAAGGCAATTGCACCACCATAAATGTTCAAACGATCCATTGGCAAGTTCAAATCACGACTAACAGCAACTGCCTGAGAAGCAAAAGCTTCATTGACTTCATATAGATCAAAATCTTCTAAACCAGTCTTGTAACGGTCAAAATACTTATTTACAGCATAATATGGAGCATAGCCCATATAGTTAGGATCGATTCCGACTTCTGTATAACCAGTAATCTCGGCTACCGGCGTCAAACCTAATTCATCAGCGCGGCTTTGCTTCATCAAAATAACTGCCGCAGCACCATCATTGATTGGAGAAGAATTTCCCGCTGTTACAGTCCCCTGCTTGTCAAAAACAGTTCTTAATTGTCCCATTTGTTCGAGAGTCGTTGTAGGACGAATTGATTGGTCAGTTGTTATTTCTTCACCATCAACTTCGATAGGAATAATCTCTTTAGCTAATTTACTTTCTGCTTGATGAGCTTTTTGATGAGAATTGTAAGCAAATTCATCTTGTTGCTCACGACTAATATGGAATTTTTTGGCCACGTTTTCTGCGGTAATACCCATTGGTAAATTATTGAAGGCATCATTTAAACCATCATTGAATAGAGTATCGGAAAGCTTTGGACTAACTTCCATCTTGCCCGTTCGTGGAGCATAGAAAGGTGCATTAGACATACTTTCTACGCCACCAGCAACAACGATTTCAGCATTGCCCATTGTGATTGCAGCAATGCCCTCATAGATAGCTTTCATTCCGGAACCACAAACTTGATTGACAGTCATGGCCGTTGAATCTACTCGACCACCGACGTTCAAACCAATCTGTCTAGCAGTATTTTGACCCATACCAGCTTGATATACATTTCCAAAAATGAATTGATCGATTTTTTTAGGGTCAACTTGATTCCTATCCAATAATTTTTTAACTAATTGTGTTCCTAATTGAACTGCAGTCATCTTGGCGTATTGACCACGAAACTTGCCAATAGCAGTTCTCTTTGCGTCTATAATTACAATTGGATCCATATTTTATTTCCCTTCAAACTTGGTAAGATATCGGTTCTTGTTTAAGATGCCGTCCTCCACAACAAGCTCGATTGGTCTGGAACGCTGTGGACACTGATTTGAGCCAATTGAAAACCACAATTGTCTCAAATACAGGTCTTATACTAAGCGATAAATCGCTAAGTATAATTTCACGGCTGAGACCAATCGAGCTTGCTGCTCCGGACTAGTGTGTTGTTCTATCATTTATATACTTTTAAAATTTTAGATAGTAAAATTGGTATTCACTGAGAGCGTCATATATTCTCATATATCTGACAGTTCGTCTCTTAGAATAAAGTTCATAATCTTTTTCCCATTACACTAAATTAAAAACTGTCTAAATACTGCAGTTTTAACCAATATCAGTAGAAACAGAAATACAGTCGGTAGTAGAAAATCCGTGGGCCCTAAGTGGTGAAATTCTACTTAGCTTGCGAAGCAAGGTTAGTAGAAGACCGGACTTGGAGATCCATAATTTTGTACGAAGTAGAAAATTATTAGCTTCAAGCCG
>DXCM01000016.1 GCA_019116025.1 Candidatus Companilactobacillus pullicola | reverse complement strand
ACTGATTGTTGTTGAATATTTCAACGTATGTATAACAACATAAGGCATACCTATAACAAGAGCAGTACTAGTAATATTGAGACACATCGTTACTATTAAAAAGAAAAGCACTGTTGGATATTTATTTAGTGATTTAAAAATATTTAGGTTTTGAATTTTCTTTTTAGTTTTATCTACCGGATTACTATCAAAGTGAGTTGCCATCGTTAAAAATAAAGTCATTATTTCCGTCACAATTTGTAAAACAATCATCCATTTAAAATCCATAATACCAAATAGAAATCCCGCTATCGCCGGCGCCAAAATGCTTGATACCGTTGCTGCAGTTGATTCAATGGAATTAAGTTTCTGAATATGATCCCCCGTTACAATCTGCGGGGTCGACGACAAATATGAGATAGTAAAAAAACGAGCCGTAATATTATTCAAACACACAACAACAATCGCTGAGATGAGAATATTGGTATGAAATAATTCAAAAACAAAGAAATATACAATGAGGGTCAAAATAAGTGCACTTTCGGCAATCAAAGCAATATGTTTTCTTTGATAACTATCAACAGTATTTCCTACCCAAGGAGCAACAAGTACACCAATCAATGGTCCAATAATTAAACTTGTTCCATATCCCATTGCTGATCCGGTAACTTGTAACAATTTTAAAGACAGCGCGTAGTTAAATATCGATGCCCCCAAATCATTAACAACTGTCGTAATTCCAGCTTTAATCAATTGCTTCGTCGTATCCGATTCCACCAATTCCATGCACCCACCCCATTCACATCAATTTGTTAATATCAGTTATAACTCTCTAAAAAGCCATTTTCAATAGAATACTAATATTTTTTTAATTGTATTATATTATTTAAAACTTTGATGATGAATTTTGCCTTTTAAAAACTAAAGTGTGATTCTTTAGTATTATTTGTTTATTAGAATAATAAATTTACCTTTTTTGTAAAAATAAAAGTAAAAAGTAGTATATAATTAAATTATTATCAATATCACTTTCAATATTTTCACATATAACTATTTAAAAATTAATATTTTTTTAGAGGTATTCAAATGATAGATGGAAATAAAATAAAACAAACCAGAAAAAAGATAGGTTTATCTCAATCTGATTTAGCCAAAGATATTACTACACAGGGAACCATCAGTTCCTTGGAAAGAAATTCTACTTCTCCAGGAAGTACTATCCTAGTTAAACTGTTGAATCGTCTAGGTTTAAAATTAAGTGATGTTGTTATTAACGATATTGCTACTGAAAATGATCAGATTTTAATGCAGGCAGACCATTTTAGCATGAATTATAAATATCAAGAGGTTATACACTCATTAAAGAATTTTCAACAAACTGACGATAAAGACCAGCAAGCTCATTATCAATTCTTAAAAACGGATGCCGAAATGTGGCTCACTAATAACTCTGATGATGCAATATTTGGTTTCAATCAGTTATTGCTACTTCACGATGACATCTCTGACATATTTACCATTCTTGCAACCTGCGAATTAGGTGTAGCCTATAGTCAAAAGAACGATATTACGAAGGCTAATTTTTATTTTGAACAAACTGCATCATTATTTAAAAACTACAATACTAATGACAATCTCTTTTGGTCTCTATTAATTTACGATAATTTGGGAATGTACTATGCCAATAATGACAAGCTTGAAAAATGTATAGATATTACTACTTCTGGTTTAAATTTGGCCCAAAGAAATGGCAGCTCATATTTTGTTGAATCATTCTACTACCTACTTTCAGAGATGGCAGAACAACAAGGTAAACATTCTGAGGCTATTCAATATACGATTCAGGCCTATTCATTTGCTAAATTCATAGGCAACCACCTAATAGGAGAAAAGGCATTGGCGTTTCTCAAAAAGAATGGCATTGATTATTTAAATCTATAGTTAATACTAAACGTATTTTTTGGTCATTTTATATTCATAATTTTCAAATTATTTAATAATATATTTTCATTCTTTCATTAATCTGATTTGACGTTGAAAAAAATTAATAGTATCTTATTAGTATTGAAAACGATTACCAAGATTGAGGAGAGATTATTGTGTTAGTAGGAAGTATTGAAGCAGGTGGAACAAAATTTGTTTGTGCTGTTGGTGACGAAGACTATCGTATTAAGGATAGCGTTCATTTTCCAACAACTACACCAGAAGAAACATTGCAAAAAACAATCGATTATTTTAAACAATTTGATATTGAGGCTTTAGGAATTGCATCATTCGGTCCTATCGAACAACGTAAGAACTCACCAAAATATGGTTACATCACATCTACACCTAAGCCAGGTTGGAGAGATACTGATTTCATTGGCAAAATGAAAGAAGCTTTTGATGTTCCAATGTTCTGGACAACTGATGTTAATGGTTCAGCTTATGGTGAATATGTCATGTCTACCCTATCTAATGAAAAGATTGATTCATTAGTTTATTACACTGTTGGTACTGGTGTTGGTGCCGGTGCTATTGATAAGGGTAAATTTGTTGGTGGTATTGGACATCCAGAAATGGGGCACACACTTGTAAAACGTCATCCTGACGATCTAGATTTCAAGGGTGTTTGTCCATTCCACGGTGACTGTCTTGAAGGACTAGTTGCTGGCCCTACATTCGAAGCTCGTTTAGGCATTAAAGGACAAGATGTTCCTTTGACAAATCATGTTTGGGATATCATGGCTTATTACGTTGCTCAAGCAGCTCTACAAGCTACACTTATCCTTAGACCTGACAAGATCGTCTTTGGTGGCGGTGTTGTCAGTGAACCATTCCTAGATAAGGTTCGTGCCCAATTCAAAAACTTACTAAACGATTACGTTGAAGTACCAGATTTGAAAAAATATATTACAATGCCAGAAATTAAAAATAACGGTTCAGCTACACTAGGTGATTTCGCCTTGGCTATCCGCGAATTACAAGAATAATTAATTTATGTATTACTAAAAATCCCAGTGTGGAAACCATCAATGGTCCATACTGGGATTTTTTCACACTCCAACTCTGAGGTGTTTATATGAAACTTCGTCATAAAATTTTCTTTATTACTATCGGTTTGCTTGCGCTTATAATTCTTTTTGCTATTCTTTGGCTCAATTATCGTAACGTCGTTATAAATGTTTTTAACTACACCCTCGACCGAAAAACTCTGATCAATCTTTTGAGACATCAAGGTAAACATAACGCCGTTTTATTCATGGCAGTGATTGCGATTGGATCAGCCATTCCTGGTGTTCCCATTGCTGCAGTTGCCATCTTATCAGGCGTACTTTTTGGACGTTGGATCGGTTTTGGTATCAATATTTCTGGAATCGTTATTGGTAATTTATTAGCCATTAATATTCTCGAATCATTCCCACACAAAATCAAGCCCAGTCGTTTTCGTTATCTCACTGATAAATTGAAAAATATGCACCACCCTCGAATCGGATTGAGTATTGGTTATGCCATTCCTATGTTGCCAACATTATTAGTCAATTATGCATCCTTAGAGTTAAAGATGTCGTTAAAAAACAAAATTCTATGTATTTTGATTGGATCACTACCAGTCTCATTTCTTTATGCTTTCGGTGGTGATGAGTTAATTTTTGGTAATACTAAAGCCGTAATTATAGCCGTTGTAATTTTATTGTTACTATTTGGACTATGTGAAGTCATCCGTCGTGATCAACGAATCGTTACAGCCAGAAAATGAAAAAGGTACTTTATTAGACAACATTATCTAATAAAGTACCTTTTTCACTGTTTACTTTCTTTTTCTGAAAATAATAAACTTACTAAATACGTAATTTAAAATAATGACCACGGCGTTAGCAATCAATTTAACGATAAATCCATTACCATGCAGTAAAATCATCCCGACAAACATCGTACCTTGATCAATGACCCATGAACCACCCCTAAATAGGAAGAACGAACCCATTTCTTGGAAAAAAGCTTTCCATGTCGTTGTATGAGAATTGAATACCCATAATTTATTCGTTACATAGGCAAAGATAACCGAGATCAAATACGCAATCGCATTAGCAATTTGCGAATTCATTCCCATCACGCGCCACAATAAAGCGAAAGCCACGTAATTTACTACTGTTGTCAAGACTCCGAAAAAAGCATAGGGAATCATATCTTTATATTTATTCCATAATTCTTTCATAATTCACTAACGTCCTTAATGGTTTAATTTCCAATTTTTATAGCTTAATCCTAAGAAGTAAGCAATTACTTCAAAAGCTGAAATAAAGAAGGTCACTGGCCAGTTGGTTACAAATGCTAAGTATAAACCTAACCAAACTCCGGCTAACGATAATCCTACTGAAACCATGATTAATTTTGGCACTGAATGTACTAAATATTTGGCCGTAGCTCCCGGTAAAGTCAATAAAACAAAGACTAATAATGAACCCACGATCTGAGCCCCAATACTGACACTCAGAGCTAATGTTACTAAAAAGGCTACAGATAATAGTCTTGTCTTTAAACCAGCGGCACGAGCGCCAATATGGTCGAATGAATCAAACGACAATGGCTTATAGAAAATAATAAAGACAAAAATGACGAATAAGGCCAAAATCATCAACTGATTAACTTCTTTGGAACTGATACCGACAATACTACCGAATAAAATATTGGTAGCGTAACTGCTTGATTCCGAAGATAGCGACAAGAATAAAATTCCTAAACCAATGAATAATGACGATATCGCACTGATCGATGCCTCTCGCCTTGACGATTCACTACTCAAACTACCAACGGCTACAGAACTAATTAGAGTGAAAATAATCATCCCCGCTAAAGGTGATATTCCCACTAAAATTCCAAAAGAAGCCCCCGCAAAGCCAATTTCAGATAATGTATGAGAAAGAAAAGACATATTTCTAGAAACAACGAAAACACCGACTAAACCGGCTGTGATTGCGATGAAAGTACTAGCAATGAAGGCTTCCCTCATAAATTCGTATTCAAACATGTTTAACCTCCCATCTCAAACATATCTTCTGAAACATCTTTCACATCGACTTCTTGTAATTCATGGTTTCTGAAAAATAGAGCTCGATGTGTATACTTCTTAGTTAACTCATAATCATGGGTTATAAAAATAACTGTCAATTTCTCTTTTTGATTCAATTCCTCTACTAGATCCATCAACTGCATCTTAACTTCAACATCCAAACTGGCCGTTGATTCATCTAAAATCAGTACTTTAGGATCATTCAAAAGTGCTTGTGCTAAGTAAGCTTTTTGTTTCTCTCCACCTGAAGCTAATCCCAAAGGACGATCTTTTAATTCCATCAAACCTGTCTTATCCAGAATTCGTTTAATCAATTGATTGTCAGCGTGTCTCTTTTTAGGGCTTAAAGTGAATTTAAGATTCAAACGGACAAATTGTTCGATATTCAAAGGATAATCGATATCAATATTTCTAAATTGTGGTACATAACCGATAGTTTGCTTGTGATCAACGATTAGTTCACCACTAGACTTCTTTTCCAAACCCATAATCATTTTGACTAAAGTTGTTTTACCAGAACCATTCGGCCCAATCAAACTAATAAAGTCGCCATCATTGATTTGAAAATTTAAATTTTGAAAAACCAGTTGCTTACCAAAGCGCTTGGCTAAATTAACTGCCTTAATAACGATTATTCCTTCACTATCCTTTCAATCTGACTAATATTTTGATCCATCCAACTATAATATCCTAAATCACTTGGTAATGTTTCCGTGAAATAAATAATTGGTACATGATTTTTCTTAGCAAGAGTCGTCATCTTAGTGATGATTCCACTAGTAACTTGCTTATTAACAACTAAGAAACTAACCTTATGATTCTTCAAACCATTTTCCATACTTTTGACATCCTTAATAGAAGGATCCGTATCTTCTTCAATGGCTTTGGCAAAATGTTGATTAGCAATTTTCACGTCCAGATCTTTCAAGAGATAGTAAGGTAGTGGTTCAGTTACATAAGCCTTTTTACCAGCCGTGTACTTCTTCAATGCTTTTTCTCTTTGGATTAAACGATTTAATTTTAATTTATATTCCTTAAAATTAGCTTGATAATAAGCACGATTTTTTGGATCCACTTTTGACATATGTTTATAAACAGCTCGAGTCAGTTCTTGAACGTTCTTAACGCCAAACCAGACATGCTCGTTATCGCCATTTTCTTTTTTCAAAACATCCCGAGAAAAATCGATCATGTTGCTTTCTTGACTATTAGCCGCGACAATTTTTTCAACCCAATCATCGTACCCCAAACCATTAGCGACAATCAATTGTGAATCCGCAACTTGTTTAGCATCATTGCTTGAAGCCGAAAAACTGTGCGGGTCAACATTGACTGACTTGATGATCGATTCAACTTGATATTTATTTCCAACAACACTTTTTATCGGTTCTTTGTATGTGTTGACTGTGGTCGTAATGATCTTTTGTGAAGTATCGCGACGACTACAACCCCCTAAAACTATCAACAGCGAAAGTAAAGCTAGTAAAATGAAATTTCTTTTTCGCATTCTTTCCCTCTATTCAAATAATTACTGAACTAAAATAGAGGCCTGAACAAAACAAAGTTTTGATCCGACCTCTGAAAAATATAACTAATTCTTATTATAAAGGCAAGTGATTAAAGTTTACCAGATTTGGAAATATTGACCATTAGCTGGTACTAAATAGCTTCCCACTGGTGAATCTGAATTCTTGCTATAAATATTTATTTGATAACCATTAACATTATTCCAAGTAACTTTACCATTTGCTACATATTGTGTAGTAGTTTTATCGTAAGTTGAACTCAACTTGTCAGCTAAGAAAGAAACAGCTTGGTCAGATGTCGTAATGTTAACTCCTTGTGCTTGTGTAGAATTTTGATTTTGTGATGATTGACTGTTATTCGTATTGTTTGTGTTGCTACTGTTATTACTATCATTGCTACTTGTTGAGCTTTGATCGGTTTGTGTAGAGTCACTGCTCTTAGTAGTTCCACTATTGTTACTGTTATTATTAGTGTCATTACTGTCACTATTTGTTTGCTTACCATCATTTGATGAATCCGATGAAGATGAAGTAGAACTTGATTGGTCAGATCCCTCAGATTTCTCTGGAGTTGACTTCTTAGTACTCTTTTCTGTTTGTTCAGATCCAGTATTTGATTTTGTACTTGTAGCTTGTTGACTGCTGCAACCCGCTAATAAAACCCCTGACAAAATCACTGTAAAAAGCGATAATCTCTTAAACATAATATTAAAAGTACCTCCTTGTATTAATCATTATATAGGAACGAAGTATTTTTTTGCAATGTTCCACGAGAAACATTACCGAACCGTAAGAATTAGATGACAGTGTTTAGAGATTTTCTAGTGCTACATAATCAAATCTCTAAATAAAAACAACAGCTTCCATTAAGTATTCAAGACATACAGATATGCCTGAACTTCTTAATAGAAGCTGTTTTCTATTTAGTATTTAGATTTTAAAACGATTGATAAAAAAGCTGAACTTAGTCCGAAACGACAAGTTTTTCACTACAACCAAGTTTGAGTAAGAAACAATAAAAGAGGCATTCATATCAATCAATTGAATTCGATCGATATGAGTACCTCTTTAACTCAAAAATATTCATTAGATTAAATAATTTACCTCAAACCAAACATTCAAAGTGCTGTTTAGTCCGGAGCAACAAATGGGAATGCGTTCAGCTATGAGATCATTGTTACCGGCTTTGCCGGTTACAATGAGGCCGACTTTGGAAATCCATTATTTTGCACAAAGTGCAAAATAATTAGTTTCAAATCGTGCCCATAGCGTTCCAACAGCATTCCCATTTGTTGCGGAGGACGGCAATTTAAACATATTCCGCCCTACATCTATCCATAAATCTTCGTATAATCAATTTTTTCGCCATTACGAATCTTTTGACCAAGTTCGATTGATTTATCAACGATAATTCCTTGTCCATCAATAACTTGGTAAGGATGGTCTGGAGCTTTCTCTTGGGCAAATGATAACTCAGTACATCCCAAAACAATAACGTCGCAATCAAACTTGTCATGCATCGTTTGTAAAATTTTGTGATACTTAGGAGCATTCATTTTACCCTTAATTTTGATGTCGTCATAAATCAAACTTTCGACTTCATCTTGAACGGCTTGATCACCCAGACTCAATTCAAAACCGGCATTCTTAATTTCATCTTCATAAATGTGGTCAGCAATTGTTCCCTTAGTAGCGATCAATCCGATTCGCTTGGCCTTAGGATACTTATTCTTCATCACACTGATTGCCATATGTGGCATGTGAATCAACGGAATATCAGTCGCTGCTTGCAATTCTTTATAGTAATAGTGAGCTGTATTACAAATAATTACCATAAATTCAGGTTTCAATAAGCTTTGTTGCTTAATATCCTCTGTTAGAGGAGGTAAAAAGCTAGGTTTACTGTGATCTAAAATATGTGCGGTTCTATCAGGTACGGTTGAGTGATTGACCAAAATATAATCTAAGTAATCTTGGTCTTTCTTGCTAGGAGTCCTCTCGTTTAGCAAATGTATATAGCTTTCAGTGGCAAGGCTACCCATACCGCCAATTACTGTAAAGAATTTCCTCATGTTTCTAACCTTCGATATCCTTCAAAATTTTCTTAGCTACAACTGGATCACTTGGATAAGGTACATCGACACCCTTAGTCTTTTGATATGGATCATTGCCCTTTCCAGCAAGAACAATAATGTCACCATCATTACTTGAGGTAATCATTTCACGAATAGCGTCTTGACGATCAAGTACCGTTTTGACGGAAACCTTTTCGTGGTCAATTTGATCATCGATTTCCTTACAAATTTTAGCTGGATCTTCAAATCCAGGATCATCTGTTGTTAAAATCGCTGAATCAGCTAGTTCCGTTAGGACTCTAGCAAAGCCTGCACGTCTAGAAACCCCTTTATCACCAGGGCTACCAACTACAACTTTAACTTTTGATTCAGGGTATTCACGCTTAATAAAACTTAATAAAGCATTCATACTAGCATAGTTGTGGGCGTAATCTACAAAGATTGTCCCGTGGTTCTTGGTATTAATATGTTCCATTCTCCCCGGGACGAACGCTTTTTTTAAACTATCAGCGATCACCTCGTTATCAATACCCATAATTTTAGCTGCAGTAATTGCAGCACCAGCGTTTAGTTCGTTGAAGTCACCAACAAGACCTAGTTGATAAGTATATTCACCATGATCTTGTAAGTCTTCAGCTTTGTCGCTTTCAGCTGTATAGGTAAAGACGGAGTCGTTTAGATTAGATTCTTTGTTACGGATACTAAAGTCAGTGTCACCGACTTCATTTTTAGCAAATCTGTAAATATCCTTGTCAGCACTTGTTTCTTTGGCAGCGGCTAGAACTGTATCGTAGTCGTTTGTTTGACGATTAATAATATTTACTTTCGAGTTGACCATTAATTGTTTCTTACAATTCAAATAGTCAGCATATGTAGGATGTTCATTAGGTCCGATATGATCTGGAGTGATATTCAAGAAACCACCGATATCAAACTTCAAACCATAAACACGGTTCTTCTTGTAGGCTTGTGAAGATACTTCCATAACTAAGTACTTCATACCATTATCAACAGCTCTTCTCATATCATGGAATAATTCCATTGATTCAGGAGTTGTTAAATCTGACTTAAACTCGTCGCTTGGCTTTGGTCCAACAATTCTGTCGACTGTTGAGAACAAAGCAACCTTCTTAGGATAAGCACTATTCAAAATATCATATGTAAAGTATGAAGTTGTCGTCTTACCCTTAGTACCTGTGAAGGCTACGATAAATAAATCATTTTGAGGATTGCCATAAAACTCTGCACTCAATAATGCCAAAGCCTTTGAAGCATCCTTAACGATTAAACGATCAA
>DXCM01000015.1 GCA_019116025.1 Candidatus Companilactobacillus pullicola | reverse complement strand
ATTTTTTCCTGATACTGGTCAGGATCATAATCATTGATAATTTCAGTCAAAATACTACTAGCTTTCAAGGCATCATCGGCCAGATCTTGCATTGCATCAAAAAAATCAAACTTCTTTTTTCGAATCATGTTGGTCCCCTCCTAGAAAATGACGATAAATAATTTAGACATCAAGTAGGCAATCAAGCCACAACCTGGAAAAGTTAATACCCACGCCAATACCATTTCTTTCACAATACTCCAGTCAACGGATGACAATCTTTTTGCGGCGCCGGCACCCATTATGGCGGTAGTTTTAGTATGCGTCGTTGAAACGGGAATCCCAAACAAGGAACACATAAATAATGTGATGGCCGCACCAAGATCAGCTGAGAAGCCTTGATATTTCTCCAACTTCGCCATATCCATCCCAACTGATTTGATAATCCGACGACCACCGATCGAAGTTCCCACTCCCATCGTCACCGAACACAGCAACATTACCCAAATAGGAATATCGAAGCCATTGCCGGTCTTATCGACCAAATTGTTGTAATAGAGTGTCAACATGAAGACACCCATAAATTTTTGACCATCCTGAGCCCCATGCAAAAAAGCCATCGCCATCGCACTTAAAGCCTGACCGACAGTAAATAATTTATTGGCAAAAATTCGATTCAGACCACGACAAAGATAGATGATCAATTTAGTAATCAGATAGCCGGCACCTAAACCAAAGACAGTCGATATAACCAGTCCAATCAAGACTTTCCACCATTCAGTAGCATTGACCGCATTCAAACCACCCAATGCCATAGCAGCTCCTGTTAGGCCAGCAATCAAGGCATGTGACTCACTAGTAGGAATCCCAAACCACCAGGCCAAAACTGACCAACTGACAATAGCGAATAACGAAGCCGCCAAAGCAATCTGACTAGTATTCCCCGCGCCATCGAAACTAACAATATTACTGATAGTTTCCGCAACTTGAGCGTTAAAGAAAGTCATTACTAAGGCACCTAAAAAATTCATTACAACCGCCATACCAATAGCAACATTCGGCCGCAAAACCCGTGTAGAAACAGCCGTGGCAATAGCGTTTGGAGCGTCAGTCCAACCATTAACAAAGATAACGCCCATGACAAGTATGATAGTTACGATTAAGGCAATATTCAAAATGTCACCCACTTTTAACTAAGATATTTTGATAAATTCTTCACTATATAATTTCATGATAGCGCATTCATTGTGGCTTGTCTTTAAAATTTTTTAGTTGTGGTCAAAAGATGGTGTGGAGGAAATATGCCGTCCTCCACAAAAATTGGGAATGCTGTTGGAACGCTATGGGCGCGATTCGGAGCTAATTATTTTACACTTCGTGCAAAATAATGGATCTTCGAAGTCGGCCTCATTGTAACCGGCACAGCCGGTAACAATGATCTCATAGCTGAACACATTCCCAATTTTTGCTCCGGACTAAAGAGTGTTTCTATTGTTTGTACGTTTTTAAATATTAGATAGTAAGACAGTAGTGAATTAAAGTTATTTCGTTAATATGTATTTTAACCAAACTTTTTGAAGAACCGGGAAACCCACCAAGTAATTTCACGGCTGAGACCAATCGGGCTTGTTGCTCCGGGTTAAATACTTGTTCAATTTAGATTTTTCCGCCCTAGATTTTTAAAATATATCTAAACCTAAATATGTAAACAGTATGTTCTCTTCTATTGAACGATACAGTCAATATACTTTTTTAGATTCATAAACAATTTCAAACAAAAAAAGCAGTATCTATTCTAGATTTGTTTACGTAATTTTATACATAAGCAAATTCCTAATAGATGCTGCTTTATTTTAATATTATGTTTCAAAATTCAATTAATAGAACCAAATTCCACCGCAGATTTAATTATTCCAAACAAAAGAACAACACCCAGTCGGTAGCGAAATCTCTGTGGACCCTAAGTGGTGAAATTCTGGTTAGCTTGCGAAGCAAGGTTACCAGAAGACCGAGCTTGGAGATCCATGATTTTGCACGAAGTGTAAAATTATTAGCTCCAAGTCGTGTCCACCACGTTCCAGAGGTCCACAGAGATTTCACTACCGACGGCATCCTAAGCAAATTCAGTTACTATCAATGGTTATATCTATATTTATATTTATATCCTAATTAAATATCCCAAGTGAAATACGAGCATAACGACTCATTCGTGAAATATCCCAAGTTGGATACCAAACCAACTCAACCTCACACTCATCAATCCCATCAACCGACTCAGCAGCTTCCACAATCGAATCATGCAACATATCACTCAAAGGACATCCCATAGTAGTCAAAGTCATTGTAACTGTAGCCTTTTTCCCATTTTCAACATTTACACCATAGATCAAACCTAAATTAACAATGTCGATCCCTAATTCCGGATCGATCACATCCTCCAAGGCCTCCATGATTAGATCCTTTTTTTCTGTCATAATCTTATCCTTTAACCAATTGAACCTTCCATCTCAAAACTGATCAAACGGTTTAATTCGACGGCGTATTCCATTGGGAGTTTTTTAGTAAATGGCTCCACAAATCCCATAACAATCATTTCTGTGGCCTTTTCTTCTGAAATTCCACGACTCATTAGGTAATAGAGTTGCTCTTCTGAAATCTTAGAAACTCGAGCTTCGTGTTCCATTGAAACGTTAGCGTTATCAATTTCATTATAAGGTATTGTATCAGATGATGACTGATCATCCATAATAATTGTGTCACATTCAACGTGGGCTTTTGATCCATCAGAGTGTTTACCAAAACGAACGGTTCCACGATAATCAACTGAACCACCGGTTTTGGCAATCGACTTAGAAACAATTGAACTGGAAGTATTCTTGGCGTTGTGAATCATTCTGGCACCTGAATCTTGATGAATACCATTACTTGCGACCGCAATTGATAGCATCGTTCCACGAGCATTCTCACCATTTAAGTAAACACTTGGATACTTCATTGTAACTTTCGAACCAAGGTTACCGTCGACCCACTCCATTGTGGCATTCTCTTCGGCAGCGGCACGTTTTGTTTCCAAACTATAAACATTATCTGACCAATTTTGAATCGTAGTGTAGCGGCAATAAGCGTCTCTTTGGACGTTAACCTCAACTACAGCCGCATGTAAACTGTCGGATGAATAATTTGGTGCTGTACAGCCTTCAACATAATCAACTTTGGCTCCCTCATCGACAATGATCAAAGTTCTTTCGAATTGACCAGAGTTTTCAGAGTTCAAACGGAAGTAAGATTGAATTGGAATATCCGTTCTAACACCCTTTGGTACGTAAATAAATGACCCACCAGACCAAACGGCACCGTTCAAAGCTGCAAATTTATTATCAGTTGGTTTAACTAACTTGCCAAACCACTTCTTGAATAATTCAGGATATTCTTTTAAAGCTGTATCAGTATCCGTAAAGATAATTCCTAATTTAGCAAATTCTTCACGCATGTTGTGATAAACCACTTCAGATTCGTACTGAGCAGATGAACCGCCTAAATATTTTCTTTCCGCTTCGGGGACACCTAAACGATCAAAGGTCTCCTTCATTTTATCGGGAACATCTTCCCAATCACGATACTTTCTATCCGTCATTTTTTGATAGTAAAGCATATTTTTCAAATCAAGTTTCGAAAGATCTGGGCCGTATGCTGGCATTGGCAACTTCTTGTAGGCCTCATAGGATTTCAGACGGTAATCCAACATCCACTGTGGCTCATTTTTTTCAGCTGAGATCTCTCTGACGGTTTCTTCGGTTAAGCCACGTCCTGTCGAATACTTTGGTTTGATGTCATCATGAAAACCGTATTCGTAATCTGAATCATTTAAATCAATCATCGTCTTCATCTCCTAACGACTTTCTCAATGCCCACCAACATAATGTGGCACATTTAATTCTAGCGGGAAACTGCATGATACTGGATAAAATTGCAGCATCGCCTAACTTATCTAAATCACTTTGAGAGTGTTTTTTACCCATGACCATATCTGAAAAAATATGTGCCATTTCCAAACTCTCGGTTGTTGTTTTATTTAATACCGCATCGGTCATCATACTGGCTGAAGACTGACTGATCGTACAACCTTCGCCTGTGAAACCAATATCGGTTATCTTATCATCGTCTATTTTTACTTCTAAATTGATCACATCGCCACAAGTCGGATTTTTCAAAGTAATCTTGTTAGTCGCAGCGGACAAACTTTGTTTATGATGTGGATGTTCAGAATGATCCAAGATAACTTCACGATACAAACTGTTCAAACCATTTAAACTCATACTTTGAAGAACTCCTTTGTGTCACAGATTGCTTGAATCAATTCGTCAGCATCCTGCTTATTATTGTAAATATAAAAACTAGCTCGAGCTGTGGCTACTAATCCTAAATATTTCATCAATGGTTGGGCACAATGATGGCCTGCTCGAATCGCTACGCCGTCCATATCTAAAGCTGTGGCAACATCATGTGGATGTAAACCTGTAAGATTAAAGGAAATTACGCCACTGTGAAGATCAACATCGTGTGGACCATAAACAGTTATGCCATCAATTTCAAGCAATTTTGGTAAAACATACGAAACTAGCTCTTTTTCATAGCTTTCAACGTTTGCCATACCAATCTCACTCAAGTAATCAATTGCTTTTCCCAAACCAACGGCACCGGAAACATTTTGGGTACCTGCTTCAAACTTCCATGGAATATCAGTCCAAGTACTCTGATACTTTTCCACAAAATCAATCATTTCGCCACCATATTGATAAGGCGACATGGCTTTTAACAAATCAGCCTTCCCGTATAAAACACCGATTCCCATGGGTCCCATCATCTTGTGTCCAGAAAAAGCATAGAAATCAACATTCAAATCTTGCACATCGACTGGCATATGCGGAACAGCTTGAGCACCATCAGCTACCATAATAGCGTTATGTGCGTGAGCAATTTTAGCCAGTTGTTTAATATCGTTAGTAACACCAAGAACGTTGCTAGCATGGGCGATAGACACAATCTTTGTTTTATCAGTAATTTGCTTTTTAGCGTCGTTCATATCTAATTGACCGTCAGCTGTTAATCCAATATATTTCAACACAGCTTTTTTACGATTAGCTAATTGTTGCCAAGGAATCAAATTGCTGTGATGTTCCATAATTGAAATAACAATTTCATCGCCAGCTTCGATATTGTCCTCACCGTAAGTGCTAGCAATCAAGTTCAAACTATCTGTCGCACCCTTAGTGAAAATGATCTCACGACTTTCTTTGGCATTAATGAACTTTTGAACCTTTTGACGAGCAGCTTCGAATTCTTCCGTAGCCCTCTCGCCCAAAGTGTGAACCCCACGACGAGTATTAGCATTATCATTCTTATAATAACGGACTACTTCATCGATAACTTGATTAGGCTTTTGACTTGTTGCCGCGTTATCTAAATAAACCAATGGTTCATCATTTACTTTTTGATTGAGAATTGGAAAATCCTCACGAATTTGTAACAACTGTTTGTCCATCGGCTAGTTTCCTCTCAATCGTTTGAATTAGTTCTTCACGGATAGCTTTGGAAGGAATCGAGACTAATACGTCACCTAAGAATCCTCGAATAACCATTCGTTGAGCTGTTTGGCGGTCAATTCCACGACTCATTAAATAGTACAGTTGTTTCTGATCAACCTGACCAACACTTGCCGCATGTCCGGCTAAAACATCATTTTCATCAATCAACAAGATTGGATTAGCATCACCATGAGCCTCACTCGACATCATCATGACACGGTTTTGTTGTTCAGCATTGGCACCGGAAGCACCTTTGATAATGTGGCCAATTCCGTTAAAGATCAGACGGGAACGATCCATAATAACCCCACGTTGATTGATGTTACCGATCGAATGCTTTCCATAGTTAGTTACTCTTGTATTGACGCCTTCTTGTTGGTCGCCTGAAGTAATATCAACGACTTTAATTTCTGAATGGGCGCCTTCGCCAAACAAATCAGTATCAAAATCAGCCACAGTATTACCGGAATTCATCAAACCAATCGACCAATCAACATAAGCATTTTGGTCGACATAAGCTCGACGGCTTAAATAAGAAGTAACATTTTCACCCAATTCGTCGACGGCGGCATATTTCACTTCGCTGTTAGGCATTGCCATTACTTCAACCACGCAGTTAGCAACACTTTCAACGTCACCATCAGTTGTTGTCTTTTGAATGAAAGAAAACTTCGAATTTTCACCGGCGACAATCAAAATATGCGAAACAAATGGTTGATTGGAATCTTGTTTCAATTCGATCTCGATTGGTTTTTGGACCACAGTATTTTCAGGAACATATAGGAAAATACCTTGATTCATGAAAGCTGTATGATAAGCTGTCAATTTGTTTTCGTCATATTTTATAACTTTGTTCATAAAATACTTTTTGATCATTTCTGGATACGCTGTCATCGCATCGAAGATATCCATTAAAACATAATCGTCGTAAGTTGTTGGCACATCGGTCTTAATAATCGTCTCAGTTGCTGGAGTCAATTGCCAACTACGAAAATTAAAGCGTTGCATTTGTGGCAAGGGCAACTTATCAATTAAATCGAAAGCTGTTTGCCTTTTTTGAGTGAACCACGTTGGTTCATCTGTTGTCATCGCAAATTTTTCTAGTGTCATAATATCCCCTTAGTCGTCAATCAGATTCACATCAAGTCCTAATTCATCACGCAAGCCTGCATAACCCTCATCTTCCAGTTTTTGAGCTAGTTGAGCGTCACCAGTCTTGACGATTCTTCCGTCCATCATAATATGAACAACATCCGGTTTAATATAATTCAATAATCTTTGATAATGAGTAATGATCAAAGCGCCAAAGTTATCGCCACGCATGGAGTTGACACCTTTGGAAACAACTTTAAGTGCATCAATATCAAGTCCTGAATCGATTTCATCTAATAGAGCAAAACTAGGTTTGATCATCAACAATTGTAAAATTTCATTACGTTTCTTTTCGCCACCAGAGAAGCCTTCATTCAAATAACGTTCAGTCATGGCTTCACTCATATCTAATAATTCCAGATTTTTATCGAGTTCTTTAATGAAATCCATAACAGAAATCTTGTCATTTTCAGGTCGTCTAGCATTAATTGCGGCACGTAAGAATTCAGCGTTTGTGACACCTTGAATTTCAGCTGGATATTGCATTGCTAAAAATAAGCCTTTACGAGCACGTTCATCAACTGGCATATCCAAGATACTCTGACCATCTAACAGAATATCGCCGTGAGTCACATGATAATTTTTTTGGCCCATGATGGTTTGAGACAAAGTTGATTTACCCGTTCCATTAGGTCCCATGATGGCATGGATCTCACCAGTCTTCATCGTTAAGTTAACACCCTTGAGAATTTCCTTACTTGTTTTATTCTCTTCATCTTGAACTTCAACATGAAGTTCTTTTATTAACAATTCCGCCATTTTTATTCTCCCATTCCGATAGTAATCAGTTCATAAACTTTGAAAATGATTCCTCTGCGTCGTTAGTTCGTGATTTAATGCACTTTTGAGTGATTTAAAGACATTATTTATAAACATTGGCAATCACTTTTTGCTTTGCATACTCACCGAAATCGACTCTATACCATCTTTTATTTATCATTTTACAGCAACGCTAAACAAAGAAGAACAAGGAATCGAGACTAATATCATATTTTTTATATGCCAAAAATTAAGATCATTTTTCAAAATTAAATTAGTCACTATTCATTACATATTCGGTCTAAAAATAATTTATCTTGAAACGATGCAAGCGCTTGCACCATTACTGTTATATAATACACTTATGAACGGTAATTATCATGGAGGCTAATATGGTTAATTCAAAAAATTTGCATACCATAGGCGAAACAGCAAAAATATGCAAAGTTTCCCGTAAGACTTTAATTTTCTACGAAGAACTAGGAATTCTCAAACCGGATTATATTTGTCCATCTAACGGTTATCGATATTATAGTGATTCTACTATTCAGTTAATGCCAATCCTAAAATACTATAAACAGATGGGATTTAAGTTGCAGGATATGAATGGCGTTGGCGATAATGGCAGTTGTTTATTTCATGAAAGAAACTTTTTAAATCAAATTTCATTCTTAGAAGATGAGGAAAAAAGAATTCAAAACTCTCGCCAGGCACTGATGGATTGGTTGGAGTTGATTCACGAAGGCATGAATGTGACCAATAACAAATTTGAATCGATCAATATTAAGTACATTCAGCCAGCTCAGTATTTCTTTTTAAATCAGGATTTCGATTATGACTACAAAGAATCGGTCATCAATGTCCCCTGGATCAGATACTTGGAAGAAAATAATGCCGAAATAACCGGTCCGGTGATTTTAGCCTTTGATGATTGTCAGAAGAAATCCATGGAATTGGCTAACCGTGTCACTATCATGCAAAAACCTGTTAGAAATAATGACAGTAACCTACCGTTAGAAAATATTGGTGGTAAAACGTTTATTTCTTCTTATTATATTGGTGACCACGCTCAAATGTATAAGAAATACGCCGATATGGAATCTTGGGCCAAAGAAAATGGCTATAGCTGCGGACCTAATGTCTATGAAAGATTCGTAGTTGATTATTGGACCACTACTGACGTCAACATGTTTGTCACTGAAATACTGATTCCCATTGTTAAAAACTAATTTATAACGCAATATATAAACAAAAACCAGTAACTCTAATCCGAGTTGCTGGTTTTTTTATTTAAGAGTTGAATGTGCTAGTTCAGCTCTAATTATTATATGGAGTGTGAATATGGAGTTGTAACTTGATAAAAAATTGACTATCTATACTATTTCTTATTCAGCTGTAGTTGTTGTCTTTGGTAGAATGTTTTCTACTTCTGCGTGTGGACGAGGAATTACGTGAACTGATAGCAATTCACCAATTCTTTGTGCTGCTGCGGCACCAGCATCTGTAGCAGCTTTAACGGCACCAACATCGCCTCTAACCATAACTGTGACAATTCCGCCACCTACAAATTCTTTACCTACTAAAGTAACATTAGCTGCCTTTACCATAGCATCGGCTGCTTCAATTGAACCTACTAGTCCTTTTGTTTCGATCATTCCTAATGCATCAGATTTCATTATAATTTCCTCCAAATTTTCGTTTATTTAATACGAATCCTAGTTTTAGAATTCATCCCTAGAGCATTGGCTTCTTCAGTATCAATGTGACACTCTAAGCCAGACTTATCGTTAGCTCTGATGGCCACATTGTTAAGTTCTCCACCACGGTCGCCTTCGATAACGATAGTAACGATATCGCCATTCTTAACGCCAAATCTGTCGGCATCACTTGGCAACATATGGATGTGACGTTGCGCTACAATAACGCCTTCTTCTAGTTCAACTGATCCCTTAGGACCAACAACGGTAACTTGTCCTGAATTAAGTAAGTCACCTGAAATTCTAAGTGGAGCTTTGATACCTAATTTAAAGGTATCGCCTCTTAGAACTTCAACTTGAGTCCTGCTTCTTACTGGTCCAAGAATTCTCACTTTACTGATTGAACCTTTAGGACCACAGATGATAACTGTTTCCTTGCTAGCGTATTGACCAGGTTGTGATAGATCCTTTAAAGGAGTCAATTGATAACCTTTGCCAAATAATTTGTCCAAATCTGTTTGGGATAAATGAATATGACGGTTAGATACCCCAACTGGAATTGTCTTTTCATCTGTTGTTGTATTTGCTGTAGCTTTTTTAGCAACTTCTGCAATTACGTCTTCGGAGACGTTTGGTCCAGATAATTTCTCGACCAATTTACCTAATATTTCTTCATAGTCTTCCATGTTAACACCTACGCATTCATTTCAGATAATGTTTTTCTAACTAGTTCAGTTAGTACTTTAAGTTCTTTATCTGACATATCTTTTGTTACATGTTCTAATGAACTGTTACTGTCACATTGAGTTTTGTTGACACATTCCTTAACAACATCCTTGAGCTCTGGATGATTGAAGCTCTTGTCGTCTTCAACCAAAGTTGTAATATCTTTCAAGCCAAAGGCTACTTTCTTGATGTTAAGTAAGTGTTTAGGACTAACATTCTCTGAAACAGAACTACCACCGCATGTTCCACAACCTAATGTGAAGGAAATTGGTAAGCCAGTACTGATACCTGTACCACCTTGGCTACCACCAGTATTTACAAGGATTCTTGATGCTGGTTTAGCAGCAAATTTCAAAACGATATCTTCACGGTTAGTGTGAAGGTTCATTGTATGTCCGATTCCGTTTTGAAGAAGTTCGATACTCAATTTACATGCTTCTTGCCAGTCTTCTACGACATAGAATGCCAACACTGTAGTTAGTTTCTCGTATGAAAGTGGATTTCCTTCACCAACGCCAGCTTGTCTACCGATCAAGATCTTGGCATCAGCTGGAACTTCAAATCCGGCAGCTTTAGAAATAACTTGTGGTGATCTACCAACGAATTTAGCATCCATGGCATGTCCACCATTCTTGAACAATAGCTTGCAGACAGCATCTGTTTCAGCTTCGTTCATGAAGTAGCCGCCTTGTTTCTTAAGTTCACTGACAACTTCGCCTTCATTGCATTTTTCACAAATGATTGATTGTTCTGATGCACAAATTGTTCCGTAATCAAATGATTTACTTGCGATGATTTGTGAAACGGCTTCTTTTACATCGGCACTGCGTTCAATATAGGAAGGAGAATTACCAGCTCCAACCCCAATAGCAGGTTTCCCTGAACTATAGGCTGCCTTAACCATTCCTGGGCCACCTGTAGCAATGATTAGCTTAACTTCTTTAGCATGCATCAACTCATTAGTTGATCCCATTGTTGAATTTGAAACACAAGTAATGATATTGTCAGGTGCTCCAGCTGACTTAGCAGCTTCATTCATGATTTCTGCAGCTCTAAAAGTACATGTAGCAGCAGCTGGATGTGGGGCAAAGACGATAGCGTTTCTAGCTTTCAAAGCAATCATTGACTTGAAAATAACGGTTGATGTTGGGTTAGTTGATGGCACGATTCCCATTACCAAACCAACTGGTTCTGCAACATCCATAGTCTTCATTTCAGTATCCTTACTGATAATTCCGACTGTTTTTTCGTCTTTGATTTGTTCGTATAACAGAGTTGCTGCGGCATGATTCTTGTAAGTCTTGTCGGCAACATTACCAAATCCAGTATCTTTAACTGCTAATTGTGCTAACTCAACAGCA
>DXCM01000014.1 GCA_019116025.1 Candidatus Companilactobacillus pullicola | reverse complement strand
TTTGTCATGAATTCACATTCATCGATCAATACACATGACGCATCAGGATTTCTTTCCTTCACGATCTCAAAAACATCTGAATCATCTTTGAGAGCAATTGCTGGACGAGTTAATCCCATACGACTCTGTATCTTTCCAGTACCCGAACGAGTATCAATAATGCTTGTCATCAAAATAACCGACTTACCCTGTTCTTCATAATTATGCGCCACTTTTAAAATCTCAATCGATTTTCCACTATTCATAGCACCGTATTTAAAAAATAATTGAGCCAATTTTACGCCTCCAAAATAATATCCTTCAAAATTATAACGAAAAAACTGCCTCTTGAACACATTAAACATTTTTCATTTTCAAACAAAATCGCTTAAAATACTTGTTAGGTATGATAATATTGTTTTAATTAATTCAATTTGGGGTTTTCATAATGACATTAAAATCAGGTATTGCAACATTAACAGGAAAAACATCTTATTTTATTTTAAGCAAATTTTTCAATGGTGGTTCTTCATATCCAGGAAAAATTGCTTATAAGATTGATCCTGATATTTTAAAAAGTCTTGGTAGAGATTACCAATTGATCGTCGTAACTGGTACCAATGGTAAAACTTTGACTACATCTTTGATCAATAAGATGCTCGTTCAAAAATATGATGATGTCTTAACAAATCCAACTGGCTCCAACATGATCCAAGGTATTGTAACTAGTTTTGTTACTCATCACAAAAAAAGCAAGAAACCTTTGGCTGTTTTGGAAGTTGATGAAGCTAATGTTCCTATCATCTGTAAATACATTAAGCCTAAGTTCTTCGTTCTAACTAATATTTTCCGTGATCAAATGGATCGTTATGGTGAAATTTATACAACTTATCAAAAGATTCTCGATGGTATTAAATTAGCACCTGACGCTATCGTTATTGCCAACGGTGATGCAGCTATCTTTGCTTCTAAGAAGCTTCCTAACATCGTTATCAACTATGGTTTCTCAGACAAAGGTCATGAGAATGAAGATTTCAAAGCACCTACCAATACAGATGGCGTCCTTTGTCCTAGATGTAATCATATCATGCACTATCATATGATCTCATACGCTAACTTGGGTAGTTACTTCTGTCCTAACTGTAACTTCAAACGTGGCGAATTGAAGTATCAAGTTACAAATATTTCAACACTTCTTCCTAACAAAACTGAGTTTGAAATTGACGGCAACAAATTCACTATGAACATCGGTGGTAAATATAACGTCTATAACGCTTTAGCTGCCTACGCCATTGCTTCTGAAATGGGTATCAGCGTGGAACAGATCCGTAAGGCCTTTGCCTATGATGAAAAAGTCTTTGGACGTCAAGAAACAATTACTTTAGGAGACAAGGACGTCAACATCATCTTAGTTAAGAATCCAGTTGGTTTGAATCAAGTTATTGAAACTGTTTTAAGTGACAAAGATCCTTACTCATTAGCTTTCTTATTAAATGCTAATTACGCAGATGGTATCGACACTAGTTGGATCTGGGACGCTAACTTCGAAGACTTCGACTATGAAAAGCTACCATTGGTTATTACTGGTGGTAAACGTGTCAAAGATGTAACTTACCGTTTCAAGATTGCCGGTTTGGATATGAACAAGAATATTGAAACCGTTGAAATCGAAGATTTTGTTAAACAAATTCCTAAGATCCCAACTAAGAAAATTTACGTTTTAGCTACTTATACAGCTATGTTAGGACTTCGTAAGGTTCTTGGTGATCAAGGATATATCAAACACAAATAATTTTAAAACACCTCTGAGTAAGTGTAATTCTTACTTAGAGGTGTTTTTTGTTTGCCGTCCTCCGCCACGTTTCAGTGACCCACCAAATTCAATATTTTTTACTTCAATCCAGCGTATATCTGATCAATATTCCATTTCATCATCGAATAGTAAGTATCGCCGGTGGTTCCTTTTTTGGCTAATGAGTCGGTAAAAATTTTGGAATGGATCTTCAATCCTGACTCTTTAGATACTTTATCCATTGATTTGGGTGACACGGATGATTCAACAAATAAACTTTTTACTTCAGAAGTATTGATTTGTTTCAAAATTTTCTCCATTTGTTCTGGTGTTCCCTGTGATTCCGTGTTGATCTCCCAAATATAAGCTGGTGTGACGTGATAAGCCTCGCCAAAATACTTGAAGGCACCTTCGGAAGTAACTAATAACCGTTGTTTCTCCGGTATACGCAGATACTTCGACTGAGCCTCTTGATGTAGGCGTTCTAATTTGGCAATGTATTCGTCTGCGTTATCTTGATAAAAACTGGCATTACGGGGATCTTTTTCTTTCAAAACATTGGTTATCGTTTTGACATACTTAATACCATTTGCCAGGTCTAACCAAGCGTGCGGGTCGACCTCATTCTTATTAGTGGTCAAATGCTTGGCCTCAACGTCTTCACTGGTAGAAAAAACTTCTTTGTCAAAATTCTTATGCGTCGTTTCAACTAATTTAGTGAACCAACCATTACCGCCAGTTTCCAAGTTCAAACCGTTATGGAAAATAGCATCGGCGTCATTAGCTTTGGAAATGTCACTTGGCTGGGGTTCATATTCGTGCGGATCAACGCCTCGTTTGACGATACTATAAAGTTCAATCCGATCACGACCAACATTTTTGACCATGTCTTCTAAAATCGAATTAGTCGTTACAACTTGTAACTTTTCATTACTTGGTAAATTTGAAGTGTTATGCGTTCTTTGCTGTAAGAACCAGTAAACGCCACTGATCATTGCCACTACCGATACAAGCGTGATAAGGATTTTTTTCATTGCGCAACACTCCTTTTTAACTTAAAGAAGTTTTGTTTTGGTGAAAAAATAAAGGAAATAGCAAACAGAATTGCGGCTACGATCACGATTGCGGGACCTGAGGCCCAATTGAAGGTATAACTGAAATAGAGTCCAACTGTTGAAGATATCACACCCAAGATGGCTGATAAGACTAACATCCAGCTTAGCTTATCTGTCCAGAGAAAAGCTGTGGCTGCTGGCGTGATCAACATTGCGACTACTAAGATGATCCCTACCGTCTGTAAAGCGGAAACTGTTACTAAAGTCAGGACTAACATTAAGGCATAATGAATTATCTGAACTTTTAAACCGTAAGTTCTGGCATACGTTTCGTCAAATGAGGTCACTAGTAATTCCTTGTAGAAAATAACCACGAATAAGATGACAATTCCTAAAGCAACCGCTGTCGTCATAATGTCACTATCACTAACTGCTAGAATGTTTCCAAATAAAATATGATGTAAATTAGTCGAACTTTCAGCCATAGAAATTAGAATGAATCCTAAGGCATAAAAGGCACTGAAGACCACTCCAATGGATGTATCTGTTTTGATTTTACTGCGGGAAGCTACGAAACCAATCAATATAGCAGCCAAAATACCAAATAGTGAAGCTCCTATTAAAATATTGAAGCCGAACATGTAGGCCACTGCTACACCGGGTAAAACTGCATGAGAAATAGCATCTCCCATCAACGACATTCCCCGTAGAATAATAAAACTACCCACGATTCCTGACATGATACCAACCATAATAGCGGTTAATAACGCACTCTGTAAAAAATCATATTTCCCTAAAGCATTTATAAACTCCACAACTGATGTCATCACTGCACACCTTCCTTTTCCTGGAACAGTACCGAAGAAAGATCTGCACTAAAGGCACTTTCAATATTACTAGGGTTATAAACTTCTTGTGTTGGTCCAAAGTCGACAATACCGTGATTTAAAATAACTAAGTCATCAAAATACTTCGTAACTTTATTCAAATCATGATGAATAACAATAATAGTTTTATTCTCGTCTCGCCACTGTTTCAAAATTTCCATAATAGCTGTCTCACTTTGCAGATCAATTCCGACAAATGGTTCATCTAAAATGATTACTTCAGCTTCTTGGACAATGGCTCGAGCAATGAAAACGCGTTGTAATTGGCCACCAGATAAATTTCCGATTTGACGTTTAGAAAATTTTTCTAGCGTAACCTTCTTTAACGCTTCATGACTAACTTGTTTTTCTTTCTTACCAGGACTTCTAAACAACCCCAATTTCCCGTAAGTCCCCGTCATAACTAGATCAAAGACACTGATGGGAAAAGTTAGATCCAAATCCTTTCTTTGTTCAACGTAAGCAATTTGCTTTTGAATCTTTTCTATCGGTTGACCATTATAGTCGACCTCACCTTTTTGAACTTTGATCAAATTCAAAATAGCTTTGATTAAAGTCGATTTACCTGCACCATTCGGTCCAATGATTCCAGTAATTTTCCCTGCGTTGAAGTTAACGGCAACATCAGAAAATACTGGTGCGTCATCGTAAGCGACAGTGAGGTTCTTAACATTAAGCATAAAGAGCCTCCTTATATTGGCGGTTTTCCGCCCTAAATCCAGATTATCATATACTTCATGACGTTTCAACAAATTTATTAGGCTGACTTAATTTCATTTTTAGTCAGTTTAAAATATTTTTCTCTTTAAAAGCAAAAAATAGCGTCTATTCAGATGAAAATTCTAAATAGACGCTATTTTAATTTAATTGAAATAAATAGTCATTACTTGCTCTCGTTTAAAAATGACTCCAAAATCGTTTCACGACGTTGTAAAAAGATTTCATTATATTGGTTAGGATGAACTCGATTAGTCATAACGACCATTGCATTTTGATGTTGATAATCAACTGCCAAAAATTCACCCGTATAGCCTGTGTGGAACAATACATGTCCTGAACCATCTGGCTTTACGTCCCAACCCAAAGAACGTCCCGGGTTCAATTTAGTGTAGTTATGATAAAGAAATTCTTTATCCGGCTTTAACATGTCGCTGGCAAATTTCATAACATCATCCAACGTTGCAAACATTCCTGCTGATCCACAATGTTTACCTAATTGACGAGCTTTAGGATCATTAGGGATTCCATAAAGCATCTTACCAGCAACTGGATAAGTTGGCACACAACGAGTTGGATCAGGTTCAAAAGTAGCATCCTTTAATCCTTCTGGCTTCACAATGTATTTCATAATGGCATCTTGAACCGGCATTTTATAAAACTTTTCAGCTATTAATCCTAAAAAAATCAATCCTGTATCGGTATAAACAACCTTTTTATTAAAAGTATCAGTAACAGGCAACGCCAATAATGCTTGAATCAGTTCCTCACAACTTAAGGCATCACGATTGGGAATGAATCCTTTGATACCCGAAGTATGTGTGATCAAGTGAAACAACTCTACTCGATCATCTTTAAATTCAGGCAAATATTTCTTAACTGGATCATGCAGATTAATCAATTTATCGTCTAACATCTTCAAAATCAAAGGTACTGTCCCCATCACCTTAGTTAATGACGCTAAATCGTGCAATTCGTCGCCTTTGAGAGGTGTTATTTCTGGTACCCATGACTTATTGCCATAAGTGTACTTTTGCGTCTGTGACGAGTTTATGAAGCCAAAACTAACTCCCGGAACAACTTGTTTATTCGCTAAATCAATAATTTGTGCTTTTGTCTCTTCAAAACTTGCCATAAAATCCTGCCCTCTCGTAATAAAAAGTGTAAAAAATTCTTTATAGTCTAAACTTGCCGTCCTCCACAACAAGAAAATTTGGCTGGAACGCAGGGCGGCCTGGAAGCTAATAAATTTGCACTTTGTGCAAATTCATGGATCTTCAAGTTCGGCCTTTACCTAAGCAATAAATTGCTAAGGTAAATTTCATGGCTGAGCCAATTTTCTTGTTGCTCCGGACTAATCTTCTGTTCTATTGTTTGTACATCCTTAAATACTAGATAGCAAAAATAACATTTACTACTAAGGATTTCAGATAAATCCATATATTTAATTGAACATCCATTTTTCTTATAACAAAACTCGTAATTCCATTTGAATTACATAAAACTAAAAAATATCCATATACTGCAATCTTAGTAAATAATAATAGAATCAGAAATACAGTCGGTAGTAGAAAATCTGTGGGCCCTCAGTGGTGAAGTTCTGGTTAGCTTGCGAAGCAAGGTTACCAGAAGACCGAGCTTGGAGATCCATGATTTTGTGCGAAGTACAAAATTATTAGCTTCAAGTCGTGTCCACCGCATTCCAAACCCACAGATTCTCTACTACCGACGGGCATACTTCACCTATTTCAGTTGATATTAATTCAAACCACGATATAAAAAAAAGAACGTGCCATAAACACGTTCCAATTATATATCTATCTTTTTTACAAAGCGACATTTCCAGCGAATTGTGAATTATAAAGATCCGCATAGAAGCCGTTCTTAGCCATTAGCTCATCGTGGTTACCTGTTTCAACGATTGAACCATGATTCATCACGATAATTTTATCGGCATTTTGAATTGTTGAAAGTCTGTGAGCTACAACGAAACTTGTTCTGTTCTTCAACAAACGTTCCATCGCATGTTGAATGTGTAACTCTGTTCTTGTATCAACTGAACTTGTGGCTTCATCCAAAATCAAGATTTCAGGGTTGGCTACAAAGGCTCTAGCAATTGTTATCAATTGTCTTTGTCCTTGAGAAATGTTTGAAGCTTCCTCATTCAAGACAGTATCATAACCGTTTGGCAATTGACGAACAAAGTTGTCAACATGGGCGGCTTTGGCAGCTTCAATGATTTCATCCTTAGTAGCATCTTCTCGACTGTATTTCAAATTATCATAAATCGAACCGGTGAAGAGCCAAGTATCTTGAAGTACCATTGCGTAATGACTTCTAACTTGTTCACGAGTCATATTACGGATATCTTTACCATCTAACTTGATCGAACCACCTTTAACGTCGTAGAAACGTTCTAGTAAGTTAATGATAGTTGTCTTACCGGCACCAGTTGGTCCAACGATAGCTATCATCTGGCCTGGTTTAACATCCAAGTTGTAGTCTTCCAGAAGAATTGGCTTGTTTTCATAACCAAACTTCACATGATCAAGTGTTACCTTGTTGTCAGTTTCAACGTCTGGTACATCAACCTTATCATTTTCCATTTCGGGTTCATCCAAAATTTCAAAGACACGCTCAGCTGAAGCAACAGTAGCTTGAATTGTGTTAGTTAAGTTAGCCAATTGTGAAATTGGTTGAGAAAATTGATTCATGTATTGCAAGAAGGCTTGAATATTACCTAAGGAGACATTACCATTAGCAACTTGAATACCACCATAGATGGCTACTAGAACATAACCCAAGTTATTAATGAAGGTCATCAAAGGCATAACGATACCAGAAATCATTTGAGCTTTCCAAGAAGCTTTATAAAGTTTGGCATTCTCTTTTTCAAACTTATCGATTGATTCATCTTCATGGTTAAAACTCTTAACGACAACGTGACCAGCATAGTTTTCTTCAACTTGGTTGTTCAAGAGACCTAAAGAAGCTTGTTGACGTTTGAAGAATTTTTGTGATTGTGGAGCAATAATACCTACAACAATCAAACTTAAAGGAACCGTTGCTAAAGCAATCAAGGTCATTTGCCAACTAATTGTAAGCATCATCCAAATAACACCGATAAACGTTACGGTACTAGTTACCAACTGGGTCAAACTTTGTTGCAAGGTTCCGGCGATATTATCCATATCATTAATGGCACGTGACATGATATCACCATTAGAGTGAGAATCGTAATAAACGATTGGTAGGCGTTGCATCTTGGACTTCAAATCACGTCTCAACTTGTAAACTGTTCGTTGTGAAATACGTGTCATTACGAACTGTTGAATAAAGTTGAAGATGGCTGAAGCTAAGTACATCAAGACGACAATTAAAATAATATGTTCGATCTTGCTAAAGTCGATTGGTAGACCATTGATCTTTATTCCAGCTTTTTGTTGGGCAACACCCGTCATCAAACCTTTATAAATTTCAGTCGTGGCCTCACCTAAAATCTTAGGAGTCTTAATTTGAAAGACAGCTGAAGCAATCGCCAAAATCAAAACAAAGACTATTCCAATTATGTAACTGGACATATACTTAGCCAGACGGCCTGTTGTTTTCCAGAAGTTCTTAGGTTTAACAACGATTGCTGGACCACGTCCCGGACCATGTCCTACTGAAGGGGATTGATTATTTTTATCAGCCATTACTTACCCTCCTTTATTTGAGACTCGATAATTTCTTGATAAGTCTTATTATTTTCTTTCAATTCAGCGTGAGTTCCCAATCCGACCATCTTACCGTCATCCAAGACAACAATTTGATCAGCATCGGCAACTGTTGAAATACGTTGACCGACGATAACAACCACACTCTGACTAATTTTTTCATCATTTCTCAAAGCAGTTCTTAAATTCAAGTCAGTCTTGAAATCAAGTGCTGAGAATGAATCATCAAAAACATAAATTGAAGCGTCCTTGACCAAGGCTCTAGCAATAGCCAAACGTTGTTTTTGACCACCAGAGAAGTTTTCTCCACCTTGTTCAACTTCGGAATCCAATTTATCATCCAATTCTCTAACGAAGTCAGCAGCTTGAGCAACTTCTAGGGCATGCCAAACTTCATCATCAGTAGCATCTGGCTTACCATAAAGCATATTGTCACGAATTGTCCCTTTAAATAAGTAAGCTTTTTGAGGAACCATCGAAACTTTACTATTGATATCTTCAGTACTCAATGCTTTGACATCTGTTCCATTGATACTTACAACACCTGTTTCAGCGTCGTAGAATCGAGGAATCAGGTTGATCAAAGTACTCTTACCTGAACCAGTACCACCAATAATAGCTAGAGTTTGTCCCTTAGTCATGTTAAAGTTCAAATTAGATAGAGCTAATCTTTCTGCTCCATTGTATCTAAAGTTAACATCGTTGAAACTAAGAGCTGGCTCATCTTTAAGCTTAGCTGGTTTAGCCACAACATCAATTTTGCTTTCTGTTTCAAACACTTCCTGAATACGGGCAGCTGAAGCTGAAGCACGGGGAACAAATACGAAGACCATTGATAGGATCATAAAACTCATTAGAATTTGCATAGCGTAAGTCATGAAGGCAATCATGTTACCAATTTCCATCGACTGGTTAGCAATGTAATGAGCACCTAACCAAGTAATACCAACATTAGTACCACTCATAATTAATGTAACAATAGGAAACATTAAAGCTACGATACTAAATACTTTAACCGCATTGTTAGTGTAGTCTTCGTTAGCATCGTTGAATCTATCCTGTTCAAACTTATCTTGTCTGAAGGCACGAATAACACGAACCCCTGTCAAACCTTCACGAAAGACCAAGTTCAAACGATCAGTTTTCTTCTGCATTGCTTTAAACAAAGGAACAGCAAAAAACATCACAACCCCAACTAGCACTAACAAGATTGGAATCGAGATCAAAAAGATCTTAGTCATTTCGGCGTTCTTTTGATAAGCCATGAAACTAGCACCGATCAACATAATTGGTGCCATAATCATCATTCTCAACATCATGATCATAACGTTCTGAATTTGGACAACATCATTAGTCGTTCTGGTTGTTAAAGACGATGTCTCAAATTTGTCGAACTCATCGTGTGTAAAGTATAATATTTTCTTGAATAAATCGGATCTTAATTTTCGACCTAATCCTTGTGACGCTTGTGACGCCATCAGAACATTACCAAACGCTGCTATAACGGTAATAAATGATACAACAATCATCTTAATACCAGCATTTACGATATAATTAGTGTCACCTGTAATAACACCTTTATTAACAATGTCTGAGGTTAAATTAGGTATGTATAACGTCGCAACAACTTGAAAAATCATAAAAATGATTGCAGCAAGTACTTGCCAAACGTTGATCCTACCACGAGCAATCTTAAACATCTATTCACTCCCTTTTAAAAACTCACATAGCATTATAGTATTAAAGCACTAATTATCAAATAATTCTAATAATTATCCTAAATAAGGTGGCATTTTAATGAATAATACTAAAAATAATTATCAACCTATAAAAACTATATTTCATATTATAGCCTTTTTGGTTCTATTTTTATTGGAACAACTCCCACTAAGTATCCTAACTTTGACAAAAAAGGAGCTGGGTTCTAGTTATCAATCTTACCTAAAAATTGCACCAATTATAACCATTATATTGCTAATTGTGGCTGCCACCATAATTATTTTTGTTTTTAAACGAGTTCAAAAATTTCCAACTCAGAAATTCACGAAAAAAACTTGGTTGATCATCGTTATCGCCACCGCTTTAATAGCCTTCATTAATTTTGCCACCGTTCCTTTTATGAAGAGTAGCAATGCCAACGTTGAAGCTCTACAATTGATTGGTAAAAATAATATGGCTATTCTGATTTTTTTCAGTATTATTGTCGCTCCAATTTTAGAGGAAATAATTTTCCGTGGTATCTTCATGAATTGGTTCTTCGTTAATAAGCCACTGATATCAATTTTATTGAGTGGAATCTTCTTTGGTTACGTTCACGCACCCTTTGGAGCCGGAACAGATTGGATCTATGCCTTATCAAAAGTACTATTAGGTATCGTTTTAGCAGGTGTTTATTATCGAACTAAGAATATTAAAGCTGATATTACCGTGCATTTCCTCAATAATTTTCTTGCTGGCTTGAGCGGTTTAGTCATTTCAGGAGTTATTTTACTATGAGAAATAATCAAAAAAAGTTTAATGAGATCTATCAGAACCTTTTGAGAAAAATCGTGATGTTCGGCGTACTTTCAATGTTACTGATGGCCAGTGCCAGAATTACCGGCTGGATCATTATGGAGTATGCTGGATTTGTTAGTGCTATTTATACTATTGTTTTGATTGGGATGTTGATTTATATCTTGATAATCAAAACTAAGGATAAAAATAATTAATAATATAAATAGGCAATAAAAAAAGCTGCTATACCAGGCTTTTAAACCGATATAACAGCTAAGTGAATTTCTCTTATCACCCGTATGGGAATCAGCTTTGATTTTCTTTGAATTGCTGTAATAGCAGTGCTTACAGCGTTTGAAAGCACTAGTTTTTTTGCTTTGACACCATTTTGACTACCAAATTAGAAATTAAGATAATTTACCAATTTCTTAGCAACTTCTTTATCTTGTTTTTCAGTTACATGAGTGTAAATATTAAGTGTAGTTTGAGCATCCTCATGACCGAGACGTTCTTGAACTTCTTTAATACTTGCACCTGCAGCAAACAGTGCGCTTGCATGAGTATGTCTGAAACCATGAATAGTTATTCTAGGTAAGTCCACATTATCATTTTCAATCTGACCCATTACTTTGCAATACCATTTTCTTGGCGTATTTAAAGACTTAAAAGTATTTTTTGTGCTTGGGAATATTAATTGATTGGGATGGTCAATGTTTATTCCACGTTTAAAAAAGTCACTTCGTTCTTTTATGTGCCATTTTTGCAAAGTTTTGACGGTAAGGTCATCTAGTGAAATGTCTCGAGTACCTTTTTTAGTTTTAGTGTTATTAATTCTTAATTTACCTTTAATGCCTTGAGCCAAAGTTTTATTAATGCTCAAGGTCTTTTTTTGTGCATTGAAATCATCCCATGTTAGAGCTAAGCACTCAGCACGTCTAATTCCAGTAAAAGCTAATACACGGAAAAGGGTGTATTTTTCTAGATCCTTAATAGGATCAATATAGTTAAAAAATACTTGTAATTGTTCTTTACTCCAGAAATTCGGAGTCTTATCTTCAAACTCTGTTTTTTTAGGCATGATAACTCTAGTTGCAGGATTATCGTCGATGTAACGTTGAAGAATAGCGTACTTAAATACCTTGTTAGTGTAATTAAACCAAGGTTTATAATTGTACGTAGTTTCTTTAAACCATTTGTTTAGAGCCTTTTGGATTTGAGCTGTTGTGATTGTTCTAATTCGATATTTACCGAAGATGGGTAATATATGATTTTCGAACATCTTTTTTCGCTTATACCAGGTACTTTCACGAACAGTGTTTATATAACCAGGGAACCATTCATCATAAATATCCTGGAATGTTAAATTGTTTTGAGTTTCTTTTCTTACATCACCTTGAGTTGCCTCATATTCAATCTTTTTTAGCGCTGTTTTGGCCTCTGTGGGCGATTTAAATCCACGCCGGGTTGTTCTGATAGCTTTTCCAGTTTGTTTGTTAATACCAAGGTATGCTTTGAACATATAAGCGGTTGTTCCATCTTTTTTAGTATATTTTTTAATTCTATTATCTTTTTTTGCCATAGTTATTCTCCTAATCGTGTGGAAGCAGGTTTAAGAGAGGTCTATGGATTACCACCTTCTTTCAATTTTTATAAAAATAAATAAGCCTACAGTTTAGACTCATTTATTTTTCGGATTATTCCAATCCAGTTTGACTTTCACCACTAACAGCACCGTTAGTTAATGTAACTGTTGCATTAGCACCCAAACTTCCTTTAACGCCAGATGTATAGGTAAGAATAGTAATTGTAGTTCCAGCTAATGTGGAAGTATTAATACCATTAGGATCTCCAAGAGCATTCTTTACATCATCTTCAGATTGGCCGTTTTGGATTTGACCAAATGAATCCAAGGTAATTTTATTTTTTCTATTAACTTTTAAGCTACTAATATGCTTACTAATTGCGTGGCCATTTGAGAAACCAACTGCTAAAGAACTTCCTAAACCTTTTGACCAAGTATTTAAATCAACAGTTTGTGTTTGTACAGTACTTGTTGAAGTGGAAGATGGTTTGCCTAATTCCTTCTTTAAGTCGTCAAGAGAAGTACCGCTATTTTCATCAAGAGTAATCTTATTGAATTGATCTAATGTGATACCAGTTTCTTTCTTTGAAGATGCACTTGAATTACTATTCGAACTATTTCCCGATGAAGAACTACCACCTGAGCATCCCACAGCCGTTGTGGATAATAAAATTGTAATTAATCCTAAAACTACACTTCTTTTCTTCATTTTGAATCTCCTCCTATAACATAAATCCCCAGCTTTTTATGTCTATCAGTATTTGGACAAAGTGATTGCTAAAAAGTTAATAAAACGATTGATAATACTTAATCATTTCTTCTTGTACCATGTCTTCAAGATATTGATCCATACCTAAGGATTCTCTAAATTTTACACTGCTGACATGTTCTATTTCTTTATTCTCTAAATAAAAGGGCAGTAATAATTCGATTGCTGTTCTATTTGCATTTCCCTCAATACCATATTTAGAAGGTGAGAAGTATAGGCATGAGCTTTGTCCATCGTTGTTTAACAAATGTCCCATTTCATGTGCTAATTGAAAGGGTAACTGCCTTTTATTGTGCCAGTTGCTATTTAAAATAATTGTTTTGTTAAAAGGATTTACAGCAGCTGGCGTATATGGAGATGAAAATTTGTCCTCAAGTATTACTTTGAATCCATATCCAAAGGCATCACTCAATAATTCTTTAGTTAATTTATCTGTCACTTTGACCACCCCTAAGAAGACGTTTCATTAACTCCAAATCTTCAGGGGGAATAGGTCTACCTTCGAATGTCATAATTACGTCATCATCATCAATTGCTTTTTTTATATCAATCGTATTAGGTACTGGTTTCTTATTATCACCAGTTAGATCCTCTACACTAACGTGTAATGCGTCAGCAATTACCTTAAGAGTATTATATTTAGGCTCCACGCCTTGGTTATATCTATAGATGGCATTTTCACTTAAACCTGCTTTTAAGGCCACTTGCTTAAGCGAATATCCTTTTTCTTTAGATATTTGTTTAATTCGTTCAAATGTTGTCATATCAGTATTTCACCTCTGAATGACGAAAATAATTACACAAAATTACACAAAAAAAGTTTACAAATTACACAGCTGTGTTATTATTAATTCATCAAGTAATTGAGCAACAAAAACACCATGCTATCTAACAATAACTTTGGCGAGGAATTGGGATAGTAAAGGTTTTCATTGCTTATTTGTTATGCCTTTAGTTTACACAACTGTGTACTAAAATGCAACAACTTGATAAACAAATTACACAACAAAAAGGAGGAATACTGTGATGCCAGAGCAACAACTTACTGAGCTTGTGTACAAAGTTGAAACAGATATTAAAACAGCTTTGTTAAAAAAGCATATGACTCAAGTTGAACTTGCTGATTTAATTGGAGAAAATCGTCAACAAGTTAATAGAGCTATTAAAGGCGATATTTCACCCAAAGCAAGAAAAATTCGTTCAAAAATTGCCAAAGTTTTGGACTTATAAAATTGAGGGAAAATAAATGGAAAAAATAAGGTCAATCAATAGAACTACTGGTGATGAAGATATCTATCCAAAGGCGAAAAAACTGGCGAAAGATATTTTTGATATATGTAATGATTCAGATACAAATTACGTTGAACAAAATAAAGCCCTCTATATGGTCGATAGAAGACTTTTTGAAATAGCTATTCAACGTAATACTAAAACGGAAGATTAAATGAATCAGGATCCGAAAACTCTTTTTGATGGTTTTTATAAAATTCATATTGCTTTTTGTTACATCCAACGGAATATTTGGTTGATTCTGATTTGATTCCAAGTTCATCCATATCTCCATGGGTAGCAACAGCCAGTAAGATCCAATCATGTTTTAAAAACCTATTTAATTCTTTTGAATCATACGTTTCAACAACGTGATAAATATCAGCAAGTTCCAATTGAATTACCTCCTTTCAACTAGGAGTATATCAAAACAAGTTTTAAAAGAAGGTGCTAATAATGAATAATCTACAAGAATTTACTAATGGTGATATCAAGTTACCAGTTAGATTAAAAGAAAATGGTGACATTGAATTTAATGTTGAAAAAGCAGCAATAGGTTTAGGAATTTCTACCGTTGCCAAAAGTGGCAACGTTGTAGTTCGGTGGCAAAGAGTAAGAAACTATTTGAATTCTCCACAACTAGAGAAAGGTGATTTCATTACCGAACCACAGTTTTATAAATTAGCCATCAAAGCTAATAATGCAATAGCAGAGAAGTTCCAGGACTGGGTAACAACAGAGGTATTGCCATCAATCAGAAAACATGGTGCATATTTAACTGATTCAGCAATTGAACAAACTTTAACTGATCCAGATTATTTGATTAGGTTGGCTACACAGTTAAAGACCGAACGAGAAGGGAGACTGATTGCTGAAAAAACAGTAAAAGATTTGAAGCCAAAGGCATCATACTATGACAAAGTATTGTCCAATCCGTCCTTAATGAATATAACATCCATTGCAAAAGATTATGGATATAGTGCCATTTCTTTTAATAAGTTACTGCACGAATTGAAGATTAAATATTCTCAAAGTGGTACCTGGTATTTCTACTCGAAGTATCAAGATAGGGGATGGACACAATCCAAAACATTTCCATATAAAGGTGCCTCTGGTAATGGATCTAATATCCAAACTAAATGGACTCAAAAAGGTCGATTGGGATTGTACAAAGAGTTGAAAAAACATGGCATAGTTCCCAAGATCGAACAACTTTTTATGGAGGTCTGATTATGTATCCATTCGAAGTTATGCTTTCAGAAAAACAGTCAAAAGAATTAGGTTCACAAATTTATTCGGTTGTATCTGAGGCAATTCAAAAAGCTAGGGCAGATGCTGGTATGGATAAGATGTTTCTTAATAAACGTGAAACATGTGAGTATCTAGGCGTTTCTAATAACACCTTTGATAAGTATTTCAGAGATTTAAAGGCTCATGACATTAATGGGTTGCTGGTTTATAGCAAAAAAGAAATTGATGAGTTCGTTTTTAATAAATAAAAATTAAAAAATGTGTGGAAGCAGGTACGAACTCAGGAGGTAGCATCATGAAATTAGAAGGAATGATTAATTGGACCATTTTTGTAGCTTTGGTCAGTTCTATTACTAGTTATCTATTTATGAAATATGGGACTGTTGAAGAGATTGTTTTGCGTTTGACTGACTTTACCAAGGAAGACATTAAGAAGATAAAAGGTTTACTCAAATGGAAATTCTAAGAGCTTTATTTTTAATAGTAATTGCAATAGTTGTTTCAGGATTGTTTATTAAATTTTGGAATGATTGCAAATAAAAAAACACCCGGAGGTGTCTTATGGAAAAAGAAATGTATGAAGCAGTTATAGAACTCCAATATAAAGCGATTGATAACTTGATGGAAGCAAATAAAAAATTGATGGATTTTATTTCTTCGGATCATTCTCCTCAATAAACTTAGAAGCCTCGTCGGCAGTTAAGTCGGCAGAAATAAATGTCATGGCTGATTCTATAAACATTTTCATTGCTTCAGTATCCGCGTTATCAAATCTTTGCTCGTAATGTGTAGCATCCGTGGCAATCCAATTTGAGGCCTTAGCTAAAGCTTGTATTCTTGGTAAATCACCAAAATCTTGGGCAATTACGTTTCCGAGTGGTTTTGCATTTATCTTCGATACATCATTTGGATTCCTACGTATTGCGTATCCCTTAACAAGAAATTCAAGTGCTTTGCGATATGCCATACCATAAATCTTATCTAGATTATCTTTTTCAGCTTGTTGTGCCTGGGAATAGATGTTAAAAAACTCAGGAAAGATGTCTTTGATATTTTTGGGAACATCAATTTGAAATGGAATTTTGTATGAATATTTAATTGGTTCGCAATCAAGATAATCAAAAGTTCGTACTTGATTATATCCTTCTAAATGAGTAATTTTTCTAAATTTATATTCTATCACAAAAAATTTTAGGCACTTATCATTTGTACAACGATAAATAATGACAACTCTTGAATTAGCAGAATCAGTTTTGAAATATCCAGTGGAAAAGGGTGACCCAAACATTATTTGGGGAGAAATAAGTGTTCCACAATGAGGACAAACTCCTGGCAAGTCTATATAACATTTAACAGATTCATAATAATCGGAGAACTTAACTTTAACAATTTTCAACATTTTTACCCCTAAATCTTAGATTTAAGTCAATTATACCAAGAATTCAGGTGATCAGTATTATGACAAATTTTGATGAATGGCTCCAAACTGAACCATGGCAAACGAAGCCTAATGAATTAATTGGTGATATGGAATCGTATGATCAATATTCAGACGATAAATTAACAGGAGACGAACCACATGGTTATTAACAAAGACGTAGTAGCAATCGATGAATCTCTAAATCATCATGCACGAGTCTGTAAAGAAATTGGTCGAACTGATGAACAGATTGAATCATATAAGGCGGACCAATATCTGAATAAGCTTCAGGGAATTGATTATGCGCCATTGCAATATTCCATTGATCGATTAAAGAAGTATCGTGCAGAACTTGAGAATGACAAACAACGTGCCGAGACAGATATTTATGACAGATTTGAGCATTATTATTCCTAAAAAGAGATGAAAGTATGAATCATGAACACAAAAAAAAGTCGCTCTCAACTGCAATTGAGAACGACAACAAATAAAATTATTTAACAACAAAATTATATCACGAAAGAGGTAGAACATGGCTAGTAATGAAGTGGTACTTCAAGATTTTAGCGTTAATTTCACACCTACAAAAATCACTATTAATAATGAAAATGAATTAAAGCAAGAATTAGAATCGATTGCCGATAAGTATTCAGGTCTTATTGTCACAGAAAATAATTTAAAGAGTGTTAAATCTACCAGGGCTAAATTAAATGCTTTGAACAAGGGGTTGGATGATAAGCGTAAGGAAATTAAGTCCAGCTATAATGCACCATTGGATGAATTTGAAGACAAAGTTAAAGGATATCAGGCCATTATTAATAAGTCTTTAGAACCCATTTCTGACGGTATTAAGACATTGGAAAATTCTCAACGTGAGGAGCGTAAAGCACATGTTCAAGAAGTCATCAATGAAATGGCTCCTGAATATGATATTGATTCAACTGAAATAGAGATTGAAAAATCCTGGACCAATAAAACGATGACGGATATTAAACTTACTAGAATTTTATCTGACGGTTTCAATGCTCTCAAAAGAAAAAAGGATTTGTTTGAAACTAATAAAAAGTTAGTCGAAGAACACTGTAAATATGTTGGTGTTGAACCTGCAGGCTGGGTAAGTCAATTATCTGACGAATACAACGCTACTGATGTTATTAAGGCGATTGATCAAGAGGTTGAAGACAAGAAACAAAAAGAGCTTGCTGAGCAAAAACGAATTGAATCAGAAAAGGTAATTCAAGAATCAAAGCAACAAAAAATTGGTGATTCGGTAATTGATTCTGAAACAGGAGAAGTTATCCAGGATGATATTCCTACCGAATATGCTGTTTCAATACAACTAATTGGAAGTAAAGTTGACATCATTCAAGCTATTCAAAAAATCAATGGACTTTCTAATGTAACTAGTAAAGTTTTGAATCCATTAAGTGCATGGGAGGGATAATCATGACCGAAGAAAACAAAAATAATGTTTCTTTAGTAAAGACGTTATCTGAAGTTCAAAAGGAACTGGATAAGATTGAGAAAGATGGCAAGAACAATCGTCAGGGATTTGAATATGTTAGTGAAGCTCAAGTCAAAGCTAAACTTCAAAAGAAGCTTGCTGAACATGGCATCATGATTATTCCCAGCTATGAAATTTTGAATACTTGGGTCAATCAGACTAACAATGGTAAATCGATGAATTATGCATCAGTTATGGGCAAGTTCAAATTAACCAATGGAACTGAAGGATTAGTTGGCAGTATGCCTGGTATTGGAATGGATTCTGGTGATAAAGCTATCTATAAAGCAGAAACTGGTGCTCAGAAGAATTTCTTAATGCAACTATTTCTTATGTCTACTGGTGATGATCCGGAAAATGATAATAATTGGAACAATCAACAACCCCAATACAATAATTACAATCAAAACTCATATAACAATTATCAACCACAAAATCAGTATTCAAATCAATCTAACAATGCTTTTGGGAATTTTGCTAAGTCACAACCTAAACTGGCAAATGAAACTAAGAAAAAGGTTATTAATGAGCAATTATCTCGATTGTCAGATTTGAATCAAACGGACTTTAGCAAATCGTTGGCTGCTTTACAATCTCATTTCCCAAATGTTGACTTCAATCGTTTAGCAGATTCTAGTGCTGATAATATGATTGCATTCTTGAATAAACAAATTGATACAACTAAAGCGACCTTGAAACAATTAGGTGTTGAGATACCTGAATGAAATTTCTAGCCAAGATTAAAAATATTCAAGGAAAAGATATCACTTTAGAAATGGCAGATGACATTAATTACCAACGTGTTTCGAAGCTATCGAATGGTAAACATCCCTCGGTAGAAATTGAGTTATCCGACAACAGACAAATTTCGATTGATCAACGTAGTAAGATATACGCTTTGATTGCTGAAATAAGTGATTGGTCAGGCTATATGGTCGATAAAGAAACCCCAGGTGTTATGAAGTGGAAGTATTTAATTGAAACTGGTAGAAGTGAATTTAGTTTGTCGAATTGCACCATGACACAAGCCAATGAGTATCTCAGCTGGTTACTTGATTTTTGTTTTGATAATGATGTTCCTTTTACTACAAAAACTTGGGATATGTTACCAAATGACTATGCAATGCAATTGAGATGTTTAGAGCATAGAAAATGCTGTATCTGTGGTAAGCATGCCGATGTAGCTCATGTTGAAACTGTTGGAATGGGTAGAAATAGACGGCATATAAATCATTCTAATTATTATTTTATGGCTTTATGTCGAGTACACCATATTGAACAACACAAAATGGGGATTATGTCATTTCTTCAAAAATATCATATTAAACCTATCAAATTAGATGATGAAGATCGTAAGAAATTGAGGATTGGAGGTTAATCATGGCGATTGTACGTGCAAAAAGAAAAACTAATTTCACCATTATTGGTAACACCGGATTAAAGGACAAGCAATTATCCTTAAAAGCTAAAGGTTTGTTGGCTTACATGTTGAGTTTGCCAGATGATTGGACTTTTTATGAAACAGAATTAATAGAACATTGTACTGATGGACGTGATTCAGTAAGAAGTGGCCTTAAAGAATTAGAAAGTAAGGGATATCTGGTCCGTACTCAACCAAGAGTAAAAGAGGGGAAATTTGGTAAAAAAGATTGGAGGATTTCGGATGAGCCCGATTTATCAGCATTTTCACCGCAGACGGATTTTCCGTCGACGGATAAACCGCAGTCGGGAAATCCGATATCGGATAATCCAACACTACTAAATACTAATCCACTAAGTACTAACGAACTAAGTACTGATAAAAACCTTAATCGTGATTCTCACGACAACATCCCTTATAAAAAAATAATCGATTATCTCAATCAGAAAGCAGGTACTAATTATCGTGCTAGTTCTTCAGCAACAAAAAGATTGATTAATGGAAGATTTCATGATGGATTTAAGTTCAATGACTTTAAATGTGTGATTGATAACAAAGTTAATGATTGGAAAGGTACGACGATGGAAAAGTATATCCGACCACAAACCTTATTTGGAACTAAGTTTGAAGGTTACTTGAATCAAAAAAGTAAACTTGCATCTGCTCCAATCTATCCTGATTTATTTTAGGAGGTATTATGGAACCCTTAAATTTAGATGGTCCAATGCGAAGAATCGCCAAAAAACATGGAATTGATTTATCAAAATTAGATATTCAAAAGATTCTTGATGCCAGGGATGCACGTAAGGAACAAGAAGCAATTAGATTCACTCAAATTAATAATCAAATTAAAAAGAAACGCTTATATAACAGTTCTTTGATCAGTGATTTTGAAGACCTTAGTCAAACATTTGATGATTTTAAGATAACTGATGCAAAACAAAAATCAGAGTTTGATAAAGCAAAAAATATTGCTGAGAGAATTTCGAATGGTGAAATGGGCAATTACACCTTTGCCGGTAATGCCGGTTCTGGAAAGACTATGTTGGCAATTAGTATCTTGAATTACATTAATCAAAATAATGATGTTAAATCTTGTTACTTTGCGAGTTTTTCGATGTTAGTTAATGAAAATATAAATGGCATTAATGATCCAGGGCAAAGGCGTGATGCATTAAGAGCGGAAAGCTGCATTAAGAATTGTGATGTCCTGGTATTGGATGATTTAGGTTCAGAAACAGCCATGAAATCAGATACTAGAGAAGCCAGTGATTATACCCAATCGTTACTTTTCAGAATTGCTGATTATAGAAAAAGTAAGATCAACATTGTTACAACAAACAATTCTAGTAAAGAGCTGCAATCAATTTATAATTCAAAAATATACAGTCGTCTGATTGCTAAAAAAGCAAACAATGCAATTCGATTCGACAGTAAGGATATGAGGAATGTATGAAAAAAATAGATGAAATAATTCCAATCAGTAGGGAAGAATTTGGATTTGAACCAGATGGTTTTGATATGGCCAGACGTGATGTAGTTACTGTTAGTAATCTAATTGATCATATTCATCGAGAATCCGATAAAGCCTACAATTTAATGCTTCAAATTAAAGAATATAACGAGGCATATCGAGGCAATAAAGATGTTTTAGAATCGCTAGCAATTATTAATTTGGCTAGTAGTGATGCTAAGGATTTTTTATCTGATGATAAGAAAACACTTGGAATTTTAGAGGATGGTGACGTGAATGATTAATCGTGTTGTGCTAGTAGGACGACTGACTAAAGACCCAGAATTGCGATATACGACTAATGGTGTAGCAGTTGTCGGTTTCAATTTGGCTGTTAATAGGTCATTCACTAATTCTCAAGGTGAACGTGAAGCTGATTTTATTAGTTGTGTAATATGGCGTAAAGGTGCAGAGAACTTTGCTAATTTTACACATAAAGGTTCGCTAGTGGGCGTAGATGGCCGTATTCAAACTAGTTCGTATGATAATCAACAAGGGCAAAGAATCTTTAGAACAGATGTTATTTTGGAGAATTTCTCCTTGTTGGAACCTAAGAATCAGAATGGAAATACTAATTCCAATAATTTTAGCAATCAAAATTCTCAGGTTAACTACAATCAGAATGCTAATAATTTTAATAATCAAAACAATACAAATAATCAAAACCGATTTGGAAACAAACAATATGGAAATTCGAATCAGAAATCTAATGATCCATTTCAAAATAATAATGGTGGAATAGAGATTAGTGATGATGATTTGCCATTTTAGTGGAGGAGCAATATGAATAATAAATTGTTAATCAATTTCAACTTGTCAGAAATTGCAGAGGGTGCAGTTCAAGCAAAGTTTGCTAAAGAAGTGGAAAAGGTGTGCAAAAACATTCTTGATTTGAATACTGATGCAACTAAGAAACGTAAAATTACAATTTCTTTGACCTATATACCAAATGACCAAAGAAACTCAGTTGATGTTGTCGTTGAAACTAAGTCCACACTGGCACCACAAGTAGGAACATCAACAACTATGTTACTTGATCGTGATTTAAATACAGGTTACATGGCCGCAAATGAATTGAAATCAAAGATACCTGGTCAAACATATATCGATATAGAAGATGGCAAACCTAAGACGGATATTGGCGAACCAGTCGATGAGGTTGAATCTAAGAAGGAAACAAAAAAGAACTCTGAAGATAAGAAGAACATTATTGATCTACAAAAAAATAAGGCATAGGTGTATACAAATGGATATGACAACTGAAACAATTGAAAAAATTCAAGAATTATCTTTACAAGCTGCAGGAGAAAAAATTCAAATCGTTGATGGACAAAATTATTATATTGATAGTGTGGGAGACTTATGTTTAATGAAACCCGAAAATTTGGCCAATAAAGCGATTAGCTTATCTACACTAACGGGACTGGTTGACCTGGTAAAAAATATGAAGGAACGTGATGATCAAAAATTATTCGTCAGAGTTGAGAGCCCCACGACAGTTAATGTATTTACTGCATTGGATTCCTATGGTCGAAGAGAATGGCTGGCAGAGTCAAATGCTACTACTCCCAATATTCAATTCTCATATTTTATAGATGCTGAAAAATTAAATATTATGCTTCAATCGCAATTTGTTCAGTCTGAAGATAGAGATATTATCTTGAAAGTGATTGGTAATCTTAAAGAAGAGAATGTCAGAAAAGCGAGTGATGATGGTGTAAGTCAATCAGTAACCGTACAGTCTGGCGTTGCCAATGTATCTGAAGTAAAAGTACCTAATCCTGTTGAATTATCTCCATATAGAACATTTTTAGAGATTGAGCAACCATCTAGTAAATTTATATTCAGAATGAGAAAAGGTATGCAGGGTGCAATTTTTGGTGCAGATGGTGGTGCATGGAAAATTGATGCCATGAATTTAATCAAAGAATACCTTGAGAATGAGTTCAGCAATGAAATTAAAGCCGGTCATGTTGTGGTGGTTGCATAATGAGACCAATTAAATTTAGAGCGTGGGATGGAATTACTAAGAATATGGTTCCAGTAAAATCGCTATATTTTGAACAGGATGGTAAAGCAGGGTGTGCTGTTGATATTGAAGATATTAATGGTGATCTTGAAAGTGAATGGAGCCTTATGCAATATACAGGAATAAAAGACAAAAATAATATAGAAATTTACGAAGATGACGTAGTGATTGCAAAATCTGTAAGAAGTATGGTTGGAATGGTCATTTTCTCTAAAGGACAATGGTTAATTGAAAATTCAGTAACGAGGGATACTCAATCAATGGATTTGGGAGTATTTGAATTAATAGGAAATATTTACGAAAATCCAGATTTACAAAAAGTAGTAATGATCATGGATTCTGATGATAAATTAAACTAAAAGTCAAGGAGAATGTATAAGTATGACTGATGATGTATCAGCATGGGCACTACAAATAGCTGCAGAACAATTAGGATATGAAGACTTTAGTGAAGTCCCGCCCCAAAGTATGGGAGAAGTTTATGAAATTGCTGAGGAAATAGACTATTAAAGTTTCGAAGAT
>DXCM01000013.1 GCA_019116025.1 Candidatus Companilactobacillus pullicola | reverse complement strand
TTTTTCACTCTGTGAAAAATCATGGATCTCCAAGTCCGGTCTTCTACTAACCTTGCTACGCAAGCTAAGTAGAATGGCACCACTGAGGGCCCACAGATTTTTTACTACCGACTAAACACTCGTTTCTAATATTATCGAAAAAAATGCAGCAATTAGATATCACCTAACCTTACATGGTCAAAATAGAAACTTTTACATCCTAAACTAAAAACAGACCCATTAAGTATTTCAAGACACGAAAATGTGCTTGAATCTCTTAATAGAGTCTGTTTTTTAGTATTTAGATTTTTCAATAATTAATAAACAAAGTCGGATTTAGTCCGGAGCAGCAAGAAAATTGACTCAGCCATGAGATTCCCTTAGCAATTTATTGCTTAGGGAAAGGCCGAGCTTGGAAATCCATAATTTTGCGCGAAGTGCAAAATTATTAGTTTCAAGTCGTGCCCATGGCGTTCCAGTCAAATCTTCTTGTTGCGGAGGACGGCATATTTACGCTACAACCAAGTTTGAGTAAGAAACTTGATTTCATAGCTGAGCGTATTCCTAATTGTTGCTCCAGTAATGTGTTGTTCTATTCAAATTTTAATGTTCTAAATTTTTAAACAAAAATAGCATCTATCTAGAATTATTCTAATAAATGTTATTTTACGAACTCAGACTTGAAACTTATTATACTTTTTGAAATGTAGATTATTGAGCTTTATCTGTAGGAATGCAATTAATGAACAAATAGCAAAGAGTACTAATGTTATCAATAGGAATTGCATAACTTTTTGTGATGGCATTAGGGACTCGGCTGTGGCTGAACTCTTTGAGAAAAATGCTGGTAGGTCATCAATTATATGGAACATGATTGCTAATGATAAACTGTTTGTCTGGCTATAAAGGGTCCCATATAACATTGCTGTAGCTGCTGCTACTATCATTTGGGCTACTACGACCCATTTATTGGTTACATTGAACATATTACCGATATGAATTAGGCCAAAACTCACTGAGCTTATTAAGACAATCAGGAATGGTTTCGAATGTAAAATCTTTTCTAGTTGTGCCATCAATAGGCCACGATAAACATATTCTTCACCTATTCCGATTAACAATACTGTTAAGAATGCATTCCATCCCGCTTTGGGAAATCCTAGGTTGCCAAACTTTCCCAGAATCAACATGAATGCTAACAGTGGAATCATATTCAAGATCTGTTTAAAAATATGATTTGGATTGAAGAAAGTAACTTTTAATTTCCAGAATTTAAGATTACATGTTACTGCAATTAAGATGAGTAGTGTATCCAAAATCATTTGTGCATATTTTCGATCAAATTTTAAAATTGGATAAATTGCATCAACTATTAAAATCGTTACTGGTACTAACAAAATAATTAGAACGACTGATAACCAATCTAGTTTGCGACTCATTTTTCTTACCCCCTGGTTTTGTTATCTTTAAGATAGTCGCCTATTGGGATAGAGGGAAAGTTATATCTTGAGTGTGCGGATTTTTGGTCTTGAATGTTAAAAAGAACGATAAAACTTGGATTGTTTTATCGTTCTTTTTTTGAATTCTTCTATATTTAAATAACCATTGTGCTTTGCTGAATAGTGGAAACGAGCTACGCAGGGGAACTCCTTCCGGTTAAGTCAACTTTCTCTGCCGACGCTTCGCTGTCGACTGAGAAAGTAGTCTTAATCCTCGGGAGCTGGGCGCCCCTGCTTCGCTCTCTCTACCAAATGGTGATTCTCTTATCTTCATCTAACCACATGCCATCGCCTGGTTTGATGTCGAATGCTTCATAAAACTCATCTAAATCTTGTGACATAACGTTGGCTCTTAATGGTTGTGGTGCGTGGACGTCGGTTGCTAACAATCTCTCATTATATTCTGGTGTGGCTTTAAATCTCCATGACTTGGCCCATGTAATGAAGAATTCTTTAGGATTATAGTCTGCATCCATCTTTGCGGCTTCGATTGCACATCGTAATCCTCCGACATCGGCAATGTTTTCACTGACTACTAACTTACCATTAACTTTTCCACCTGAGAATGGAATTCCGTTAAATTGATCGATCATCTGTTGTGTTAATTTCTCAAATTTTGCGTAATCTTCTTTAGTCCACCAATTCTTCATATTTCCATATTCATCGAATTTGGCACCGTCATTATCAAAGGCATGAGAAATTTCATGAGCAAATGTTGCGCCGATTCCACCAAAGTTTTCACTGCTTGTTTGTTGCAAACTGTAAAATGGTGCTTGCAAAATTCCGGCTGGAAAGGTGATGTCGTTTCTTGATGGATCGTAACAAGCGTTGACCATTTCACCGGGCATTAACCAAACTGTGCGGTCAACCGGTTTGCTAAATTTAGCTAGTTCTGTTTGACGAACAATACGATCAATTTGCGTAATGTTGTTATATAGGGATTGAGATTCATCGACTTTAAATTGTTTAAAGACTTCTTGAATCTTATCAGGATAACCAACTTTGATTACGATTTTATTTAACTTCAAGATGGCTTTATCTTTAGTTGCTTGACTAAGCCAAGTGTTATCAGTCAATCTCTGCTTATAAATACCGATCATTCGTTCAACCATGCTACGAACATCGGCTTTAGCTTTTTCACCAAAATATTTCTTACCGTAGTAGATTCCGATGACTTCATCAAAATTATCTTCAGCCAAATGGTATGCAAATTTTGTTCTACTTTGTAATTCTTTAGCACCACTGAGGGCCAAATCGTATTCACCAACTGTTTGACGGAAGTCTTCATCCAAATATGAACTGTTAGAGACTAAATATCTAACTAACATCCAAGCTTTCAAGTTCCCAAATGTATCATCGTTGACTAATTTATCGATATTTTCCAAATATCTAGGTTGAACGATAATAACTTTTTCTGGCGTAGCTTCAATTTGATCAACTACTAATTTCTTTAAGTCCAAATTCTCAGATTTAGTAACAAATTCTTCAAATGGCATTGGATTGTAAATCTTTGAATACTCTGCCCACTCTTCAGATGTCTTAACGATAGGAACTAGGCTCTTATCGAAAGCTATCGCCTTAGCAACAGTTTCTTTAGCGGCATCTTCTGAGTAACCTATCATAACCAAAAGTTTTTCAGCGACTGTAATATATTTGCTCAAAAGCTTCTTACCGGATTGATTATCTTCGGCATAGTAAGTATTATCTGGCAGAATTAAATCTATTCCGTCAACATAAGCAGCATTGTGGGCTGTATCTTTCATATCAGCATCAACCCAGATATTCATTGGTAAAAAGAAATTCTCTTTGCCTAATTCAGATAATTGTTGATTTAAATCCTGTAAGTTTTGAAGTTTTTCAATTTTTTGAAGATCCTTCAAAATAGGTTTCTCATGTAGTTCTTTTAGAAAACCAGTATTTTTAGCGAGGCGATACAATTTGATTGCTTGTAAAAACTCGTTGCCTTCAACTTCAGTATCATTTTCAGCTAAATGTTGAAAGTCATCCATCAATTCTTTTTCAATCTTTAGATCCAAATCCATGGAAGCACCGGCACTAGATTTATCAGCTGGCACTTCAGCTTTTTCTTGCCAAGCTCCATTGACGGCCAAATACAAGTTATCTTTATAATCAGTCTGTTTACCGTCAGTTAAATCTCCGGCTCCACCCATAATTTTACTTGTTAACATACTTTCACCCCGCGTTTTGATTTAGTAAATACTATATCACTTATTTTAATATTATTAAAATAAATTTAATGATAGTTATTACAGTAATTCTGATAATACTTTTCATGTTAAAAGAAAAAGGGTGAAGAATGAAATTATTGATTTCACGCTTCACCTATAGTTTTTACCAAATATTGACTCGTTTATCCTTATCCAACCACATTCCATCTTTCTCAGTGACATCAAAGGCATCGTAGAATTCGTCCATATTTTGTGCTTGAACGTTGGCACGAAGCGAGTCTGGAGCATGGACGTCCAAAGCTAACAACATTTCAGTTAATTGTTCAGTTGATTTACTTCTCCATACTCGAGCCCAATTTGTGAAGAACTCTTTAGCATTGTAATCGACTTCAGCTTTGGCAGCTTCCAAGGCACAACGTAAACCTCCGACATCGGCGATATTCTCACTGACAATCAATGTCCCATTAACTTTCTTGCCAATATAAGAAATTCCATCAAATTCATCAATCATCTTTTGAGTTAGCTGCTTAAAGGTTGCATAATCTTCTTTAGTCCACCAGTTATTGATATTTCCTAATTCATCGAACTGCGCACCATTGTTGTCAAAGGCATGCGAAATCTCATGGGCGATGACTGCCCCAATGCCACCAAAGTTTTGACTACTTGTCTGTTCTAAACTGTAAAATGGTGCCTGCAAGATGGCAGCTGGGAAAGTGATATCGTTTCTTTGCGGATCATAACTGGCATTCACCATATGTCCTGGCATCAACCACTTACTTCGATCAACAGGCTGATGAAGTCGGCTTAACTCATCTTCATTTTTGATCTTATTAATTTGAGCTAAGTTATCATACAAAGATAGATTTTCATCGACTTTTATTTTACTGAAGATTGATTCAACTTGATCTGGATAACCAATTTTTAAAACCATCTTCTTTAATTTCAAAATCGCCTTTTTCTTAGTAGCTTCACTTAGCCAATCGTTATTAAAAAGACGTTCTTCATAAACACTAATCATCTTTTCAACCATTTGGCGGACATCTTTTTTGGCCTTCTCACCAAAATATTTTTTACCGTAATAAGTGCCAACTACTTGATCAAGATTTCTTTCAGCCACATGGTAAGCAAACTTGTCTCGACTCAATAATTCTTTAGCACCACTGAGGGCAAGACGATATTCCCCCACTGTTTGACGGAACTCTTCATCCAAATCATTAGCTTTGTAAAATAGAAATCTAACAATCATCCACGATTTTACATTTTCAAAGGTATCAGGATTGACCAATTTATCTAAATTCTCCAGGTATCTTGGTTCACGGTTAATAACTTTGATTGGCTCGTCACCTACTGAATCAACGACAAACTTCTTTAAATCCAAATTCTTAGATTTAGTAATGAATTCGTCAAAATCCATAGGATTATAATTTTTAATATCGTCGGCCCATTCTTCTGGAGTTTTGACAATTGGAACTAACGTCTTATCGAAGTCTAAAGCCTGCTTAACGATTCTGTGAGAATCATCCAAACTATAGCCCACCATCGCCAACAAGTGATTAGCTACTTGAGCATATTTTTCCAATAATTTTTGTCCAGATTCATTACCGTCAGCATAGTAGGATTTGTCGGGTAAAATCAGATCGGCTCCCGTCAGATAAACCACATTTTGAATGGTATTCTTCATATCCATATCAACGTCTAGTTGCAAAGGCAAAACGAAATCATTCTTTAATAAATCAGCAAAATTATCACTCAAATTTTCCAAGCTACTTAATTTAGAAATTCTACGTAAATCATTTAATATCGGTTTTTGATGATATTTGCGTAATTTCTCAGTATCGTTCGCTAGCTCATAAAGTTTAACCGCCTGCAAAAGTTCGTCATCATCAATCTTACTTTTATCCTTGATTAGTTCATGAAGATCACTGATCAAAGTTTCTTCAACGCCCTTAATCAAATCGTAAAATCCACCTGTACTAGGACGATCATTGGGAATAACAGCCTTTTCTTGCCAAGCACCATTAACAGCCAAATACAGATTATCTTTCACATCTGTTTCTTTGGGATTCTGAATATCTCCAGATCCACCGATCATTTTTTTATTTAGCAATTTATTCACCCCGCCAACTTATTTTGATTCACTATAACACTTATTGGATATCATCAAAATATTTTTAATAGTTCAAAAAAACAGGCATAAGCCTTAGCCTATCCCTGTTTAGATGATTACATTTCTTATTCAGACAAAATGTCTAGAAAATCTTCAATATTACCAGATGTTAACACGTTTGTCGGCGTCTAACCACATACCGTCTTTTTCAGTAACACCAAAGGCGTCATAGAACTCATCCATATTTTGTGCTTGAACATTAGCACGTAATGGAGCTGGAGCGTGAACATCGATTGAAAGGAACATTTCTGTCAATTGTTGTGTTGACTTGTTTCTCCAAACACGAGCCCAGTTGATAAAGAAGGCTTTAACGTCAAAGTCACTTTCACTCTTAGCAGCTTCCAAGGCACAGCGAAGTCCACCAACATCGGCAACATTTTCACTGACAACCAATTTACCATTAACTTTATGACCAGCATATGGAATTCCTTCGAACTCATCGATCATATTTTGAGTGAGCTTCTTGAACTTAGCAAAGTCTTCATCAGTCCACCAGTTATTCATATTACCGAATTCATCGAATTGAGCACCATTGTTATCGAAAGCATGAGAAATTTCATGAGCAATAACAGCACCGATACCACCAAAGTTTTGGCTACTTGTTTGGTCCAAACTGTAGAATGGAGCTTGCAAAATAGCAGCTGGGAAGGTGATGTCATTTCTTGATGGATCGTAACATGCGTTAACCATATGTCCTGGCATCAACCACTTTGTACGGTCAACAGGTTCGTGATATTGATCCAAACTGTGTTGAGCAATGGCCTTTCTAATTCTAGAAACGTTGTCGTACAATGAATCATTTTCGTTAATTTCAAATTTATTATAAAGATCATCAATCTTATCTGGATAACCAACTTTAATAACGATCTTATCCAATTTGACAATGGCTTTCTTCTTAGTATCTTCACTCAACCAAGTATTTTCAGAAAGTCTTTGTTCGTATACGGCAATCATTTTCTTAACCATGCTGCGAACATCTTCTTTGGCCTTTTCACCAAAGTATTTCTTACCGTAATATGCACCAACGACTTCACTGAAAATACTTGCAGCAAAATTGTAGGCATACTTAGTTCTGTTCTTTAATTCTTTAGCACCACTGAGGGCCAAATTGTATTCACCGATAACTTGACGGAATTCTTCATCAAGGATTGAAGCATTTCCAGTGAGGAATTTAACCATCATCCAAGCTTTGATATCTTCAAAAGTATCAGCGTTAACAAGTTTATTCAAATTATCCAAGTATCTTGGCTCTGTTACGATAACTTTTTCAGGTGTGTCGTTAACAGAATCAACAACCAAACTCTTCAAGTTCAAAACATCGGATTTAGTAACGAATTCGTCAAATTTCATTGGGTTATAAACCTTAGTATAGTCTGCCCATTCTTCAGAACTCTTGACGATAGGAACTAATGATTTATCGAATTTCAATGCTTTTTCGACAATTTCTTTAGCTTCATCCAGCTTGTAACCGATCATTGAAAGTAAGCGTCCAGCAACATCAGCGTATTTGGCTAATAATTGTTTACCTGATTCATTTTTTTCATCATAGTAAGTCTTATCAGGTAAAATCAAGCCAGCACCGTTAATATAAACGACGTTCTTAGCTGTATCTTTCATATCAGCATCGATACTGATATCGATTGGCAAAGCAAAACCATCTTTTGACAATTGTGCCAAGTTATCCCCTAAATCCTTAACACTGTTCAAATCAGTAATGCGTTGCATATCTTTCAAGATTGGTTGTTGATGGAACTTGCTCAAATGATCCACATTATTAGCTAGGCGATATAACTTCACAGCTTGAAGCAAACGAGGATCATCAACTTCACTTTCATCGTTTGCAAATTCATGGAAGTCTTTCATGAGTGTTTTTTCAACGCCCTCATCAAGATCTGTAAAACCACCAGTACGAGATTTGTCAGGTGGAATTGTAGCTTTCTCCTGCCAAGCACCGTTGACAGCTAGATATAAATTATCCTTATAATCGGCGGGCTTAGCATCAATTAAGTCCCCTGCACCACCGATAACTTTATTCATTAACAAATTGTTCACCGCCTATTATTTTTAAAGACTACTATATCACTAATTACTTTTTATTAGAATAATTTTCATTTTTATAATTTTTAAATAAAAATATGTTTTGCACTAAAAAAGCTCAATGTGATTGTTATCTTTTCGATAACTGTTCATTGAGCTTTTGTTGTTATTCTTTAATTCTATTCAAGTAAACCATGGTTCTTTGCTGAATAGTGGAAACGAGCTACGCAGGGGCAACTCCTTCCGGTTAAGTCAACTTTCTCTGCCGGCACTTCGTTGCCGACTGAGAAAGTAGTCTTAATCCTCGGGAGCTGACCGCCCCTGCTTCGCTCTCTACTCTATCTAATAACACTAACTGAAACGCCAGCGCTATTTACGATCTTCGAAGCTTGTGAGCCGATTGTATTACGGTTCTTATTCTTCTTTTCCACTCCGACAATAACTAGGTCTGGTTGGAACTTAGGAATTACTTTATCTACGATAACTGTTCCTGGTCCGCCTTCTGTTACCATCATATGAACGTCTTTAACGCCATATTCTTTGGCTTTTTGTCCGTAAACTTCGAGAAGTTCTTTGATCTCTTCTCGGCGTTCTGCTAGTACTTCTGGGTCTAGCGATTGAAAAATATTCAAGTCACCTGTTTCCAATACGGAAACAATACCTAATTCTGAATTATAGTGTTTAGCTAATGAACACGCATAATTAAAGGCATTTTTTGATGACTCAAAATCATCTGAATCGACACAGATTAAAATCTTAGAATACTCAATTTTTTTAACTTTGTATTCTTTTAATTCATCCATATATTAAACCCCCTAGGTTATTTAAAGTCGCGTCCTTTATTCTCTTGGAAGTATTTATCAAATCTCTTAACATAATTATGGAACATGTATGTCAATAACAACCAACGTCTAAAGGAATTGTCTTTGTTATAGAAAACGGTTGTTCCAACGCGGTCTTGCTTGATTAATTCATCAGCATATTTAGTTGCATCATTATCAGCTGCATACTTGTTGAAGACCTTGACTGGTACACCTAACCACAATTTATGTTGTGCTTTGTTCTTGTTGGCATAAACTGTTGGCTCTTTTTCTAAACTACCCTCAATATAATCTTCTACCACATATTTGGCAAGATTATAGCCATTGAGCGTCACAAAGAAACTACTTCTTCCTTGACGTAAATTAATTTCAAAGAATTTGAAAGTATTATCACGAGAATCAAACTTCATATCAAAGTTGGCGTAACCTGTAAATTCAATATCCTCAAGGAATTTTTGAACTTGGTCATAAACATCCTGATTGAATTCAGGAATAATGGCTACATAGTTACCGATTGATTGTGGTGTAGGGTCTTCCAAAATTGGATGGCCTAAACACATCATCTTAACGTGGTGTTCTTGGTCAACATAGGCGTTGAGCACACGCATATTAGAGTCATCCCCAGGAATAAAGTCTTGGAGAATCAAATCCGATGTATAACCATTATCATAAATCTTACCAACGATAGTCATATATTCTTCTTGAGAGTGAATTATGAAAGCCTTTTTACGGCCTTCAAAATGAATATCCAACCATTCCACACTGTTTGCTGGTTTTAAAGCAACTGGGAAATCGAATGGAACATCAAGATCATTCTTCTTCTCATACATATCTTTTGTAATAATTTTTGTTAATGGATGAGGTAGGCCATGTTCATCAGCGACATGGTAGAAACTCTCTTTATTATTCAATGATTTTAGTAAATCATAATCGACATAAGGACACACGAAAGTCTTAGACAATTCTTCTTTATGCTTGCTGATAAGTTCGGCATAACCATCCCCACAACCAATTAAAATAACTGGTTCCTCATGGTTTTGGTAAACTTTAGCAATTTCACGCATTTTTTCAATGAAAACAGGGTCTTCAGAAAAGCCTGAATAGAGAGTTAAATTTAAGATTTTTGTATATCTTGTAGGTGCCAATTGGATTTCGGCATAGGCTTTAACAGTGCCCCCATAGAGTTCATGGAAAGCACGGGCCATTCCGTAAACATTCATATCACTACCCAAAAGAATGGGCGTGAATTTTTTTCCTGATTCAGTTTCGATAGGGATCAACCTCTTACTATTATTAATTCTATTTTTAAAATTACACACATTTCACACAAAATTATACCATACTCAATTTAGCACAACGAGAGCCTCATTTATATTAAATCTGAGAGGCTTATTATTTTCTTAAATTATTATGCTTGTAGTCTTGGAACTGAAAGAATCCAGTAACTCAAAAGCGAGTTACTGGATTCTTTTTTATTGCTTATGTTTTTATTTTAGTTTCTATTCGGATAAACCATTGTTCTTTGCTGAATAACTTTAGCTTCTATTCAAATAAACCATTGTTCTTTGATGAATAGTGAAAACGAGCTGCGTAGGCCAGATTCCTGTGCTTTGCCTGACTTCACGAACTGTCTGCTTCGCAGCCAATTCGCAAAGTCCTGCAAATGCTCGGAATCTAAGCGGGCCTACTCCGCTCTCTTACTATGCTCTCTCACTTACTTTAACTTGTGGGTCTACGTCTGGTTTCTTACCATCGTCAATAAAGAATACTTTATACCAAATCAAGAATGTATAAATTGTCCAAACTTTACGACGATCGTCGTTTTCTCCACGATAACAACCATCAAGCATCTTCAAAATTGCATCTTGATCGAAGAATTCTCCGGCAAAATCTGCGCTGAATAAACTACGGAATTGTTCGTAAACTTCTTTGGTTCTGATCCAGTCACGAATTGGTACTGGGAAGCCTAGTTTTTCACGTTTTGCCCATTCCTTAGGTAATGCACGCTCGGCAGCTACTCTTAGTGCGTACTTGCTATCTTTACTATTCAAAAGATACTTAGTAGGAATTCCAGCAGCTACTTTGGCAACTTCTTTATCCAAGAATGGTACACGTAATTCCATTGAATTAGCCATACTCATACGGTCGGCTTTTAGCAAGATATCATTTGACATAAATTGGTGAAGATCAAGGTATTGCATCTTCTTAACTTCATCGTTATAACCACTAACTTTGCTATAACTTCTCATAACGATATCTTTAACTGAACGTGATTTTTCAAATTCAGGTTTAACTAAATCTGCAGCTTCTTTTTCTGTAAAGATCTTAGCTTGACCAATAAAGAATTCTTCAGCCTTTGCAGTTGATTCATACAAGTGCAAACGACCTGGGAAATTAGGCATTTTCTTTAGTCCGTGAGCTAATTTGTACTTAACTCCCTTTGGTAGGCGTTTCAAATCTTCCGCTACGACACGGATAGCCTTTGAATGTGAATGGAAGCCATAATTTGCATAACCAGCAAACAATTCATCGGCTCCTTCACCAGAAAGAATAACCGTTACATCCTTACTTGCTAACTTAGTTAAGAAGTAAAGTGGTATACATGAAGGATTTGAGTCAGGTTCGTCCATGTAGTATTGAATTAGAGGAATGGATTTGACCGCTTCCTCTTTTGTAACGATACCACGTGTGTTTTCCAAGCCTAATTTGTCAGCTAACATTTTAGCTGCTGTACCTTCTTCATACGTACTTGTATCAAAATCGATTGAGTAAGTATGTTGTGGTTTCAAAACGGCTGTAACGTAACTTGAGTCAACACCACTAGACAATAATGAACCAACTGGTACATCACTGATAGAGTGTTCATTGACTGATTCACGAATAGATTTGTCAATTCTCTTAACAGTTTCTTCAAATGACAAATTGTTCTCTTTGAAGGACATATCCCAGTACTTCTTGATACTTAACTTGCCGTTCTTGAATGTAAAGTAGTGACCTTCAGGAATTCTGAAGACATTCTTGAAGAAAGTTTCGTTCAAAGCTGAGTATTGGAAAGTCAAATATGGCTTCAAAGCAGCTTTGTTCAATTCCTTCTTGAAGTTTGGTTCTTTCAAGAAAGATTTGATTTCTGAACCGAAAATAAATGTACCTTCACGGTTGTAGTAATAAAGTGGCTTGATACCAAAGAAATCTCTAGCACCTGTAATGTCACCAGTTTTTAAATCATAAATCACGAAAGCAAACATACCACGGATTTTCTTTAATAGACCTTCAATACCCCATTCTTCAAAACCATGAAGAAGGACTTCAGTATCAGTATCAGTTGAGAAAACGTGTCCTGCTTTCTTTAATTCTTTTCTAACATCTTTGTAGTTATAAATTTCACCGTTAAAAATAACAGCTTTTGATTTATCTTCGTTATAAATAGGTTGCATACCACTACTGATATCAATGATACTCAAGCGGCGGAAACCTAAAGCAGCATCGCCATCCAATAATTCACCAGAACTATTTGGTCCACGATGTTTGATCGTATCCATCATAGCCTCAATTACAGGTTTCTTGTCTGTAATATTTTTATCTACGAATCCGACAATTCCACACATAAAAATTCTCCCTTATATTTCAAAACTTACATATCTTGTAGCGGCTCCGTAACCAAAAATTTGTAAGCGCAATTTGTTCGGGTCGATATTAATGAAATAGCCCGCTAATTCTGAGATTTCATTATAACGCCTGTCCCATTTTTTATTATAATCAGTTGTTAAACCATGTTTCTTACCCATTAAGGCCGAACAATTTAATATTATATGATTAATTTCAGAAACTTTGTAGTTTTTTTCATAATGCATATGACCACAAATATAAGTTGTTACCTTAGAAATGCCTGTAGATGAGAAATCATAGCGTAAATTAACACCAAAATCTCCTGTCAATTCATTTTTTAATTGACCAGAATTTTTGTTGTTAAAGCTTACTAACAATTGTTGAATCAGGTCGCCATTAAAGTTCAACGCACTACGACCACTCGGACTCACAATATTAGCATGCCCCATTACAATAACATGTTTATCGACAGTATTTTCGAGAATTGTAATCAAATCTTCAAGTTGTTGTTCTCTGACGCCACGGACTTTTTTAAAATCATACTTTTTAGAACCATTGCTAAGTATATAAGGAATATCACTCGTATCGATAAAGACAATTCGTATATCGCCTTTATCATACCAGCCAACTTTTGAAACAGGATTTAATCTAAAAATCCCTGATTGTTCAAAATCATACTTTGTTACTAATGAGTCATAGTCATCACGATGAAATGATGCTGATCCGAAGAAACGATGTTCATCGTATTTATCATTCTCATCGTGATTGCCCTCTAGAAGAAAGAATGGTGGTTTGCTGTTCTCATAATTTTCCACTGCAAACTTCAATAAGCCACGACTAATTTCTGGCTTATCGCTTCCATCAATCAAATCCCCCAGATGAACGTTCAAGTCTAAGTCGACGGCATCACTAACGCTATTAGCCTCAATAATATGACGTATCCCGTTGATTCCGTAATAAGATGCACTAGCAATTGCCTTAGCATGTGTATCAGTTAAAACGGACAAAGTCACTGTATCATCTGTAACGTTAGGTTTTACGTTATTATCATAAACGCCCTTAATGTAATCAATAACAAAAGGACGTGGCTTCAAGCGTTTCAAAAACATATCAGTTTGTGTTGATATGAATTCTGATGGCTTTGGTGTCAACAATCTGCTTGCAATATTTTTGATTTTCAATTTTATGATCTCCAATATCCCATACTTATATAGTAAAAAAACCATCTCACGATGGTCTCATTATGGCTCAATTATATATCAAAGATATGAAAAATAATCTTTTGACGCTTACTTTAAAAGAATCTGATAAGCTTTTCTAATACCATGATCTTCATCCATCGTAATAGTGCCTTTTTCAACAAATCCATTACTTGTAATAACGTGTTGCATTACTAAATTATCAGGATGAGTGTCAATTCTGACATCACTGTATCCTAAGTAATGTGAAATTGTTAGTAGTTGTTGAATCAATGCGGCTGAAAGGTGTTGTCCTTGGTGGCCCGGTTCAACAGCTATCCGGTGAATAATTGAATAGGTTACATCAGAATCTTTTGACCATGACCCAGAGGTCATATCTTGATAATTCTTATCATAGCCTTGTTGCAAAGCAGCAACTCCAACTACCTCACCATCTAGTATTAAAACATAACTTATATCTTCTTGAATATCTTGTTCTAGGATTTTCTCATCGGGATAACCCACTTGCCATTGATCAACGCCACGGTCCCGTAAGGTTTTCTTAGCGCCACCGATGATATCAATAATTCTTGGCAAATCGTCAAGTGTTGCTTGACGTAAATAAATATTGCTCATAAAACATTGCCTCCTCACTTCATCAGGATATTAAAACAAAAAAGAATATCTCATTGCAATAGTTTTGTTCAACTTTTCTTATTTTTTTTATAAATAAAGCAACTAATAACAAATAGCACTAAGGCATACAAGAATGTTTGCCCTGCTATTGGCAATAGTTTAGTAATAGAAGAATTATTTTGCAAACTGACGATCATTCTAGAAAGAGGTGGAAAAATCACTTCAAAGTTTTGAAAGATACCGACAACGCTACCTGACAAGGCTAAGTAGACAAAAACTAACGTTCCAATCTGTCCTAGACTGGAATGATTTTGCCATTGAGTTTTGAAAAGCGCCGCTATTGAACTGCCTAAAAATCCTACAGAAATTAAAGCAACTATTCCTACGACATCTAAAAATATATCTTTACTTAGAATTAAACTAAATGCAAAAATCAATATTCCGGAAATTATATTTAAAATTAATACCGTTAAAAATTGACTGATTACCTCTGACCAGTAACTGTTCACCTTTTGTTTTAAATAATGATTATAAACTTTATCGTTATGATACAAATTCATCGTTGAAAATAACGATAAAAAAAACATCCCTATTAATAATAGGCTATATTTCTCATGATAATCAATACTTAATAGTCGATCGGCCGTTAAGCCAAAAACAATAATTGAGAACAATAATGTCAGGTATAGAAAATCTTGAAAAACAAACTGTAAATAATTTTTCAATAATATTTTAATTTTCAATATCATTATCCCCCTCAAACTGATAGTTAAGAGCAATCATCTTACCGATAATCATATCTTTTTGACTCAGAGGGATTTTGATCACGACAAGATTATTGGCATTTTTAACCACATATTCAGCCAAATCCTTCGTTAGCGCGATGGAATTGTGATGAACACTGAAGGTTAACAGACTATCTTTAATTTTTAAGCTTTTAAATTGCTGCAAAGCACCATTATTGAATTGATAATTTTTATCTAGTATTTCGGATACTTCATTACTTATTTGAGTCTCCGTGATTATGACGCCCGAACCATTATCTTTCAAGTCCTGAATCATACTCAACATATTTTGAACCATTTCATTGCTTTGAAAAACAAACGGTTCATCTAATAATAAGACGTTGGGATGTCCCACGACCGCAGCCAAAAAACTAACTCGGCGCTTAAGGCCTAAAGAAAGTTGTTCAATCGTCTTATCCAGATATGGTGCCAATTTCATGTAAGTGATCATTGCTTCTAATTGATCTTTGCGGACAGCCAAATGTTTAGATAGACGTCTGATATCTTCCAGATAATTTCTCACCGTTTGTTCAATGACTTGTGGATCCATTTGTGGCATATAGCCAATCCTGACACCCGGAGTATATTTGATTCTGCCACTATCAGCCTGTTCATAATTCGCTATTGTTTCCAAAAGCTGTGTTTTACCGCTACCATTTTCGCCACTGATACCAATTATTTCATTTTGGGATAAAGAAAAAGCTACATGCTTGAATGCAAAGTAGCCCTCTCGTTGCAATGATAAATCATTGACTGATATTAATTCCATTATTGCCATTCCTCAATAGCGTGTGCTGCTAGTCCGATTGAAAGGATTGCATCTTTAGAAACTGAATTTCTAACATCAGCGACAATGGTGTTGTCATATACTGCTCCGATAACGGTAAATGCAAAACTGACCAAATTGATATCGGTCTTAACTTTATAATCGCCACTTTCATATGGATCTTCGTGGTTATATGTAAAATTGATCTTATGACCAGACAATGAGCCATCAACGTGATTAACTTGCACACGGTCATGCAACTCACTCAATTTTTGATCAGGATTTTGTAAAGTTAAACGATGGTCTGATTCATTTTGGTAGTAATCGTCTTCAGTCATTTCAAAGTATTCTTCAATTGGTTTTCTTAAAACCTCAAGTGAATCTAAGATGTCATACACAGCTTGTGCATCAAAATTTTGTGATTTGTCTTCAATATTTTTTCTATCTTCATAAAGCTTTTCAGCTAGTTTGCTAATAGTTTCAGAATTCATAATCATCCTCCGTCTTCGGTGGTTCTCTTTCAATTTGGTTATAGTGTAAAATTGCCGTCCTCCACAAAAATTGGGGATGCTGTTGGAACGCTATGGGCACGATTCGGAGCTAATCATTTTACACTTCGTGCAAAATAATGGATCTCCGAAGTCGGCCTTATTGTAATCGGCACAGCCGATAACAATAATTTCATAGCTGAACGCATCCCCAATTTTTGCTCCGGACTAAAGAGTACTCCGATTATTTTATTCGAGATGAATTATTTAATCCAGCATCTTTCTATTTTAAAAATCACTTTTCTCAAGGTATTCAGATAGCCCTATACATTTTCAGTATATACATACACAACTTTATCTAGCCACATATGAAATCAAAGACTGTCCAAACACTACAATTTCAACAAATAACAATAGAACCAGAAATATAGTCGGTAGTAGAAAATCTGTGGGCCCTCAGTGGTGAAATTCTACTTAGCTTGCGTCAGCAAGGTTAGTAGAAGACCGGACTTGGAAATCCATGATTTTTCACAGAGTGAAAAATTATTAGCTTCAAGCCGTGTCCACCGCATTCCAAGCCCACAGATTTTCTACTACCGACGGGCATACTTCCACCACATCAGTTGATATCAGACACGTCATAACCAAATAACAAGAAAGAACCCTTTAATAATACCATTATACTAATTTCTATTTGTAATTACAGGAATCTATGTGATCGTTAATCACACCCACTGCTTGTAAAAATGAATACATAATTGTCGGTCCTACGAATTTAAAACCACGTTTTTTCAAATCCTTACTAACTCGTTGCGACAATTCTGTTTGAGCAGGTAATTCACTTATATCACTATAATGATTAATTATTGGTTTATTATCAACAAAATTCCAAATATAATCAGAAAATTTTTCACCACTTCGATGCATTTCTTGAATCTTACGTGCATTACTAATCGAAGCATCAATTTTTAAGTGGTTACGAATAATACTTTTATCTTGTACCATAGCCTCACGTTTATCTTCATCAAAGGCTGCCACTTTATCTATTTCAAAATTTTCATAAACTTTTCGATAATTTTCTCGGCGGTTAATAATTGTTGCCCACGACAATCCTGCTTGAGCCCCTTCTAAGGTCAACATTTCAAAAAAATATCTTTCATCATGACTAGGTTTGCCCCATTCATTATCATGGTAAGCTTGCATTTCTTTTGATTCATTGCCCCAATCACATCTCATTAATAAGTTTCTCCAGACTAAAAAAGGCCGACATCCGCCAGCCTTCAATATAATTATTTTTTCTTTTTATCAGGTAATTTATTATTATCAACATCTGTTCTAACGATAATAACATCAGTTCTTGCATTTCTTGTAACGTATTCAGAAACTGAACCGACTAACAAACGTGTTACAGCATTCATACCGGTTGAACCAATCATGATCAAATCATTCTTGTATTCTTCTACGAATTCTTGAGAAATAACTGTCTTTGGTTCACCGAAACGAACGTGGATATCGATGTCTTCTTCCTTAAAGCCATCTTTAACAGCACCGTCTTTTAATTCTGTCAGATACTTTTGCGCATCTTCGGAAAGTTGATAGATAACATCACCATTCAACATACCACCATGCAAACCGATGAATTGCTTAGTATCTAAGACTGTTAAAACATCGATGTGACCACCGTTCATTTTTGCAACTGTTACGGCCTTTTTAAAAGCCATTTCTGCTTCTTTTGATCCATCTACAGGAACCAAAATCTTCTTATAGTCTTGTTCCATAATTCAATCCTCCAATGCGCTTATTGAATACCTTCTAATGTAAGATTAATGCATTCATATATTTTATTCAATATTTTACATAATTATTTGAAAGTCAGTAACGTCCGTACTAATTGGTTTGAAACTGATTCGTAGTTCTCAAACATCGTCATCTCGTCATCATACTCAGTCATCTGAGTCGAAAAAATCCCTGTGAAAAGCTGTTCGTAACTTTGAAAATCATCAACAAAATTATTACATAAAGCAAAGGTAGGAATTTTTTGAGCCCCAGCTAGACGACTCAAGTGATACAACATGTCATCATGCATGGCCTCTCGAGATATCTTATCTGTTGCCGTAATCAGAATATTTGCCGAACGGATCGTATCTTCCATTCCCGTAACCTTCGCTACCCACTCAAACGATGAGCGAGAAATACGTGCATTAATCATTGCAAAAGCCCCAGCCAAAGTCTTGATTGAATCAGAATGAGGCATCGGGTGTATATCTAAATTATACTTCTGATTCATTTTTTCAGTGATAAAAACTAAATTATCTTCTAAAAAACTTTCTTGTGCTTCATTCAAATAATTTATAGGATCCGATATTTTTCTTTCGGAATAGCTCAATAGAATCGTCAAATGAGTTCGTCTGCCTAATAACTGATAGACATCTTCCATATCGATTCGAAAAGCGTTGATCAACGGATTCTCGCCTTCAGGAACCAATTGTCCATCCTCATCGTAAATTTTAGCACCCAGAGCTTGCAAAGCTCCAAGTCCCCCATCAGCTACAGCTGTTTTTCCTAAACAGAGGACAATATTTTTGACGCCATTGGTGACAGCGTCCATAATGAACTCGCCCAAACCATAACTTGTTGCATGAAACAAGTCATTTCGGCTTTTATTTTTTGCTAAATCTACGCCAACCACTTGCTCTGAATCCATAATAGCGGTATTTTGACTATCGATCTGGGTAACAAGATAACGCCCAGTTCGATTTTCCCAGAAAGCATCAAAGTAGGAGACTTCATCCCAATGCCCACCAATGGTATGCTCTATTAAGGCAGGCATCCCGTCTTTACTATCAGTAACGGGCATGGTAACTATTTTTGCATCAGGCATAGCGCGCGAGATGCCACTATAAATAGCCTGACCAATCTTAGTCGAGCTAATATTGTTACTATATTTTCCAGGTGCAATAATAAACTTCATGATAGGATGACTCTTCCTTTTGATATAATGATTATTAGAAAAATATGCAGAGGTAGTTAAAGGTATGGCTAAAGATAATAAGCGTGTTTTAAACCTTGAAAAAGGTGTTAATTTTCGTGAATTGGGTGGATACGAAACAGTTGATGGCAAGTCAATCAAGTACCACAAAGTTCTCAGATCAGCCGGATTAAGTGATTTATCTGACGGTGACCTTGAATTCTTAAGCAACTATGGCTTAAAGTATGACGTTGATTTTCGTTCACACGAGGAAGTAAACGAAAAGCCTGACCGTATTCCTGATGGGGCAGAATACGTTTTTGATCCTGTTTTTGAAGCCGACGAAACAGAATCCTCCAAAGTTCAAAGTGAGACCTTCATTCCTGAAATTGGCGGTGACCCTACTAATGGTTTCCACCATATGAAAGACGTTTACCGTGATATTATCACAGGTGACCAGGCTAAGGGAGCTTATCGAACATTTTTTGATAAATTATTAACTAATGACCAAGACGATGAAGTCTTACTTTTCCACTGTAGTGCTGGTAAAGATAGAACTGGTATGGGAGCCATCTATCTAATGACTGTTTTAGGTGTTCCTATGGAAGAAATTAAGAAAGATTATTTATTAACTAACAAAGTTAACAAGGGCTTCGTTGACAACTTAATCCTTGATTTACAAAAGAAGGGTTACACTGACAAGGACGTTTTGAGTTCAGTTCGTGACTTAATGACAGTTCATTCTGACTATCTAGCTACAGCTGAAGATGAAATTGCTAAGATGTCTGGTAATATAGATAATTATATCAAAGATGAATTACACGTAACTCCTTCTGAAATAAGCGATTTGAAGAAAATCTACTTGAATTAAGATTCAATCTTCTCATTTTCAGAATATTGTTATCACATTTTCTTCACATTTAGTGTCTATCATGTAGTTTGTAAGTTAAAGGAAAGCAAATAGCTTTAATTTACATCCCCCCTTAAACATATAGAAAACTAAAAATAGATGAAAATCTCATAATAAAAAATAATTTACTTTTCCTCCCTGATAAGTGAATTACCCCTAAAGTAAAAGACAACTACTGTTCCCCTACAGTGGTTGTCTTTTTTTGATTCGCTTTAATCTTAATAGTTTACTTCTATTGTTTGGTTGGTGCTGGATGCCGTCGGAAGAAAAATCTCTGTGGACCGCTGGAATGCACTAGGCCTTGTCAAGTTGACACTTTTTTCGAGTAAATAATATAACTTTAAGAGATGGACTCATTCCAATATTCCTTTGGAGTGAGTCCATTTCTTGTTTCTGATCTATCTAGAGTATCAAAATAGTTCATTCCGTCCTTCACCAAAAGTTTTAACTCTTCCAATGTTTTAGGCGTCTCATGTAGATTGATCCATCTCAATTTGAAATCATTCCACCAACGTTCTATTGGAGAATTGTCGTAACGCGTTCCTGGCCTGGACATACTATGAATTGATTCATGTTGTATAAGAAATATATTAAACCTTTTTGA